>NZ_CP016199.1:926850-930510 GCF_002243385.1 Mogibacterium pumilum | reverse complement strand
CCTCCGGATTTACTGTCTCGGTGATACGTTTACCTTTTGGGCTTCGGTTTGTGTAGCAACCTCACCCACCGTTTAGCCTTGTATCCGGTTTCTGTTCGTAGGCTCGATGGCTTTGCTACACCGCTTCCTTCACTTGAGCATTACTGCTTTCCGCTTGCGGTTCGCTACACTTGGCGGTAAATACCCGTGACTGGACTCTCACCAGTAAGAACTGTGCCATGCCCGGCACACTACGAAGTTAAAACAGCAGTCTGACGACTGCTGTTTTTATTAATAACATAATTATTACAAAATTTATGCTTCACGTTTTAATATATAGAACTCCCAACATCAAGCCTGTTTCTTATCATGATTGCGAATTATCTCACGGTCGAGTACTAACTCCTTAATGTTAACATTTACGCATTTTACCTGAAATGACGTCATCTGTTCTATGCTGCGTTTGACATCCCTTTGGATGATAATACACGATCTCATGCAGTCAACTGTCTTCCTAACCTTTAAGTCCAGCTCGATTACCAAACTACCAGTTTTACCGTTGTTATAAAAATTCGTCACTCTTATATTGCGACGATACTTCCTCGCCACAATTCTTATGATATTCTCAATTACATTCTCACTAATCGTGTAATTTCCATTATACGCATATTGCGGCATGACTACGGTTTTCTCATACTTATCCGTCTCATCGTTGGCTAGAGTCCAGTTTTTAAGAAACCTCTGCGGATTCATGAAGTATCCTGCAAAATCACGCTTCAAATCTCCCATCGGTGCCGGTATAACATGTTCACCGTGATTATTACGACGTTCCGCAGCAATTTCTCGTTCACCAGCGCTAGTAAAATCCTCAATATAAAGTCTCTCTACAGCTCGCGGAAGTTCAAGAGTATCTGTAATTATATCAACCATGCGGTCTGATGTACCCAGAACCAGCAACTTCTTGATCTTGAGCGACTTTATCTTCTTCTGAACATCATGCCTGTGATCCTCATAGTTAAAAAGTGCCGTTCGCATTGCTTTAGCTTTCGATTCACACTTCTTAGCTGAATTACCTGCGACAATTTTATTGCGATATATTAAAAGTCCATCATCGATAAGTGCTGGAATGCCTTTTTCCTTTGCCACTCTTATCGCTTGATAGCTCTTCCCCGTACCACTTTTTCCAGTAAAAGAATAAACTTTCATACTCATAACAATCCTTGAAAACTTCACAAAAAGTTAACTTTATCAAACCTATTATACCATGATACAATACAGATGAAGAAAGTAAATGAATTGTTTATCATAGGAGGATTTTATGGCTTATAAGATTAGTGAAGATTGCATCAGCTGCGGCGCATGTATGGATGGTTGTCCAACAGAGGCTATTACAGAAGGAACACCTTACGTTATCGATGCAGATACTTGTATTGACTGCGGAGCTTGCGCAGATGTTTGCCCAGTAGGCGCACCTGCTCAGGAATAATCCGTTAGGGATATACCAAAGGTAGAGATGGCCCCCTGTGTTACGCACAGGGGGCATTTTTTATGCCTTATGATGGCTGTGCTGAATCACGGCATAAAAAATAGCTGGGCACCGCCCGGCCATTTTTCTTTACGTAATGTCAAAATAATTTACTTTTCAGCATCTTCTAGCTCATTGCTTCTAATGAGGAACGACAGTGTATGCAAGCTGTCACTTAGATGAACATTTTCAACAGCGATATCATGCGGTACATCGAGATCTACTGGAGCAAAATTCCAGATACCCTCGATACCAGCATCGACAAGCACGTCTGCAACCTTCTGCGCATTCTCACGATTAACGCAGATAATAGCAATGTCAATGTCATTTGCTTTTACAAAATCGCTCATCTCAGAAAAATCGCGAACAAGAACATCATTGATGCTTAGACCTACGAGTTTTGGATTAACGTCGAAAAGTCCTACGATATTGAACCCAATCTTGTAGTAATAAGTGTAGTTCGTGATTGCCTGACCAAGATTACCAATACCTATTACGATTGTCTTGTACTCACGGTCAAGACCTAGAATCTTGTTAATCTCCTGGAATAGAGAATCAACCGAGTAACCGTATCCCTGCTGACCGAAGCCACCAAATGTATTGAGATCCTGTCTAATCTGAGATGCAGTATAACCAATAAGCTCACTCAATTCATTAGAAGAGATTTTCTTAACGCCCTGCTTACGAAGTTCGTTCAAATATCTTCTATATCTTGGTAGTCTGCGTATAATCGCATTTGATACCTTTGCATTATTGCTTTTCATAAATACTTCCTACCCCAACTCGACAATTTCCATATTTCTTACTTGTGTGAATCTACGTACTCTACTAAATCCTGTACAGTCTCAAACTTCTCAGCTTCTTCATCTGGAATGTCTAGACCGAAAGCTTCCTCAACGCCAAGAATGATTTCAACAGCATCAAGTGAATCTGCTTCGAGATCTTTAATCAGACTTGTATCCATCTGAACCATGTCAGCATCAACACCAAGCTGTTCGACTACTAGATCTCTAATTGTATCAAAAGTCATAGCTCTAACCTCCTTTTGAAATTCAAAGATAATTATAAATTATACAATCGATTCTTGCAAGTTATTTATCAATCATATGCATTAAAATCATGATTATTGTAAATAAATCCGCAGGATTCTCATACTTTATAGACTGTGTATCATGACTTGCAATATCAGATACTCTTGATAGGAATACATCCTCCGCTATATGTAATTGTTCAACTATTCATCTTCTTGAAGGCTGAGCCATTCATCGTATATCCCTTCAAGCTCGGCCTTATACTCATCGGCTTTTTCTCCAACTTCGCGAAGGTAGAATACATCAGTTGTGTGTTCCGGCTTACACATCTCGGACTCTATCTCATCGATTTTACCCTCGATATCGTGAATCATAGCTTCAAGTTCTGCAATCCTGCGAGTCCTGCGTCTCTCTTCAGCCTCCTGCTCTTTACGCAGTTTACGCTCCTCTTCAGCACTTAGCTCTGCATTTGGCACTTGCTCTTCCTCTACCTCAGCCTCCTGCTGGTCGAACTCAGCACTCTTTTCGAGATAGTAGTCGAACTGCCCCTTGTATTCCCTTATACCTTCATGTCTTAGCTCAAGGATTCTATCAGGAACTTTGCTAAGTAGATATCTGTCATGAGATACGATAAGAACTGTTCCCTTAAACTCCATTATCGCAGCCTCAACAATTTCTTTAGACTCTATGTCGAGGTGATTTGTGGGCTCGTCGAATATCAGGGTGTTGGCTCCTGACAGCATTAGCTTCAGAAGCGACAATCTCGCCTTTTCACCGCCAGAAAGCGCCGAAACACTCTTGAATACGTCATCGCCTCTAAATAAGAACCTGCCGAGAATATTACGCATCTCAGTATCGGTATAGAGGTGATATGCATTCTTTATCTCCCCAAGTACCGTCTCATTCTCGTCGAGTAGAAGTTGCCCCTGATCGTAGTACCCGAAATCCACATTGTGACCAATCTTGAGATATCCGTCATCCGCCTCTTCTTCACCCATGATGATACGTAAAAGTGTAGTCTTGCCGACACCATTTTCTCCGATAAAGCAGATCTTCTCACCGCTCTTAATATCAAACTTTACATCGCTAAAGAGTTTCTTATCTCCGAAGCTTTTAGCTAGCTCT
>NZ_CP016199.1:924667-926825 GCF_002243385.1 Mogibacterium pumilum | reverse complement strand
AATAGGGTAGAGCGAGGGCGTTAGCCCTCAACCCTCCCGTTGCACCGTACGTACGGGTCTCGTATACGGCGCTACATCAACATAGAATCAAGCGTTAATTCAGATAATACGCCAAAGGGTCGACCAATCCCGGTCGGCTCTTTGTCTTTTTGCCAAGTATCGTTGGATTGAGCAGGAAATTAATATCCCGAATAGTAGCCATTCGGTACCATCCCTGCCTTGCGTTTGCCACGCTTAACAATCTTTTCTCCTCAAGGCCACATTCCTGAATCCTATTCAGAGCCATCAGGTTCTTGAATATGGTCTTCGGCTTTTTCCACTGTTTGAGTATCACTACTCTCACCTTGTGCCTCAGCCATTGTCCATATTCATCAAGAAAGCCTTTCATGCTACCGATTCTGTAGTAGTTTATCCACCCCCGGATGAGCCAGTTCAGTTGCATAAAGGTAGACTTTATGGTTCGCGCAGCCGCTTTCTTCCGACAAAGAATCTCACGAGTCTTCTCATAGAGTTTCTTCTTTCGGTCTTTGGCAAGCCTGCACTTCCAACCGTCTTTGCTCTTCCAGAATGTGAATCCCAGAAAGTTACTCTTCGTAGGTCTTACTACCTTTGTCTTAGTGGCACTGACTCTCAGCCGAAGTTTGCGCTCCAGCCAGCTTGTCACAGACTTCATCACTCTGTCTGCCGCCATTTCACTTTTCACGAAGATGTCGCAGTCGTCAGCGTATCTGACAAAATGAAGTCCCCTTGATTCCAGTTCCTTGTCGAGCTTGTCAAGGTAGATGTTGGATAGTATAGGTGAAAGAGGTCCACCTTGCGGTACCCCTTCTTCACTTGGGCTTACCAAGCCATCTTCCATGACTCCAGCTCTTAGAAACTGTCGAATCAGTCGTAGCGTTTTCGCATCATTAATGCGTTCTCTGAGTATTGAAATTAACTTGTCATGGTTTACCGTGTCGAAATACTTCTCGATGTCAAGGTCTATCACCCACTCATATCCCTCGTTGAGGTATTCGAGGGCTTTCTCTATCGCTCCATGGCAATCTCTGTTCGCTCGGAACCCATAACTATGGTCACTGAAATATTTGTCATATCCCAGAGACAGTATCTGTGCTGTCATCTGCTGTACAACTCTGTCTGTGACTGTCGGTATTCCGAGAGGTCTCTTCTTGCCGTTGGCTTTAGGTATGTAGACCCTTCTTACCGGACTCGGCCTGTATTTACCTTCACGTATCTGAGTCTTCAGCTCTTCCCTATGAAGAGTAAAATACACGTCAAGTTCATCTACCGTCATCCCATCGACTCCGGCTGCACCTTTGTTTCGCTTGACGTTCTTGATTGCCTCGTCAATATTCCTGTCCTGTAATATCCATTCGATTAATTCCACTTGTTGCTCCTCTTTCTGTTCGTAAAACTGCCGGAAATCATCCCCTCTACCTTTTGCCTCCACAGACTTACGTTTCTGCTTTCAGAGCATATCCTCGATTTCGGATTATTCCGACCTTGCTTGCAGTGATTTGCAATACATTGACATTAGACCCTTCCCGTTCGTGCTCCCGGTACTATGGTCTAAGCTGACTCCCGGACGCAAGCCTTTTCCGCACGTGTTTCCACGCCGTCCGGGTCTCCCGGGGTAAGACATAGTTCTTTCGCCACACAACCTCCGGATTTACTGTCTCGGTGATACGTTTACCTTTTGGGCTTCGGTTTGTGTAGCAACCTCACCCACCGTTTAGCCTTGTATCCGGTTTCTGTTCGTAGGCTCGATGGCTTTGCTACACCGCTTCCTTCACTTGAGCATTACTGCTTTCCGCTTGCGGTTCGCTACACTTGGCGGTAAATACCCGTGACTGGACTCTCACCAGTAAGAACTGTGCCATGCCCGGCACACCGACAAAAGGTCGGTAGCATATGCCACCGACCTTAATACATCTAAAAGTTCAGGTTCTATAAATTCTTTTGGGGTTTAGGAGGTACCTATCCATTTCATTGTGGTGTTTTAAACCCCTACCTATACACTTGTTGGGGTAATAAAAAAACACCCCAAAAAAATCAATGTTGTCCCTGACAAGGGGTACACATCATAATTTGGATAATCTAAAAAGGACGGAGATTTAACCATGATTAGTTAAATTCTCCGTCCTTTGTTGTTCCTCAA
>NZ_CP016199.1:914540-924559 GCF_002243385.1 Mogibacterium pumilum | reverse complement strand
TCTTCCGTCATTATTACATCTTTGCCACTCTGGAAGTCAGCATCAAATGAAAGCTTAAGCTCCACCTGTTTAAACGAAGGTTTATCCAGCACATCGATATGAGCAAGTCGCTTCTCTCTGGACTGTGCCCTCTTGACTAGATGCTCAGTATTGTGCTGTTTAAATCTACGGATAATCTCCTCTTGACGAGTAATTTCCTTCTGTTGCTTGTCATACTCTCGCCTCATCACCTCTTCTCGCTCTCTGCGCTTTACGAGGTACTTCGAGTAATTTCCACGATAATCAACAAGGTGTGTTCCGCGCATATCAAATATGCGGTTCACTATCCTATCTAGAAAATATCTATCGTGTGATACGACGATTATCGTACCTTTGTAAGTCTTCAGAAATGACTCCAGCCAAGCAAGCATCTTGAGATCAAGATGGTTGGTAGGCTCGTCAAGCATCAGAATATCCGGTTTTCTAAGCATCATGCAAGCTAGTGCGAGCCTAGTTCTCTCACCACCGGATAGCATGCTTATCTCTTTATCATGAGTATCTGCGCCAAAGCCCATGCTCGCCAGCACCCCAATAAGCTCGCTCTTGTATGAATATCCGCCACTAGCCTTGTACTCGTCCATCAGATGAGTATATGCATTAAGATCCTGGTCAAATCTCGTGTTACTGGTATCTGATATAGCCTTCTCAAGCCTTGCAATTTCCTCTTCCATCTTATAGAAGTTAGTGAATGTTTTTGCCGCCTCAGCAAGCACTGTTCCTTCTGAAAAAAAATGATCCTTCTGCTTGAGATACCCGACGACATAGCCACTGCGAATAAATACATCTCCGCTAGTCGGTTCATTCTCACCTGCAACTATGCTTAGTAGTGTGGTTTTACCAGCTCCGTTAGGTCCAACAATTCCTACCTTGTCACCTTTATTTATAGAAAACGAGATATCCTCGATGATGACGTCAGTTCCGTATGACTTGCATATATCTTTTGCCGACATTACAAGCATAGTTAAAACTCCAGTCCGGGACACGCATCTAGTGACATATCCGCGAACTCTCCTTTCTTCATCTTATAGTATGCAGAGCAAGCGATCATCGCACCATTATCTGTACAAAGAATCTGAGCCGGCTTTAGAATCTCGATACCCGCTGCTTCACCCTTGCTCTCAAGTAGTTCCCTGAGTCTGCTGTTAGCAGCAACGCCGCCAGCAACTACGATTTTGTTATTTCCATATGAGATAGCAGCGTTGACCGCCTTATCGGCAATAACTTCCATAATCGATTCTTGAAAAGATGCCGCTAAATCAGGTACATTAATCTCTCTACCTGCCTGTCTTTCACTATTTATATAGTTCAGCACCTGAGTCTTGAGTCCGCTAAAGCTAAAGTCATAGCTTCCATCCTTGAGGTAAACCCTTTTGAATTCGATAGCGTTTCTATCGCCCTCGCAAGCTGCTTTATCTATTTTAGGTCCTCCTGGATATCCCAGGCCTACTACCCTGGCAACCTTGTCCATAGCTTCACCAGCCGCATCATCTCTAGTTGCACCGAGTATCATACACTCATTGTAATCATCTACTTTGATGATGTTGGTATGCCCACCAGAGACCACAAGTCCGATGAACGGTGGCTCGAGCTCCTTATATTCTAGATAGTTAGACGCGATATGACCATGCATATGATTTACACCTACTAGCGGAATACCTCGTGCCCAAGCCATGGCCTTTGCCGTTGCAATGCCAACAAGAAGTGCACCAACGAGTCCTGGTCCATACGTTACACCAATGAGATCTATCTCATCCATAGTAATTCCTGCTTCATCTAGAGCTTGTTCTATTACGTCGTTGATATTCTCAAGGTGACGCCTCGAAGCAATTTCCGGTACAACACCGCCAAACTTCGTATGTATATCAATCTGCGATGAAATGACATTTGCCAACACCTCACGTCCATCCGCAACGATGCCAACAGCTGTCTCATCACAGCTAGACTCTATTCCAAGTGTAATATGCTTATTCTGGTGCATAATCACCTATCTCCCTCTTCATAATCAGTGCGTCCTCATCATTGTCGAGATAGTACTTTGGGCGCACACCGCATTCTTTAAATCCGTATTTTTTGTATAGACTTATTGCAGGCACGTTGCTAACTCTCACTTCCAGATTTATAAGCGCAACACCATTTCCCTCTAGCATTTCAATCATCGCTAGTACGATTGCTTCACCTATACCCTTTCTTCTGAAGTCAGTACTCACTGCAATGCTGTTGAAATCAGCTTCATCTAGAATGGCCCATATATCCGCGTAGCCTGCAAATTCACCTTCATACTCAGCCACAATCACGAATGCGTTATCGTTTTCAAGTATGTCGTATCTAAGAGATTCCTCGCTCCACGGCATTGTAAATGTCGCTACATCCAAATCATATATGTTTTCCAGATCTTCGGCTTCAGCAAGCCTTATATTGACCTCTGGCTTCAGCTTATTTTCCTGCACTATCATTTGAGCTTTCCTATCTTGCTGCTTAGCGTACCCGACTCAAGCCTCATCTCAGCTTCGCTCTTTCTCATATAGTTAGGGAGAAGCCCATCACAAGATACCGTCTCCCCTCTCTCATACTTCTGCATTGCAAGTTTAGATACTGAAACCGCATCTTGGTATCGCCACTCTTCATCAGCTAATAAAAATGCACCAGCTTCACTGATTTCCGACTCATATGCATCGATTCCATCTCCAACGAAAACAACCTCAGAATCCTTTATACCCAGCTTCTGAAGTGTCTCCATAAACTTATCTATCATGTACTGCTTTTCGCTAAGTACCGCTTTATACCCATTACCATTTCGCTCAAAAATAGCGCCATAAAGCTGCCCTCTTCTCGCATTTATAATAGGTACAAAGAATCTTACTTTTTCGTTAACGTGAGAGTCTGCGAGAGCTGCCATGCCCTCGAGAGAAGATACGGCAACACAAGGAATTTTAAGCATCTCTGCAAGTCCTCTTGCAGTTGAAACACCAATTCTAATACCTGTAAATGATCCTGGTCCGATGGACGCTGCAACAGCATCAATAGACTGAGGCTCTATTCCTTCAGCCTTAAGGCACGCATCAGCAAGAAACATTATATCCTTAAGGTGGCTCATCTCCTCATGAGAGCTTTTTGATATTAGCTTGCCATCATCCCCTATGAGTGCAGCCGAACCGTATTTCCCTGTAGTCTCAATACTTAGAATATACATCTATAAACTCGCTCCCCTTGCTTGTCACCATACTCTATCAGTATAACCTTTGCCTTTTCAGGTATGACATCGGCCACTATATCCGCCCATTCGATTATGCATACACCGTCCGCGTAGAAGTACTCATCGGCACCGATATCAAGAAGCTCATCACCACTTGATAATCTATATACATCAAAATGGAAGAGCGGTAATCTACCGCTCTTGTGTTCCTTAACAATATTGAAGGTAGGACTATCGATATTTTCAGTAACTCCCATTCCCTTTGCAATATACTTCGTTAAAGTAGTCTTGCCAGTTCCAAGGTCTCCGATTAGAGCCAAAATATCACCTGGTTCTAGCGTAGAAGCCAGTTCCATTCCAAACGCTTCAGTATCCTGTTCATTATTTATATAAATAATCTGTTCCTGAACACTCATTTCTCGTCCTATACCTACTTACTTACAGCAGAGCTTATACACTGTAGAAGCATATATTTTTGCCATCTTGCTATATGAATCGAGAGATATCCTCTCATCTGTCATGTGCATACAGTCATCTTCCCATGGGAAGAGTCCGCCAAATGCTAGAACGCCATCGAAATGTTTAGCGTAAGTTCCGCCACCGATTACGACCGGTTCACTGTCTAAGTCTCCAGAAAAATCTCTGTATGCCTCCATAAGTGTTTTTACGAAGTCATCTTCAGGATTTACATATATCGCTTTTTCATCAGTGCCCTTTACGATGCCCTGATTAGATCCGAGTACACTCTCTATTCCGCCAAGAACTGCTGAATTCTCAAATGTCACAGGAACTCTTATATTAAGCTTCATCGTAGCAACTTCGTCGTTGATCTCAATAGTTCCAACGTTTACGATTACCTTACCCGACGGAGCATCCTCAAATTGGCACTCGAGTCGCTCACCATTTAAATCAAATCCGATATGGTCGTTGTAGAAATCGATAAATTCAGTTACTTCGTCTCCCGCTAATTCCAGTTTGCCTAGGAACTGCATGAGTATACTGATAGCATTCAGTCCCTTGTGTGGAACTGAACCATGTGCAGCAACTCCATGTGCCTCGATAGCTAGAGATGTTCCAGTCTTCTTGGCAGTGACATCGTATCCGCTCTCTTCTCTGTATGACTTAACGAGCGCGATTATCTCATCGTATCTCGATTTATCATCAGACGCGACAACTGCTCTAGCATATGCGGGAACTGCATTTGCTGCTAGTCCGCCCTGAACCTTGCTTAGCACAAGACCTTCCTTAACAGTATGCTTCTTGAGTTTCTGTGCGATATCAAAGATTAAAATTCCCTTTTCTCCGTTAATAACAGGGAAGTCTGCATCTGGAGTAATTCCAAAATCAGGCATATTTGCCACTTCTCTATAGTGGATAGCACTTTCCTTGCCAGTCTCCTCATCGAGACCAGCAATCAGTTTAATCGTTTTCTTAGGCGTGATACCTGCATCTTTGATAGCCTTCATAGCAAAGAGTGCAGCAATCACAGGTCCTTTATCGTCAGCTGTTCCACGACCATACATGAATCCATCTTCAATCACTGGATTAAATGGACCGTGTTTCCAATCATCAGATACGGGAACTACATCGAGATGACCTACAATACCGAATGACGCTTCACTCGGATCACCAGGGAATACGATTTCACCAACATAGTTATCATAGTTGTGAACCTCAAATCCCATGCTCTCTCCGAGCTTAAGAAGCTCTTCGAGTGATTCCTGAACACCCTTTCCAAACGGATACACTTCTCCGTCAGGTGTTCTTACAGGGTCTGACTTCACGCTATCAATCCTTACTTGCCTAGCAAGTTCCTCAATCATCTTGGAATTTGATTTTTCTAAGTACTCGATATAATCCATTTTGTTACCTCAATCTATAAAGCATGTATTATAAACCCTTAAGTCATTTGAATAGGTAATTTGTTACTATTTGATTTTCTCCATGGTCTCCGCCGTGGTTGCCTCATTAGTTACGTATAGCGAAATAACTTTTCCAGACTTGATAGTCGATAAGTTAACTGACTTAACAGGGTTTCCGTCCTTATCGAAGGTGAATACTCCAGTCGCACCCCGTACACCGGTTAACTCCGTTAAAGCTTTTCTTATATCTTCTGGCTTCTTAGAATTTGCCCTGTTGATAGCATTAATCGCCAACAGATATGAATCGTATCCTAGAGCTGCGTTGCTAGTAGGTTCTGAATCGTTACCATACTTGTTAGCATACTCAATGAGGAATCTCTGTGTCTCGGCAGTAACTGACTTTGTTGTCGTCTTACCACCGCTAAATACGGAGTCAGACGGAAAAACGACCTTTATCCTGGGATGCTTCTTCATCATATATGCGAACTCTTCCGTATTCCAATAAGAGCTACCTACGAATGTAATCTTATCCTCGAGGTTTTTCTTCTCTATTGTTGCAAATAATTTATCTGACTTCTCAGCGCCAAATGGCAGCATCACAACATCCGCACCCGATTCTTTTATGTTCTTAATAAGCTTTCCAAAGCCTTCAAAGTCTACGTCGACAGATTTCTTATATACTATCGAGGTTGCGTTAGAAGACGAATCACTCGCTGATCCTTGTTCAAGCTCATGCACTTTAGAACTGAAGCCCCTCAGCATCGCAGTATTTGCACTATCGTTCTTCATCGACACAATCGCAATCTTTCTAGATCCGAGTACGCTATATACGTATTCAGCTAGTCCTACACCCCTCTGGGATTCAGTGATTGAAGCTCTGAAATAATAATTGTTGTTCTCTGTGATAAGAGGATTTACTGCCGACGGCGTAATCGTCGGAATCTTTGCAGCTTCAATATACGGAGATGCAACCATAGAGTTCGCTTCTCCAGCACTTCCGATTATGACAGCAGGCTTCATCTTGATAAGATTCTGAATCGCACCCTTCGCAGAGTTTATATCTGACTGATTATCAACTCTCACTAGCTTAATCTTGATTCCATTAACGTTGCCATAGATGGAATTCGCAAGCTCAACACCTCTGATTTCCTCCCCACCCTGTTCCTTGAATTCACCAGAACTAGGCTCGTAGATACCAATGATGATAGTGTTCTCTTCGCCTACTACCTGCTTGTCTATAAAGGTCTTTTTGAAATTGTCAAAGGTCGTGCATCCGCTTAAGACTCCTACTAGCATAACCAGCATTAGCACGATGGACACTGCCTTAAGTTTCTTTTTGTTTTTCAATGTTCAAAGCCTCTTTCATCTCTGCTCGTGTTTCAATAGTGTTAATCTTACCGCGGAGCTTAGCTGCTCCCTTCACCCCTTTAGTATACCATGCTACAAATTTTCTCATCTCCCTTATTGCTGAATATTCATCCTTCAGCTCAATAAGTTCATCGAGATGCCTGTTCATCATCGCACTAATCTCACTTGCAGTGGGTCGCTCAGGTATTTCTTTACCTAGTAGTGCAGCATTTAGCTCTCTAAAAATCCAGGGATTTCCCATAGCTCCTCTCGCTACCATGACGAAGTCACATCCTGTCTCCTTCATCATACGCACCCCGTCTTCACCTGTAAAAACATCTCCATTTCCGATTACCGGAATAGATACGGCTTCCTTGACCTGTCTGATGATGTCCCAGTCAGCTTCACCTGAATAATACTGCTGGCGAGTTCTACCATGTACTGCAACGGCAGCAGCTCCCGCACTGGATATAGCCTTAGCAACCTCTGGTGCATTGATAGAGTTCTCATCAAAGCCTTTTCTTATCTTTACTGTAACTGGTTTATCAGAGCTCTTCACAACCGCATACACTATGTCATACACGAGTTCGGGATTTTTCATCAGTGCAGAACCGTCACCGTTCTTTACGACTTTTGGTACGGGACACCCCATGTTGATGTCAAGAATTACGTTTGGACAAGAGTTCAGAGTCGACGCAGCGTAAGCCATCACGTCCGGTTCACTACCAAATATCTGAACTGCGGTTAACCCTGATTCTGGAGGTATGTAAAGAAGCTTAGGAGTCTTCCTGTCCCCATAATAAAGGCCCTTTGCACTTACCATCTCCGTGCAAGTCATGGCTGCCCCCTGCTCTTCGCAAAGGCGCCTTGTCACTGCATCCGTGACACCCGCAAGTGGTGCTAACATAAAAGGATTGGGTAGTTCAATATCGCCAATTAAATATTTGCTATCTGACATTAGCCGTGTTTCTTTCTCTGTGATTTATTTCTCTCATATATGAGAACCAGTCCGTCGAGCGTAAGTCTCTTTTCGATAACATCGATACACTTTACGCCATTCTCAACCATCGGCGCCAGTCCTCCGGTTGCAATGACCTTAATAGCGTCATAGTCTTTACCGTAGTTATATACGAGCTCATGCTTCATGCCCTCTACTATGTGCTCGGTTAATCCCATATGGCCATAAACAAGTCCTGACTGCATACTTTCAATGGTGTTTTTGCAAATCATATTGCCAGGAACCTCTAGGTCAACATGTGGTAACTTAGCAGTCTGTTCAAAAAGCGCCTTTGCCGAGATTTTGATTCCAGGCGCAATTGTGCCACCTAGATATTCTCCGTCCTCGGTGATAGCGCAGAAAGTCGTTGCTGTTCCGAAGTCAATGACTATAAGTGGCCCCTTATATTTGTGGTGAGCGGCAACGGCATTTACGATTCTGTCCGATCCAATCTGTCTTGGATCATCGCATTTGATCTTAAGTCCAGTCTTTACACCAGTCTCTACAACTAGTGGTGATACGTGTAGATACTTATAGCACATGTGCTGCAAGGCAAAAAGCAGCGAAGGCACGACAGAGGATATAATTACGTCGTCAATGTCCGATGGGTCAATACCCTCATGTCTGAACATCCGCTCGACTAGAATCCCGTACTCGTCTGCACTTCGCCTGCTATCTGTAGCAAGTCGCCAGCTCGTAATGAGCTGTGACTTGCTGAACACGCCTATCACTATATTTGTATTTCCTACATCTACAGCTAGAAGCATTTTAGTGATCCTCCATTCTCCTTAGAGCCAGTGCCATGGTTAGACCCGGAATAATTCTGTTTCCTGTCAGCTCTGCGCCGAGAATCTCGTTGATTCGCTTTAGTCTGTATTGAACTGTATTGTTATGAATATTCATAAACTCTGCAGTCTTGTTACTATTCATTCCTGCATCAAGAACAAAAGTTTCCAGTGTCTCTAGAAGTAACCTTCCCTTGTTCAAAGATACCTCTCTCTCAAAAGGTTCAAGAAGGTCGAGATAAATCTTTTTGAGCACGCTGCCCTGCATCTGAATATTGATACAGTTGCAAACCATTGACATCTCGTACTTAGTAAATACTCTCTTGTATGGGAATACAGCCTCTACGTTATTCCAAGTTTCGTTAATCATCTTGAAGCCATCGATTGCGCTGTCTAGTTCCTCAATACCTGTTGAGTGGAAAATTCTTACGTCTTTACGACCTTCTTTGAGGTCGTCATACATTTTGAGGCAATCGTTCTTGAGCTGAACACCCTTCTCCTCACCTGCATCAGCATAAATCATGCCGTAAAATTCATTTCCTTCGATGAGAGGAAGTAATCCAAACCCTTTGTCAGATTTGTACTTCTCGATAATATCCTGCGACGCTCTATTGTTGATTCCATTCGCATAGAACACACTGACGAACTGCTTACCCTTGAGACCAGCTTCATCGATGAGAGTGTAACAGAAAGTGAGATCTCCTCTGATAGCCGACTTAATGAATTCAGCTCTCGAATCTCTCTCTGGAGTGTACTTCCACATACCCATCGCAAGTTCGATAATCTCTGCGAGCTTTTTGATTTCGGTTGCAGAGTAATTATCCTCATTATCGACAATCATCAATATATGCTTCTCATTGTTAATATCGATAGTTCCCCAATATGTGATGACATCGTTTATATTGACCTGAGTAAATAGTGTCGAGTGTGATACGTCCATCTTCTTGGCCTGTACTATAGCGTTGTCAATGGTTTCCTCATGACGGGTTTCAATCGTGAGAATAGGATTGAATTCAGAAGTCATCAGTATGGCCTGATAATCATTGTTTACAGCCGCCTCCTTAAGCGCACTCTGGAAGTTTCTATGCTTCTCAAAGTTAAGGAGGTGGTAAATCGTGTTATTAAGAATGTTATCGCTGTAATTATGACCGTAAAGAATTTTATCTAGCACTTGCTCCATGAGAACTGCATATGTGGTCTCCTTATCGTCTGGAATAACAATGATAAGGAGTCCGTTATCCTCTGCTGTCTTTATTACTTTAGGATCTACAGCTCTAACTCCTTCCTCATTTAGGAAGATTACGAGTGTAGCGATTGCTTTTTTTCCGAACCCAACGACAATACGGCACTGGGCATCAATATCATCCTTGCAGTTCCAGAAGTGAGTCAGAACCATCTGCTCCTTAACTCCATTGCGCTCGATTCCCTTCTCATAATCAATTTCATCGAAAACCGAGAGTGTTCGCACTCTTCTGTCCATTTTTCTCTTACAGGAAATTACGGTACTACCTTTGAACGCATCCAGATTAAGGCAATCTTCTACAGTTATCCTCATGTTATTGCTCCTTCAATTACTTTGACTACGAGCTTACTGCTCTTCGTCAGCTTCCGTATCATTCTTAATTTCGTCGTCCATTGTAGGCTCAGCTTCTTCTGGCTGCGCCTCTGATTCATCTTCCAGCTTAACATCTTCTGTCAAATCATCTCCAGATACTTCTTCTGTGTTAGCCTGCGAATAATCTTCGACGCCTTCAGCAAGAGTAGAGTCTTCGAACTTAAGCTCTCCGACCAAAACG
>NZ_CP016199.1:907146-914515 GCF_002243385.1 Mogibacterium pumilum | reverse complement strand
CTGCAGTTCCTTTAGCTTCTCTTCCGCTTCCCTTCGTCTTTCTTCCTCAAGCCTCTCGCTTTCCTTTGCTTCAGCCTTGTTAAGTTCAGCTATTTCTTCTTCACGTGCCTTTACGTTCTCAACTAGTTCTTCTGGTGTAACTTTCCCCTCGTAGAGATCATTGAACTGATCTCCATCAAGCGTCTCGATAAGGAGTAGAGTCTCTGCTACTCTTTCGAACGCTTCATCATTCTCCTTCAGAATGTTAGTTGTAGCCTCATAACAGCTCTCAAGGATGTGCTTGATTTCAGCATCGATCTCTGAAGCAGTCTCCTCGGAGTAGTTCTGTCTGGTTGATAAATCCTTTCCAAGAAATACTTCATCATTTGAACTGAAACTTACTGGCCCTAGCTTAGCACTAAAGCCATATTTTGTAATCATCTGTCTAGCAATAGCAGTTGCTCTCTCGAGGTCGTTACTAGCACCGGTACTGATGTCGTCTAACTTGAGTTCCTCAGCAACTCTTCCGCCTAGAAGGTGCTTAATCATGTTGACCATATCACCCTTTGTCATAAAGAACTTTTCTTTCTCAGGAAGTGACATCGTGAACCCGCCCGCCATTCCTCTCGGAATAATAGTAATCTGATGAACCGGGTCTGAGTTAGGAAGAGCCTTCATAACTATCGCGTGTCCAGCTTCATGATATGCGGTCAGCTTTCTCTCTGTCTCGGAGATAACTCTGGACTTCTTAGCCGGTCCGGCCATTACCTTCGTAGTCGCTTCCTCAATCTCATCCATTCTGATCTTGGTACCGTTACGTCTAGCAGTTAGAAGCGCTGCTTCATTGACTAGGTTCTCAATATCAGCTGGTGAAAATCCAGGTGTTCTCCTTGCGAGAACCTCTATAGTAACGTCATCTGCGAGTGGCTTATTCTTAGTGTGAACCTTGAAGATTTCCTCTCTAGCCTTAACATCTGGCATACCAATAACAATCTGTCTATCAAATCTTCCTGGACGAAGCAGTGCTGGGTCTAGTACATCAGGTCTATTTGTCGCAGCTAGGATGATGATTCCGGAATTTCCATCAAAACCGTCCATCTCTACTAGGAGCTGGTTAAGAGTCTGTTCACGCTCGTCATTTCCGCCACCAAGACCTGCTCCTCTCTTACGTCCTACAGCGTCGATTTCGTCTATGAATATGATGCATGGTGCATTCTTTTTGGCCTGATCAAATAAGTCTCTTACACGAGAAGCACCAACACCTACGAACATCTCTACGAAGTCAGAACCGGAAATCGTAAAGAAGGGAACCCCAGCCTCACCAGCTGTAGCTCTTGAAATGTATGTCTTACCTGTACCTGGGTTTCCTACGAGTAACACACCCTTAGGTATTCTTGCACCCAAGCTAGAATACTTGGAAGGATTCTTGAGAAAATCAACAATCTCCTCTAGCTCTTCCTTTTCTTCCTTTAAACCAGCTACATCTTCAAATCGTATATTCTTGCCATTTTCTTTGTATAGCTTTGCTCTGTTCTTGCCAAACTGGAACGCCTTGTTGTTACCGCCCTGACTCATCATGAAGTAGAACAGAAATCCAAGTGCAACTACCATAATAATAGTTGGCAGAAGCGAGAAGAAATTCACGCTGCTCTGCGGTGGATCACTGGATAGCTTCAGCTTGCCTTCCTTAACCTGCGGGAACACATAGCTATTCTCTAACCAGCTGATTTCAACAACTGAAGGCGCATAAGCATATTCCTTATTACCATTCTTGAGCGTTGCAGTCATCTTGCGATCTGTTATATTTAATGTCTTATATTCCCCCTTTTCGAGGTGAGTTGCAAATGTTGAGAATTTCACTTCGGTTGTCTTCTTTGCGCCGTCTGTTCCCTTGTAGAAAAAAGCTACTCCGAGAACGACCGCGAATATAACCAAATATATTGTGAAATTCTTAGTAAATCTCTTCAATTATCGTACCCCTCATATTCCTTTAATAGTGTTTTTGGTTTAAAATTTGTTATTTTACACAAACTGTCGTGTTATTTTATCATATGAATTAACGTAGTTCAAGAAATAAAACATGCTCCGAGCTGTTATCAATCTGATAATTCTGTGAATATTTCCCCTTATTCTTATAGCGCTCAGATTTGAACATTTTATCGGGCAAAATCCACAGTATTTCGTTACCTATAGCAACCAACTTTATACCATCGCGCGATGTTCTTGGAACCTTCTCATCCACCATAAAATCCTGTAATTTCTTTCTGCCATTTCCAGCCGCTATATAGTCACCCTGTCTTCTATTACGCAGTTTCAGATCAAGCAAGCTAACAGCATCGATGCCATTATCTATGTCTCCATTGATTCCTCTTACTTTAACTACCTTATCTAGATCAAATGCTGCATATATGATTTGCTGCGCGGCACTGTCATCTATGCTTGCATACTTATCTTGCAGTTCTCTATACTCAGCGATATTAAGAATTCTCGGAACAATATCTGTACCATCATCCTTTTTAGTTTCTATATGATCCTCGTTCCGATGCTCTTTCTTCAAAAACACCAATCTCTCGTACCTGCGCTCTGCAGTCACACCTCCAGGTAAGTCATAGCTTGCCGATGGATTATCAGAGCCCATAATCTTGACAACTGAATTAACAAGTTCATACGTAGGATGAACATCTTCGGTCTCGAGCATAATAGTTGCAATACGCCTCTTCAGTGCTTCATGTACGCCCGTTGCTTTGCAAATATCATATTCATGCTTCCCTATAACTGCCTGCTTATAGAGCTTTAAGACCTCTTGCATCATATAATCATCGTCACAAGCTGCTGATTCACTAAGTCTCTCGACCGCCTTTCTAAACGATGGATTGTATTCTCTCTCAAGCTCTGGTATCAGCTCAAGCCTAATCTTATTTCTACTATAGATCGGTTGATCGTTGCTTTCGTCCATATTAGGCCAGAGCTCAAATTCTTCCACATAGCTTTCGATTTCAGTACGCCCAATTCCGAGAATAGGCCTTATTACCTCATATCCTCTCTCATCTAATCTGCGAAGAGGTATGCCTGCTAGCCCCCTGACTGCCGTACCGCGAAGAATATGAAACATCACCGTCTCAACCTGATCATCTGCATTCTGAGCCACGGCAATTTTTATATGCTCCCTTGCGATTCCACTACATTCTAGTTCATTTGCCATATCCGAAAACGCTTCGTAGCGTATCTTACGACCGGCCTCTTCTTCAGAAAGCCTCTCACGTACTGCGTATTCCTTACAATCACATACAACGAGCTTGAACGGAACTTCTAAATCTTCGCATATCGTTTTGGCATGTTCAGCTTCTTTATCGCAGTCCACCAATCTAATCTTGTGATTAATATGAACTGCATATAGTGAGAGTTCGAGTTCAGCCCTGGCAGACTTTAGTGCATGAAGAAGTGTCAGCGAATCGGGTCCTCCCGAAAAGCCGATAATTACTGCATCCCCACGTTCAATTGTTCCACTATCAATAATCTTCTTAACAATTTTATTCATACAGATTTCTAACAAACCCCTGCATATTATATACTTTTTGATATTGAATTTTACATTTCTCTATACATATCAGCTATTGTAAGTTTAATATTCTGAATACCTAACTACTTATCTTCCAAGTTAAAGAAACGTTTCGCATTATTCGATGTTATGTGAGCAGCCTCCTCGTATTCAATTCCCTTGATAAGAGCCATCCTTCTAACAACATGTTCGATATATGGCGTCTTGTTAGGTCTACCACGTTTAGGCTCTGGCGCTAAGAACGGAGCATCTGTCTCACTCATTATAAACTGAAGCGGAATTCCCTCTAGCACTTCTACTGTTTTTCTAGCGTTTTTGAAAGTAAGCGGACCACCTATTGAAAATGTCGCTCCTAGCTTAACGTATTCATGAGCTAGCTCGAGTGATCCCGAGTAACAGTGAAGCTGTACCCTCGCATCAGGCACCATGTTGCCTTGCTCATCCGGCCTCTTTGGGAAATAAGCCTCACGAACATCGCTAAATGCCCCCTCCTCGATAAGTATGTCCATCGTAAGCGCATCAGCCTCTCTCGTATGAATCATAATCGGCATCATGAGTTCGTTCGCAAGCCTAATCTGCTTTCTAAAAAGTTCAATCTGCTCAGACTTGGAATCCTTGCCGTAGTGAAAATCTAGACCAATTTCTCCAATTGCTTGAACCTTAGGCGCGCTAGCCAGTTCCTTGATTTTATCTATATCATCATCAGAGTATACGAGTGCCTTATCAGGATGTATGCCGACAGCAGCATAACACCACGAATAATCAGCAGCATCCTTAATTGCCTGCTTTGATGACTCAACAGAATCACCAACATCTATGATAAAGTCTACCAGAGACGCTTCTATCTCCTTCGCCCTCTCAAGTCGTTCTTCTTCGCTAAACCCTTCATAATTCAAATGAGTATGTGCATCAAATAGCATTTATTTCCCCCTCTATATAGATATGGGTAAAAAAGACCTCAAGTCTAGACTTGAGGTCTCATTCTTTTTATTTCTTGCGGTTATTTTTCTTTATCGCAACCTTTTCCTGCTCTGTGTTAGAGAGAATTTCGATTTCCTTAGCTACATCAAGTCTTGGGAACAGCGCATCACCCTTGTGCACTTTAGCTCCTGCCATCATGCGGAACTCTTCGAGGTCTGACCAATTTGACTCCGTACCTGCAAGTCCGAGTTGATCTCTCATCCTATCTGAAGTTGTGTGCATGTAAGGAATGATTAGCACCGAAATCATTCTGAGTGTCTCTGCGAGGTTACTCATTACTGTATCGAGTTCAGCCTTCTTGCTATCGTCCTTTGCAAGAACCCAAGGCATCTTCTCGTCGATGTACTTGTTAGCTCTCGATACAACTGCCCAAATCTCTTCAAGCGCGTTATTGAAGTGGAACTCATTCATGTGGGCCTCAACCTTCGCAGCACATCCGAGCGCTGTTGCAATCAGATCACGATCGAAATCATCCTCTGTAGTCGCTTCTGGAACCACTCCTCCGCAGTATTTCTCAATCATAGAAACAGTTCTCGAAAGAAGGTTTCCAAGGTCATTAGCGAGGTCGTAGTTGATGCGGTTAAGCATAATCTCGTTAGTATATAGTCCGTCCTGTCCGAAAGTATATTCTCTGAGCAGGAAATACTTGAGTGCGTCGATTCCGTATCTGTCGATTAGAATCTCTGGGTCAACGATATTGCCCTTCGATTTTGACATCTTGCCACCATCAATTAGAATCCAGCCGTGGCCGAGAACCTTCTTAGGCACCGGCTCGTTCATGGACATGAGCATTGCAGGCCAGATAATGGAGTGGAATCTTACGATTTCCTTACCTACGAGGTTAACTCCCGGCCAATACTTCTTATACTGCTCATCGTCCCCACCCGGGAATCCAAGTGCAGTGATGTAGTTGGATAACGCATCAAGCCATACGTAGATTACGTGTCTCTCGTCAACCGGAACCTTAACGCCCCAGTCTAGTGAAGCTCTTGAAATGCACAGGTCCTCGAGACCCTGCTCGACAAATGAAATCATTTCTTTTGCACGAGATTCAGGCTTAAGGAATGTACCGTTACCAAGAAGCTCAATAAGTTTGTCGGAATACTTGGACAGCTTAAAAAAATACGCGTCTTCGCTCATCTTCTTGACAGGTCTACCACAGTCAGGGCAGTTGCCTTCTACGAGCTGGCTTTCAGTCCAGAAAGACTCACAAGGTGTACAGTACCACCCCTCATACTTATCCTTATAGATATCTCCGTTGTTGTACATCTTCATGAAGATGTCCTGAACGCGCTTCTCATGGCGTTCCTCTGTGGTTCTGATAAAGTCATCATAGCTGATTTCCATCGTCGCCCACAGTCTCTTGATTGTCTCAACAATCGGATCAATATATTCAATCGGTGTCACGCCAGCTTCCTGTGCACACTTCGCAATCTTCTGTCCGTGCTCATCAGTACCAGTGAGGAATCTCACATCATAGCCAGTCAGCCTCTTGAATCTAGCCATCGCATCCGCCATAACCGTACAGTAAGTGTGTCCTATGTGCAGTTTAGCGCTTGGATAGTAAATAGGTGTAGTAATATAAAAAGTGCCCTTATCTTCCGTCATCGTATTCCCTTTCAAAATCTATAACTTCTGTCAAATGATTGGTTTAGTATACGCCGTAATCCTCGTCGTCCTCGCCCCAATCAACGTCTGACCAGTCATCTTCAACAAAGATTTCATCAAAGATCTTCTTGGTAGCAACTACAAGTATCGCTCCAGCTATTACACTGAAACCAGCAATTCTCAGGCCTGTCTTAAGCATCTTATGTTTTCTAGCTTCTCTACCCTCTTCAATTAGAAGTGCCTTCTCTGCATCTGTCATACGTCTTCTTCTAACCATCATATCCTCCTTGCCATCAAGCAGTATTTACGTGTGTTACTTCCCTCGATTATATCGAAATACCTTGTTTTTTTCAAGGCGTTTAGATGGTGTCTGCTACATTTAGATATTTCCAGTATTACTATTATAGACTTTATCTGTTTAATAATCAGATAAATTAAACGACGTTAACCATCTCCTATAAACAAGAATCAATTATCGCCATTGGTATTAAGTTAATTAAAGGAGTTTTATCTAGTTCGCATTTCTTAGAGCAGCTCCAAGAATACTCTTGAGCTTTCCCCCCACTAAGAAAGCTACGTGCAGCTTGATTAAGTCTCCAAGTACAAACGGAATCACCGTGAGCTGAAGCACCTTTGCGAATGGAATATTGTTTCCAAGATGCACTCTCTGCACTAGGTAAAAATAGCCTGCTCCAATCACATAGATAACTACTGTCGCTGCCACAAGGCTCATGTATCTTCTCATGTTTGAACTCGATTCATAGCCTGCACCTACAATGTATGCCGCAAGTATGAAAGCCATAATGAAACCGAAGGTCGGAGCAAAGATGTATTGAGGGCCACCATTGAGTCCTGCAAATGTTGGAAGCCCTATAAGTCCAGCTATTATATATACTGTAACTGCCATAACCCCGAGTCTCTTACCCATGGTTACTCCAATCGTTAATACGACTAACGACTGTAGGCTTATCGGCACTGGTCCGATCGGTAAAGCAATCGCTGAGCCGATTACTAGCAATGCAACCGCAAGCCCTACGCTCGTAATACTGCGCGCATCCAAGCGTTGATGTTTTTTTCCATGACTTTTGTTTCCGTTTCCATCATTACCGTAAAAGTTGTTTTCTCTATCTTGGTTCTTACTCATATCAACCTTGTCTTTCTCTTCAGTTACATGATTATTTTGCCCGAAACGAATTCTTTCATGCCTGAATCTGTCAAAAGTAAAAGCGCTCCGTCCACACC
>NZ_CP016199.1:880180-907121 GCF_002243385.1 Mogibacterium pumilum | reverse complement strand
CACCGACTCCAGTTAGTGTGCCTTCATAGCGCTTATCTGATTCAAAAAATATAGTGGAGCCCTTCGCGTATAGATGTGTGTTGACCTCTCGCTCCACATATATCATATTGTCCTCATAGCTGTTCTTCATGTGCTCAAAGAGCTTTATCAGAATATCAGCAAGCAGCTCGCATCTATTATATTTGATACCATTGTAGCTATAGAGAGATGTCATGTTATACAGAATCATCTCGTCTTTAGACTGGTTCACGTTGATTCCGAAGCCTATTATCAGTTTAGCAACTCTCCCATGCTCTATAATTGTCTCACATAGGATTCCTGCCAGCTTCTTATCTCCGATATACAAGTCATTTGGCCACTTCACTTCAGCATCAATCCCGTGCGTAGCGAGTGCTTCTCTAATGGCTGCTCCAACCAGAAGCGGATATACCAAGGTTTCTGAAGGTTCTTGATCTATAGTCAGCACCAGTGTTGCCAGAATCGAGCAGTACGGAGATGACCACCAATGTGAAGATTTTTTCCCAACCCCTTCATACTGATCTTCCGCCACAATCAATGCTGCTTCTAACTCATCACTGTGCGCCTTAGCATATTTATTTGTGGAATCGATATTTTCAAAATATAGATATTTAAACCCATCGGGCAGAACATCTGCCCTTAGAGACTTACTCTTAATCAGAGAAAATACCGATTCCTCATGCAATCTATCATCGTGCATCTAGTCAACCTTATTATCTGCGATGAACCTATTAACCTCACCCATAAACTCATCACTCATAACCTTTAGAATGTGCTCTAGGTTATCGATTTCCTCTTTGGTGAATCTTTTTGCCAGTCTGTCGAGTACTATCGGTATATAGCTATTCTTCGCCTTGTAATATTCGTGGAACTTTTGCGTCTCTTTGAGAATGAATTCGCGCTTATCTTCTTTGGACTGAATTTTCTCTATGTATCCCTTCTTCATAAGGGAAGAAATCTTGTATGCAACATTAGGCGTAGACATTTCCAAAAACTCCGCCAACTGACTGACTTTAGGATTCTTCATCGCGTGAATAACCTCAAGTGTAAATGTCTCTGTTGCTGTCAGTTCATTTCCCTTGCTTCCGCCATTTACAAACATATGCTTATACAGGTTCAATTTGAACTTCTCGTATACCTCTGCAAATACCTCTGTAAGCATCTAATAAATCCGCCTTTCTTCACTACGGGGATTACAGTTCTGGCATTCTACATGATGGCAAATGAAATCTCACAGGACATCGCCTTCTCACCGTCAACGAGAATGTAGCCTTCTCCAAATCCAATATCCCCACTTCTCTTATTGATTGCGCAGTGGATTTCAAGCTGATCTCCCGGAACGATTTTCTTGTAGAATCTCGCCTTCTTAATGCCCGCTAGAAATGCGTTAGCACCTTTTCCCTGATCAATCAGTACTGCAGCCGCGCCAACCTGACCCACTGCCTCCACCTGAAGAACCCCTGGCATTACAGCCTCACTTGGAAAGTGCCCCTGAAAGAAAGGCTCATTGCCGCTCACATTTTTAATTCCTACAGCCTTATTACCCGCCTCAAGTTCAATGATTTTATCCACCATTATGAATGGATATCTATGCGGTAAAATATTTCTTACTTCTTCGTATGTTAATTTCATTCAGTCCACCTCTTTACTACGATTGATGCATTATGGCCTCCGAACCCCAACGAGTTCTTGAGCGCATAGTTGATTTCCGCCTGCTTATACCTATTCACCACCAGATTTAGATCGCATGAATCATCTGGATACTCATAGTTAATGGTTGGTGGAACTATGCCTGCCTGCATGGAAATGATAGTCATTGCCAGCTCCGTCGATCCGGAAGCTCCGAGCAAGTGTCCGATTTGTGACTTTGAAGAAGAAACAAGAACATCTCTGTAGCCTTCACCGAAGGCACGCTTAATTGCTGCCGTTTCATATTTGTCATTGAGAGGAGTCGAAGTTCCGTGAGCGTTGATAAAATCAACATCGCTCGTCTTGATTCCAGCATCAGCAATCGCTTGAGTCATCGCAAGCGCCGCATAGCTTCCGTCCTCGCAAGGTGCTGTGATGTGGTTTGCATCGCAAGTATCACTATACCCTACTATTTCCGCAAGTATAGTAGCCCCACGCTCGACCGCATGTTCATACTCCTCAAGAACTAGAATCGTCGCACCCTCACCCATTACGAAGCCATCTCTCTTCTTGTCGAACGGAATCGACGCTCTATTAGGATTCTGAGATAGAGATAACGCTTTCATAGATGTAAATCCACCTACCGAAAGTTCAGTAATAGGTGCCTCGCTGCCACCAGCGAACATTATGTCTGCATAGCCATGCTTGATATGACGATATGCCTCACCGATAGCATTAGTTGCACTAGAGCAAGCTGTAACCATCGCCTGGCATGAACCGTGCGCGCTTAGGTCGATAGCTATATTACCCGCCGTAAGATTTATGATTGCCATCGGAATGTAGTAAGGCGACACTTTGTCAAACCCACGAGACAGACCTTTAGAATGTTCCGACTCTATGGTACTGATTCCGCCGATTCCCGAAGATACAAATACTCCAGCTCTTTCATTAGACAAATATTCTCTTGTAAGATTAGCATTTTCCAAAGCTCTTCTGCCGGCTATTATACCAAATTGAGTGACTCTATCCAATCTCCTCTGTTCCCTTTTATCAAAATAATCATCTGGATTGTAGTCCTTAATCTCTGCAGCTAGCTTCACCGCTCTATCGCTAGTATCGAATCTTGTGAGTTCTCCGATTCCGCAGCGCGAATTCCTAATGCCCTCAAGAACTTCAGGCGCGCTGTTTCCTAGCGGCGTAATCATTCCGATACCAGTCACTACTACTCTACTCATTATACGTTCATACCCCCATCTACAGAAATGACCTGACCTGTTATGTAGCGCGATTCCTTTCCAGCTAGAAATGCTGTCAGATTCGCAACATCACTCGGTTCACCTATAGTTCCGAGCGGAATTCCTGCCTTAATCTTTTCCTTTACATCGTCTGTCAAATTATCAGTCATCGGTGTCTCGATAAATCCTGGTGCAATCGCATTTACGAGGATGTTTCTAGAAGCGAACTCTTTTGCAAAAGACTTCGTCAGTCCAATCATGCCCGCCTTTGCAGCAGCGTAATTAGCCTGACCAGCGTTACCATGTAAGCCTACTATTGAAGACATATTGATGATTCTGCCACTTTTTCTCCTCATCATGTGCCTTGATACATACTTGCTGAGATAAAAAGCACTATTGAGATTGTTAGTTATAACATCTTCAAAGTCTGCTTCGCTCATCTGCATGATGAATTTATCCCTCGTGATTCCGGCATTGTTAACCAGCACGTCGATCTGTCCCTGTTCCTTTATGACCTCTTCTACCATTCTCTTGCAATCCTCTGAATTTGAAATATCTCCGAGCACTACCTGAACGTGACAGCTTTCATCCGATAGCTTCCCTACCAACTCTTTAAACTGCGGCCTCATTGTACGAACATTTAGCGCTAGGTTAAACCCTTCGCTCTTCAGTCTTTCAGCAATTGCCGTACCGATTCCACCAGCAGCTCCTGTAATAAGCGCTACTTTCTTCGCCATACATCTACTCCTTTTATTTCCTAGTAACATGAATTCTGTACTTAAACTTCCAACAGTTTAATCAAATCATCATCATTCTTAATCGCACTAACCTCTATATCTTCAAACTCCCTATCCAGGATTGTAGAAAGTACGCCTCCTGGTCCGATTTCGAGAAAGTGTGTAATTCCATCTGTCACCATTTCTTTGAAAGACTTATAGAGCAGCACGGGTGATACTATCTGTTCAGACAGAACTTCACTCATCGGAGTTCCGTCGTATTTCTCGCCAGTAACATTTGGATAGTATGAAATCTCTGGTGAGCTAAATGAAGTTTCTCCGAGCGTTTTCACAAATGCAGCTCTCGCTTGCTCCATAAACGGAGTGTGGAATGCCCCGCTAACTGCGAGCGATTTCGCAAGCTTGCTCCTTGATTTTAGGAATTCCTTTAGATTATCAATTGCTTCGCCTTCACCTGATACGATGATTTGTCTGCCGCTATTGATATTGGCAATATATATCTTCCCTTCAAACTCTGGATTTCCATGAACGATTTCTCTAACTTCGCCTTCAGTCATCTTGAGTATCGCCAGCATCTTGCCATTGCTCTTTTCTGAAGCTTTTTCCATCAGTTCTCCTCTCAAAGACACGAGTCTAAGTGCTTCATCTTCGGAGACTATTTTTGAAAGAGAGAGTGCGCTGTATTCTCCTAGGCTGAGTCCGCATGTTGCCTCAAGTCCCTCTAGAAGTTCAGGTCTATGTGTGCGAATTAGTTTCAATACAGCAAGCTGAAATGCAATCATAATTGGTTGAAGATTATTCGTCTCAGATATGTCTTCGATATTGCCGCTGAAGGATATATCTGTTAGTTCTTTCCCCAGACTGTCATATATACCCCTAATCTCAGGATATCTATCATATAGCTTGCTGCCCATGCCTTCGTACTGTGACCCCTGTCCAGCAAATATTACCGCTAATTTATTCATTGTTTCCCCTGTTTCTTTGTTCAATCCAGTTTCTACTTAAGGCTTTCTTTTGCGAATTCATATTCGCTCATCAGCTTGCCTAGAAGCTCAGGAACTGAATACAGTCTATCGAACTGAGCCGCTGTGTATCCTGCCATAACAGAGCCCTGATCAACATCTCCTTCGTATACCGCTTTTCTTAATCTTCCAAGCGTGAAATCCTCTAGAGCCTCCTTGTTGGTTTCACTTCTCTCAAGCTCTTTGAACTCTCTGGTCATAGGATTCTTGACAAGGCGCATCGGTCTTCCGTTCAGGTATCCTATAGATGTTATTCTGTGAGATTCAGTGTTTACTAACAACTCTTTGTAGTTCCGGTGCACAGGCACTTCATCAGTGAATAGGAATGCTGTTCCAATCTGAACACCTGATGCTCCAAGAACCTCTGCTGCTAGCATCTGTGCTCCAGAACCTATTCCGCCACCCGCGATTACAGGCTTATCGGTCGCATGTGACACCTGGTAAATGAGTGTCATAGTCGTCATCTCTCCGATGTGTCCGCCAGCTTCCATACCCTCTGCTATATATGCAAATACATCGATCTTGTCGAGGCGCTTAATCTGTAGCGGCGAAGATACGACTGGCATCACCTTGATACCTGCTGCGAGGAATTTCTCCATATATGGCCCCGGACTTCCAGCTCCAGCAATTAGATACGGAACCTTCGCCCTACATACGACATCAACCAGTTCTTCGATGTCTGAACGGAACATAATTAGGTTAACTGCAAAAGGCTTGTCCGTAAGCTCTCTGCATATCTCGATTTCCTTGGCGAGCACATCCGCCTTCATGCCACCCGAACCAATCGTTCCGAGCGCACCTGCATTTGATACAGCGGCAGTAAATTTACCGTCTGTGATATTCGCCATTCCACCCTGAATCACAGGGTATTTAATATTAAGTAATTTATCTAAGTTCATCTCTACCACTCCATCAGCACTGAATTTACTATTAGTCCCGCTCCAAACGCTGTGAACAGAACTTTGTCACTTTCTTTAAACTTGTCCCTATTCTCGTATAAAAGTGTTGGGATAGATGCCGCTGAAGTATTTCCGCGCTCTTTGATATTCTTGAGTACCTTATCATCATCTATGCCCGTTCTCTTGGCAATCTGTTCGAGTATTCTCACATTTGCCTGATGAGCTGCCACATAATCGATATCAGCTCCAGAAAGATCAGCTTTCTCGAGCAGTCGCTCTAGTGACTCAGGAACCTTGCTTATCGCAAACTTAAACACTTCTTGACCATTCATCTGAATAAAGTCATTATCATCCATAACGATAACTCGATCATCACCAAATGTATTTGCATCGCTCAGCCATAGCTTGTCATTCTTCTCGACTACGATTCCCGCGCAGCCATCTCCAAACAGCACGGATATTCCTCTATCTTCAAAGTCTATGTATCTGCTAACCTGCTCGCTGGCAACAAGAATAGCCTCTTCACCAGGATTAAGCATGCGTTCCGCCATAATCATCGCCGAAACGAAGCCTGCACAGGCAGCATTGATATCTGTAGAGAAGCAGCTATTTGGAAGTTCTAGCTTCTTGTGAAGGATGCCCGCAATCGATGGAATTCTGATGTCGCTTGAGAACGATGCAACTATGAGCACCTTAACCTTATCTCGGTCAAAGATAAGCTGCTCTGCCAGTTCCTTCGCCATCTCTGAAGGTGTCTCTTCAGTAATGTAGCGATTCTCGATTCCCGTACGAGTTAAAATCCATTCATCAGTCGTATCGAGTCTCTCTTCATAGTACTTATTGCTACGCTTAACGCCCTTGGTTAAGCTTTTAATGTCCTTAACTTTAAGTCCCATCTTATCCCCTAATCTCTCTAAATTTATCGTATCTGCGTTCTCTTAGCTCATCACCTGTCATCTGTGACATAGCTTCGAGTTCAGTTGAAATCAATTTTCTAAGCTGTGTAAAGTTGACCATCTCTCCATTTTCATCGATGATCTCATCTACAATTCCAAAGTCATACAGATCCTGTGCTGTAATTTTCATAACGTCAGCAGCCTTATCAGCAAGACCAGCATCCTTCCAAAGTATTGATGCGAAGCCCTCAGGCGAGAGTATCGAATATACTGCATTTCGGAACATGAATATCTTATTAGCTACTGATAGCGCAAGTGCACCACCAGATCCACCTTCACCTATAACCACTGCTATTACAGGAACTGTGAGCATCGACATCTTATCAAGCGAAGATGCTATTGCTTCAAATTGGCCTCTTTCCTCCGCTCCTACTCCCGGATAAGCACCAGGTGTATCGATAAATGTGATTACAGGTCTTCTAAATTTCTCCGCCTGATCCATCAGTCTCATCGCTTTACGATAGCCTTCAGGCATCGGCATCCCGAAGTTAGTCTCCACACCTTCATCTATGCCGCGACCCTTCTGTATTCCGATAAAGGTAACCGGTCTATCTTCAAATGATCCGATTCCACCGATTATCGTCTTGGAATCCCCGAAGCATCTGTCACCCTTGAGATAAATTATGTCTTCGAGAAGTCTCTCGATAACCTCTTTAGCCCTAAGCCTGTTGTTGGATCTTGCTTTCTTAACTATTTCATAAGCATTACTCATATTTCGCTCCAATCTTCACATGGTGCTTGAGCAGCTTAGCAATCTGTCTCCGCTGGCTCTCTCTCTCGCAAATCATGTCTACAAACCCACATTCCTCAAGCTTCTCAGCTCTCTGGAAATCTTTTGGCAGCTTCTTTTTTATGGTCTGCTCAATTACTCGTGGCCCTGCAAATCCTATAAGTGCATTCGGCTCAGCTATGATGATGTCTCCAAGAGACGCAAAGCTTGCCGATACCCCACCTGTTGTAGGATTTGTAAGAACACTTATATAGAGAAGTCCAGCATCTTGGAATTTTCCGATAACCGCACTCGTCTTAGCCATCTGCATGAGAGAGAAGATTCCCTCCTGCATTCTGGCACCACCAGAAGCTGAAAATATAATGACTGGAAGTTTATTCCTAATAGCATACTCAAACATCGCTGTTAGCTCTTCACCTACGTAAGTTCCAAGGCTTCCCATCATATACTGAAGCTCTAGCACAGCGACGAGCACCGGCTTTCCCTCTATCGTCCCCTTCACGATAGAAATCGCTTCATTAAGCCCCGATTTTGCCTCTTCCTTTGCACGCTTTTCTGCATACTTTGGAAATGAGATCGGATCTTTGAGTTCGCTTCCGAAGCAAACCTTCTCATATCCTTCGTCCATAAGGTATTCGAAGCGCTCACGCCCATTCATCTTCATGTGGTGACCGCACTCAGGACATATCTTCAAATGCTCTACGAACTCTTTATAGTCGATAACTGAATTACATCCATCACACTTAAGAAAAAGGTCGGGAAGCGCTCTTCGAGGCTCACGCCTAACCTGATTCTGCTTACTCCCGCCTCTTATGTTCTTGATTGCGGATAATAGATTTTTTCGCTTGTTTAAGCTTCCCATTTTCTGCTATTCTCCCGTTACATGCATGCTTTCCAGAAGCTCTGCTTCCTTATGTGCAACATAGTTTGTATCAATATTTCCAAGGATAAAGTCCTTGTCATAAAGTATTGCATAGATAAACCCGAGGTTAGTCGGAACACCATCTATAATCGTCTCGGAAACAGCTCTTCTCAGCTTCTTTATAGCGTCCATTCGCGTGCTACCCTTAACGATGAGCTTTGCCATCATCGAATCGTAAAACGGCAGTATCTTTGCTCCCTGATATAGCGCAGTCTCAAATCTCGTGCCTAGTCCGCCTGGTGGCAAGAAGAAACTAATCTCCCCGCAGCTCGGTCTAAAGTCGTCGTATGGATTCTGAGCATTAACTCGAATCTCAATCGCATGACCATTCACCTTGACATCCTCTTGCTTCACAGAGAGAGCAAGCCCTGAAGCGATTCTAATCTGCTCCTTGATAAGATTGATTCCCGTAACCATTTCGGTGACTGGATATTCAACCTGAATTCTCGTATTCATCTCCATGAAATAATAGTTGTCATACTTATCGACGATAAATTCTACTGTTCCCGTACCCTCGTAGCCGCACGCCTTTGCACACATTACAGCAGACTGATACATCTTCTCCAGCAGATCCCTGTTCGCCCTACTTGGACTCTCCTCGATAATCTTCTGATTGTTTCTCTGGATACTGCAGTCTCTTTCAGGTAAGTAAACTACATTGCCATGGCTATCTGCGAGAATCTGAATCTCTATATGCCTTGGATTCTCGATTAGCTTCTCAACATAGATGTCATCGTTTGCAAATGACGCCTTTGCCTCTCGCTTCGTGAGTTCCCAGCCAGCAACAAGGTCTTCACGCTTGTAAATTCTGCGCATACCTTTACCGCCGCCACCTGCCGAAGCCTTAAGAAGTACCGGATATCCGATCTCATCTGCGATTCTATATAGCTGCTCTTCATCAGAAATTGCATCATTACATCCAGGTACGACAGGAACACCGTTCTGCTCCATGAGTCTTCTCGCGGAAAGTTTATTACCCATGAGTTTTATAACTTTAGACGATGGTCCGACAAGCTTAAGTCCGCACGCTTCTACCTTTTCAGCAAAATCGCCATTTTCAGCAAGGAATCCATATCCGGGATGGATAGCTTCGCAGCCTGATTCGATAGCAGCTGTCAGGATATTCGCAACATTCAGATATGAGGCCGTGCTCTTTCCTGTACCGATGCAGATTGACTGATCCGTCAAATATATAGCAGGCTGCCCCTTGTCTACATCAGAGTAAACAGCAACAGTCTCAACGCCCATTTCACTGCAATTTCTCTGTATGCTCAGCGCAATCTCACCACGATTGGCTATTAAGACCTTTCTAATCATTCACCCTTCTCCAGCACAAACATGACCTGATCAAACTCTACAAGCTCTTCGTTCTTGCATTTAATCTCCTTGATTACTCCAGAATAATCAGATCTAATCTCATTCATCATCTTCATCGATTCGAGGATGCAAAGCACGTCACCTTTTTTTACAGTATCTCCGACCTTTACAAACGGAGGTGAATTAGGATCCTTTGCTGCATAGAAAACTCCGACAATCGGTGATTTTACAACTTCTGTATTGAGATGTGCGGTGCCAGTTTCTTCCTTTGCAGTTGTACCATCTACTTTAGCCACATTACTGTCATTATTAGCAGATACTGAATGCACAGCCGATGCCGAAGCAGTAGCAACAGGCTGTAGAGAAACTACAGGTGCTACTGCTTCGGACACAGGCACTGATGGTAATGCGGCAACGGAAGAGCCTTTCTTGAGTGTTAAGGCATAGTCCGAAATCTTGATTTCAAAAAAGTCACTGCTACTCTTGTCGAAAACTCTAACCAGTCTCTCGGTGAGCTCTAAGTACTTTTCCATAATTAGTTACCGCTGTTAGCAAACTTTAGTACATCTGCAATAGTCTTGCATTCAGGGAACTTCTCTTCAGGAATTGAAACTCCATGAGCCTCTTCCATCATCATTGAAAGCTCAACAGCATCTAAAGAGTCTAGCTTTAGATCTTCCTGAAGATCTGCAGTCTCAGTTACCTTATCCTCACTAACACCAAAATTCTCGCAAATTAGTTCCTTTAGCTGTTCAAAAGTCATATCGTTTACTCCTTTTTTCTTTTCAATCTCTGTGTTGGATAAAATATTTTAGTTAAATAATTTTATCTATTATTTTTTTATTATTCTAGTGCTCTTTGGTGTCTCCGTCAAGTGAAGGTTTTGTGTGCAATCTTTTGCAAGTGTTAAAAAAAGCTATATTTCAACGATAAAAGCATCATTATTTTAATCAAAAAAACGCAAAACAAGAAAAGATGGCTGATATTCAGCCATCTCCCCTCATACCTTATGGATTATCAATCGACGCCCATTACCTAGCGTCTACTTATTTACTTTCTAGCTTCAGCACCAATATCAAGGCCAGTCTTGAAAGCCTTGTCATTTAGAGGAATTACCTTTTGCTTGTGTTCAAACTTGTGGTGAATTCCATCGTAAATAACCTGTTCAGGTACTGCATTTGAGTAACCGATGTAAGCTCCCAGCATGATGATGTTAAGAACTCTTGGATTACCCATTTCGAGAGCCATCTCTGTAACAGGAACAGATACAACTGTGATGTCATCTCTCTCAATTGGATCCTTTACGATTGAGCTGTTAATGAACAGCGTACCACCCTTCTTAAGAGTTGGAAGGAACTTATGTAATGAAGGTCCGTTCATTACAACAAGGTCATCTACACTGTTAGATACGGGTGCACCGATTTCTTCGTCAGAAATTACAACGTAGCAGTTAGCTGTACCACCTCTCATAGCTGCGCCATAAGAAGGGAAGAACGTTACGTTGAGATCTGTTGACTGACATGTAGCCTCAGAGAGAAGCTTTCCCATGGTCATTACACCCTGTCCACCGAATCCGGCAATCATCAAATTTCTTTCCATTCTAAACCTCCCTATTTAGCTTCTGCGCCCTTGTCTCTAACGAGACCTAGAGGGTACTCATCAAACATATCCTTCTCGAGGAACTTGAGCGAATCAAGTGTGCTCATTCCCCAGTTAGTTGGGCAAGATGTAACGATCTCTACAAGAGAGAATCCCTTGCCTTCTAGCTGATACTGGAACGCCTTCTTGATTGCCTTACGAGCCTTGATTACGTTCTGAGGAGTGTTGCAGGAAACTCTTTCCAGATAGTAAGGAGCTGTTAGCTGGTTAAGAATCTCAACGATGTGCATTGGGTATCCGTGAACTTCCGGTTTTCTACCTTCCGGTGCAGTTGTAGCATTCATTCCAATCAGGGTTGTTGGAGCCATCTGTCCACCTGTCATGCCGTAAATTCCGTTGTTAACGAAGATTACTGTAAAATTCTCACCTCTGTTAGCAGCTGACATAGTCTCTGCAAGTCCGATGGAAGCGAGGTCTCCGTCACCTTGATAAGTGTAAACCAGTGAATCAGGGGATGATCTCTTGATTCCTGTAGCTACAGCGCAAGCTCTTCCGTGAGCAGCAATTGTAGCATCGTGAGCAACGTAGAATTGACCGAGCCCACAGCAGCCTACACCCTCAACTCTTACGAGTTTTTCGAGCTGCCCCAACTCTTCTGCAGCTTCACCGATTAGCTTATGCACTGTGCCGTGCATACATCCCGGACAAAATCCGGATACTGTATCAGGGAGAATTCCCTTAGTTCTTGAATAAACTTTTGACATCTATAGTACCTCCTTAATCAGTTCACGAGCAGCTTCCATCACCTGATCATTAGTCAGAAGCTGACCACCGGATCTTAGGCACTCTTTGATAACTGTTCTGCCCTTAACTGCATGATCCACATCCCATCTCATCTGAGCAGGAATGGACATCTCAACATCGAGAATACCCTTTACCTTGTTGAAGTCCAGATTCTCAAATGCTTCATATGGGAACGGAGAAAGCTTGATAGGTCTAATCATACCAATCTTAATTCCTTCTTTTCTGAGCTCTCTTACGACAACCTTTCCGATACGAGCAGAGATTCCATATGCCGCAATGACAATCTCAGCATCCTCTATCTCTAACTCTTCGTACTCAACGTCTTTATCCCAAGTTCTGTAGAGCTTATCTGCTTCGATATTAACAGCTTCCTGCCCTGTTCCAACTGAACCAGGTCTGCAGAATGCGTTCTCACCTACCGGGTGTCCTACGATAGCTCTGTAATTGAATGCGTCTCTTAATTCCGCAATCTCTTCCGGTGTCTTCATTGGAGGAAGAACTACAGGCTCCATAATTGTTCCCATAACTCCATCTGTGAGGATGAGAACCGGGTTCTGGTCTCTTTCAGCATAGTCAAATGCCTTATATACCATGTCTACGCACTCCTGTACTGTTGAAGGAGCGAGTACAATCATTCTGAAACCACCGTTTCCGGATGCCTTAGTTGCCTGCAGGTAGTCCTGCTGAGCAGGTTGGATAGCACCGATTCCCGGACCACCTCTCTGCACGTTTACATAAACTGCCGGTAGTCTAGCAGATGCGCAGAAGGAGATTCCTTCTGAATACAAACTGATTCCGCAGCTGGATGATGAACTCATCGCTCTGATTCCGGTTGAAACAGCACCATAAAGCATGTTTACAGATGCAACCTCGGACTCACCCTGTACAAAGCTTCCACCTACTTCCGGCATTCTTCTTGCCATATACTCAGGAATTTCGTTCTGTGGTGTGATTGGATAACCAGCAAAGAAACGACATCCTGCTCTTACAGCTGCCTCAGCAATCGCTTCACAGCCTTTCATAAATACACGTTCTGCCATATTGCTCCTCCTTACTAATCTCTCCAAACCTCGATACAATCCTCCGGACACATCTGTGCACACATTGCGCAACCGATGCAATCCTCCGGTGTAGCTGCAACTGAATAAGGGTAACCCTTAGAGTTGACATTTTCACCGATAACGAGGACTTTCTTTGGACATGAAATCACGCAATACTGGCAGGACTTGCAAGCCTCAGCATTGATTTCAACTCTACCTTTAGCCATCAACATTACCTCCTTAAATAAAATGTTTTAGCAATCAACCCACGAATAAGTCAGGAATAACTCGATTGGGAATAGATGTCTGTCGGTCATACCTTTGACTTCATCATATATCTCATCCCTCACAACGAAACTGCCGACAGTAACTATTCGGTCGAGCATCTCGTCGAGCTTACCCAGTCCTTCCATGAATTCTTCAGCACTCGTCTGGTAACCTAGGTTAGGGTTACCAAGAATGTAGATGCGATTCAGCCTAGCCGCAGTGACAATATCGCTCATAGTCTCATCGATCGACTTCAGACTCTTGGTCCAGGGTCTGTATGGATTGATGACATAAACCGGAATCGTGTTGTCATCCTTTAGCAAGTGCGAGTACACTCCCACAACTCTCGCTGCATTGTGACCACCACCAATATCAAGAATCGTATATACATCCTTGTTCATGAGCGATTCAGCAACTCCACCGACAACAGTCGGCGCATCGAGAAATTGCAGTTGATAATTTATCTCCACACCCTTCTGGGCGAATGCATCCTTCATATCTCTGGAGCGATATAGCGGTTTACTCTGATCCATATCGAATACCTGAACCTTGGCACCAGTCTGCTCTGCAATCTTGGCAGCCACATTGAGAACTATCTCGCTCTTGCCGCTTCCAGCCTCTCCTATAAAGAGGAAATTCTTCTTCTCTGTAAGAAGATCTCCGAAATTCTTGTCCATCTCGTAGAAAATACTCATCCCACTACCTCATCTACAAATATTACTTATATCGAGCTGCTTTGGTGCAATAATAATATTTCCAAAGCCCCATGTGTTAACTACCTAAACAGATTCTCACACTCTGAAGCAGTGTCCTGTAGCCTTGGGATTACGGAGTAGAGACTTCTGACCATCCTCTCCTTGTATCCACTGACGCTGATTGCACATATCGCCGTACCATCAGATGAAAGCACTGGTGCCGCTACACATACGAGGCCCTCTGTAACCTCTTCCATATCGTAGGCAAGCTTTTCCTCCTTGACCTCTTCAAGAAGCAATCTGAATTCTTCCTTGTCAGTAATACTCTTATCGGTGAGACGAATATAATCTATGTCATCTACCAGTTTGTCTGACTCTCCTGAAAAAGCCGTAAGCACTTTACCTGCAGCTGTCAAATTAAGACTCATCATCTCCTCTGAACTAACTACAACGGCAATTCCCTGATAAGGATTCTTACGGATCGCTATATATGTCTTTAGCCCTTGACGTACAGAAACGGTTACCGCCAGACCGCACTTTCTACATAGTCTTGCTACCGGCTCGTCAAGCATATTGACTATCTGCTTCTGTATATTTGTATTTCGACTCAATGTAAACACTCTATCAGTCAGATAATAGCCACCATCCATCTTATCTTTATAGATGTACTTCATCTCCTCAAGCGAATTGAGAATTCTGCTAATTGCAGCGTTAGAAAGTCCCGTCTGCTGCGCTATAGACGTTAGAGTCAGGCGACTCTGTGATTGGTATAAATCCAGTACTTTCAACGCCTTCTCAAGTGAACTATTGCGCTCTGCCATGACTTCTTCCTTTCACTACTCTTCTACAACTCAAAATATACTATTTGGTGTTAAGTTAGTCAATATTAATTGGCTAAATTTTTCCGTATTTCGAGCAATCAATTCGTTATGCGGAAAATATGGGTTGAGAGTTTTTTTAATTTTCCTAGTATACTTTTTAGTTCAGCGATTGATATTGACACTACAAATTTCTTATAAGACAATAAGGCTACTATGAAAATTTTAAGTATTAGCACACAAAAACCGCACTCGACAGGCAGTGGCATATACCTAACAGAACTCGTCAAATCTTTTGACAGAGCAGGTCATGAACAGGCTGTAGTTGCAGGTGTATATAACGAAGATTTATTCGAATTTCCTCCTTCTGTACGCACCTACCCAGTCTACTATTCGCACGGAGACTCTACAGGCGAATTACCGTACGAGGTGCTTGGCATGTCAGACGTTATGCCATACCCTTCTACTCTGTACAATTCGCTTACTGAAGATATGGCAGATATGCTTTATGACACTTTTGGCAAAGCTATTGGAAGAGCTATAAGGGAGCTCGATCCGGATGTAATCCTCTGCCATCACCTGTTTCTGCTAACTTCCATGCTTCCTGAGATAATCAAAGAATTTGCCCCTAAATCATTCCATGGCAAAATCTACGGCATCTCGCACGGCTCCGACCTCAGACAATTTCAGAACTGTCCGTTCAGACATGAGGCTGTGATTGCGGGGATAAGGCAGTTTGATGGAATATTTGCCCTTCACGACGAGCAGAAGATTAAGATTGGCGAACTTTACGGTATAGCTGATAATAAGATCAAAGTTATCGGCACCGGGTATAACTCACAGATATTTAAGATGGATGAAGATATAGATAAGCCGCAGTCAGATGGTCCGTATAAGATCATTTATGCCGGCAAGCTCAGCACGGCTAAGGGAATTTTCCCACTTATAGAAGTTTTGGATGAGCTGGATAAGGATAGTGAAATTCCCGCTTTTGAACTGCTGCTTGCCGGCGGCTGCCAGGAGGAAGGAATCGCGCGCCTCCTCTCGGGGAAGCCAGTGCTCCGCGCTGGCGACGCAGGCGAGCTCGTCGCGTTGCCATTCAGAGCCAGCTATCTCGGCATGCTATCCCAGACCGAGCTCGCCGCGGCCTTCAGAGCCAGCGACATATTCGTGCTACCTTCATACTATGAAGGCCTTCCCCTCGTCCTGATTGAGGCGATGGCGTCGGGCACGATTCCCGTCTGCACCAGCCTGCCAGGAATACAGAGCTGGCTGGCCAGCAAGATTGTATCTGACAACACCATCTTGGTAGAGCCACCTAAGATGCAGGCTCCAGGCGAACCATTTGAGTCTGAAATTCCTGCATTTAAGGTTCGTCTCAAGCATGGTCTCATATCAGCTTTAAACCTTGCCTACAGCAAGAGATATGATTCTGATTATGTATATCCGGATACGAGCAAAGCGTCGTGGGACGGAGTTATGGAAACTATACTAAAATATGTATAACTTTCCTTGCTCTCTCCACATTCAAAATCACATTAAATGATATAATTTACACATAGCAATAGATTGATATTTTATCCGTATTAACAACTGGACAGTCGTACAAATGGAATAGCCATGTGACTTGTGTTCACAGAATTATCGGGATACTTATATCGCTGTTTTCAGTTAGGAATTTTAGGAATAATGAGATAATTAGTGCAGCACGAACTATCAGGTTCGGCTGCACTACTATAATACAAATAGTAGAGAGGTGCGAAAATGAACGAATTACAGGCGAGAGAACTTATAGTTAAGTACGCCTCCGACTTTACAGATAGGTACACCAAAGCATACGGCTCAATTATTGTGAGAGTTGATAACGGAACATACCTCATGTCGAGACCTGTCTTAGTTTTGGATACTATCAAGGATTCAGATTTACAGCTTTATGACATGAGCTCAGGTGATGTCGGCAAGATACTGAGCACGAGACGTGACATCAACATCATGATTTTTGCATGTACAGAACCTGCAGCACTTTTTTCAAAAGATGCTGATTCACTCAAGCCAGCGCTCTATGATCTTGCAGGTATTGTTGGAACTGACATTAAAATCGCTGAAGACACCACCTCCAAAGCTCTTCTAGCAGCTCTTAAGAACAGAGCTGGGTGCCTGGTTCGTGGCAAGGGTATATTTAGCGCAAGCGATAATATGAAAGATGCAATTTCGATTATTAAGATTATAGAGAAGAGCATTGAAGCGGAGATGTACGGTGATAAAATCAGCGGTATAAAGTACCTTACAGACGAAGAGGCTCTACGCACACGCCAGATGCACAATCACCTGTATTCCAATGTAAATTCTGAGAAACATGTTGATTTTGTCAATATCTCAACTGATGAGTTAGACATTCGTAATAACATGATTGATTGCACTAATACGCTCAAGGATTTGGGGCTTTTTCACGGCTCGTGGGGAAACCTTTCCGTGAGGCTCAATGATCATGAAATGCTGATCACACCTTCGGCAATGGAGTATAACAATATCCGTACCGAAGATATCGTAAAAGTAGATATTAACACATTGGCATTTAATCCTATACAGCGGGTACCATCTAGCGAGTTCGATTTACACGCTGCTATTTACAGGGCTCACCCTGATTGGAATGCTATAGTCCGTACACACTCACATGGACTTTCGGTATTTGCAGCTGCACAGGTGGGTTTTAAGATTACTGACCCTGCCCTTCACCAGCTGCTTGGAGATGTCAGCGCAAGCGAGCATGTTGAACCTCATACACCTGAATTTATCGATAGCATTCTGAAGGAGCTTGAACACAACAACATATGCGTAATCGCAAATAGAGGTCCGATTTTCTGTGCAACTAGCCTTGAAAATGCAGCTATTATGGCTGATACTATAGAGGATACAGCCTGTAACAGGCTCGGCTATAATGAGTCGCTTCTTAAACCCGAGGAGAATTAACATCCAAATTATGGCATGCATCTGATGCATGCCATTTTATCTGGAACAAAACAAATCCTATATCGGTGAAATCTTATTTATCTAAACGACTTAATATTATGGAGGAACAAAATGAGTTGGATTAAAACGAAAGATCAAAGGCAGCACTATACTAAGCCATCTGTAGCTAATGGTTCTGGTCACATGATCACGACGCAGATTATCGACTGCGATGAAGAACTTCTCGGCAAAGGAAGGTTATTTAAGGAAATCATACTCGAGAAAGATTGTGGCGTAGGCTACCACATCCACGAGGGAGATGCTGAAATTTACGTTATTCAGAGTGGCGAGGCAGAATACAACGATAACGGCATCATCAAAACCGTACGTGCCGGAGATGTCACATTCACAGGTTCCGGCGAAGGTCACAGCCTTACCAATAAGAAGGACGAGCCGGTTAAATTCATCGCCCTCATCATCTACGAGTAGCGTTATGAAAATGAATTTATGGAATTAAGCGAAGGTGAAACTTAATTCCATTTTTATTTGCGAGAATACTTGTTGTAAAATAACTCACAAGTTGTTATAATCTCTCAGGCAGATTACTGTGCAAATATCATCGTAGCACATCGCACGATAGAGACTTTACTGTACGGTATCACACCATGTAAATTATTTCTTCGGGGCAACCCGACTCATCGCTGTATCCTAACAGAACGGCAGAAGGAGGTAAATATGAGGGATAAATTATCCGATTCTAAATTTCTTGCGCAATTAGCGCTTCTCGTTGCAGTCGAGATTGTGATGAAGCTCACTGGACTTGGCAGTGTACCTATAGGTCCGCTCTACATGTCATTTCTCACACTTCCAATCGCTATCGGAGCTATACTAATGGGTCCACTCGCAGGAGCTATACTCGGCGGAGTGTTCGGCATAGCAAGCTTCATGGATGCGATTTCCGGAGCGTCTGTCATGGGAGGAGTTTTATTTCAAGTCGCACCATTTAAGACATTTGTACTATGCGTCATCACGAGAGTGCTCATGGGAGCCTGTGCAGGTATCATATTCAAAGCAATCAATAAAGTTTTAAAAGACCGTACCATCGCATACTCGATTGGCGCAATAAGCGCACCCATACTTAACACGATATTCTTTATGGGGTTTCTAGTTATTGCCTTCTACGACACAGACTATATCCAGAAACTGGCTCATACGATTGGTGCTACCAATCCGCTTACTTTTGTAATCACACTTGTGGGTCTTCAGGGCTTAATCGAAGCGGCAACATGCTGTGTGCTCGGCACTATAGTTTCTAAAGCACTTGCAAAGCACCTCGGACATAACACCGCAGGAAACACAAATGCTTAAAGAATCTTTAAGCTAGCAAATTATTGTATTAGATACACCAATACAATAATCTAGCCACGCAAGCATATATTGCGTGGCTTTCTTGTATAAACAAAACTGACCTGCAAGATTTGTTCTTGAAGGTCAGTTTATATGATTTAAATTAGATTTGAACTTTCAAACTACGAAGACTAGCTTACTTTTCTTCTTCTAAGGTAACTAACACCAACAAGCATTGCACCGGACACGCCCAAAAGGAGTACATATTTCATTACATCTGTATCATCTCCAGTCTTAGGCATCTTAGTCTTCTTTGCTACCTTTACCGTATTACCCGGGTTACTTGGTGTAGTATTCTCAGTAGCCTTATTCACCTTAAAAGTGTATGAAATCAAGTTAGGTTTATCCTGTGGTGCCGCTGCATCTCTTCCTGAAATAGACTGTTTAGCAGCAAAGAATGTGTAATATCTTTCTGCTGCTCCTTGATTATGGTTCTGTGAAAATGAATAGAATTCTTCTGTTTCAGATAATGCAAAGTCATAAAATCCAGCAGCTGTTCCTTTTAATGTAATCTGGGTGTCAGGGGCTGCATTATCTGCAACCTTTATTCCAGAGATACTCACACGAATATTGTCTGCATCTTCTGATGAAACCTTATCTAATAAATCTTTCAATTTATATTTTTTTGCTTTTTCGTTTTTGCTTAATCGTACAACAAGTTTACCATCTTCTTTTGAAACCGTTGCTGAAAATCCATTAAGTCCCTCAATCTTTGCTTTTGGATTATCAGAAACTACAACTCCTTCAGGAATGTCAACTGTGAATGCCAATCCCGCATCAGAAACTGCATACTGACTCGCACGCTTATTTATATTTTGTAGAGTTGTACCACCTCCGCCAAACATTTCTAAAGTAAAACCTTTTAGATATCGTTTAAACCATGATGCACTTAACGAAAACTCCAATGGTATTTCATCCCCCCTATTGTATCTACCAATGGCAGATGAACCATTTGAGTCTTTAGCATACAAATCACTATAAACAGCTAACTTTTCATCTGGATTACCAACTTCATCAGATGTCAATATTTCATTTTGCGTAAAATTATATGGATTTCTCCAAGCATCTGTTGGCAACAACGAATACCATTTTAATGTTTCATAATAAGCAGTATCTAAAGTATGTCCATTCGCTCTAATTCCCGTATTAGGAAAATTATTTACAACTGCAAATAAATCAATACCGTGAAATGCGGCTATCGAATTAATTGCAGTATTAGATGGAGGAGTAATGTATTTAGGGAACAAGCCAAACATAGTATTATTACCTACACCAGCAGCTCCAGAAACATTAATAACATATCGCTTCTCTAAATCTACCCAATAATTGTCATTCAAAGTTTGTTGTGTTCGATCAGTTGTATCTCCATTATCCATATTAACATCATAAAGATACATCAATGGCTCCGCATTACTATTATCTGCAAACACTTTGTTTGTACTAGATAATATTCCGAGCATTAGCACAAAAACCATTACCATGCTCAAAGATTTTCTAATTACCTTTCCCACAATCTCCACTTTTCCTTTCTTAATAAATAATATTTGTGAATATAACGTCATTATTTTATCATATATATATATATATATATATATATATATATATTCTGGATTGTACTTTTAAAGTACAAGAAAGGAACGCCTCTATTATTTAGTTTCAAACGGTCATATCGCCCTTCTTGCGAGCTATCGATCTGCATAGATACACGAACGGTGTATCGCAGAGACTAGTCACGATATAGATTATATAAGTCGAGAATATAAGCGTTATTACGGTCTTGGTATCGTATAATCCTGCAAAAGCAAATACCGTATATAGCGCAGAATTAACCAGCTGCGATAGTAGCGTAGAACCGTTATTTCTCAGCCACAGGAATTTCTCCTTATCACCGAATCTCTTATTAGTGAATCCCCACCACTTGTGATATAGCCACACATCGAAGTACTGAACGATTACGTATACCGCAAGACTTGCGAACATCAGCCTTGGTGTATTCGAGAATATTTCTCTGATAGCAGGCGATGCAAAGTCATTAGCACTAGGTGAGTATACGAGCCATGATGAGCTTATAACTACAAATGCAACGGAAGTCGCAACCCCAAGGTGTACGGCTTTGTGCGCATCTTTTTTACCATATATTTCGCTGGCAATGTCGGTAACTAGAAAAGTTGTCGCAAAGAGAACATTTCCAAGTGTCATCTCCATGCCGAACGCCTTGACGAGGATTAGAACCTCGATATTAGCTGTGATAGTTGCAAGTACGGTCCATAGGTATAGTCCATCTCTACCCAGGAACTTGTACATGAGTACTACGGCGCTGTACTCGACTATCAGTGTGATAATTAGCAGTAATTCATTACTCATTTTGTTTTTGCCCGGGTACTTATTCCCAAGCTCTCCTTTCATAATTAAAAGTCCAGAAGACAAGCATAGTTTTCCTACAGCTCCTATCACCACACGGGACGATTCCCTAATGAAAATCAGCAAAATAAATAGCCGACGCAAAACAAAACGCCGGCTTACTCTCGTATTCCTAGTACCCGTAGTTTTGATAAAGCAGGATGGTTTCGAACTGCTGTATAAAATTGTCTCCGTAATTAACTTACATGTTTAAGAATGCAAAAGCTTCTTCCTCACTCGCAAAAGTGATTATAGTGAGTAGCACGAGCACTGCCGCCCACACAAAAAATGCCAATAACAAAATCCACTTCAAAGGCTTATTAGCCCTAGCTCTATAGCACACATATCCGAATAGCACAAAGATAACTAGTATCGTCGCCCATACTATGGCATTAGCGTGTGGCACAAAATATTGTTCTGCGAATTTCTCAATAGGCGCAGGCAATCTCATCTCAATCTCCTTTCGAACCTTTTGTCTTAACTCTTATATTCTAGACTAATACCTCACCCTTAGGCAAGACCTTCTTGAGTGTTCTTTTGTATGCAAAAACCATCATAGCAGCTGTAATCGCCCAGCTCACTGGGTAAACGAGCATGAGGTTAAACCATGTCGGATTAAATTTAAAGAAAGTATAAACCCATATGATTCGAACTCCACATACACCTATGAGAGTTACTATTGCAGGGCTCAGTGAGTATCCGTAGCCTCTCATGCCACCAGACAGCGTTTCTATCGTCGAATTCAGAACTTCGGCTACCATGAGTATTACGAGCCTCTCATAACCGAACCTTATAACTGTCATATCATCGTTAAATATTCCCAGAACTTCTCTTCCGAACACGACCATGATAACACCAAATACTATCATTGAAATCCAGTTGAGAATCTGAGTCTGCTTGACGATATCCTTGCATCTCTGGTAATTAGCAGCACCATGGTTTTGTCCAACAAATGTGACTGCCGCCTGTCCAAATGCATTTGAAATGAAGTACGCCATAATTTCGATATTAAACGACGCTGTCGCACCCGCCATTGCATCAGTGCCAAGACTGTTGATTGCTGACTGGATGAGCAGATTAGATATTGAAAATACCATGCCCTGCATGCCGGAAGGAATGCCTATTTTGAGGATACTTTTAGTTATCCTCTTATCTATCTTGAGCTTACTTAGCTGGATATGAACTAACCCTTCGTGCTTTTTGAGATAATAGAATAGAAGCGCTGCACTTAGAGCATCAGCTAATACCGTTGCAAGTGCGACCCCTTCAACATCCATTCTCATTACGATTACAAAGAATATATTAAGAGCCACGTTTACGACTCCAGAAAAAGCGAGACATATCAGTGGCGTCCTCGTATCACCTTGACTTCTAAATATCGCTGACTCAAAGTCGTATAGCATTATAAACGGCATTCCCCCGAACAGTATTCTGAGATACCTAACTGAGAGAGGTGCGATATCTTCTGGTACGCCGAGTATATCGACGATTGGATTTGCAATTATATTACCAACTATTGCTATTGTGATACCGCTCAAAAGTGCTAATATTATAGCTGTATGAGCCGCCCTGCCCACACCTTCCTTATCCTGTGCACCTGTAAATCTCGCCATAATTACGTTGGTACCGACAGAAATACCTATAAACATATTTATCATCAGACCGAGAACAGGCGAATTACTTCCTACTGCGGCCATAGAGTCTTTGCCGACAAAAGTACCAAGAACTGCTACGTCAGCTGCACTAAAAAGCTGTTGCAATACACTTGTCAGCGCCAGCGGCAGTGCAAAAATTAAGACCTTCCTCCATATGCTGCCATGGAGGAGGTCGCTCATATCATCAGATTTTATTTTATTCATAAACTACTTATCCTTTTGAGTATCAAGACACGCTTCACATGTACCATAGAACACAGTGCGAAATGGATCAATTTTAAATCCATGTTCATCACTCATGTGATGCTCAATATCCTTAATCATATCGCAATGAACATGAATCAGCTTACCGCACCCTTCACACTTACAGTGGTATGCACTGACGGTATCATGCGAAGCTCCATCACCGACATACTCAAAGCACGCTGCTCCATTCGTTCCGACTGCATATTTACTCACAATACCTTCATCAAGCATACGCTGAAGATGACGATATAAGGTGGTTACGCCGATTGCTTTATCTTTGCCAGCAAAATACATGTACAATTCATTGACTGTAAAGTGCTGTCCTGGTATTGAAGATATGTATTCAACTAGTTCGTCGTACTGTTTTGTCTTGTATCTCTTCTTGGCTTCCATTTCACCCTCAATTAGACTCAAATTTCAAGAAAATTGGTTTTCAACTCTTAAGAATTGAAAACCAATTTTTATTTTATGATATATTACGAACTAAGTCAAACTTAGACCCACCAGAAAGGCTACTGTTTGAATTTAAGTACGCGCATCGAATTTATGATGCAGATAATACTCACACCAACATCTCCAAATACTGCCATCCACATCGAAGCAATTCCGAAAGCTGATAACAGGAGAATAATAATTTTTACCCCGATTGCAAATGCGATATTCGATTTGACAATTCTCATCGTGCGTTTAGCTATTTTTAGGATTATTGGAAGTTTGCTCAAGTCATCATCCATAAGAACTATATCTGCAGCTTCAATAGCGGCATCGGATCCCAGTGATCCCATTGCAAATCCAACGTCCGCCCTCATTAGAACAGGAGCATCGTTAATACCATCTCCAACATATCCCAGTTTACCATCTCTTCCATGGCTCTTCGTTATAAGTTTTTCGACTTCTTCTATCTTATCAGCTGGTAGCAACTCATATTTAACTGCATCGAGTCCAAGAGTTTGCGCAACAGCTTCTGCAGCAGCTCGCCTGTCACCAGTTAGCATAACTGCTTTATTCACTCCTTCGCATTTTATTTTAGCGATGCTATCTTCCGCACCTTCCTTTATAGCATCTGCAATTACTATATAACCCTTATAATTTCCATCATAAGCTACGAAAGTTAGAGTTCCCATCTCAGATGAATGTTCATCGCCGATTCCATTTATACCATGTTCTATCAGTAGCTTGCGGCTACCGACGAGAAGCATCTTGCCATCGAGCTTAGCTGAGGTTCCTCGTCCTGTGACATTGTGAATGTCTTCAAGTCTACTCTTATCGAGGTTCATGCTCTTTGCTGCATCAAGTATCGATTTGCCAATTGGGTGTGTTGCAAACACCTCTCCGTAAGCCGCAAATTCTAAAAGCTCATCTTGGCTCACCCCTTTTGCAGGCACCAGCTTAGATACTCTGAATTCACCCTTTGTGAGCGTTCCAGTCTTGTCAAAAACCATAGTATCAAGACCAGCAGCAGCTTCGAGGAAATTGCTGCCTTTTACAAGTACCCCTATCTTTGATGCCGCACCGATTCCGCCAAAGAATCCAAGTGGTACTGAAATTACTAGAGCACACGGGCAAGACACAATCAAAAAGTTGCAGGCACGCTCAATTCCATCAGCCCAAGACAGATTGAACATCAGCGGCATAGCCACTGCAAGAAGTACAGCACTTATAGTAACGATTGGTGTATAAACGCGTGCGAATCTCGTAACGAAATTCTCGAGCACTGCCTTACGAGCACTTGCATTTTCAACTAATTCAAGTATCTTTGCAACAGTCGAATCGTCATACTCCTTGGTAACTCTTACCTTGAGCATACCTTCACCATTCACACAGCCCGATATTATATCGTCTCCTTCAGATACCCTTCTCGGAACAGATTCACCTGTAAGCGCAGAGGTATCAAGGAAAGATTCGCCCTCGATTACAATGCCGTCTAGAGGCACTTTATCACCAGGTCTCACTATGACGATACTGCCTATTTCAACATCTTCAGGGTCAACTTCTTCTGTCTCGTCTCCACTTAATACAAAAGCCGATTCCGGGGCAATCTCCATCATCTCAGCGATTGAAGCTCTCGACTGACCAACTGCATAATCCTGGAACGCCTCACCCATCTGATAGAACAGCATGACTGCGAGAGCCTCGGAGTACTGTGCATCTCCGAATATCCCAAGTCCAAAAGCTGCAAATGTAGCAATCATCATCAGAAAGTTTTCGTCGAAAACCTGACCATTACTTATATTCTTTGCCGCCTTTATAATTACATCATTACCGACGATAATATACGGAATGAAGTAGATTATAAACAGCGTAAACCCATTAAGCCCTTTTAGCGCACCCAAATGCTCAAGCATCATAAGTGCAACAAAGCACACGAGTGATACCGCGATTCTATTTCGTCTATTTCTTTGCTTTTTATTCATATTTGAACTACCCTTGTCTATCAACTTAATAGTTATCAAAGCCCTAATTTGCAGTAAAGAAACTATCTCTCCACTGTGAAGTCTGGCTCAATTTTTCTGCCAGTTTTTATAGCCTCATCTAGAATCTCATCGAATCTATCGTCATCCGCTATTAAAGTTAACTTCTGCATCATAAAGTTGAGCTTTGCATCCTCAACTCCATCTAGCTTCTTAATCGCATCCTCAACCTTCGCAGCGCAGTTTGCACAATCGATTTCACACTTAAACTTCTTCTTCATCTCGTACTCCTTTACTATTATATATAGCTTTCTCTATCTTGCTTCTTGCAAATTCTCAGCAGCACTATAATAACACCGACAATTATTATTCACAGTTAACCACTGTAACTACATCTCTTCGATATGCTCTTTGCCGATAGCTATGATTGTTCTCACATGGTCATCCGCGAGCTCGTATATCACCTGCTTGCCAGCCCTAGAGAACTTAGCCAGCTTAGCCTGCTTTAGGATCTTAAGCTGATGAGATATAGCTGACTGTGTCATCCCGAGAGCTTCCGCAAGATCGCAAACGCACATCTTCTCTTCGAAGAGTGCAAAAAGTATCTTCATTCTAGTCGAATCTCCGAACACCTTAAAGAGTTCCGACAAATCAAAAATTTCTTCTTCTTTCGGCATAGCTCTGACTACCTTTTCGACAGTATTTCCATGCACTTCGTTAACCTCGCAGTGGGGCGCTTCATTATTTGCTATATTTGCCATAATTTCTCCTACATCTTATATTAAAACTACATTCATTCATATGAACAATTATTCATATGTTTATTTTTAATATACTCTTGTTATAAAAATTCGTCAATATGTCTTTGATAAAATTCATGTATTTCAGCTAATACTATTTACATCAGTTATTGTGCTATAATCAGTTATTCAATAAGAATCAGGAGACTAGAAATGAGCAAGAAAGTTCTCGTCGCTATGAGCGGTGGTATAGATAGCAGTGTAGCAGCTCTTCTCGTTATAGAGGCCGGTCATAAGGCAACTGGAGTAACGATGAGGCTGTATGATAACAACACTATAGGCAGTGATGCAAAAACATGTTGCAGCCTTGAAAATGTAAACGATGCAGAGAACGTTGCTGAGACACTGGGCATACCATTTGAGGTTTGCGATTTTAGACTAGAGT
>NZ_CP016199.1:857134-880155 GCF_002243385.1 Mogibacterium pumilum | reverse complement strand
AGTTCGAGGAAAAGGTTATAAACAAATTCATCAATACTTATGAAAACGGCATCACTCCTAACCCATGTGTAGACTGTAATAGAACGCTTAAGTTCGATGAGCTTTTCAGGGCTGGTCAGGAGCTCGATCAGGATTACATTGCTACGGGACATTATGCAATAATCGAGCATGGTGACGACGGTAGATATAAGCTCAAGAAAGCGGCTGATTTAACGAAAGATCAGAGCTATGTGCTCTACTCTTTGAGTCAAGAGCAACTATCACACACGATGTTTCCTCTAGGCTCTTTGCACAAGTCAGAGACTAGAAAAATCGCTGAGGAGCACGGCTTTATCAACGCGAATCGCAAGGAGTCCCAGGATATATGTTTCATTCCGGACGGCGACTACGCTGCATTTATCGAGAGGTATACTGGTAAAAAATTTGCTTCCGGTAATTTCGTTGATATGGATGGCAATATCATTGGAATTCATAAAGGAATCATCCACTATACGGTTGGACAGCGTAAAGGTCTCGGCCTCGCCTTAAAGCATCCTATGTATGTGCAATATATCGACGTCGAGAACAATGAGGTAGTACTCGGATCAAACGAAGACTTATTTACTACCGAACTGATAGCACACAATTTCAATTGGGTGTCGATAGCATGCCCAAATGTTCCGTTCAGAGCCAAGGCGCGAATCCGCTATAAACATAAAGAATCGCCAGCTATCATCACACCTATTAGCGAAACAGAGGTTAAAATCGTCTTTGATGAACCGCAGCGCGCTATTACTAAAGGTCAGTCAGTAGTTGTGTATAACGGTGACTATGTCGTTGGTGGTGGAATAATCGGATAGAGCACAGTCTTAATGTAAATAATACTGATAACTTTAAAAGCAGGAGCCATAAGTTCCTGCTTTCGCTTATTCACACTTTCCTGCATAGCTCATCTAGCGTAACTCCAAGTACTTCTTCAAGCTCATAAATTATCTCTTGCGTATGAGCCTTCGCTTTCAGAATTCGCGCTGTTCTCTCTTGCGTCTTTCCTGGCTTATCTATCAAGTATTGCATCCTCTCATCAAGTCCCACATAGCAATCTTCCTTAACCAGACGGTCCGCAAGGCAGAGTATATCTATCTCCTGAAACTTTTCTGCACAATTAAAAGGATGATAAATCATATGGCGCCTCACTAGGTCAGCCTCATGCGGGAGCTTCATATCCATTAACACTTCTGCCCCAAGTTTATCGTGATCCTTCTCAGTTCTTAACACATCATGAACTAATGCTGCTCCTCGTAGCTCCTTAACGTTTATTTGAAACCCCTTCGCGATAAGACTTTCAGCAATCAGCACTGACACTCTTGCCACCTCGTTACAGTGACGCTGCACATGTTCAGGCGTGTTATATTTTGCAAATAATTCCTGCTGCTTTTCCTTATCAATCTGCATCTTATTCAACTCCTGTAAACACCTTAATATGTCTCAATGCGTTCTCGTACATCCCCTGTGTCATCGCACCGTTCAATCCGAAATAGTCTTGCTTTCCTTCACTTGCAAGATAGTCACCAGCAAACTTAGTAACATTCTTGAAGCTCACAGTTCCGATATTGATTTTGGCAATACCTAGCGATATAGCTTTTCTAAAATCATCATCAGTAAGACCAGAGCCACCATGAAGAACTAGTGGCTTACCTGCATTTTCATTGATTTCTTCCAGTATATCAAATGCCAGTTCTGGAGCTGCCGGATAATCGCCATGAGCATTACCAATGGCAACTGCAAGAGCCGATACACCAGTTCTCTCACAGAAATCATGAGAGAGCTCCGGATTAGTACACTTGATGCCGTGGTCACTAAGCCCATCCTCACTGCCTCCTACGAGCCCGAGTTTTCCTTCGACAGATGCACCATACCTGCTTGCGAGTTCGTAAACCTTGCGAGTGCCACTTATATTATCTTCATAAGGATCTGTAGAACCGTCATACATTACCGATGTAAAGCCTAGCTCTAGTGCCTTCTCTATTACATCTAGGCTACTGCTGTGATCCATATTTACTGCTATATCAACATTCGCTTCCTTAGCAGCATTCACCATAGCTGGTCCGATGTACTCGAGCGGTGAATGTTTGAGGAGTCTCTCAGCAATTTGAATTATTATAGGCTTATTAAGTTCTTCTGCTGCCCAAATAGCACCTCTAATCATCTCAAGACTGCCAACATTAAATGCCGGAATACAGCTTCCTTCTGTCCAAGCCTTCTGAACAAGTGTTTCCATAGTCACTAAACTCATATCTTATACCCCTTCTATCTATTCGAGTCTATGTTCTTATACATATTTGCCAAATAACACAGGCACCGAAATACGGTGCCTGTAGTTTAGCTTATTTTATTGTATAACCTTGCTATCTTATATGCAATGAATTACATAAAGAAGCTTAGTGCGATTACTTCAATAACACCCACTGCCCATGCAATTGTAGATGTAACTGACCAAACCTGAAGCTGTTCTTTAGCCTCTGAAACTCCGAGAGTTCTGTTAACTACCCAGAAGTAGCTGTCGTTGAAGTATCCGAAGAATAATGATCCTACGCAGCATGCAATTGCACCGAGCATTGGGTTAACACCTGCAGCGATTAGTATAGGTGCAGAAATACTTGCAGCTGTTGTCATCGCAACAGTACCAGATCCCTGGATGAAACGCATTGCTGTCGAGATAACGAGCGGTAGGATGATCATTGGAACTGCAGCCTTTGCAAGTCCATCAGCCATGTAAGTACCGAGTCCTGAATCCTTGATGATCTGACCGAGAGCACCACCTCCAGTTACGAGCATGATGATACCAGCACTTGCCATGCCTCTCTCCATAGCAGCTAGAAGTTCCTCTCTGCTGAAAGGTCTTCCTAGTGTAAAGATAGCAACGATTAATCCAAGTCCAACCGCAACGATTGGCTGTCCTAGGAAGATAAGAACCTTCATGATGCCATCTGTCTTACCCATAGCTGTAGCAACAGTGTTGATCAGGATAAGGATGATAGGAAGTAGCAGTGGAGCGAATGACTCAAATGCTCCAGGAATACCCGACATGTCCATGTTGAATGCTGCTTCGTAATCTGGTTCCTGATAATCAGCCTTTACAATTACACCATCTTCCTTAACCAGTCTGTAGAACTTCTTTGACAGAACCTTACGGGGAATAAGCGATACAAGAAATTGTCATAGGAATTGCAAGCACTAGAGTTAGAAGAATGAACTTACCAACATCGATACCGAAGATACCTGCTACTCCGAGTGGACCTGGTGTAGGCGGCACGAGGGAGTGAGTGATTACAAGACCTGATGCCAGAGCAACTCCAAGTCCGATTACCGACTTCTTAGTTGACTCTGATAGAGCCTTTGCAATAGGTGCAAGTACGATGAATCCTGAGTCGCAGAAAATTGGAATGGATACGAAGAATCCAGTTAGAGCTAGAGCTTCCTCTTCTCTTCCCTTTCCAAACAGTCTTAGAAACGAGTAAGCCATACGCTTTGCTGCCCCAGAAACCTCAAAAATCTCTCCCATCATAACTCCGAAACCGATGATAATTCCGATGTTACCAAGAGTGCCTCCGAATCCAGTAGTGATGGAATTTACAATTCCAAACGGCTTCTCGACACCATCGATTTTAATCATCTCAGTAGCCAGAGGCATGCCTCCGATAATTCCGACGATAACAGTCGTAACAATAAGTGCCAAGAAAGCCTGTACTTTAGTTTTGAGCACGAGGAGAATAAGAATTGCAATACCGATTAGGAGCGCAATCAGCATTCTCTGCCCGTCAAGGCCATTAATCATAGTAGTCCTCCTTAAGAAAATAATATATTACTGCTTAAAGAATGGCGCGTATTTTGCAGCCAATCTAATAGCCTCTTCCATGCTGACAGCACCAGCGATGCCCTTGCCAGCGATATCGAATGCCGTGCCATGATCTACCGATGTGCGCAGTATTGGCATTCCGTTAGTGATAGATATAGTTCTATCGAAATCAAGTGTCTTTGTAGCGATATGCCCCTGATCGTGATAGAGAGAAAGAACGCTGTTGAATCTTCCCTGAGCAGCCTGGTGGAACACTGAATCCGCTGGTACTGGACCAGCAACATTGAATCCCTTCGCCTTAAGTTCAATAACAGCTGGCTCAATCTCATTTACCTCCTCCCATCCGAAGAGTCCGTGCTCTCCTGAATGTGGGTTAAGTCCTGCAACTGCCATCGTACCCTCTTCAACTCCGAGCTTTCTGAGAGCCTCAGTACATCTATCTACGTAATCGATGATTCTGTCCTTCTTGATATCATCTAGCATATCTCTTAACGATTTATGTCTAGTGAGGAAGAACACTCTGAGGCCATTGGTCTCGAACATTGTCAGCGGATCTTCTGTGCCAGTAAGTGCTCCGAAGATTTCAGTATGTCCGATAAAGTCAACTTCTGCAGCGTGTAACGATTCCTTGTTGATAGGTGTCGTCGCAACTGCATCAGCATGCTTATCCATAGTGATTTCGATACTCTTCTTGATATAGTCAAATGCAGCCTGTCCACACATAGCGTTTACCTTGCCGTATTCAAACTTGCTCATATCAATGTTATCTAGATCAATCATATTGAGTACGCCGTAAGAATAATCTCCATCGGCAGGATTATCTACAACATTAACCTTTAGATCAACGTTAACGACCTCAATCGCTTTCTCCATAACCTTCTTATCTCCGACTATGATGCATCTAGCAATGTCGAATGTCGCCTTATCAGCGATAGACTTAGCAACAATTTCTGGACCGATTCCTGCCGGATCACCCATGGTGACCGCAATAATTGGTTTTTCCATTTATATATTTCCTTTCTCAGATATATAGTCTTATATGTATAGCTTTTCCTTCAGATACGTTATACAGAAGTTAATCGCATCAGGTCCACCCTGACTGCCGCCCTTCGTAATCAGATGCACTCCATCGAATTCTCCGCCGAGGAATTTGCCGTAAGCTGCAAGAGGTAGCACTTCATCACGCAGCCTGAGTCCTGCGGTATTGAATCTCTCGCATACAGCAACTGTAACGTCTCCGCCACTCGTGTACATAGCTCTAAATGAAGGTTCCTTCTTAAACACCTCATAAGAGATTTCTGCAAAAGAATCGTTTATTATGCAAGTAACCTCGTCCATCGAACAGTGTAGTTTATCCATGTAAGGCTTGAAGTCTATACGATTTTCCGGATAGATTCCATCTCCTACAACAGTCGTTACCTGTCTCTTGTTGCATCCAACGAGTACTTCCTTGATAACTCTTTCTATTTCATGCTTGCGAGCAGCTTCGCTATCGAGAAGTCTCTTAGTTTCAACCATTACTCTATGAGTACGCTGAGCAAGCCATAGGTTTTCCAACTGCACCTTAGCATTAGGATTTACACTTCCTACCACAGCTAAAATTCTGCTATCCACCTGCTGATCCTTAGGTACGATTAGCTTTCTGGCAAGTGTCGTCGTGAAAACGCCTGGATCAACTGCAACAATTTTCTTATTGCTGGTGATACAAGCATCCGCAATTAAGTCGAGATCTTCCTGACTGATACAGTCAAAACATATAATCCTGTTTCCATCCTTCACATGAGAATTGATTACATCTGCTAAGTAATGCTCGCCATGCATCAGCTCCTTTAGTCTCACCGAAACTACGTCATACTTGCTCTGCTGACGGAATAGTTCAGCGACTTCAGATATCTTTACCGGTGTCTTCGGATCAATTGCTATATTGGTCTTGTGTAGCGGCACGCCATCTACGAGCATGTATCCACCGCACACTATGCGGCCAGTAGCAGGAAAACATGGTGCACAAATCGCAATGTATTCTTCTCCAAGAAAATCAAGCATAGCATCAGTTTCGCTACCAAGATTTCCCCTCAGGGTACTGTCTATTCTATGAGAATAAAGAGTTGTATCATCAGCAGCAAGAGCTTCGCATGCTTCATACACCTTCTCATATGCAACTTCTGACGTTAAGCCTCTGCTGTTAGTCGGATAGATTACACAGTCACATTCAGCTAGCTGAGATGGCTGAATCGCCGACAAATTAAGCACGGTATGCGCTTTATATTTCATCTTTTTGAGCAGTACTCCGGTCGCGTTACCGCCTGTAAGGTCATCGGCAATTACTATGCATTCTGACATATTTGTCTCCTTATCTTTTGTTCATGAGTTCTTCCACGGCTTCTCTGAGAGTAGTCGCCTCTCCGATATTGCCCGGGAAGATTACATATGGTGTCTGCGGGAATTTACTCTCGCTTCCCGTCTGCCATACCGGGATTCCAGGCTTAATCTGTCCTAGAACCGTAGCTCTCTTAACTTCCAAAGCCTTTACACCTACATCGCTAGAGGTTATACCGCCTTTCGCAATTACGAAGCTCGGTGTAACCGTCAGTCTTCCAACTAGCGACTGTACCGCATCGGAAATTCTAACCGAAAGTCTGAGCTCATCTTCCTTATCACCAGTATCAGCAACAACTAACGATCTTGAAGTGTAGCAGCAAACTGTTTTGCCAGCCTTAATGCACTCCTCTTCAAGTACTAGGCATCTGTCAACTTCCTCGGCAAATGCGGATTCATCGCTGACTAGATTTGCATCTAACTCGATAAATTCTATATTCGAGAGCTCTTTTAGGCTCTCTAGCTGAGCTGTAGTCTTAGCGGTATGAGATCCTACTACGATTATTCCACCGTTTTCGGACTCATTTACTACCATATCTTCACGAGTTAGAAGCGGAATATCTGTCACACCGCCCATAACCTTTACAATAGCTGCCGCAGTTCTGAACATGAACATCTTACCAGCATTCATAGCCCTAAATAGAGCAACGGCAAACACCTTTATATCGGCATAATCAATGGCATTTACGATTATCTTGTTGAAGCCCTCTGCCGACAACAACTGCGACTCAATCTTGTCGAAATCCATATTGTGGATATCTTCAAGTGAGATGCTAATCACATCTGCCGCCTTATATTCACCTGCAGTTTTCTCCTCCACATAATCTGGAAGGTTCGCCGCTTTGTACCCAAATGTTTTATCCTTAGCAAATTCAGTTTCATGTGCCGGCACGAGTTCATCACCGTACTTCACGTAGTGTACATCGTCTATCGTGAATCTGCCGCCTTCTTTGAAGAACGGACATAAAATCTCTCCATCCAGATGCACACCTGTATTATGTTCATAGCATTCCTTAAGAAGCTTGGTCTCAAGAGGATAGTGTCCACGAAGCGTGCTGTCGCTACGGCTTATGAATATATACTCTCGTCTAGATTTCTTAGCCGCCTTGTCCACTGCTTCAGCAATCTCAAGGTGGGCTGCTCTCGTCTGTTCTTCAGTGAATCCTCTGGAATTAGTAAGTATGTAAAATAGGTTGTTTTCCTCTGTAAAAGCTTCTCTCAAGCTATCTGCATCCCATCCAGTAAAGACAGAGATATCGTGAACAGTCTGCACTCCTGTCGGATCGTCATCCAGAACTACTATCTTCTTGTTATTATTTTTAATCTCCTGAGCCAGCAGCTCATCGACTAGACTTACATCAATTGGTATATATCTCTCCAGAACATCAACGCTGATTGACATCTTAGTTCTCCTTCTTCTCTACCTTATAATCTGCAAGAGCTTCAAAATACTGAACGATTCCCGCATGATCATCACCAAGATGTCCGTGCACCTTAAGAGTCTGCATTATTTCATATAACTGTGCACTATACGGAATCGGAGCATCAATAGAGTGGGCTGTCTTAACTACATTAGTTATATCCTTGTGGTTAACCTTGATAGTTCCTCCAGGTACGAAGTTTCTATCTATCATCATCGGAGCCTTCGCATCGAGAACTGCACTACCTGCAAGTCCAGAGCGAATAGCCTTGTACACTTTCTCAGGGTCTGCACCTGCCTTAGATGCAAACACGAGTGCTTCCGATACAATTGCAATGTTGTTATTTACTATTATCTGGTTGGCTAGCTTAGTTACACTTCCGCTGCCACTTGGCCCAGTTAAAATAATCGAAGATGCGTATGCATCCATGTATTTCTCCGCTACATTGAATGCTTCCTGATCTCCACCAACCATTATAGCTAGAGAACCAGCAATCGCTCCCGGCTCTCCGCCAGAAACCGGTGCATCGAGGAAGCTGATGCACTTCTCCTTAAGCTCGTAGTAGCACTCGTTCGATTCAACTGGCGTAACCGAACTGTGATCAATTATAATACCACCCTTCTTCATCGAGCTGGCAATTCCACCTTCGCCGAAGATTACCGACTGAACGATACCTGCATTTGGCAGAATCATCATCACGATATCGCATGCTGAACCGATTTCGCTATAGCTACCAGTACCCGCACCCATACCGACGAGCTCGCCGACAAGTTCCTGATTGAGATCAGCAACCATCACATCGTGCCCTGCATTTACAAGATGCTTTGCCATAGGGCGTCCCATAATTCCGAGACCAATAAATCCGATTTTCATACCTATCTCCATTTCATCATTTAGTGAATTTACTTTTTACTATTCTATAAGCTTCATCGAAGTCTGACTGATTGCCATCACCAGTTACAGTCCTCGCAATCCTATATCTTCCGCCATTTCCATCAGTTAGAAACAGAGCTTTCTCTTTATCCTCTGCAATGCCGACTTCAAACTTAGCCATGTCGTCAAATGCATATACTCTTAATGAAGGTCTGACGACAACGGCGTAGCTATCCGTAAGCATCAGTCCCATGTCAAAGTACTTAACAGCCCTCTCTAGCTCTGCCTCGAAGGCTTTCATGTCACTTATTTTGCCTAGCTCCTTATCGCGGTCACGCCTCTTAGCCGTTGCTGCGTAAAAGAGCAATATGCTAGCAGCGATAAATACACATGATATCTTCGTCCTAATAGTCACTAGCATTAGAATTCCGACTACAAGCATGGTAGTCGCTATGACATATTTCGTCTTAAGCTGCAAACTGTCCTTATCTAATATGTTAAATTCATTCATATATCGAATCCCAATTAAAAAGCCATCCCTTACAAACGGAAACCAGAAACAATCTCCCGCTCATAGTGATGCGCTGCGTTACTTTAGTAGTTAATAGATTGAAATTTCCCCTATATTAATAATCTCTAAAACCCTAATTAATTATACCAAATACGAATACTAAATTCTATCTAATAAGCTGTGTTACTTTTACTGAATTTGAACGAAAATTTTATTTTTGAACATAAATAAAATTGAATTATTGCATTTTATCCGCTGATAAGAAATAATAGAACTATTATGAACATTTGATTTGAATGACCATAGGAGGTATTAAAGCAATGGCAAAGTACAATTGGGACAAGTTTGGTTTCCACATCCCTGAAATAATGGTACCTAAAGCTGGAACTGATTACAGCAAGTGGGCTGTAGTAGCGTGCGACCAGTACACTTCAGAGCCTGAGTATTGGGAGCAGGTAGAAGAGGTCGTTGGCGATGCGCCATCTACACTCCGTCTTATGCTACCAGAGATTTTTCTAGACAAGGAAGGCGAAGCTGAAAGAATCAAGGCTATCCGCGAGACTATGGACAAGTACATGGCTGACGGAACTCTTGAAACTCTTGCTCCAGGATGCATGCTCGTTAAGAGAACTGCTGAGGGACGTACTCGTCTCGGACTTGTAATCGCTACAGACCTTGAAGCATACGATTTCAACAAAGGATCCACATCTCTTACAAGAGCTACAGAGGGAACTGTTGTTGAGAGAATCCCACCAAGACTACGAATCAGAGAAGGCGCTCCTATCGAGCTACCTCATATCCTGATTCTTATTGATGACCCAGAGAAGAGTGTGATTGAGCCTCTAGTAAACGCTCCTATGACACCAGTTTACGATACAGACCTAATGCTCGAGGGCGGTCACATCGCAGGCTGCTTCATTGAAGAAAAGGATCTCGCCGGCGCACAGGAAGCACTATCCGTACTATTCGACAAGGCTGAAGAAAAGTATGGTGCTGGCAATGTAATCTTCCAGGCTATGGGAGACGGCAACCACTCACTTGCAACCGCTAAGACTAACTGGGAGAACATCAAGAAGACTCTTTCACCAGAAGAAGCTGCTACTCACCCAGCCAGATACGCTCTCTGTGAAATCGAGAACATCCACGACGAAGGTATCGTATTCGAGCCAATTCACCGTGTAATCTTCGCTAAGAATGGTCAGTCCGGCGAGGAGCTAGTTAAGGAAGCTGTTGAGCTGCTTGCTGAGCAGAACGAAAAAGCTTTTATAGCTCCAGAGGGAACCGCTGCTCCAGAAGGTGGATTCGCAATCCCTTGCCTAGCTGGTGAGCAGAAAGGAACTATCATTGTTGAAGGACCTTCTGCCCAGCTAGAGGTAGGTGTGCTCCAGAACGCACTTGACGTAATGGTTAAGGAAAGAAAGTCTGTAGATATCGACTATATCCACGGAACAAAGGCTCTAGAGTCTCTATCGGCTGAAGCTGGTAATGCTGGATTTGCACTTCCAGCAATGGATAAGTTCATGCTCTTCCCTGCTGTTGCTGCTGATGGCGCTCTTCCAAGAAAGACATTCTCAATGGGAGAAGCTAACGAGAAGCGCTACTATATCGAGAGCAGATATATCGGCAAATAAAAAATACATAAACATATAAATTCTACATGTTTGTACACGAGCTACGGCATTGTTTCGAAAACCGGGACACTTCCGCAGCTCGTTTTTTAATTATTTCTTAAACTTCACACAGTTATTTGACATTAACGTCACTAAGTTTTATTCTATATTAAATAATTAAAATTATTGAGGTATAAGGAGACTAATATGTATATCAACAGAGCAGAACTAAAACAGCGAGGCGGATTTAGATTCCGTGCTAATTACTGGCACGCGGTACTAGTAGCATTCGTCTATACACTACTTAATGGCGGTGCTGTAGCTATTTCACGCCGTTTTAATACTACCGCTACATCGTCAAATAACAGCTTTTCATATAGCGCTAATTATTCACTGGCTGACGACCCAACTGTACAGTGGATTATCGGACTTGCAATAGGTGTAATATTGATAGCAATTGTAATTGGATTTGCATTTGCAATATTTGTTGTTAATCCAATTAATGTTGGAATTCAGACATTCTTCCTTCGCAACTCATCTGGTGAAACCGAAGGTTTCCACTTAGGCGATGGATTCAAACACAACTATCTAAATGTTGTTAAGACCATGTTCTTTATGAATTTATGGATAGGTCTATGGACCCTTCTACTAGTTATTCCAGGAATCATAAAAGCCTACTCATACAGACTCGTTCCATATATACTCGCGGAGAACCCTGATATCGATACTAATGAAGCTCTAATGCGTTCCGAACAGCTAATGCGCGGCAACAAGTGGGAAGCGTTTATCTACGACCTATCATTTATCGGTTGGTACATTGTAAGTGTATTCACTTGTGGAATACTTTCAATCTTCTGGGTTCAACCATACAAGCTTGCGTGTGACGCAGAGCTTTATAGACTATTGGCCGGAAAGAATGGTGATGACTACCGCTTTGGAGTTGACGGAACTGGCACAGGTCCATCAACCTTTACAAGTTCACCAAGCCAGAACGAGCCATTTTATCACATGACTTCTGATACACAGCCGCAGCAGGAACCAAACGATGTTCCAGCATCTCCAGCTTCTAACGAAGCACCTACGTCTCCAACAGATAACAAGCCAGCTGACGGTGTTGTGGCAGAAGAAGATACTATCGACTTCAAGCCAGGCGAGTAATTCTTAAAGTTGTGACACAACTTGGGGCTTTAACTTTTTTTGTGGTTTGACCCTGCCTTTGCCATTATCGGTGGTGTCCTGTTAAAGGGTCATATTACGCTTTTGCAATAATTGGGGTCTGGAATCATACAGTAAAAATAGACGCATTGCCTATTAAAGGTAATGCGTCTATTTCATGTTCCGTGCTAATCTTTTATTTGTGACAAATAATTCGGAACAGGAGTTTCATATGAAAGATACTATCATAAAGTTGTTCAATTTAGAACCATCTGACCTTGAGGATATTGAGGTAATAAGCACAGATTTTACTATCTACACCATCATAACTCTCAAAGTCAGATTTCAACAATGCCCTGAATGCGGCTGTCGCACTAAGCGTGTGCACGACTACAGGAAACGAACTCTTACTCACGCTGTACTCAACGTCATCTATACGACCATCGTTTTTAATCAGCGCAGATACAGATGTGTAAACTGTAATAAGACCTTTCCTGAAACAAACCCTTTCGCATTTCCCAACAGGCGTGTCTCTTCTTATATCATCCTCAGAGTCATGAAGATGCTTCGCAATCCTAGGATGACCTTTTCTCAGGTTGCAAATGATGTCAACCTCTCCGTTTCATCTGTCTGCAGGATATTAGATAAGTATGCCGGTGTCACTCCGATTGCAATGCCTGAGTGTCTATGCATTGATGAGATCTATACCATCAAATACAGGCAGAAGATATATGCTTGTGTCCTTGTGGATATGCAAACCTCTCAGGTATATGACCTACTCCCCTCTAGAAAGAAAGTAGACATATCAGATTACTTGTCCATGATAGATCGTAAAGAACGCTGCAAAGTCAAGTATATCTGCATGGAGATGTGCCAGCTCTACAAGGATGTCGCAAAGATCTACTTCCCAGAAGCAAAAATTTGCATCGATAGTTTTCATGTAATCCAGCAGATAAACAAAGCCTTCACTAATGTGAGGGTCAGGGTAATGAAGAGCTTTGAACGTACTTCCGAAGAATATCAGCTTCTTAAGCGATTCAACTGGCTCCTTACCAAGGATTCGTCTAGAATTAATCTTTATGAAAGCATCAATCTTCATAAATACTACTATTGTGTGGATAGTCGGTATGTCACTCCGAGAGTGCTAATAGACAAGATGTAAATGTCAATATAAAAATGTACAGTTTTTATTAAAAATATGTACAGTTTTTATTAAATTAAGACTCATCATCGTTGTAAAGAGCCTGTAGTTTGTAAGATTTGCCCTTGATTGTCAGGACTGTTGCGTGATGTAACAGTCTGTCTACAATAGCACCGGCAATCATTGGATCTCCGAATATTTCATCCCATTGTGAGAAGTTAATATTCGTCGTAATAATCGTGCTATTTCTTTCATATCTTTTATCAATCAACTGGAAAAACAGTTTGGAGTCTTCTTTTGAAATAGGTAAATATCCAAGTTCATCAATTATTAGCAACTTATATCCGCTAAATTTCTTAAGTCTTTCTGTAAGACGACCCTCAAGCTGCGCTTTTCTTAAAGTATCCATTAAATCGGAACATTTTATAAAGTATGTAGAATTACAGTTCTGTGCTGCGGTCATGCCAATTGCCGTGGCAAGATGCGTTTTACCGACCCCGCTATTTCCGTAGAAGAATATGTTCTCTTTCTTTTCTATGAAGCGCAAAGAATTTAAGTCATATATCTGCTAACGGTTAATCGATGGTTGGTATTCGAATTCAAATTCAGCCAGTGTTTTAACTCTTGGAAAACCGGCCATATTTACAGAGTGCTTTACAAGGTTAGTTTTTTCTATTCAACCTGAGCCTCTGTGAAATACAGGAATCCGTCGATAAATGATAGATTATTTGTGTTGACATAATCTAAAGTCGAATCTATCACATTAAGAGATTCCTTGCTTTTTAGAAATTTTAAATTATCCATGATTCTCGTGTATGAACTTGTGTTACTCATATATTCCTCCAATTATTTCAAGATTTTGTTTCGCCAGCTCTCTTACCTCGTCGGAGTTTTTACCTATGTACTTGCAGGATAGAGCATCAACATAATGATTGAGTGAATAGTTGAGTTTTCTATTACTTAATGCATGCATTGCAATCAGTTTTGTGTTACAGTACACATAGATATTAGAATCGTAAACTTGGTAATTGACTATTTTACCAATGTGTTCTTTCGGCACAGAATACTGGTTAGATTTAACAGTAATCATTGCTGCAGAATTCACTTTGACACTTATGGTTTTAATTCTGTATTGATTCCTTACTGATCCGGGTGGTAGCGGCAGTAAGGACTTTTTTTCTTTTTCAAATTCCAATACAGGAATTTTACCTGTTCCTTTGCACATTGAATTGTTTGCCCTTTGATTGATTCGGTTATTCAATTCACAAAGACCTAAAAATCCAATTTGCCACTATACGCACGTATTTCATCAAGGAGCTTCATTTGAGATTCAACTTTACCTTTTGTCTTCGGCGTAGCTGCCTTGCATGGTACAATCTGAAACCCATAGTCTTTTGAAAATGCTTCAATCTTAACATTTAGTTTGCCTTTGTGATATTGAGTTCGGGCAACATCCATAACTGTCTTCATATTGTCTGTAAGTATGGTTTTGGGTACTCCCCCTAGCGATTCAAACATCTCTGTAAGTAGATGCATTAGTACATCCTGTGTCATATGAGTTGTAGGTTTATACAGCCTAAATCTTGAATTACCAAGAATTAATACAAGAACATTAATTGTTATTAGCTCCCCGGTATCTCCTAAAATGAAAGGGACTGATTCCTTCCAATCAAGTTGAGCCTGCTCGCCATACCTTGTTTCGTAACGTATTACCGGGTTGCTTGAATTATTTGAAGTCCTTGTCTTGATAAAATATGAATCAAATTCAGGTACTGATTTTATGTAATGATAAAATGTTGGCGCTGCTACATTAAACTCATAATTGTCCACAAGATAACGGTAAAGTACGCTCCGATAATGAAATACCTGGGTGTCCGAATTGAGTAATGAAGATATTAATTCATAATACGAATTCAGCTTGGATGGTTTATCTCTATGCTTGGTCTTTTCAAAGCAATCAAGATATTTGTTAACTGTCCTACGATCTACATTAATTTGTCTGGCAATTTCAGATTTATTAAGTTTTAAATTGTTTTCTTCCATAAAAGTCCTCAGCTTTGGTAAGTCTGTCAGCTTTTCTATCTTTAAGCTAACTGGCGTTTTGATATTTATTAACACAAGTAGCACCTCCGGAGTTTGTTACTTGCATTATAAAAACTGAGCATTTTTATTTGATAATTTTAGTACATTATTATTTTAGAACTTACACCTATGCGTTGAAATGCGATTATGACGAAATCAACTTCATTGCAACATATCACAACGCAGGCAGATACATTGATAAATACATCGAAGATCTCCACGTTTATGGGATACCGGAATATATTCCAATTTCTAAAATGTTAAAGAATTGGAAGCATGAGATTGTTAACAGCTTCTTGACCTACAGAGGCAGGAGAATATCAAACGGACCGATAGAATCTATGAATTCAAGAATCAAACTAATCAAGCATAACGCTAATGGGTACAAGAACTTCTATCGTTTCAGACTTAGATGTCTATATACCCTTAACAAGCACTCATCCATCAAATTCTAATCAGTAACTGAGCAAAAGCCACTCTTTGATTCCAATTAAAAAGACGATAATCAATTCAATGTGTAAAAATGATTATCGTCTTTCTTTTTTCATAAAACACCCCAAACTTCGTTAAAGGTGATTTTTACAAAACCCCTAAAAAGTTTATAGAGCCAAAGTTTATAGAGCCTTTAATCTTAAAAACTCATAAATAGTCCTTCTGGCACAGGCATAACGCCCTCACGAACCATATTCTGGGCACATTTCTGTTGGATCCGTGTTATATATGGTGGGAGAATTCTACCAATACGTTTATCCTTCACGTCATTAAATTCTTTTATACTAATGTCCAAATTGAACTGCAACGCTTGTTTGCCTGCAACACACCCTAATATTACCTTGTCATTCCTTTCTAGAAAAGTACCCTTCCTGAAAAAAATGCCGTTCCGATACTTTGTGAAGTTTTTATTAAATTTTTTAAGTTCATCATTATCTTTACATATTTCGCACATTTCATCTAAAGAAAAGCTCTTGCATTTATCAAAGATTAAGGTCTCTTCTGTTGTCATTCTAATATCGTCTGTCACAATATCTTTACTACGCAATTTTTTCCCTTTAATGCAGTATAGTTTAGGGTTATACTCACCACTGTCTACATCCCTACGAGAGAGATCGCACTGAGCACGTATATTTAAGTAGTACTCATTATCATCTTCAAACAAATCTCCTGTGTATGCTTGTTCAGGCTGTGTATCATAAAAGAGATAACGCTCACCTTCTACAACACGTCTCAATTCTTCTGGAGAAATACCTCTTTCTGCCCCTATAATATTTTCATCAAATTCGTATGTTCCAATTCGGTTGTTGAGATTTCTTGTTACAAATTCTCCAAATTCACGATGATTTTCTATGCTATCTTCCTTAAGCATGTCCCAAATAATTTTCACCCAATTAGGAGAATACCCGTATAGCTCTATAAACATTGCGTCTTTGCTTTTTGATATGTTCTTTTCCCACTCCTTAAGAACATAAACTGATGGCATTGCTTTAATCCAATTTTCTATTTCCTCAAAAAGTTGGGCTTCCGTATTAATATCATTTTTTTGCTTAATAAAAATTCTGTTTTCCTTGTCGTCGTTCCATAACTTGGCATCACGTAATGTTGTTTTAATGCTATCTACAGATTTTGATGTGAAAATAAACACCGGAATAAAAATCTCGCATAAAAGTTTACTAATAAACTGAATTAAATCCTGTTCCTGATTTGCTTTAAGTTCAATCGGAATTGATACCCGCTCACTGCTCTCAACATCCAATTTACTATTTGTATAATCCCAATCAAGTATCACAAATGCAGCATTTGATAACGATGGTATTATTTCCTGTCGTGGCATTTCGTTATACACTGCGACAGGAATATTTTTACTCTGGATGTTTTTCTTTATTGTATATATGGTCGACGTTGGATCATTAATTTCGTCATCGAAAATAACAGCAATACCTTGAAAAAGTTTTTCTACATCCATGTCTTTTATCCCTCTTTTATAAATTCTAGTATAAAATTGGCTCCACATAATACTTTATCTTTAGAAAATTCTGCCAAGTCAATTGAGTAATCATATCTATCCAGTAACTGTTTTGCAATATAAAGACCAAGCCCTCTACCTTCTTCTCCTTTTCCAGAATAAAAGGCTTCAAAAACATAGTTTACATCATCATCTTTTATTCCCGGTCCGTTATCGGAGAAAATAAGTCGTTGCTTGTTTCCATCAATCGAAATTCTTATACGACGCTCACTGTCTACTGTTTTCAGCCAATATAATGAATTATCAAATAAATTAATAAATACTTGAAGCAAAACAGCATCTGTTGTTTTCACAATTAACGGTCGCTCAGTAACATCAAAATCAACAAAAATCTTATTGTCATTAAAAGCTCGCTTGTACAGACCATATACTTTGTCGATTATTTCTTTAACATTGATGTTCTTTGTTCTCGATTTGGTTGAAGGGAAAAGTAGTTGAACATCTTTCATCTGTGTTTCTACCATAGATAAGTTCCCACGGATAATCGTCAGTCGCGTAAGCAATTCCTGTCGATCTATTTCTCCCCCTGCCATGAGATCACGGATCAACGAATCTTGATTTTCTAGCGTCTTACGAATAAAGAGCATTACATCGTGGGATGCAGTTTCGATTGACAGGCCAACGGCCGCAAGATTCTCAGTTTTATTAATTCGATCCTCAAGTACTTTCTTCTCTTTTTTATAACTACGTTCAAAAGACTTCAAAAATGTCAACGTCTTTTGGTCATCAGCGTATTGTTTTTTTGCTGTTTCAATTAGTTCAGATGGCCGCCCACGCTTTATTCTGTCGATTTCTTTTTTACGTTGTTTATCAATCAAGTATTGAGCAAACGGTTTTTTTCGCAAATACTTCAAAATCAGCTGCAATACAGTAATAAAATCATCAAGGGCTCGACCGTCTTCAATTAGACCTTCGCGGTTTGTTTTATCTATTAATTTTGGGTTTTCTTCTTGGGATATGTAAACACATCCAACAACTTGGTCATTACTTAAAAATTCATCAGCTCTAATTGTTCCTCTTGCAATATCAATACGCAACCAATCATCTTCTGGATCACCATACGGCATAACTCTCAAACCGTCGCGATATAGATAGATTCTATGCTCACGTATTATTTTTTTATCGTCGCTATCCAAAAAATACTTGGATGGATTTTCGGAATCTACATTAAAATCGAAAATGTAGAATTCAAAACGAAAACTACCGCATTCCGTTTTATATTCCGGTGTATTGAATTTTTTAAATTGCTTTAGACCACTTATATCCGAATCTTTAAAACTAAGATTGACATTTTTACCATTGATATTAAAACTAATGATATTGCTCTCAGAAGAATAGCGTCCGTCTGTAACCTTGAAAACAGACTTATTTTCAAGGCAATTGTGAAGTTGCTCTTTATATCTATCTTGAGATTCGTGAAGTCGATTGTCTTTGTATATCCACACCCCAAAGTCGCCCTCAGTGTCTTGAGAGAAAATTGGTTGTAGTTTACCAACTTCACTCTGAACGCGAGCAACACGTAGATCCGTCCATTTTGTTTTAAGATTGCTTATTTCAATAATTGTTCCATATGGTTTCCGCTTACGCTTAGTTGTCCCTAAGATAATATCTTTGGAAACAATGGTTGTAGGAGGGGATTGTGAAAATTCCACTTGTAGGTTTTCAAGAAAAAGGTCCTTGTCCTGGCCATTCTCTTTCAAAAAATTGTCGTCGTATTTTGAAAAATCATATACAAGGGTATTTTCGACTTCGTCACCTTCATCAATAAAATGCCCCTCGTCATCCTGTCTTTGCCTTCTAGTTGTTATTTTAATGGTTTTTCCTAACTTAAAGATTGCAAATCTGCCGATTCCCTTTTCTCCTTGCAGAATACGACCTTTTTCGGTTTTTGCATTTACTGCCTTTCGTCTTAATTTGTCGGGTGTAGCGGGATTGAGCCAATGTTTCTTAAGTATATCTGCATTCATGCCACATCCGTCATCTTCTATAATAATTTTAGAAGTGGCAGTCAAGGAGTAGTCCGAGGCAAAGTCAATAAAGCTTACTTTCACCCATGAAGCATCAGCATCATATGAATTCTTGATTAATTCTACTAGTGCAATCAATTCATTTTTTATCAATTGGTCTCCAAGCATGGTGATAAGTCGAGCGTATGGTCTAATTGTTAATGTCTCATTCATTGATGCCACTTCCTTCCACTAATAATGAATTCCTCGTGATAGATTGTTCGTTGGGTTTTGTCAGAAGAAAATCGACCACATTCATCACGATACGGAGTAAGTAGTTTGTTTGATATTCTTCGTTTCGCTGCTTTTATATCTGTGAATCCTTCATTTCTAAGGCATTGAACAAGATGCTCTGAATTTTTTATTTTCACGCCTTTGTATTCAGTGTCTCCCACCACAAAAAATACCATTCCCCCATTGTTTAACATATTTTTGCAGTTATAAATAGCTCGTTGAATATCTATGTAATATCGAGCAACTGAGCGTACTTTTGCTGTAGCCTTACTATCTGCCAATAGATCTTGTACAATTTGTTGACCAACAGCGTTCAATGAGTTTAAGTCAATCTTAAATCCCTCGCTATTATACATACTTCCGATTGAACCTCTTCTAAGTTCGCGATAATCAGAAGTATATTGTAGCCACAAAGTAGAAAGTTGGTGCAAGTCAGCATATTCATATGATGTTACATATGGTGGACTAGAAATGATCAAGTCTACCTTGGGAAAATCTTCGAAGTCTAAAAAATTTTCATTTTCTATCTTAATATTCGCTGACTTAAATATACGTGAATTAATCTGAATTATTGCCTTTGAGAATTTATCAAAGTGTTGCTTGAACACATTCCAAACAACAACTTCTCTCTTGTTGGGATCAACTTGTGGTTTTATTGATTTTGTTAGCCACTTTGACGATGCCTTGAGAATAGATGAAAAGAGACAAAGAAAGGCATCCTGATATTCACCTTCTGGGACAACTAATTCAATTGACTGTTTTAATCTCATCAAATCAATAAAACTGTTTTCTGTAAACCAGTATTTTAGGCGTTCATTAGCTTCCTCATATATTGTTTTATTGACTTCCGTAGCCTCATAAGTCGCCTTTATTCTTTCATAATAGCCAGTTACAATATCAATGTTATATTCTATACTTTTAGTTTTAGCAATTAATGTTGCAACTGGGTTGATGTCGCACCCCCAAAACGCTTTGCTATGAAGTTTTGCTTCTAATGCTACTGTCCCACATCCGCAGAAAACATCTGCAACCGTTTTAACATTGACACCTTCTTGCTCAGCATAGTCAAATGCTTTTGTAGCAATAAATGCTGGGAATTTTGCAGGATAAGCATGAATTGTGTGCATGAGTAACTCAGCATCTTCGCTAAAATTCCATTCATCTTCAATAGCAATATCATTTACATCATTGCGTATAAGACTTATCATTCATACCTCTCCTTTCATATAAAAATTAATATCTATGTTTTTATCTTTGCAAAAGCTGTAAAAAAGTTCTTTAGCCATTTGGCTAGGGTGCGATTTCCCATTTTCCCAGCGATTTACTGTCGAAAAACTGATACCAAGCTCACGAGCTAACTGCTCTTGGCTTAATCCTAATTCCTTTCTTATTCGCTTGATAATAGTACAAAATTCCATAGTCTAATCTCCTTGCAGACATTATAGTATTTGTTATATTATATGGCAATAACAAAAAAACTAAAGCTAAACATGCAACAATGGAAACATCCTTGAAAATTATGGCTTTTATGAGTGGTTTATACGGGATTACACTGAAATATGATTGATTTTTATGTAGTCAAGGCATTTCGTACTTATGAGGTGTTCATACTCCATATTGTCCTTGATAATTTCTTCATAGATTTTGTATTCGTCTTTCTTTTCCTTTCCGTTCTGTTCCGGTAAGGACTTCTCCAAAGGAGAGGGGTCAGGGGAAAGGATAGGAATGGAATCGGTATTTAATCCATCTTTATTTCTTTCTTCTTTTTTCGATAGATCCGTATTTTGTATATCTTTATTTAATTGCGTTGGATTTTCCGATGTCGGATTATCCGCTTTCGGTTTTTCCAATATCGACTTATCCGATGTTGGATTTTCCAATAACGGATAGTCCAATACCGGACTTTGCGGCTGCTCATAAATGGTGTAGGTAATGGATGTCATTTTTCCTTTCTCATCTCTGCCTTGCGACCTTTCGATATATCCCGCTTTTTCAAGCTCCAATACAGCGGTGCGAATGACATCGATGCTTTCCTTGTTGATATGGGATAGTCCCGCAAGAGTTTAGTCCCAGTTTTCCGGAAGTGAAAGCATTTGAGAAAGCAAGCCTTTTGCCTTTAAGGTCAGTTCCTTATTTCGCAGGTGATGATTGCTCATGACGGTATAGCCCTTGTTTTTCTCTACTCTGAAAACTGCCATGATCTCTGCTCCTTTCGTTTTATTTTGTTACGCAGTTAAAGGGCGATTTTGAAAGAAAAGGTATATTCTCCTTACTTTGTCAAAACCGCCCTCTGAAAGCCTTGTATTTCAAGCTCTAATTTGCTTCTACTTCGTAACATGGGTATAAAAAAAGCGATGTTCTTATACTTCCTTTAACAGAAGCGAAAGATCACCGCTTTTACGATTCCCTATCTAATTTTGATTCCCACAACATACCTTACGGCATCTGTGGTAAAATACCTTTATTCGCAAGAGTTTTTACAGCATATCAAGGCTTTTTCCTCAAAAGTAGTAAATTGGTAGTAAGTTCAATCCGTTCTCTTGCAAATATCCTTGTATTTCAAGGGGTTTGAGGGTTAATTATTAAAGTTAATTAATAATTTATAAAAACATGTTTGACATAGTAATAAATTAGTTTTATTCTATACTGAATCGTAAATAAGAGAAGTTAATTGAAATTAAGGAGTGTGTTATGTATATAGATTCATTAGAAATCAAGTATAAAGTAAAGCTTAGACACAATTCAAATTACTGGGACAAAGTGCTAGTTGGAATAATATATAGAATGTTCATTGGCGGCGGTTTAGTGTTATTAGCACACCGCTATGAGATGGTTACAACTGACTTCGAAAAAATGGTCTCATCAACTATTCATTTGCAGAGGACCCATTCTATACGAGCCTTAACTCACTTCCGTTTATAGCCATGATACTAACAATACTTTTGTTGATAGCATTAAAAATATTCTTTATTAATCCGCTAAACATCAGCATCAGATCATTCTTTCTACAAAGCGCAGCGGGTGACTGCTACGGACTACACCTTCTAGATGGATTTAAGAGCAACTACGTTAATATTGTAAAGACTATGTTCATACGAAATATTCAGATTCTTTGCTGGTCGCTTTTATTCATCATACCTGGAATCGTTAAAGCTTATAAGTATAGGATGGTACCATATATTATTTCCGAAAATCCAGATATGGACACAAAAGAAGTGTTAAGGCTTTCCGAAAAAATGATGAATGGCAACAAAGAAAAAACGTTCACCTATGACTTATCGTTCATAGGTTGGTATATTGGAAGTTTATTTACATATGGCTTAGTAGGAATCTACTATTCTACTCCATATAAACTGGCTTGCGATACTGAGGTTTATAGGATAATTTCTGGAAAGCTCGGTAAAGATGTTATATTTGGAAGAAAGCCAGTCATCTACCCTGTTATGAGTCAAAGAAAACTAATAGGGTAGAGCGAGGGCGTTAGCCCTCAACCCTCCCGTTGCACCGTACGTACGGGTCTCGTATACGGCGCTACATCAACATAGAATCAAGCGTTAATTCAGATAATACGCCAAAGGGTCGACCAATCCCGGTCGGCTCTTTGTCTTTTTGCCAAGTATCGTTGGATTGAGCAGGAAATTAATATCCCGAATAGTAGCCATTCGGTACCATCCCTGCCTTGCGTTTGCCACGCTTAACAATCTTTTCTCCTCAAGGCCACATTTCTGAATCCTATTCAGAGCCATCAGGTTCTTGA
>NZ_CP016199.1:854712-856870 GCF_002243385.1 Mogibacterium pumilum | reverse complement strand
AATAGGGTAGAGCGAGGGCGTTAGCCCTCAACCCTCCCGTTGCACCGTACGTACGGGTCTCGTATACGGCGCTACATCAACATAGAATCAAGCGTTAATTCAGATAATACGCCAAAGGGTCGACCAATCCCGGTCGGCTCTTTGTCTTTTTGCCAAGTATCGTTGGATTGAGCAGGAAATTAATATCCCGAATAGTAGCCATTCGGTACCATCCCTGCCTTGCGTTTGCCACGCTTAACAATCTTTTCTCCTCAAGGCCACATTCCTGAATCCTATTCAGAGCCATCAGGTTCTTGAATATGGTCTTCGGCTTTTTCCACTGTTTGAGTATCACTACTCTCACCTTGTGCCTCAGCCATTGTCCATATTCATCAAGAAAGCCTTTCATGCTACCGATTCTGTAGTAGTTTATCCACCCCCGGATGAGCCAGTTCAGTTGCATAAAGGTAGACTTTATGGTTCGCGCAGCCGCTTTCTTCCGACAAAGAATCTCACGAGTCTTCTCATAGAGTTTCTTCTTTCGGTCTTTGGCAAGCCTGCACTTCCAACCGTCTTTGCTCTTCCAGAATGTGAATCCCAGAAAGTTACTCTTCGTAGGTCTTACTACCTTTGTCTTAGTGGCACTGACTCTCAGCCGAAGTTTGCGCTCCAGCCAGCTTGTCACAGACTTCATCACTCTGTCTGCCGCCATTTCACTTTTCACGAAGATGTCGCAGTCGTCAGCGTATCTGACAAAATGAAGTCCCCTTGATTCCAGTTCCTTGTCGAGCTTGTCAAGGTAGATGTTGGATAGTATAGGTGAAAGAGGTCCACCTTGCGGTACCCCTTCTTCACTTGGGCTTACCAAGCCATCTTCCATGACTCCAGCTCTTAGAAACTGTCGAATCAGTCGTAGCGTTTTCGCATCATTAATGCGTTCTCTGAGTATTGAAATTAACTTGTCATGGTTTACCGTGTCGAAATACTTCTCGATGTCAAGGTCTATCACCCACTCATATCCCTCGTTGAGGTATTCGAGGGCTTTCTCTATCGCTCCATGGCAATCTCTGTTCGCTCGGAACCCATAACTATGGTCACTGAAATATTTGTCATATCCCAGAGACAGTATCTGTGCTGTCATCTGCTGTACAACTCTGTCTGTGACTGTCGGTATTCCGAGAGGTCTCTTCTTGCCGTTGGCTTTAGGTATGTAGACCCTTCTTACCGGACTCGGCCTGTATTTACCTTCACGTATCTGAGTCTTCAGCTCTTCCCTATGAAGAGTAAAATACACGTCAAGTTCATCTACCGTCATCCCATCGACTCCGGCTGCACCTTTGTTTCGCTTGACGTTCTTGATTGCCTCGTCAATATTCCTGTCCTGTAATATCCATTCGATTAATTCCACTTGTTGCTCCTCTTTCTGTTCGTAAAACTGCCGGAAATCATCCCCTCTACCTTTTGCCTCCACAGACTTACGTTTCTGCTTTCAGAGCATATCCTCGATTTCGGATTATTCCGACCTTGCTTGCAGTGATTTGCAATACATTGACATTAGACCCTTCCCGTTCGTGCTCCCGGTACTATGGTCTAAGCTGACTCCCGGACGCAAGCCTTTTCCGCACGTGTTTCCACGCCGTCCGGGTCTCCCGGGGTAAGACATAGTTCTTTCGCCACACAACCTCCGGATTTACTGTCTCGGTGATACGTTTACCTTTTGGGCTTCGGTTTGTGTAGCAACCTCACCCACCGTTTAGCCTTGTATCCGGTTTCTGTTCGTAGGCTCGATGGCTTTGCTACACCGCTTCCTTCACTTGAGCATTACTGCTTTCCGCTTGCGGTTCGCTACACTTGGCGGTAAATACCCGTGACTGGACTCTCACCAGTAAGAACTGTGCCATGCCCGGCACACCGACAAAAGGTCGGTAGCATATGCCACCGACCTTAATACATCTAAAAGTTCAGGTTCTATAAATTCTTTTGGGGTTTAGGAGGTACCTATCCATTTCATTGTGGTGTTTTAAACCCCTACCTATACACTTGTTGGGGTAATAAAAAAACACCCCAAAAAAATCAATGTTGTCCCTGACAAGGGGTACACATCATAATTTGGATAATCTAAAAAGGACGGAGATTTAACCATGATTAGTTAAATTCTCCGTCCTTTGTTGTTCCTCAA
>NZ_CP016199.1:801208-854687 GCF_002243385.1 Mogibacterium pumilum | reverse complement strand
TCTCCCGGGGTAAGACATAGTTCTTTCGCCACACAACCTCCAGATTTACTGTCTCGGTGATACGTTTACCTTTTGGGCTTCGGTTTGTGTAGCAACCTCACCCACCGTTTAGCCTTGTATCCGGTTTCTGTTCGTAGGCTCGATGGCTTTGCTACACCGCTTCCTTCACTTGAGCATTACTGCTTTCCGCTTGCGGTTCGCTACACTTGGCGGTAAATACCCGTGACTGGACTCTCACCAGTAAGAACTGTGCCATGCCCGGCACACTAACAAAAGAGCTCCAAGGCAGATATAATCTGCTTGGAGCTCTTTTGATTATCTAGTCCACTTTATATCGCTATATTAACCTAAACTGTCTGGTCTTACTAAATTCATATATCTCAGATATTTCAGTTCCATTATCGTCACCGAATATCTTCTGCATGGATTTAATATATGATTCTACTCTTCCCGTTGCCGCAATGGCAGCAGATATACCCTGTCTGCCATCCCCTATGATGGCGGTAGTACCGCTATCATAGAGAAGCTCATCGCTCACCGAGATTGCAATCGCAAGTTCTTCAAATGTCGGAGCACCTGCAACGCCATAAGATTGAAGGTATTTGAATCTAGAGTCACTTGCAGACTTAAATGTGTTTATGAATCTCTCGATATCATTAGTGATTATATAGCTACTAGCCTCTAATGTCCTAACGATTTCCCCCATATAGCAGAACGCTCTGAGAAGCGCCCTATCACCGAGTTTATCCCTTATCTCTTCTGCATAGCCTATGAGAACATCGTTATTGACATCCCTAAGCACTCTAGCTCCGATAATGCCTGCAACTTGTCTAAGCTCATGGACGATATCCCCAAGTGCCGCGATATCCGTCCTCTCATTGAGAATTGCCTTTGGATACAGTTTCGTGAGCACCAACCGGTAATCTCTCGGCAGAACTTCTCCCAAGACCTTGCTTGAAATAGGAAGTCCTGGTTTCTTAAAATCCGCAAAGCTGAATCCACCCATACAAGAAGCGAGTTGCCTTGCAGTACCACTAGGTACGTCGTAGTGCGAGTTAGATGCGCATTGCCCTATCTCCGCCAGTTCATATTTATTAAGCTCCCCAAGGTTAAATAGTTCAAATATCGCCCTAGTCATCACAACTTCAAAGGTTGGTACATATATCTCATTGAGATTGAAAGGTGCACGTCCAAGAACATAGGCATTAAATCCACCTATCTTATATCCTCGAAGTTTCAGTTCAGCAAGCATCCCTCTAACAAGGCCTTTTTCAGTACGAACCTCATTCTCATTTCTTCTGAGTCCCCAAGGATCTAACTCGAGTATACCTTCAGCTTCAGAATACACGTGAACCATCTTATCTTCGGATTCACATATCACAACTACAAGCTCGCTATCTATGGCCGCACTAAGCACCGCGCCATTCTGAGCTTCTGTAAAGTCTCCGAGCAGCGGAATCGCAAACGGAGCGCTGTAGACAGAAACCTCCATCTGTCCGAAATCTTTCTCAAAGCCACTGATGGCATTACACAGTCTCCCTCTGAGTCTGGAAATCTCAATGGTGCTTGCTGTATCTTCGAGAAGAGAGTCATACACCCCATCATTTAATTCAAAAAGCAATTTGTTAGTTGTTTTCATATCCGTTTTATTACATTATAATATCGAGCTGAAGCTGTTTCTCAATTTCTGCATCATCGTAATCGGTTGAATCAGCTGACATGGAGTCGAGAACTCCCATGTACTTAGCCTTGTATTTTGCAAAAAGCTGATTATAAGTCTCATCGTCCGAGTGATGTATATCACGTAGGTACTGATGCTCATTTCCATAGATGTTATCATCTTCGATACCGAGTATATTAACACCTAGGTCAGAGCACTGGTCAGAGATACGCTCTAGATTCTGTAAGATATTCTGGAAGCTAATACCCTTCACCACATCGCAAAGGTTGTGCTTCATTCTCCACATATGTCTTCGTCTTACTTCATCAACCATCTCGTCGATAACTTCTTCGAGCGGCTCGATTCTCTTAGCCTTCTCATAGCTGCTTTCTTTGTAAGCATCAGCAGTTAATTCGAGAATATCATTAATTGCTGTAAGAAGAAGTCTTATTTCAGCCATAGCTACTCTCGAGAATTCAACATCATCTTCCTTCATACTCTTGATGGTATCCATGATATTGATTGCCAGGTCACCGATTCTCTCGATACTCACAAGTCCCTTCATCAGGAAGCTCTGGAATCTATCGTCATAGTCAAGAGTTATATGAGGAGAAATTTCAATTACGTACTTGTCAGCCACGTCTGTCATCTTGTCGATCATGTCTTCGCGCTGATTCATACGCTCATTTCTATTTGGATCGTACTCATACATCTGCTGAATACAAGCAGTATAGTTATGTAGTGCAACCTCGAACATATTGCTGGTCATGGTGTGAGTTTCACCAAGAGCGATACGAGGATTGTTGATAAGTCTGAGGTCGAGCTGCTTGATGCTCTCCTTGATCATGGTATCTTCTGGATCTTCTGGCTGATCAGGAACAAGTCGCTCTGCAATCTTTGCAAATACTCCAGCGCAAGGAAGAAGCATCAGTGCTGGGATTAGCTTAAATAGTCCGTGTACGTTAGCGACTCCACCTGCTTTAAGTGTCATATACCAGATATGGTCGTCGATAACGCCTGTTCCTCTGAGCACACCTACAGCTACGAACAGAAGAATAGCTGCCGTTACGTTGTATAGAATGTGAATGAGCGCAGTTCTGATCTGCTCCGGCTTTGCACCTATGCGGCACACTAGATAAGTAGTCAGGCAGTCACCGATATCAATACCGATGATTACCGCAAATACTCCGCAGAACTTAATACCGATGGTACTTGCGATCGACTGTAGTATTCCGACTACAGCGGATGAACTCTGTATAACTCCCGTTACGAACACACCTGAGAAGAATCCAAGTAGCGGACTTCCTTCAAAAGAAACGAGCAGCTTACTAAGCACATCGCCCATGTGAGATACTGCTGCACTCATGTTCATAAGTCCGACGAACAGCGTACCGAATCCCATCAGGATGGTTCCAGCCGTATTAGCAGCTCTTGAGTTCACGAACATAATCAGAATTATTCCAGCAATGAGCGCCATCGGCGCTAGATTGTCAGATTTAAAGAATGAAAGAATACTAGTAGAACCAGCCTTAACATCCATCAGTCTGATAATCTGTGCAGTAATCGTAGTTCCTACGTTAGCACCGAGGACGATTCCTATCGACTGTCTAAAAGTCAAGAATCCTGCCCCAACGAGACCTACTGTAAGGACTATAGCCGCAGTAGAACTCTGAATCATGCAGGTTACAACAAGTCCAAGCAAGAATCCTTTAAATGGCTTGTCAGTAACTCTAGCAAGTGCCGCCTTCATCGCACCACCTGATGTTGACTTTAGTCCATCACCCATGATGCGCATTCCATAAAGAAACATTGCAAGTCCGCCGAGCAGACTTACGATTTTAAAGAAAATCTCCAATCTGATATCTCCTTATATTAAAAAATTCGTGTTAAAGATTATAATAATCATGCAGTGTAATTTTATTACAGCAGTGTGCCTTTTGTAAACACTTCTATGCCAATAATTACAAGAATTACGCCGCCTACAATTGTCGCATGAGCAGAGAACAAATTACCTAACCTTGAACCAATTCTCATCCCAGTAAAACACATTATCCAAGTCGTAGATGCGATGATCGTCGAACATACAAAGGCTGCCTTAACATCGTAATCGACTATTGCAAATCCCGTAGATAAAGCATCGATAGATGTCGCAATCCCCTGCAGTAAAAGCGTCATAGCTGTAAGCTCTAAAGTGTTCCCGATATTTCGATCTACATCACTGCTACAGACTTTCATACTAGTATCAGTACTTGTATCTCCACCTATACAGACCTCCGATTCAGACTTACCATTTCTTAAACCTTCACGTATCATGCGCACCCCTAGAAAACCAAGCACCAGTAGTGCAATCCACGGAACAAGGTTATCAAATGCGCCCAAAGCTTTTACAACCTTGTGCACCAGAAACCATCCAAGCAGAGGCATCGCAAATTGAAAGAATGCAAACACCGCTGTAACTCTTATCACATATCCAAGCTCTGCATCTGGCTTACTGATACCATTCGCAATAGATATTGCAAATGCATCCATCGCTAGACCTATACCGAGTAAAATGCTACTTAGAAAAAATATAAAGTCCATAATCACCCTATATAATTTGAGAGCCGCATTTACGGCTCTCAATAAAAGTCTTATTAATACACCTTAGAAGTCTTTCCCTGTCAAAAGCTTATACGCCTCCTTGTACTTCTCGATTGTCTTTGCGATTACCTCGTCAGGTAGTTTGTAGTCGCTGTCTGGATTTGCCTTGAGCCAGTCTCTTACAAACTGCTTGTCGTATGATGGCTGTGACTTTCCTACTTCGTAACCTGCTACTGGCCAGAATCTCGAGCTATCAGGTGTAAGAACCTCGTCAGCAAGTACGATTTTACCCTCTTCATCTAAACCAAACTCAAGCTTAGTATCAGCGATTATAATGCCTCTCTCGAGCGCATAATCTGCACACTTCTTGTATACGGCAAGTGTCAACTCCTTAACCTTACGAGCTAGCTCTTCTCCCCTTCCTGGGTATGCCTTCTCAAGCACTTCGATACTCTTCTCATACGAGATATTCTCATCGTGATCGCCGATTTCAGCCTTTGTACTAGGTGTATAAATCGCTTCAGGGAGCTTTTCAGACTCTCTAAGTCCCTCTGGAAGCTTGATTCCACAAACCTCACCAGTCTCCTGATAGCTTGCCCAGCCACTACCTGTAATATATCCTCTAACGATGCACTCTAGAGGCAGCATGTCTAGCTTGCGGCACATAGTGCTACGACGTGCAAATTTCTCGTTTCTGAAGAACTCAGGCATATCATTGTTATCTACTGAAATTAAATGATTTGGCACAAGGTCGTTCGTCAAATCAAACCAGAACTTCGAAATCTGTGTCAGGATTGCACCCTTGTCAACGATATCGTTCTTAAGAATGTGATCGAACGCCGAAATTCTATCTGTAGCAACCATGATTAGGTTGTCACCGTTATCATAAATCTCTCGCACCTTACCAGCCTTAAAAGGTTTAAACTCCTGCATCTTGCTTCCTCCTAGTGTCTTTAAACAACTTACAAATCTGTACTTTATAAATTGTATCACCAATCGCCTCCGCTCGCTACTCCCAAAGGAATCTTATCGTCTCAGCAACAGCAATTTTTCTTTCTTCGAGTGTAGGAAACAAGTGCTTTCCACCCTCGATTTCTATAAGCTTTGCGTTCGGAAATATCTTTGCCGCCTTACGGGCATAGTCGATATCCACCAGCTCATCATCCGTGCCGTGTACAATCAGCACAGGATTCTTGTACCTCATCATCTCACGCCACTCGCTGATCACGATTGCATCTGCTACGTATCTTTTCCCAACCCTGAACTTGTCGTTCATCACCTTGAAGCTATCTGGAATCTCTTCGCCGTTAAATACAGCTCCGAGCATTGAACCCTTACGAGCGTCGTCAGGTATCGATAGTGCGGGATAGTACAGCACTAGTTTCTTGACTTCATCTTTACGCTTCTCTGCAGCGAGCGAAGCCACGAGACCTCCCTGGGAACATCCCATGAGGAATATCGCATTAGTATTTACGAAAGGTCTATCTTCTACATAATCGAGCACCACAAGCAAATCGACAACTTCTGTGGTAACACTCATCTCCGTAGGCTTTCGTCCTCTGCTAGTCCCACTTTCAGAGCCGCAAAAATCGAATACAAAAACAGCATACCCTTGTTTGCAAAGCATCTGAGCATACCTACTTGTTGATCTCATATTGGTACCGAATTCGTGACATATTATGATAGTTGGGTGCTTCTCTTCGCGCCCGTCCATATACCATCTCCCATGGATTGCCAGCGAACCCTCTCTAATTGTAACTCCTCTTGTAATCACTGTTTTCCCTCACTCAAAACTATTCATTTATATTTTAATTCTTGACCTCGCGCAAAACAAGTATAAGAATCACATCCCATATGCTACAATATCCATATGAATATTTTGGTTTTAAGTGATACGCATGGCGAACTAGACCGTGCACTCGAAATGTACGAACGTATATCAACTTCAATTTGCAAGATAGACCGCATTATCCACTGCGGCGATTTCATTAAGGATGCCCACGAGATAGAAAAGCAAACAGGCACCCCGGTTAGCTGTGTACCGGGGAACTGCGACGGCTGTAACAGGGAAGTTTTTGAAATTATTGATACACCTGCCGGTAAAATCTTGATTACGCACGGTCATGCGTCAGGTGTAAATTCCTCGCTACTTATCCTCAAATATCTTGTATCTTATCACGGCTGTGCTGCCGTATGCTTCGGATACACTCATGTTCCAGTTAACGAAGTTTCATCAGGTATAAGGTTTATCAACCCCGGAAGCCTAACTAACCCTCGCGGTGGAAGCAAGCGCTCTTGTGCGCTTATCATAGCTAAGGATGATAAGCTAGCAACAACTATAATCGAATACTAACTATAGTATAGCTGGATATGAAATCTAAACTTCTTTGACTTATAAGCCTACACTACATATATCTTGTATAACAAAACAGAAGAGCCGCTATACCGGTTGAAACATCAACCGATATAGTGGCTTTCCAATGCACTAATGAGGCTAGATATTTGTAGAAGTTTATAACGTTACTCCGCTTGCTTTAGAGCGATCGCCATTGGAATTTTCTTAATCTGACGCATCAGCACCTTTGATATCAAGAAGTACCCAGCTACTCCCAGCACCAGAATTTTAATGTATACTGATGGAGCTATGTAATACCCAAGGCAGCCGCTGTAATCAAGCATCATGTAATAAAACATTTCTCGTATAATCCGCTCTGCTAGGAACACCGATATTACCAGCGATGAAATCGCCACTATGCCCGTAGCACAATTGTACAACAGACCTATCTCTCTATTTGAATACCCGAGTATCTTGACCAGTGAAATCGAATTCACACTCTTCTCAATCGCGGACTTTGCAAGCAGATACAGGAACAGCATGTATAGCGTACAAGCAAAGGCTCCGAACATCTCAAATATCTCACCCATGGATGATTCTAATTGATCAGCTGTAAGTGTCAAATCCTTCTTAGTGATAATCGTTGCAACAAAGTTATTATCTATCTCACCTAGCTTCTTATCCGAGAAATATCCCGTATAATTATCCGCGGCTTTCCCGAATACCTCGTTATACTTCCGTATAGGCATGAAGATGGCCAGTGAAGATGGATATTTGTAAGTTCTCTTCACCACAAATGTGTATTTCTCATCGCCAAACTTCGCATGTAGCTTTATTTTTGCACCATCCTTCAAGCGATACTTTTCCATATATCCACTTGAAGCGAGAATTTCTATCTCTTTCTTGCCGTCGTCATACTTAGTATTTGAATCGTTTGACGCAGCATTGTCACTTTCGTTATCAGTTTGGCTTATGCTTTTACCATCATCAATTAGTTTCCCTTTAAAATATTTGGAATTCTCTTCGATTCCAAATACCGAAACCTCTTCATCTCGATCGTTCTGTAGCGTTGAGAACGCATACTTCTCAGCATTCTCGTATTTAACATCGTAAGGGGCTTTTAGTACATACTGATATGTAGCTATCTGACTTTTCAGTACATCTGTCTTGAAATGACTCAACATCGGTCCTAGCATGGTTCCGAACATCATGAGTATGCTCGCCATCAGAATTCCTATCGCCAGAGTTGCATATGCACCCATATTATGTAGTATTATTCTCACTCTGAATCTAGAAATAAATCTCCAGTTAGGTAATGTAAGAGGATTTCTCGACTTGCTCTTGCTCTTCACCTCGCCACGGAGTAGCTGAAGCGGTTCAGTTCTAAGCGCCAGGGAAAGTACTATGATATCGACTACTAGAACAATTACAATTGGAACTAACGTCGTCTTAATAAAGGCTTCGCTGCTCCAGTGAGTCGTGTACATCGGAAGCGAATAACTATGATAATATGCCTTTGCAATGTACTTCTTGAGCCAGGAATATCCCAGCAAATTCCCTATAACCGCCGCTACAAACGATACTATTATAGGGAGCATCATGTAATACGATAAAAGTTCTCTGCGTGTATATCCTGTTGCTCTCAGCGTTCCAACCGTTTTCGACTCTTTCTCGATACTGTTTCTAGCGCTAATCGCAAATATGAACGCTATTACCGCCATGATGATATACAGCATCCACTGCATCATCACAATATCATGCCCGAAGTCATTGCCGGTAAACATAATCGCATTGTTATCTGGTCTAGCGATTATATCACTTAGCATCACCCGCTTACCGATCAGCTCAACCTTTACATCTACAGCCTTATCCTTTTGCGCCTTTTCAGACAGTTTCTGATTGTTGTTTCGCCATGCATATGAGTAAACGATACCGTTATTTCCGAGCTTATCCCACGCATCATCTGTCACTACAGCCACCGTGAACTTCTGCGCATCGAACATCATGTCCGCATTATTTTTAAAAAGCGCACTATAATCGGAGAATGCACTAAACCCCGATACCTTGAATTTATGCCCATTTATGCTTAAAATGTCACCGATTTTTATCTTATTATTTTCAGCATATAGACGGTCTATAGCTATCTCGTCAGCTTGTTTTGGCAAATGACCAGACATCATGGATATCTTGTTTAATGTCTTTCTGCTCTTGTAAATTCGTAATGTATCTCCCTTGTGTTTGCCTGATGTCACGTCTTGTTCTTTGTAAAACTGCTTCTGTACTTTAATCGACTGGTTCTTTTCAAGGTCGTCTATTACCGTATCTAAGTCGGCATTTGGTTCAACCGCAACGCTAAAATGACCGTTCTCGATAGAGTATTTATCAAAGCCCTCGTTATAAGTACGGAGCATGCTGCTATCAGCAACAATATAACCACTCGTAAATCCTATGGAGAAAACTAGAAAAAGAAACAACACTAAATACTTTCCTTTTTCATCCCAGAGTTCTCTAAAGACTCTTTTATATATTGGATTCTTCATAGCCACACCTACCATTCAATCAGTTCTGCAGCTATTCTGCTCGAATTCTTCTCATCGCTCCTAATCTTACCATCGTGAAGGTTGATAACTTGGTGTGCCATCTGGCTAATCGCAACGTTGTGCGTAACAATAACTATCGTGCTTCTATACTTATTATTGATGTCTTCAATTAATTTAAGTATCTCCTTCGAAGTATTGTAATCAAGAGCACCAGTCGGCTCATCACAGAGTAAAAGGTCAGGATTTTTGACAATCGCTCTACCTATCGATGTTCGCTGTTGCTGTCCACCTGATAGCTGATTTGGTCTCTTGTCCTTATGTGCTTCAAGCCCAAGCAACTCTATTAATTCGTCTATTGGAAGTGGTTTGTCACTCAGATAAGCACCAACTTCAATGTTTTCTCTCACAGTCAGGTTAGGAATTAGATTGTATGACTGAAAGATGTATCCTAGGTGCTTTCGTCTATACTGAGATAGCTGTTTATCATTGAAATTCTCAAGTTTATCATCCCCTATAGTCACAGACCCACTGTCTGCCTTATCGATACCTCCTAATATATTTAGCAGTGTCGACTTTCCTGACCCCGACGGTCCAAGAAGCACGCATATCTCTCCCTTGTTTATGCCACAATTTACCCCTTTTAGAACATCGACGCGGCTATCTCCCGTGCCATAGCTTTTCTTAATGCTGTCAATCTTCAGGTACATGTTATATCCTCTGCCTTCCATATTAACTTGTGAACAATTTTAAATTATAGTTAGACATAACTAACTCATTTTGATTAAAAAACAGGAATAATAATACAACTATTCCTGTCTCTATTAATATATCACTGTTTATTTAACGATTCAATATAACTTTTGAATTCGCCAACTCTTAACAACTTACTTGCAGTGAGATAGGATTAGCTTGAGGTAATTCCAAGTCCTCTCTGTCGAAGAAATGGAGATGTTCTCATTCACAGAGTGAACGTCTGAAATATCTGGTCCAATAGATACTGCATCTACCTTGCCTACCTTCTCGGCCCAGATTCCACACTCAATACCAGCATGCATTGCACTTACAACAGGCTCTTCACCATACTGTTCCTTATATGCAGCTACGCATACATCGAGGAGATCTGACTTGTTGTTGAATTCCCATGCGCCGTACGAGCTACCGCTCTCAACTTTAGCTCCAAGAGCTTCTGCGAGGATGCCAATCTTTCTAGCGAGTAATGTATTACGTGAGTTTACACTTGATCTAACCATGGACATAGTAACCAATCTTCCCTCTTCAATCTTGATAATTCCAATTGAATGGGATGTCTCAACGAGTCCCTTTAGTTCTACGCTGTAATGCTCAACGCCTACTGGGCAAGCAAGCACGAACTTGAAGAAATTATCCTGGCATACGGTGTCGATTGCCTCTTCTTCTACTTCTCCTACCGCTTTAAAAGATACTGTGATTCCAGGATCCGAAGTGCGGTACTCAACCTTAATCTGCTCTGTAGAAGCAGCAATTCTCTCTTCAAACGCCTTAACATCCGAAGCAGCAACGATTACTTCTCCCTCTACCTTTCCAAGGATTACGTTAGTAGCTCTTCCGCCCTTGATTGATACGATGTTTAGTTCAGCCTTCTCTCTAGCATCAAGGAGTATTCTAGCTACAATCTGACCAGCATTTGCACGTTCCTGATGGATATCTAGTCCAGAGTGACCACCGAGTAGTCCATCAACGAGATACTTGTATTTCACACCCTTTACGACCTTTTTATCTGCCGGGAAGCTTGTAAAGATATCTACTGCACCTGCACAGCCAACGGTGATTACTCCCTCATCCTCAGAATCCACGTTGATTATCTTGCGGGATCTGATCTTTGATCCGTCTAGAGCGTACGCACCAAGCATACCGATCTCTTCATCAACAGTTGCGATGAACTCTAGTGGTGGGTGAGGAATATCTGTCGAATCGAGAAGAGCAAGTCCCATAGCTATAGCTGCGCCGTCATCAGCTCCAAGAGTAGTCTTGTTAGCAGTTAGGAAATCTCCATCGATAATAAGCTCTATTGGATCATTCTGGAAGTCATGAGCGCTGTCCTCAGTCTTCTCAGCAACGATATCCATGTGGCCCTGAATCATAACCATGTCAGAGTTCTCATATCCAGGAGTTCCTTCCTTCCAGATAATTACGTTTCCAGACTCATCCTGATAGTATTCTAGTTCGTGTTCTTTCGCAAAATTAACGAGGTATGTAATAATCTTCTCAGTGTGTCCTGAAGCACGCGGAACGTCACTGATTTCTTTGAAATATTTAAACACTTCCTGTGGTGCTAGTTTGCTTACGTCGCTCATTGATAACCTCCATAATATCATAATCATAATTATATGTAGTATATACATAAATAATTATAAAGAGATATGTGTATGAGTTCAATAACATTTACCCTCAATTATGTATTTTCGAGTTATCGTTTCCTTCATCTATTTCTGCATTAAAAAGCGCAGCCAATCGGCTACGCTTTTTCGTCACTCGACATATCACGAATATCGAGATCTTAATGCTATTGTATGTCCGCTTGAAACGAGTAGAGCTTAGCCCTGAACTGCTGCAGCAACCTCTGCTGCGAAGTCGTCTTCCTTCTTCTCGATTCCCTCGCCAACTTCAAATCTAATCATGGATACAACCTGCATATCCTTACCAACTTCTTTAGCGCACTTCTCTACGTATTGAGCGATGCTGAGGTCGCTGTCCTTTACGAATGGCTGATCAACTAGGCAAACTTCCTTGAGCTCCTTCTTGATCTTACCAGCAACAATCTTCTCAACCATTTCAGGCTTCTTACCCTCGTTGAGAACCTGCTCAGTGAGAATCTTCTTCTCGTTCTCGATATATTCAGGATCAACGCCAGCCTCATCAACAAACTTAGGGTTCATAGAAGCAACCTGCATTGCAACATCCTTACCACAAGCCTCAACCTCTGCCGCTGTAGCATCAGTCTTGATACCAACGATAACGCCGATTCTGCCACCACCGTGGATGTATCCTGTGTAAACAACGCCCTCTTCCTCAACTCTAGCATATCTTCTGATGTTGAGGTTCTCACCAATCTTTGCAACTTTAGCTGTTAGAACGTCATTAACAGTTGATCCCTGGAATGGCTCTGTCATGAAAGCATCCATATCTAGGTCACCCTTTACAAGTGCCTCAGCAGCAATTGCCTCAACGAACTCAACGAACTCTTCGTTCTTAGATACGAAGTCCGTCTCAGAGTTTACCTCAGCGATTGCCGCAACCTTGTTACCCTCTCCGAAAGCAAGTCTTACGAGTCCTTCAGCAGCGATTCTGCCAGACTTCTTCTGAGCCTTCATGATTCCCTTCTCACGAAGCCAGTCTACCGCCTTATCGATGTCGCCATCCGTCTCAACTAGTGCCTTCTTGCAATCCATCATACCGGAACCTGTGAGCTCACGAAGCTCCTTGACTAGTGCAGCTGTTACAGCCATTGTGTCCTCCTTACTAAATAACCGTCCGAGCCGGGTTAGTTCTCGGTCCGGACGGCATTCACTTGTTATATTATACGTTTATAAAAGTCTGTGTAATTTATGCTTCTGCTTCAGTCTCAGCTTCCTCAGCTGGAACTTCGCTATCATCGAAGCTTTCGCCCTGCTTTGCTTCAATTACAGCATCTGCCATCGCAGATGTGATTAGCTTTACAGCTCTAATAGCGTCATCGTTAGCAGGAATGATGTAGTCTACATCGTCTGGGTCACAATTAGTATCTACGATACCTACAACTGGAATTCCAAGAGTTCTTGCTTCCTTAACAGCAATCTTTTCCTTCTTAGGGTCTACTACGAACATTGCTCCGGGCATACCCTTCATGTCCTTGATTCCGCCGAGGAATTTCTCCAGCTTATCAGCTTCCTGTCTGATCTTAAGAGCTTCCTTTTTAGCGTATTTTTCGATAGTCCCATCAGCTTCCATCTCGCGAATCTCAGCTAGTCTAGCAATTCTCTTGCTGATAGTCTTGTAGTTTGTAAGCATTCCACCGAGCCATCTCTCGTTTACGAAGAACATTCCTGCGCGTAGAGCCTCGTCCTTTATAGCAACCTGAGCCTGCTTCTTAGTTCCTACAAACAGGACTGGCTCTCCATCTGCTGCTACCTTTCTGATGAAATCATAAGCATCGTCAATTCTCTGAATAGTCTGCTGAAGATCGATGATGTAGATTCCATTTCTCTCTGTGAATATGTATGGAGCCATCTTAGGGTTCCATCTTCTAGTCTGGTGTCCGAAATGAACACCTGCTTCTAAAAGCTGTTTCATTGATACTACTGACATAATTAACCTCCGGTTGTTACTTCCACCGTGAACACTAGCCTTCAACCTTCAAGAGGCACCGCGGCAACTTCACGATGTGATTATTACTTACTACATCCATGTATTTGGACACAAAGATGCCTATATATTATAGGTCACTAGACTAATTAAAGCAAGTAAATATTTGAATTTAGTGGTTGTACTTGTATTTTCATAATCAGATAACATCTGTATTTTTTATGCACATGGACATATTTTATAGTTTTTTCTTTATTAACTTCTTGTTCCAAGCCCATGCCGATTCACAGACATCTTCAAGGCTATATATGGCTTCCCATCCAAGTTCATCCTTTATTTTATCACAGCAGGCATACATCTCTGCAATATCACCTTCTCGAGCTTTTTCAATTTCACAAGGAATACTATGCCCACACACCTTCTCAAAAGTTTTGACCGCCTCTAACACACTATATCCACATCCTGTTCCCAGATTATAGATAGAAACTTTAGGCTCATCGTACAACTTATTGATAGCAGCAACATGTCCTCTAGCTAAATCAGAGATGTGGATATAGTCTCTTATACCTGTTCCATCGGGAGTGTTATAAGAATTGCCCATAATCTTGAAAGCCGGAACTTCTCCAGATGCTGCCAGCGCAATTGAAGGCATTATGTTGCCTGTTGCCTTGTTATATCTTTCTCCTATGAGACCACTTGAATGAGCTCCTGCTGGATTAAAATACCTTAACAAAACTATGTTCCATCTAGAATCCGATTCAAATAAATCCTTAAGAATTTCTTCTTGAATCCATTTAGTCCTACCGTATGGATTAGTACAATTTCCTGTTTTGCACTCCTCTGTAACTGGCATAATTTTCGATTCTCCATACACATTAGCTGAAGAACTGAGGATGAACTTGCGTACATCATGTTGTTGCATAACTTCTAGTAGCTCAAGAGTTGGGATAATGTTATTTTTATAATACTTTAGGGGGGAATTAATCGCTTCGCTAACTGACTTATAGCCCGCTAGGTGAATGACGATATCTATATGTTCCTTTTCAAACAGTTCGGTTAGCATTGATGAATTGCCCACATCAATGTTATAGAAAGGAAAATTCTTCCCACTAACATCAGTTATTCCTTGTAATGAGTCTTCACAAGAGTTGCTAAAATTATCTGCAATTACTATATCATAACCAACTTCAAGCAATTCAACGGCAACATGACTTCCAATATATCCCGCTCCACCAGCAAGTAACACTTTTGGGGGGCGGTATGTTTTTTTTAGTAATGACATTGTGTTTTACCAATATCCTTTTCTGTATTCCAATAAGTAGCTATAATTTTAACTTATGTCATATTTTATTATATAGACAAAGATAATATATATGTGTGTATGATCAAAAGAACAAACTTGAACATTTTTGACCAAATTGTGTTTCATCGTTCGGACAAATTACATTTTTATTATTTGTTTTCCTTTTTAAGCCTCATTTAATCTTAACTTTTATTGAAGTTATCTCTTTAGACTTCTATAATTATTTTATTACAAACAATCTTATTTGTTTTGATTTATAACTACAAAATTATTTTTAGAAGGAGTTATCTTTATGGAAAAGTTTTTTAAACTTAAGGAGCATGGTACTACCACAAGCACTGAAATCATTGCTGGAGTTACCACATTTCTATCGATGGTATATATTCTGGCAGTAAACCCTAACATCTTATCTGCAGCAGGCATGGATGGCGCAGCTGTTTTTACTGCTACTGCAATTTCTGCGACTGTAGCCACTCTATTCATGGCATTCTTCGCTAACTACCCTGTTGCACTTGCTTCCGGAATGGGACTTAATGCATACTTTGCGTACTCTGTCTGCATTCCAATGGCAAAGGCAGGAATAAATGATCCTTGGAAGATCGCACTCGCTGCGGTTCTAGTAGAAGGAATCGTATTCGTTCTTCTTTCTCTAACAAGCTTCCGTGAAAAGCTAGTTAACGAAGTACCTGCTAACCTAAAGTACGGAATCACAGCTGGTATCGGTCTATTTATCGTTCTCGTTGGACTCAAGGGTGCAGGCATCGTAATTGGTAGCGGCGCAACACTAGTTGAGCTTGGACAGGTAGGATCACCACAGTTCGTACTCGCTATGATTGGATTCTTCTGCATCTGTGCTATGGTTCGTAAAAATGTTCCTGGTGCTGTTCTATGGGGTATCCTCATCACATGGATTCTTGGAATCATCGCTGAGAAAACTGGTTGGTATCATGTAGATCCTGCAGCTGGTGCATTTTCACTAGTTCCTGCAAAGGTTTTCAGTCTTCCAGCTGCACCACACTTTGGACAGTTTGATTTTGCTTGGATTTCTCAGAATCTAATCAACTTCCTAGTTATCACATTCTCGTTCCTATTCGTTGACCTGTTCGATACAGTAGGAACTCTTATCGGTGTAGCTTCCAAAGGAAACCTCCTAGATGAGAATGGAAATCTTCCTCGTGCTAGAGGCGCTCTCCTAGCTGACGCATTCGGTACAATCTTCGGAGCTTTCGTAGGAACTTCTACAGTAACTTCTTACGTTGAGTCAAGTGCCGGTGTTGCTGCTGGTGGTAGAACTGGTCTTACAGCTGTAACATCTGCTGTAATGTTCGTAATCGCACTATTCTTCTCACCAGTGTTTCTAGCGATCCCGGGATTTGCTACAACTCCAGCTCTTATGTACGTTGGACTATTGATGGTATCATCAATCAAGAACATTGACTTCAATTCAGACATCGCTGATACTGCAGCTGCATTCTGCGCTATCACATTCATGCCTTTCACATATTCTATTGCAAACGGAATCATGTTCGGTATGATTTCATGGGTACTGCTTAAGGTTATCGGCGGAAAAGCTAAGGAAATCACTCCAGTTATGTGGATTTCTTTCGCACTATTCGCTCTCAGAATCGGTACTCTGATTGCTGGAGTCGGCTTCCACTAAGTTTAGTTCAGTACTATTAATGCGTTAAATAGAAATAGTTTAAGGCGAGCTCTTAGGAGCTCGTCTTTGTTATCTTAAAAACACTGTTCGCACGCACCATCAAATCGTCTATAATAGTATAAGAAATAAACTTACGAAAGGCTTGCAGCATGAATTCAGACAGACGAATACTACATTGCGATATGAATAACTTCTATGCTTCTGTCGAGCTCCTGTCACGCCCAGATATCAAGAATAAGCCAGTTGCAGTCGCCGGTGACCCAGACAGCAGACATGGAATTATCTTGGCTAAGAACGAACTAGCAAAGAAGTTTGGAGTTGTAACGGCAGAGACATTACAAGCAGCCAGACGTAAGTGTCCTGAGCTTATAACCATACCACCTCATCATGACAAGTATCGTGAATACAGCAATATGCTTAACTCTATATACCTCGAGTACACGAACCTTATCGAACCATTCAGTGTTGATGAATCGTGGCTCGATGTGACAGCTAGTGAAATGCTGCTAGGAGATGCAAAATTTATCGCTGATAGTATCAGAGAACGCGTACGCAGCGAACTCGGACTCACCTTATCTGTCGGCGTGTCTTTTAATAAGATTTTTGCCAAGATGGGAAGTGACTACAAGAAACCGGATGCAACTACCGTCATCTCAAGAGATAATTTCCGAGAACTCATATGGCCTATGCCTGTCTCTGAAATGTTCTTTGTCGGTAAAGCTACGGCTACTAAACTCAATAATTTTGGAATTCATACTATAGGTGATTTAGCGCATTCTAATCAGATGCTTCTTTCCAACGCCTTTGGTGTTCACGGAGTGAGCCTTTACAAGTATGCAAATGGCCTGGATGATGATCCAGTGCGCGCGTACGACAACCGCGAAGATATAAAATCAGTCGGACACGGAATGACTTTTCGCCGTAATTTAAAAGGTGCCGACGATGTCGGTCTTGCCCTGACAGAGTTATCTGACAAAGTAAGTACTAGGCTCAGACACCACGAGAAATGGGCACGCGGTGTCAAGGTAGAACTAACTACACCAGAATTCAAACGATTGTCGAGACAAAAACGCGTTCCTAGTCCTATTAATAGTCCGGCTGCATTTAGGAATATTGCCTTTGAATTAATTAAGGAGCTTAATTATACAAACAAACCAATAAGGCTTCTCACGGTAACAGCCATTGACCTTACCGACTCACCTGACGGAGGTCAGCTCACTATATTTAGCATGGGCGCTTCTACTAATGAAAATAATCAGAATGCAAAAGACGAAAATATAGCTAAGGCTATGGACGATATTAGAGGTAAATTTGGTAAGTCATCGATAAAGTTCGCACATGTAATCGGCAACGATATCGGAATCGACGAGGATTAGAATGAGACAGGGACGAAACAGTTCGCCACAACGGACACGAAGTAAACCGAGGAGAAAATCGGACGGTCTACGCGTCAGAATAAAAAAATGGTGGAAACGCAAATGTTCATCATTTAAACGCAAAACTATACGCAAGATAAAGAAGAACAAGTTTAAGGTAGCATTTTCTGTTGTCGGGCTCTTGGCGATTTTGATTGTGATTATCCTCCATTCTATGCGTAGCACCCCTTTCGAATACGGTAATTTTACACATGACGCGAGGTTTAAGGGATACGTAATATCAACTGGAATCGACGTTTCATACGCACAAGGGGATAACATTGATTGGCATAAGGTCAAGAAATCTGGTGTCGACTTCGTATATATTAGGGCTGGTTTTAGAGATGCGTCAAAGGGTAATCTCCACAAAGATGCAAAATTCGAACAGAATATCAAAGGTGCATCTGATGCAGGACTCATGGTCGGGGTATATTTATATTCACAGGCGACCACCACTGAAGAAGCTGCTGCCGAAGCTGACTATCTAGCCGGTTTAGTAGATAAATACCGCATAGATCTCCCGATAGTAATGGACTACGAGCTATATAATGGAGGAAGGCTCGCTCGAGCGATAAGCTCTGGCTCCCTTGGAACTTCGGGCATTAACAGAAACGCTTTAGCGTTCGTAAAGAGAGGTTGGGCACGCGGATACGAAACGATGATATACGGCAACTTTGACTTCCTCATGCACTACGCGAGCGGATATGAGTTAGCTAAAATCACGAATATCTGGCTTGCCCAGTACCATACACAGGCGACCTACAAAGGTGATTACATGATGTGGCAGAGCACCGACAAAGCGACTGTGCCGGGCATTAACAAAAATGTCGATCTGAATTTCATGTATTTGAACCCTAAAGAGACATATCATTCGCTACGTTTTAACGCGAACGGCAAGAGGTCGATTGAAAAATGTAATGTGCAACTTAAGAGCCATAGCTCCAGATATCTCGGATTCGCAGTTAAGCCTGGAATCGTGGTATATGACCATGGCAAAGAGTTAAGTGAAGGAAAAGATTACAAAGTTGCATATATTAAGAACACCTCTCCCGGTACAGGATATGCTATAGTTACGGGGATAGGAAAATACAGGGATTCTGTCATGACTAGCTTCAAGATTAAGAAGCTATTATGATACTGTGTTGGTAAAGTATGCGACTATAAAATCTTTAGATATACTTAAAATAAAATTCAACAAAAGGAAATTCACGAAATGAAGTTTATATCATGGAATGTAAATGGTTTTAGAGCAGTTCTCAAGAAGGGATTTGAAGACATCTTTTATGAGCTCAATGCTGACTTCTTCTGCTTACAAGAGACCAAGATGCAGGAAGGACAAGCAGACTTTCACCCAGAAGGTTATCACGAATATTACAGCTATGCGGAGAAAAAGGGTTACTCAGGAACTGCGATTTTTGCAAAAAAAGAGCCTTTCAGCGTAGCCTATGGAATCGAAGGCAAGCATAACGACGAAGGTCGTGTAATCACGCTTGAATACGAGGATTTTTACCTAATATGTGCATATGTGCCAAACGCTCAGAATGAGTTGAAGCGCATCGATTACAGAATGGAATACGAGGATGATTTGAGAGCTTATATGTCTAAGCTAGATAAGTTTAAGCCAGTTGTATACTGTGGCGATCTCAACGTAGCACACCAGGAAATAGACCTCAAGAATCCTAAGAGCAATCGCGGTAGTGCGGGCTTCTCAGATGAGGAGCGCGGTAAGATGACTGAGCTACTGGCTGCCGGCTTTACAGATACCTTTAGGTATCTTCAGCCTGAAACCACAGGCGTATACTCCTGGTGGTCATATCGCTTCAATGCGAGGGCAAACAACGCTGGTTGGCGTATCGACTACTTCTTAGTATCAAATCGCCTAGAGCCAAAAATCAAAGAAGCTGCAATTCTCGCCGATGTATACGGCAGCGACCACTGTCCAGTTTCATTGGTGCTTGAGTAGCATGTGCGACCACATTAGCTTTGCTCACACCTAAATGTTTCAAACCGATAATATAGGTGATTAAAATATACTTGTAATGTAAATACTTAAAAATCAAGCTATCTAATTTAAAACTAACATTAATTTATATAAAAGCGGAAAGGGAAAAATATGAAAAAGATTTTAGCATTTGAATATGCCGGCTGTCCATATTGTGTGCAGGGAAAGAAAGCTCTTGCCGACCTCATTGAGGAAAATCCGGAATATGGCAAGGTAGAAATTGAATGGATTGAAGAAAACGAACATCCTGAAATCATCGCAAACTATGATTACTATGCGACACCTTCGATGTTTATAGATGATGAGAAAAAATACGAGGCACACCTCTTCGAGAGTTACGAGGAGTGCAAAGGGCACATCAAAGATGTGCTTGATGAAGCACTTCAGTAGTTGATTCAAAAGCCTAACACACTCTAAATCTAAACACTGATTCCTCTGCCTATAGAGCCTATTTCAAAGTTTTGTTTCAATATTCAAATTATTTATATTATTTTAAATAAAAAGAGCAAATTTTAATACCGGTAAGGTTCTATTTCACTATACATTGTGATACAATAATAACACAAGGTGATATTGTTTACTTCATCTTGTTGTATGTTGTAACTGATTAGTTGTAAAAGATTAGGAGGTTAGTATCAATGAGTGAGAAGAAGTACATGCTTGGCACTGACCAACAGCAAGCGTGGATGCATAAAAATTGCTTTCCACCACGTGGCTACGGCTTTCTGGAGCCGGGAACCTTTGGTCTGGATGCAACAGAGGTTGCTGCCTACAACGTAGTTAAGTCATTCTATCAGGTATATCCTGACGTTTGGAACCTTGACTACATTGCCAAGAAGACCGGAGGCAAAAAGGACGACATTAAAAAACGTCTAAAGAGGATGTATGATGAACACTTGATTATGTTCGTCATGAATCCGAATGTCAGTGTTTATGGTTGGGGACTCTACTATTGGGTTGTTAAGTTGAAAGACGGAACTGATTCAGCCACGAAGGACGAGTTCGCAAAATGGTATCAAAACAAAGATGATATATGCACTGGCTACATGACTGAAGGGGATTTTGATTTCTTCAACGGAAACCACATGCGTGTAATAGATAATCTGCTTGCAGATGTTTTAGCTCCGTGGAGAGATCGTCCAGAAGTCGAGTATGTGCACCTCTGCCCTATTCGTGCAGATGTGCGTGAGTCCATGGTAAACCAGTGGGATGTGCCGGCAGACCAGTTTAGAAAGTTCGTGTTTGGAGAGGAGCAAAGGAAGAAGTTCCTAAAGGTTCAGCAGAAGATTGACAAGACAGATCTTGCAATTATTGATGCCCTGAATTCTACCGAGTCCGTTGCAGACATGTTCAACTTCAAGAGGTTGGAAGAGCTTTCAGGTCTTGATGGAGAACAGATGAGAAAGGACATTATAACCTGCGTAGATGATCGTAAGTTTATGCTTCCGATGATATATTTAAACTATCGTGGTATCGGACTTTCAATGCATATGTATCTCGTTCGCATGTTCCAGAATGTTCCTAGCTACAGAAAAGCAGAACTGATTGAAGAGTTTACCGGACAGTCTGAATTTGTTGATATCTTCCAGTTTGGCGATTCTTTCTATGACTGCCTATTAAGTGTCTTCACAGAGTTAAATGATGTTGATGAAATTCGCAACAAGCTCGAAAAATATGCAGAAATTGAAGAAGTTAAGGTCGCTAACTCCAAACGCCAATTCAGACGTTGGGTAGCACGACTGGATGATGAAAATGGCTACTGGGAGGAGTGCGTCATGACAGACGACTTTCTCCAAAACCGTATGGAAACCGGAGCACCGAAGTGCCGATTTTCAACGGATCATGAGGAGGTGAAATAAGATGATTGTAAAACATCCTCGCGATTATGTAATAGATAATCTTCAGTATGCATTAAACCCTAAGTCTATCGCCGTTGTTGGTGCCAGTCGTTATTCGACCAAGGTAGGTTACAAGGTTGTAGACGGTCTAAAGTTGTGGGGTTACAAGGGCGATATTTATCCGGTTAATCCGCGTGCTGATAAAGTGAATGGGCTTAAGGCATATCCTACAGTTAAAGATATTCCTGAAGAAGTTGATTTGGCATTCCTCGCTGTTCCGGCACACATCGTTAAATCCGTATTGGAAGATTGTGTTGCCAAAAAGGTAAAAATTGTAGTCATCGCTACCAGTGCATTTAAGGAGATTGGTCGTGGTGCCCTACAAGATGAGCTGACGCAGTATTGCCGTGACAACAAACTGCCTCTGATTGGACCAAACTTGGTTGGGATGGGAAGCCCATATCTTGACTTCAATTGCGGATTTATTCCGTACCTACCTATCAAGGGACCTGTTGCAATGATTTCACAGTCCGGTGCTAACTTGCTTGCCGCTTTGGGTTCTTCTCAAAAGGATCACTACGGCATGAGCTTCTTCGTCGGACTCGGCAATAAAGCCGATGTGGATTTCTGTGAGTTCATCTCATATGCAGGCAGAGACAAAGATACGAAGTGCCTTGCTGTGTATATTGAAGGGCTGGACAGTCCTGATGCTTTTATAGAAGCGTGCCAAAATGTAAATAAACCAATCGTCACCATAAAGGTTGGTGGTTCAAAAATTGGTGAGAAAGCTGCATTTGCACATACTGCTTCTGAAAATGCAGGAACATCAGATGCGTTCTATGACGAAGTGTTTAAGAAAGCGGGAGCGATTCGTGCGACAACATGGGAAGAATTCCTCGATATATCGATGGCACTCGGCATGCAGCCACCTGCAAAAGGAGATAATATCGTAATGATTACAAACGGAGGAGGATCCGGGCTGTTGAGTTGCGATCACTTTGAGCGTAGAGGTATGCCTATGCATGAACTGAATGAGATTTCACCAAGTCTGTCTGACAGAATTCGTGCTTACATGCCTATGTTCGGTTCTCCACTAAACCCTGTTGATATTTCAGGAACAGCTTCACCAATTCAGTACAAGGGAGCCTTTACACAGGCTATGCGTGACCCTAATGTACACGGCATTATCGGTTCGATTTGCCCTACCGCCGTGACTGATGTGGATGCAGTTACTGATTTGGTTATCCGCATACATGATACCTACCGCCATCTCGGCAAACCGTTTATCATGGAATGCCAGGGCGGAAACGAGTGCCAGGAAGCTATCCTTAAACTAAGGGATCATGGCATTCCTGCATATGCAACTGCAGAACAGGCTGTTAATGCTATGGTTGCTCTGTATCAATACGGAAAAATCAGCAAAGGGCATAAGTAACATTTATTACTTAATGGAAAGTTATATAATTAAAATAATTGAAGCCATTCTTCAAGAAAATGACTTCGAACAGGATTGTATCTACTAACATGGGGCTATCGCACATTTTGTGCGGTAGCCCCATGTATTGTGTATTATATTTTTGCATACTTATTTTACTAATTTTCGTAATGTGTTTTTTTACTTATTTTACACTCATTTTATTTATCAAACTTGAGGTTGTTGAACTCCTTCTTGCGTGGATATGAATCCTCAGAGAAATCCTCGGCCATGCGCTTAATCGCCTTCTTCTCTTTAGCGCTGAGTTTGGTTGGAACCTCGATATTTACCTTTACATAGAGGTCGCCATATCTGCCGGTTCTCGGGTTCTTAACCCCCTTACCCTTGAGTCTGAAGTTGGATCCTGTCTGAGTTCCTGGAGCCAGTGTGTAAGAATATGTCTCATTGAATCCTGGAACCTTAACCTTATCACCGAGAACTGCCTGATCGTACGAAATAGGCATTGTCAGGTACAGGTCATCGCCTCGTCTCTTGTATATCTTGTGAGGCTTTACGTTGATGACGATATAAAGGTCTCCAAACGAGCCACCATTTACACCAGGCTCACCTTCACCTCGAATTGGAATTATGCTGTCGCTATCAACTCCCGCAGGAATGTCAATCTTAAGTGTAACAGTCTTTCTCACAGAGCCCTTACCATGGCAATCAGGACAAGGTTTATCTATAACCTGACCAGTTCCACCGCAAGCATCACATGCAGAAACATTTTGGAAAGTTCCAAAAGGAGTCTGTGATACATGTGAAACCTGACCAGTTCCACCGCACTTATCACAAGTGCGTTTATGCGTTCCAGGTGCAGTTCCCTCACCATTACAAGTCTTACACTTAACTTCCTTGGTAAGCTTGATTTCTTTCTTACAGCCAAATATTGCTTCTGTAAAATCAATCGTAATCGACTTCTGTAGGTCATTTCCCTTACGTGGTCCAGTACGCCTTGTACCTCGTCCACCGAAGCCACCAAAACCACCACCGAACATATCGAATATATCTTCAAAGCCACCGAAGCCGCCAAAGCCTGCTCCGCCATCGCCAAAGCCTGCGTTCGGATCTACTCCAGCGTGCCCAAATCTATCATACTTATTCTTTTTATCAGGATCCGACAATACAGCGTATGCTTCATTGGCTTCCTTAAATTTTTCTTCGGCTTCCTTGTCCCCAGGGTTCTTATCAGGATGGTACTTCATAGCCATCTTACGATATGCCTTCTTAATTTCGTCTTCGGAAGCGCCTTTCTGGATGCCTAGCACCTCATAATAATCTCTCTTATCTGCCATATTATTTCCTTCCAACGATAAATTTTTTAAATCAGTGAACTGCCGGCACTAAGTGCCGGCAGTGATCACCTGCTGAATTTAGGCTTACTTATCTTCATCTACCACTTCATAGTCAGCATCTACAGTGTTTCCGTTTGGACCTTCACTCTGTGTTCCATCCTGAGTCTGCTCAGCTGCTCCGGTAGCACCTGCTTGAGCCTGAGCTTCCTGATAGATTCTCGATGAGATTGGGTAGAATGCCTGTGTTAGAGCCTCAATCTTAGCCTTAGTATCTTCAACATCGTTAGCTTCTACAGCCTTCTTGAGGTCCTCTCTAGCTGCATCTACTTTAGCCTTCTCATCTGCTGTAACCTTGTCACCAAGTTCGTTCATCTGTTTCTCAGTTTCGAAGAGTATTCCTTCAGCCTGGTTCTTAACCTCAACTTCTTCCTTCTTCTTCTTGTCCTCTTCAGCGTACTGCTCAGCTTCCTTAATCTTAGCATTGATCTCATCTTCAGATAGCTTAGTCGAAGATGTGATAGTAATCTGCTGTTCCTTACCAGTTCCAAGGTCCTTAGCGCTAACATTTACAATACCGTTTGCGTCGATGTCAAATGTAACCTCGATCTGTGGAATTCCACGAGGAGCTGGAGCGATGCCAGTGAGCTGGAATCTGCCTAGCGTAATGTTGTCAGCAGCCATCTCTCTCTCACCCTGCATTACGTGAACGTCTACTGCAGTCTGGTTATCTGCTGCTGTTGAGAAAATCTGGCTCTTCTTAGTTGGAATAGTAGTGTTTCTCTCGATTAGTTTAGTTGCTACACCACCTAGTGTCTCGATAGAAAGCGATAGTGGAGTAACGTCGAGTAGAAGAACGTCATTTACCTCACCTGTAAGTACTCCAGCCTGAATCGAAGCACCAACGGCTACGCACTCGTCTGGATTGATTCCTTTGAATGGCTCCTTACCAGTAACCTTCTGAACTGCAGCCTGAACCGCTGGGATACGTGTTGAACCACCAACAAGGATTACCTTCGCAATGTCAGAGTTGGATACACCGGCATCTGACATTGCCTTCTTCATAGGTTCAATACTTCTTTCTACAAGATCGCTTGTGAGCTGATCAAATCTAGCTCTTGTAAGATCCATATCCATGTGGAGTGGACCAGCTTCAGAAACTGTGATGAATGGTAGGTTAATCTTAGTTGTCTGAGCGCTTGATAGCTCCTTCTTAGCCTTTTCAGCAGCTTCCTTAAGTCTCTGTAGTGCCATGTTATCTTTTCTTAGATCTATTCCGTGCTCTGCCATGAAGGAATCAGCTAAGAAATTGAGAACTGCATTATCGAAGTCATCTCCGCCAAGGTGAGTGTCTCCGTTTGTAGCTAGTACCTCAAATACTCCATCTCCTAACTCTAGAACAGATACGTCGAATGTACCACCACCGAGGTCGTACACGAGTATCTTCTGAGTTCCATCAGCCTTGTCTAGTCCGTAAGCTAGCGATGCAGCTGTTGGCTCGTTGATAATTCTCTTAACCTCGAGTCCTGCAATCTTACCAGCATCCTTTGTAGCCTGCTTCTGTGCATCGGAGAAGTACGCAGGAACTGTAATTACAGCCTCTGTAACCTTCTCTCCTAGATAAGCTTCAGCATCAGCCTTGAGCTTTCCTAGAATCATAGCTGAAATATCCTGCGGTGTGTAGCTCTTGCCATCAATCTCAACAGTGTAGCTCTCACCCATATGTCTCTTGATAGAAGCTATAGTTCTATCCGGGTTAGTGATTGCCTGTCTCTTAGCAGTCTCTCCTACTAGCCTCTCACCATTCTTGGTGAACGCAACTACAGATGGAGTAGTTCTTGCACCCTCTGCGTTTGCGATTACAACCGGTTCTCCGCCCTCTAGAACGGCTACACAGCTGTTTGTTGTTCCTAAATCAATTCCAATTACCTTACTCATTTTATTTACTTCCTTTCATATAAGAAATCTTTATTTACTAAATTTATATACACGCCTAGTCGTGCATTTTGCACTACTTTGCGACGGTAACCATTGAAGGTCTGATAACCTTACCATTTAAAGTGTACCCCTTTTGAAGTACATTGCATACCTTATTGCTATCGTACTCTTCGCTATCCGCTGTCATAACTGCATTATGCATGTTAGGGTCAAAGTCTTCTCCGAGAGCCTTAACTTCCTCAAGCCCCGATTTGGTTAGAACTCCGAGAAACTGGTCAAATATGAGCTTCATACCTTGCGCATATCCCTCTGCTTCTGCAGTAGTCTCGCTTGCAAGCGCTCTCTCGAAGTTATCGAGCACCTCGAGCAGTTCGGTTACGATCCTTTCATTTGCATAGGAGCGGATATCTGTCTTCTCCTTAGCTACACGTTTTTTATAGTTCTGAAACTCTGCCATCAGCCTTAAATACTTGGTTTCGCCATCCTCCTCAGGCTGTGCTTTCTTCTCCGATGCTTCACCAGACTCATCCGCACTTTCAGCTACTTCATCAGCATTTTCAGATGTCTCTACATCTTCATTACCTTCTGAGTCTTCGGTCACACATTCTGCTGTTTCAGTCTTTACCGCCTCCTGCTCTTCAGCCTGATCGATATTAATCTTCTTCTCTTCAGTCATCCTTGATTTCCTTTCCATCGCTTAATAAGAACGCTTTGCTTAGGTTCTCCGTCAGATACTCCATAATAGAAGTAACCTCGCTATAGTTCATGCGTGTCGGTCCGATTACACCAATCTTGCCTATCAATTTACCATCTACATGATATGTCGCTGTAACGAGCGAGCAATCTTTCATAGATGAATCATCATTTTCATTACCAATAGTTACGATTATGCCGTCCTCACGCTGCAGCATGTCTCTAGCAAATTCATCCTTCCTGCTCACAAGCTCGATAAAGGATTTTGCCTTGTCGATGCTACTGTATTCAGGAATGTTGAATATATTTGTCAAGCCTTCCATATATAGATTAACGTTGAGCATATCCTCGAGCGTCTTCATAAAGTTAGGCATAACCATACTAGCCAGCGGACTCATCGCCGCGAGGTCAGAATTGAAATCTGCAATAATTGATTTCTTGAGTGCCTCGTCTATCGTGGTCCCCTTATAGCTGTAAGTCATCGACTTGCTCAAAATCTCAAGAGATTCAGGGGTGTAAGACACATCGACTTTGAGCGTCGTGTTATTCACATTACCTGTATCTGAGACTATCATCAATACAATTGTATATTCGTCCACAGGAAGCAGTCTGATGAACTTAAGTGTGTCAAAGTTCGCCGAAGGTGTCATAGCAAATGATGCCAACTTCGTTATATCTGATAAAAGCTCCGCGGCGTGCTGAAGTGTCTGATTGAACTCCGCAACGCTTACCTGCATTCGCTCATTGATAATCTCTTTCTCCTCTGGTGTGAGATCGTGCTTACTCATTAGGCTATTTACATAAAGTCTATACGCCTTATCAGAAGGCACACGACCTGCCGAAGCATGAGGATGTGTCAGGTAGCCGAGTTCTTCGAGGTCAGCCATCTCATTTCTAATCGTCGCTGGGCTGACGCCTAATCCATATTTCTTAGCAAGTGAACGTGAGCCGACAGGCTCCGCACTCTTGACATAGTCAGTGATAATCGCCTGAAGGATCTGAAGTTTTCTCTTGCTTATGTCCATTGATTTTCCTCCTTGCCTTCAAAGTTGTTAGCACTCATTAATCTGGAGTGCTAATCACTACCCATAGTGTACTATCGTATGCACCATGTGTCAACACATAAAGTTGAGCGATATATGTTTTTTTCGTGAAGCGTATGATATTACTGAATCACATAATAATAGACCTCAGCATACAGCCGAAGTCTATTAATCTTTACAACAGGTGTGATACTTTTTCTATACTATGTCATCATATAATAACAATCTTTTTAAAGCGGCTAGTATCGCTTTTTCTAGCTTTCCTGTTTTGGATTGCTTGCAAATATAAATACCATATATTTTACATATACATAAACCACAAATACTACTGCAATCGCCGTCTCCACGAGTACTACATTGCTTAGCCAAGGAAGTGGATGTCCCATAAGCGCCGAGCAAGCCATAACCTGCTTAGTTGCAATCGCACTGATTACAAACGGAAACGTGAACCCCGCAAAGCTTGGGTAGAACTTCTTTACAAGTCCGAAACTTGCAACTAGAGAATATACGTATAGCACTGTTGCTGCTACGAACATAATCATCAGTAGCGTAAAGTTCTTAACTTGAACTGACTGAATATAAGCTGCAATACAAAGGCTCATTGGCGCTGCAAAGATACCAACTAGCGGTTTAGCCGGATCAGGTGAAGGTAGCGTTGCATATCTTTTTATCACTATTATAAGTAGCGGAATGAGTGTGATTAAACCGAACCAGAATGTTGCTGCTCCAAAGCCAGTCTTTTCATACGCAGGTGCAGTAACTCCTGCAACCGCAATTCCCACGTATACGATGAACCAAGTTGTGAACACTTTTTTCTGGTCATATTTTATCAAGAACTTCACTGTAAAATACACGATCAGTATGCCGTGTAGCGCTATCGCAAACAGCCAGATTAAGTATGCTCCTTGCCCTATGAATGGTTTAACGTATGTGCTGAGGATCATCAGCCCCATTGTGAATGTTGCTGATACTCCTGCCATAATGGGATTACCCATGTCTTCTTTTATCATATCCGGATACATTACAAGCTTAAGCAGTATTAAAACCAGCAGAAACGCTGCTAGTATACCGCAAAGATTTCGTACGCCCTCAGAATAACTCTGAAGCAGGTTCCCTAAAGCAGCTGTTCCGAGCATTACACCACATATAGGTAAAGGTATTTTTTTAATCATTGTCACATTCTCCGTTTTCTACAAACACAAGTATTAAGCTTCAAGAGGTGTAGTTCTTGTCTTTAGATAGTCATCATGAGATAGAACTGTGATTTCTCCTGTTGTCTCAATTCCGAGTTCACGAGCTATGATTTCAGCAGCCTTTGCTGCACACATACCTGTGTAGTAGATACACTGAGACTTGTGGCCACCCTGACTCATATCAAATTCTCTTGTGAGAACTCGGCAACATGCAGCCTTCTTTGTATTGTTATCTTTGAACCAATCATGGAGCTCATTAGTCATACTCATACACTTTACAACTTCTGGATCCTTAGGACCTCTCTGCTCATCTCTGCCAAACAACATGCTTATAGCTAGAACACCGCCATTGAGTGCTCCACAGATACATCCTGACTTCCCAACACCGATAGCCATTCCAGAAGCCATCTTGATAATCTCATGAGGAACATCGAGCTCAAAGTTATCCATGATAACATCCATAACTGCTTCGCAGCAGAAGAAGCCTTTACGATATGATTCCTCAGCATCAGCCTGCACCTTCGCTAAATCAATTGATTTTGCATTAACTTTCATTTTGTTACCTCCTATCAATACCTTCAAAACCTATCAGTCATTTGATACGTTTTAAACTATTGTAACAAGTTAAATTGTGTACACCTAATAAAATTTATGCATATCAACAATTTCAATATTGAAGGGTGTTTATTAGTATAAATATAAATATTTTCAATACTTCCCAAAGCAAGACACTTTAGCAAACTAAACAAAATAGCGACCTCCAGGATTAAGGAAGCCGCTACCTAAAATGGCATGGTTATTAATATTTATACAGTCTATAACTTAAGGATTATATTTATACTGTGCAACGAACGATATAGAGTCCATCCTGATATGTATCTACGTAGATGTACCCCCTGTCGTCTACTATACAGTCCTCAGCGTGTCCAACGTGTGGTCCAGGGAAAAGTGTTCCTTCTTCGATATCGAACCATGTACCTTCTGGATCTGGTGGCATGAAATACGCAATTTCCTTTGGTACAAATGGATCTGAGACATCATAGATACGGAGCCCCGCCTGGAAGTGGCAGTTATACACTCTGTCATCTCTGCTCTCTAGGCAGTCCTGTCCAAATGCATCGAACATATTATGTGGTCCAAATACCACCCTCTGACCATCGATGATGTTGAAGTTCTCACCGTGACACTTCTTGTATTCTTCAGGCACCTCAGGGTAGGGGAATACAGAGATGAGTGCTGGATTATCCTTATCAGCAGTCTCAACCATTCCTATAATATTCATTGGCTGGCTAGTAATCTTGTGAAACATCCCTTCTTCTCTGTTATTATCGAAGTACCATGTTCTCTCACCCTCTGTTGTTACGATAGCAAATGGTCTATCACCGAGTGGCATAGCTGTGTGCACAGCAGCTCCCGACTGACCATTACTGAATGGAGGGTTTAGAGAAACGTTACCAAGAAGTCTAGGTCTGCTCTTATCCTGTACATCGATCATACAGAATCCTACATTAGGGAATGCTGCATATACCACGTCATCTTTTACAGTAATCGCATGACCGTTAGGAAGTTTCATGAATGGCTCTGTACCAACCTCCGGCATGTCAGATGCCTTCTTGTTACCGAGGTACTGTCCATCTGCCCACCAGCTTCCAACTTCAGTTGGATTAGATGGGTCTGAAATATCCACGATTCTCAGAATAAATCCTCTGAAATTACGCTTGCTACCCATGATATAAGCATAGTCACCACCGTTGTAGAAACTGCGATGAACTCCTGGCCCATCCTCACATTCGAACTGGCCTAATAGCTTAGGATTTAGAGGATCTGTCTCAATATCGTAGATCTTAAATCCACCCCAGTATGGCTGCTCATGTGTGCCATGAAGAACTCGCATAGTTCCACCGTAGCAAGCGATGAGCTTTCCGTCAGCTACCTGCAGCTTTGCAAGACTCTGTCCATCATGAACCTCGCCTACCCAGTCTCCCTCAACCCACTTTGCAACTGGATTTGCAGGTTCTGTAACGTCGACGATATTAAAACCATTGTCACGGAAACATGCAGTATATAGATAATATCTGCCATCCTTAGTACGGTGCATTCCCATCTGGAAGCCTGGCTTCTTGTTTAGATCTGAATAACCTACGAACTCTGTGTTCTTAAATAGCATTTCTTCTCTTCTAGACATCTTACCCTCCTTATAGTTTTTATATGAATCTCATATCTTACCTTTTGATGTCTAAAGAGTATCACCTATGTTGCACAATTATAACCTACCAAAATTGAATAGGTATTCATGCATATTTTGCATGAATACCTATTATTCTTCTACATTTTTGATATTTATACAAAGTTATTCAGTTAGACCTCAAAATGTTTACGCAGCTCATCTTTGAACAGCGTAACTTCTCTGTTCGGAGCACCTTCGTGCCATGCGAGAGCAACATTTGCCTTGCTACCGATGATAACAGAGCAAATTTCCTCTCCTCCGCTCACGCTTACCCATTCATCCGCTAGAATAACGCCTCTTCCATTCTGAACATTTGCAAACATAGATTCCAGATTAGGAACAACTTTAATTTCAGGAATAAAATTGTAAGGCCTTAGGTTAAACCCTATGAGCGAGATAATCTCACGAAGCTTCGGATCATCAGCAACGAACATCGTAACATCTTTTAGCTCTTTGGGACTAACCACCTGTTTGCCGAGTAGTTTCTCAGAATATACGATTGAGCGCTTTACTTCAGTCACAACCTCGTACTCTATCCCTATTTCAGAAGTAGCCTGCATGTAATCATCTAGTGAAAGCACCGCATCTAGCTGCCCTGCCTGAAGCTTATTCATAAGGGTTTCAAAACTGAGGCATTCAATATTCACCGAGAAATCGCTATGCGTCTCTCGACACTTCTCTATAACATCGGGCAGAAAATGAGATATATTCCACCCTATATTGTATCCTAGCCTAAGCTCATGTGTACCATCTTTCAGTGAGTCTCTAGTCTTGGCGAGGTCCGCATCGAATCTTCGGAACAAGCTATAATACTTCTCGCCAGCATAAGATAGCTTAATGTTTCTAGAGTTTTCTCTATCAAAAAGCACCACACCTAGCTCATCCTCGAGCGCAGCAATCGCGCGACTAACCTGCGACTGTGGCACATATAACTTTTCAGCGGCTTTCGTAAAATTTAGAAGTCTAGCGGCTTCTACAAAAGCCTTTATCTGTCTATCGTTCATTATCTATCTCCGATTTTCACACACCTTACTTCGACTTCACTTCTTTCCAGCTATCACTATAAAGCTTTGTCGTATCAGGGTCAAGATTCTTAAGCAGCGTGCAGCGAGCAATAGTCTCTTTGCTCGGGAACACCGCTGGATTTGAAACGTATTTTGAAGGGATAATCTTAATCGCTGCACTATTCGGTGTAGTGTAATATATGTAGTCAAAGTTCTGCTTTGCTACCTTCGCCTTGCACATGTAGTTTATAAACCTCTCAGCATTTCGCTTGTTCTTAGCGCGCTTAGGCACTACCCATGAATCGACGAAAAATTCAGAGCCTTCCTTAGGAACCACAAACTCAACGTCTTTATTGAGACCATGGGTATAAATGTATTCTCCATTCCACACAACACCAATTGCTGCTGACTTATCAGCCAGCAGGTCTCTTGCGGAATCGTTAGCATACTTATACACGAGCTTCTTCTGCTCTTTTAGAGCATTCTTCGCCTCTTCAATTTCCTTAGGATTGGTAGTGTTAGGCGAATATCCAAGTCTCATAAGCGAGATTGCAAACGCATCACGAACGCTGTCCTGCATGACTATATTATTCTTAAAATCCGGATCCCAAAGCGCATCCCACGAGTCTATCTTTTTGCCCTTTACCATCTTCTTGTTGTAAAGGATACCTGATACACCAACGATATAAGGGATGGAATACTCGTTACCTGGATCATACTCCTCGGCCATCTTCATGTAATCTGTGTCTAAATTCTTGATATTCTTGATATTCTTCTTATCCAGCTTATATAGCAGATCCTCATCCTTCATTTTGCTAATCATATAGTCTGATGTACACACGACATCATAATCAGCTGAACCATTCTTGATGATAGGATACATCTCCTCTGCAGTATCATAAGTATCCTGAATTACCCTGATTCCAGTCTCCGCCTCGAAGTCAGCAACCACCTCTGGATCATAGTAATCTCCATAGCTGTATACGTATACCTCTCCATTTTCACCGCTTCTGCATCCCGTCATAACAACCATGAGAAGCACGAGCAGCGAGCCGAGTATTAACTTTTTCTTCATGCTCTCTTTTGCTCCTTATCCCTATTTACATTGACAATTAATAGTGCGATTAGAGCTATCAAAAAAATAATCGTTGATAGCGCATATAGCGACGGTCTGATGCCGATTTTTACTTCGCTGTAAATGAGAGTCGATATAGTGTTGATGCCCGCTCCCCTTGTAAAATGCGTGACTACGAAATCATCGACAGACATCGTAAACGAAAGAAGGGCACCGGCGAGTATTCCCGGCATGAGCTCCGGCAGCACAACCTTTCTAAACGCATATGAACGCGAAGCTCCAAGATCCATCGCCGCTTCAAAGAGTGTATCCGTCCTCTTGTTAAGTCTCGGCCTCACCGAAAGTATCACGTATGGGATACAAAATGTCACGTGCGAGAACAATATCGTCATATATCCGAGCGAAACTCCAAATAGCAGAAACGATAGCATAAGCGAGATACCAGTTACGATATCAGCGTTAAGCATCGGAATGTTGTTAACTGCAAGGAGTGTCTGCTGCGCACCAGGCCTTAGCGACTCTATACCGAGCACCGCCAAAGTGCCGATAAAGGTTGCAATAAGTGAAGCTAGTATAGCTATCGAAAATGTATTTACAATAGCTCCCAGTATGAGTCTGCTGTGGAACATCTCCTGGTACCACTTCAGCGAAAATCTCGTAAATACCGACATCGAGCGACTCTCGTTGAACGACAGGAATATGAGCGTTAGAATTGGTAAATACAGGAAGAGCATTATTATTATTAAGTACATATTTCCGAAGAATTTCTTCATAATAAATGATCCTCCTCTCCGTCACCGAACTTCTGAACTATGAGCATGCTGACGATGATGAACACCATCATAACTAGTGAAAGTCCCGAGCCTAGATACCAGTTTGAATTAACAGTGAATTCCTGCTCGATAATGTTTCCTATAAGGTTCACCTTGCCGCCTCCGAGCATATTAGATATTACGAATGTAGTGAGCGCTGGGATAAACACCATAGTCACGCCACTTGCAATTCCAGGTATGCTGAGTGGAAAGATTACTCTTCTAAACACATAGAATTTGCCTGCACCAAGGTCATACGCAGCCTCAATTAGGCGGTTATCGATTTTGGACACAACATTATAAATAGGGAGCACCATAAACGGAAGGAAGTCGTATACCATACCTAGCACGACTGCTCCATGCGTTCCCATCATCTCTTGCCTGTTTAGTCCTATGGATGTGAGCAAAGAATTGATTACTCCCTGTCTCTCGAGAAGAACCTGCCATGCCATTGTTCTGAGTAGAAAGTTCATCCACATAGGAAGTATGAACACAAATATCATAAATCCCTGTTTGCCAAACCTGCTTTCCTTCAGAATTAGAGCCATAGGAAAAGCCAACACGAGGCATACTACCGTACTTACAACGGAGAGCAGTAGAGACATGCCAAGCGCTTCTAGATGCTGCGAATTGAACATCGCCGTGATATTTTCAAATGTAAAAGCACCATTCCTATTGGTAATGCCATAATAGGCAATAGTCAAAATCGGGATTACGGTTCCTGCGATAATCCAGATGGCGAAAGGTGCTGTGTACCTTTTCTTAGATATCAACTTCCTGTGCCTCCTCGTCTTCTGATGTAGGTTTATGCATGATCTGAATGTTCTCAGGTCGCACATACATACCTATCATCTCACCAACTTCATGAGAATCGTAGTTCTGGAGCAACCACTCCACCTTACCATCCTCACTCTGCACGAGCATCTCGTAGTGCACACCGATGAACAGCTTGCTGATAATCTTGCCGTCCATGATGCCTTCTCCATATTCGCGGATTTCTACATCTTCAGGTCTGATTACCGCATCGACAGGCTGTCCAATATTGAATCCATTGTCCCTGCCATCAATACATTTAAATACATGACCGTCTATCTCAACGAGCTTATCATCCACCATCTTGGCATCGACGATGTTGCTGTCTCCGATGAAGTCCGCAACGAAAGCATTCTCTGGTTCATTATAAATCTCTTCAGGAGTGCCCATCTGCTGAATGTAGCCATTGTTCATAACGATGACCGTGTCCGACATGGTAAGAGCTTCTTCCTGATCGTGAGTAACGAATATGAAGGTAATGCCTAACTCTTTCTTGAGTCTAACCAGCTCGTACTGCATCTCCTGTCTGAGTTTTAGGTCAAGAGCACCTAACGGCTCATCGAGTAGTAGCACCCTAGGCTCATTAACTATCGCACGCGCCATAGCAACTCTCTGCTGCTGACCACCAGACATCTTGTCAACTCTTCTATTTCCATAACCGTCAAGATTAACAAGCTTAAGTCCGTATGCAATTTTATCCTTTATATATTGCTCCGACTTTCCACTTACACGCAGACCAAAAGCGATGTTCTCCTGCACCGTCATGTGCGGGAACAATGCGTAGTTCTGAAAGACTGTATTTACATGACGCTGATTCGGTGGGACATTGGTTATATCCTTGCCGTCAAAAATTACCTTCCCTATGTCAGGAGTCTCAAATCCTCCGATGATACGTAGAGTAGTGGTTTTGCCGCAACCCGATGGACCTAGCAGCGTTACAAATTCGTTCTCCTTGATTGAGAGCGAGATATCGCTTAGCACCTCGTGGTCGCCGTAGCTCTTCCCTATGTTGTCAAGTCTGATTAACTCGTTCAAAATCTTCCTCCAATGTAGCTATTTTAAGGCGTTATCCTGCTATCTTAGAAACTAGGCGGCGAGCTCACCCATATAATTTCAGCACCTTTTCCAGAACTTATGAAGTGCTCTTGTTCTGGATATATGTAGAATGACTCACCCTTTTCCACACGATACGTGTCGTTACCGATATGCACATCGATATTGCCTTTAATAACGTATCCAAACTCCTCGCCTTCATGCGGATTATCAGGTATGGTCGTCCCGCCAGCTCCTATCTTCACTCTGATAGGTTCCATATTGTTCTTCTGAGCATTAGGCACTATCCATTCTATCGTGCTCTTGTGACGCTCATCTTCCTTTACAAAGTAGTCCTCTCCGCTAAATACGACCTGCGGTCTCTCCTTCTCCGAGAAAAAAGCCGTAAGATCCGTTCCTAGCGATATAATGATGTCTTCGAGTGTTGCAATTGACGGTGAAGTGAGATCCCTCTCTACCTGTGAGATAAATCCCTTCGATAGTTCTGCCCTATCCGCCAATTCCTCTTGTGTGAGTCCACGTTCTATTCTAAGCTCTTTAATCTTCTCTCCGATTTCCATCTATCTTCCAGTCTAATTGTTCTAGTAATTGCAGCATGTTCACATATATACATTCATGTAATATTATTTGCTGCTATGCATTATAATAAGTAATTAGTTTAGTATTTGTAAACCAATAATACAATTATAAACTTCTTCATGATGGTGTCAATATATTAATAAAATTTCTCAATATATTAAACTGTCTCACTATTAATATTTCATTTAACTATGTTTTTTCACTAAAAAACCGCCCTCCTTGGGCGGTTTTTCTCAAATTATCTTTTTTTGTAGGTCAAATAATATTTTTTCGTATAACTTTCTTACTCGCTCCTCCATTTTGCACTCATCAAGCAATATTTTACGTAATATGTAATCATCCAGTTAGATAAATAAATTCATATTTGATCTATCCGAATTGTTAAGCATAGTTGCAACACCACCCACTTTGACACTATCTATTAGCTCTTCCTTAGTAATCCCCATAACATCCATGGACATCTGACAAGCTGTCATCTCTACACCCATGTTTATTGCAGTTTGAATAAGTTCTTCAAGCGTAGTAATGCCTTTTGATTTCATAACCTGTCTAATCATCTTTGCACCCATTCCGCCCATATTCATGTGCGATAATTTTAGTTTCCTCGAACCTTTAGGAATCATATTTGCAAACATTTTAGATAAAAAGGATTTCTTCACTGCCGGTGGTTGAGTCTTTCTTATGACACTTAGCCCCCAAAAAGTAAAGAACATGTGGACTTTGTTGCCCATGGCAGCGGCACCTGTTGCAATAATAAATGAAGCAATCGCTTTATCTAAACTACCATCAAACACTATCATGGTTTTTTCTTTTACTGTGCATGCTGTATCAACAACCTTATCATGTTCACAAGCGATAGCTTCGCAGCTGCCATCACTATCACAATTGACCCCTCGTCTTAGCACAACATTATAGCTTCCCCCATTTGAGTACGATTCTAGCAGTGTGTTGCCTGTGTTCTGGCACCAATTTTCTATATCGGCGACAAATCCCGGATCACTGGCAGTAACTTTGAGTTCATCTCCAATTTTTAACCCGTTCATATATTCGGATACTTTAATAATTGGTCCCGGGCAGCTAAGTCCACATGCATCTAATGTAACTGTGTTTACACTACCGGGACTAGGTTTCAAGTTTAATTTTTCCTGAGATGTGTCATCTTTGGCGCTGTTACTCATAGGATTTGCTTTGATTTTAGCTGTATTTTTGTAATGGATATTCATCGTCCTACAGCCACCAAGCAGATAGTATGCTTCATGTCCTCTTTGACGAAGAATTCTCTCAGCAATATAGCCCCTTAGTCCTACGGAACACAGCGTCACATATGACTTGCCGTGCTCCAACTCCCCTATCCTATTTCTGAGCTGTGTTAATGGTATGTGAACTGCACCTTCTACCGGGCTAGTCATAGCTTCAATTTCTTCTCGTACATCTAGAAGCACGTACTCATTAGAACCTTCGACATCCAGTTCATCAACTCTCATCGGATGAGCTAAATCAGATAATATATTTTCAGCCGTGTAACCTGCAAAATTAACAGGATCCTTTGCAGATGAATAAGGCGGTGCATAGGCTAATTCTAAATTTGCTAAATCTGAAATTGTACCGTGAAAATGTAGTAGTGTTGAGATAGTGTCGATTCTTTTGTCAACACCATCATATCCTACTATCTGAGCACCAAGCACTTTACCATCTCTATCAAATACTAATTTTATAGTCATAGGAGTTGCCCCAGGGTAATATCCTGCGTGACTCATCGGATGTACAAGTGATACAAAGTAGTCTTCTCCATATACCTTTCCTACTCGATTAAGTGCTTTCTCGCTTGCACCAGTAGAGGCTACTGTCATGTCAAAAATCTTAGCAACCGATGTACCAAGTGTTCCATCATAAGTTTTTTCACCGAGACCAAGCATATTATCTGCAACATTTCTACCTTGCTTATTTGCTGGACCCGCAAGCGGAATCATCACTTCTCCACCCAGCATATAGTCCTGTACACCAATTACATCGCCGACTGCATATATATTTTCATCAGAGGTGCGCATATACTCATCGACCTTTATTCCACGCCTTGCATTGAGCTCGAGTCCTGCAGCTTCAGCAATCTGGCTATTAGGCTTTACGCCAATGGACAGAATAACTAAATCAGTTTCTATAGAGGTACCATCGGCAAGCAGAACCTTACTTCCATCGTTTTCTATATCCTTGAGACCGTTTCCTAGATATAGGTGTACACCTTTTTCAGCTAAACGTACTTCTACAATTTTAGCCATATCCTTATCTATAGGTGGCATAACTTGATCCGCCATATCACACAGCGACACCTCCACCCCTCTATCGCTAAGGTTCTCTGCCATCTCAAGACCGATAAACCCTCCACCAACGATAACAGCACGTTTTGGGGCATGGTTTCCTACAAACTCATATATCTTGTCAGTATCTGGAATTGTCCATAGTTTGAATACTCTTCCCTGCTCTAACCATGATGGATTAGGTACAAATGGCGACGATCCTGTTGAAAGGAGAAGTTTATCATACGATTCTTGATATTCCTCCCCAGTTTCAGAATTCTTTACCGTCACAGTCTTGTTTTCCCTATCTATCGATTCGACATTGCTATTTAGCCTAATCTCAACTCTGTACTTCGCTTCAATTGTGTCCTTATCTGATACAAATAACGAATCTCTATTCTTAATCTGTTTTCCAATATAATATGGTAGTCCACAGTTAGCGTAAGAGATATATCCACCCCTCTCAAAAACTATGATTTCTGCCTTCTCATCTAATCTTCTAAGCCTTGCAAGGGCTGTTGCACCACCTGCCACAGCACCAACAACCAAAATCTTCATTTCCGCTCCTATCCTGTAATTTTCATATGAATTGAATATTACATTTATCGATTTTTATCCATTTCAAACAAAGTTTCTACAAATGACTTTACGTCCTCTCTATTGCAGCTATAGAAGGCCATATTTCCTTCTCTCCTTACATCAACTAAACCGGTAATCTTTAACTTTGCTAGCTGTTGTGAAATGCTAGATTGTGATAAACCCATGCAGTTAGTTATGTCACCAACTGTCTTCTCACCTTCTTCTATAAGTGTCTTTACTATACATAATCTAGCTGGAGATGAAAGTGCTTTCAATATATTTGCCTTCTGCTCTATAATCTCTCTCTCTGCTTTCATCTGGTTTCTATCCTTTCATATTGGCCAATCATATATATCAATATATTGCTATATTATAATATTCTAATATAATTGTCAACAACTGTTTTGTAATTTAAAAGCAGACAATATTGCTATCTATAATTTATCGGCTGAGATTTTATATTTAAAAACCTCAAAACTCACCAAATGAATTTTGAGGTAATGTATTTATTTTTTTCGATATATATTACGTTTATTACTATACCCGACACTATTTCTCAATATCGTGCAGCAACTGCATAATTGACTCATCTAGCGCTGAAGTATCAGCAAACTCGATACGTCCCTGGTCGCTAAGAGTAGCAAGGTCAGGATTGATTGGAAGCTTTGCGAGAACCTTAAGTCCATTCTCTGATGCAATTTCATCTACACGACTCTTTCCAAAGATCTCGTACTTCTTGCCATTATCCGGGCATTCGAAGTAGCTCATATTCTCAACAATACCGAGGATAGGAACATTCATCATCTTTGCCATCTTAACTGCTTTTTCAACAATCATAGATACAAGCTCCTGTGGGGATGTAACTACGATGATTCCATCGATTGGAAGAGACTGGAATACTGTCAGTGGCACGTCTCCTGTACCTGGTGGCATATCGATGAACATTACATCGAGGTCTCCCCACGCAACATCTGTCCAGAACTGTGTAACAGCTCCTGCGATTACAGGGCCTCTCCACACTACAGGATCACTTTCATTTTCTGTAAGCAGATTAAGGGACATGACCTTAATCTCCGAAGCGCTCTTACCAGGAATAATACCTATCTCACTTCCGTAAGCCTTGTCGTGTATACCGAACATCTTTGGAATCGAAGGTCCGGTGATATCGGCGTCCATAACACCAACATTACAGCCGTTTCTATTAGCCGTTACAGCCGCCAGCGCAGTAACCATTGACTTACCAACGCCACCTTTTCCGCTCACAACAGCAACAACCTTCTTGATACTGCTGTGTTCATTTAACTTCTCATGACCGTCATGAGCGCCACCGTCTCTTGACGGGCAGTTTGATCCGCAGCTTGAACAATCGTGGCTACAAGATTCAGGTGTCTGCATATTATCTGTCATTTCATTCCTCCTATATATCAAATTAGTATCTGATAATCATGTCTTTATATTGTACTACAAATTTAAGAATTCCTAAACGTATTCCTGTCCGTTCATTCTGTCAACGTAGTTGCAAGCCTTCGTTGCAGCAATTGAACCATCAGAAACTGCAGTTGTTAGCTGATTGAGCTCCTTTGATCTGCCGTCTCCAGCAACGAACACCCCAGGTGTTCCTGCTTCACAGGATTCACCGATATCGAAATATCCCGCTTCATCAGTAGCTACGAGATTCGAAAAAGGCTTTCCATTTGGAATCTTGCCGATAGCTACGAAAAGAGCACTGACAGCAATATCTCTACTCTCACCTGTCTCGTTGTTCTTAACAGTGATGGATTCAAGTACATGCTCACCGTTTACACCTACAACATTGCTAGTCATTACAAACTCAACGTTATCAAGTGCTTTAAGCTTATCTACAACCGCCTGCTCAGCTCTAAATCTATCTCTTCTGTGAATGATAGTAACCTTTGTGCAGATGTTAGCGAGAAACGCCGCATCCTCGACAGCCGTATTTCCACCACCGTATACTGCAACTTCCTTATTTCTAAAGAACGCACCATCGCATACAGCACAGAAAGAAATTCCGCGACTGATTAGCCCATCTTCACCAGAAATTCCCATCTTTCTATTATCAAGGCCAGTAGCAAGTATAATAGCTGTAGCCTCATACTCGTCGCTGTTCCCCTTAATCTTGAATGCTCCACCTTCAGTCTCTGGAGCAGCAACTTCTACGATTTCATCCATGATAATGTCTGCTCCAAATGATTCTGCCTGAGCCTGGATCTTCATCGCGTACTCAGCACCATTCATTCCTGGAGCAGCAGGAAAATTATCTATAGAATCAGTAAAGGTAATCTGACCTCCTATAAGTCCACGCTCAATAATAGCAGTAGACTTTCCAGCCCTAGCCGCATAAATTCCAGCAGTTAAACCAGCCGGACCTCCACCAACGATTACAACGTCATACTTATTACCCATCTCTAGTACCTCCGTGTATTAGAATCCTTATGTATCCTCATAGTGAGCAAATTCATTCACCATCATTATAATGAGTCCATTATACTCCAAGAACGTCACAAATTATGAATATTCTGTGATTTTTAATTTTGTACAATCTAATTTTGTAGTGTTTACATTATTTCTATTTTATTGTCTGCTTCTTGAAATATTATCTTGCTAGTAGTATATTATTTAGCAGATAACACTAGAGAGTGCTAATTTGTCAAATAATATTACGAAAGAAGGTTTATGATATGGAGAAAATGCAGTTTAAAGCAGAGTCTCAACGACTCCTGGATATGATGATTAACTCTATCTATACTAATCGTGAAATATTCATGAGAGAAATTATCAGCAATGCGAGTGACGCAATTGACAAGCGCTACTATAGAGAAGCTGAAGATGGTTGCACAGGAAAGTCCAGAGAAGATTTTGAAATCAGAATTGCCGTAGACAAGGATGTGAGAACTCTGACTATCTCAGATAACGGAATCGGTATGAGCAAGGAAGAATTAGAAAATAACCTTGGAATTATTGCGAATAGCGGTTCTCTCAAATTCAAAGCCGACAACTCAGAATCATTACAGGATGTGGATATAATCGGGCAGTTCGGTGTTGGCTTCTATAGTGCCTTTATGGTAGCTAAAAAGATTCAGGTAATTTCCAAGGCATACGGTACAGATCAGGCATATATCTGGGAGAGCGAAGGCGCTGAAGGCTTTACCATCGAAGAAGCAGAGCGCTCGAACGTTGGAACTGATATCATCATCTATTTAAGAGATGACACCGAAGACGATAAATACTCTGAGTTTCTAGAAGAATTTAGAATTAGAGGAATCGTAAAGCAGTATTCCGATTATATCCGCTACCCAATCGTTATGAATGTTACGAAGCAGCGACAGATACAGGCTTCTGAAGAAGAGATGGATGCCGAGGATTATAAGCCCGAGTATGAGACTTATACAGAGGATGAAAAGCTCAACAGCATGATTCCGCTATGGAAGACTAAGAAGAGCGAAATTACAGATGAGCAGTATAACGATTTCTACAAGAAAACATACATGTCATGGAGTAACCCGCTAAAGGTTGTTCATACTAATGTTGAAGGTGTCATCTCGTACGACGCACTGCTGTTTGTACCTAGCGAAGTTCCTTTTAACTATTATAACAAGGATTTCAAACCTGGACTTCAGCTCTACTCTAGCGGTGTCCTAATTATGGATAAATGTGAGGATCTTCTACCAAGTTACTTTGGATTTATCAGTGGGCTAGTTGATTCTCCTGACCTATCGCTAAATATCTCGAGAGAGATGTTGCAGCAGGATAGACAGCTCCGTGCCATCGCACAGAGACTGGAAAAGAAACTTCTGCAGACTTTCGGAGAGATGTGTGATAAAGAGCGCGATAAGTACGAGCAATTCTTTGAAAACTTTGGAATACAACTCAAATACGGAGTATATGATAACTTCGGCGCTGACAAGGATAAGCTTAAGGACATCCTTCTATACTATAGCGGAACTATAGAGGCTATGACTACTCTTAAGGACTATGTATCGAGGATGGCAGATGATCAGAAATATATCTACTATGCAGCGGGAGAATCTAAAGGCAAGATCAAGATGATGCCGCAGATGGATTTATTTGCAGATAAGGGATACGAGGTTCTATACTGCACTGATAACATCGATGAGTTTGCATTCATGACTATGAGAGAATATGAAGGCAAAGAGTTCAAGAACATCTCCGATAGGGATCTCGGATTCGAGAAAACCGACGAGGAACTAAAGGCTCAGGAAGATAAAAATGAAGCAGCAAAAAGCACTCTAGATGCAATTAAAAAAGCTCTCGGAGATAAGGTATCAGCTGTAATCCTATCGACTAGGCTGAAGAATCATCCTGTGTGCTTTGCTACAGCAGATGGTGTATCTATAGAAATGGAGAAAATACTAAAAGCACAGGCAGCGATGTCTGGTAACAAGGAGCTGTCAGGAGTTGAGGCAGATAAAGTTCTCGAGCTGAATGGCGATCTCCCATTCTTTGAAGCTATAAAAAAAGCAGTATCTGATGGTGACACGGAGAAAGTTACTGACTACGCACACCTTTTGTACGATCAGGCACTTGTACTAGAAGGAATGCCAGTTGAGGATCCACTTGCATTTGGAGAGAGAATCTGCAAGCTGATGAAGTAGAAGTTGGCCATTCAACTTAAGGTCAACAATCTCTCTCCTCAAGTATTGAGGTTAGCCACAAAACATATGAATACGAGAAAACCGCGGCATAAATGCCGCGGTTTTTTAGTCGATTAAACGTATAGTTCAGGTTGGTTTAGAACTTACTGCTGAGCTGTTACAGTCTTGATAGCTGTGAACATTCCACCCATCATAGCGTCTAGGAAATCAACATTATTGTTGATATCTGTTGTCCATTCACCCTTGTCATTCTTTGTACAGTTGATTGTAACTGTCTTCTTGTATGACTTGTCCTTTACAGCATTTAGGTTCTGGAACATTAGGTTGTAAACGTAGTCCTTAATGTCAGTTGTTGCAGTGATCTTACCGCTCTTAGCGTCAGCAACTACAGCATCATAAGTCGTCTTGTAAGCTGCACCGAAGTCGTATGTCTTGATCTCAACCTTTACAGTTGCTTTCTTGCCATCAACCTTTTCATCCTTTACTTCATAATCGAACTCCTGAACCTTCTTGATGAACTTTTCATACTCTTTTCCGTACTTCTGCTCTAGAGTGCTATCGTTGAATAGCTTACCAACGTTTGTAGAAGCCTTCTCAGTCTTAATCTGCTTGAGATTATCCTCTACAACGCTCTTAGGTGACTTGCTGCCACAAGCTGTTAGCGCCAACATAGCTAGAACTAACATGCTCACAATAAGTAGTGTCTTTTTCTTCATTATAGTTCTCCCTTTCGTAACTATTTAATTGTCTTTCGATACTCTCCATTAAACACTGTTATACCATACTTGTCAAGTGCGGATAACAAAATAGATGCAAATTTCCTTGAAATTTCAAGCTTATCACGATATTCAGCCAAGGTAAATCCTTCTGGTTTTTCTATTCCAAGTTCTCGTCCAGCAGCTACTGCGATATCCCATGCCTTGGTATCGATGTAGTAACTAGCATCAAGCTTAAAGATTTTACCCTGTGAGATGAGTTCAGCCTGCAAAGCACTGGCAACATTCTTATCACCTACTAGTTTGTAGATTTCTTCATTCTTGATAGTTTCAACTCCTGCTTCACTATACATCTGACTAATCTTATCCATGAGTGCAAGCTGTTCATCAGAAAATTCAACCTTGAAGCCCGCAAGCGATATTGTCTTCTCCTTGTCTTCGAGCATCCCAGAATCTAAGAACTTATAAATAATAGCCTGTCCTAGCTTGTCATCCTCGATGTGCCTGTATTCCTTTAATCTACTAAGCAGCTCTCTCTTCGGAATACCCTCCACCATAGGATTCTGACTGTGATATTCATCGATTATTTGGGAAAGCGTATCTCCGAGCACCTTCAGCTTGTCTTCACTCACAATAGAGCCATCTGCAAGTATTAGCACCCTGCCATGATCAGCAAGTGATTTTATTATATGTCTAGCTTCAGCTTCTGTGAGGCCAAGCTCCTGACCGAGTTCCCGTTCTTTGTAGTATTTCCACTTTCCAGCCTTGAGGTAAACAATTTCATCTACATCTCCACTAGCAAGTATTTCAAACTCAGTCATAACATCTTCACGATTTCTCTTGTGTTTCTCCGGGTTTGCATCTAGGATTCTACCACCACCAATCGTAATTACTGGAGAATAGAATCTGACTATGAACTTGTCACCTCTTCTTATTGCTATAGGTTCTTCAAGTCTGAACTGCACATATGCCTTATCTCCACTCACCATGACTTCACGATCCATAATGATGACTTTTGCCAGAACTTCTTTGCTACCAGTGTGTAGGTGAACCCTGCTATTGTTGAGAATCTGCCTATCACTGCTCTTAAATACGCCCATCTCTGCGTCGAGCATATTGGTTACAGTAACAGCCCCTGGTGCTGCTAGCACCGAACCTCTAGGCGCATTTTCCTTTTTGATTCCTGAGAGATTCACGGCAGTTCGCTGTCCAGCAACCGCTTCGTCTGTATCGCTGCCATACGTCTGAATCCCTCTAACCTTTACAGTCACATCCTCTGGATATATAATCATTTCATCATTGAGCCTTAGAACACCGTCTACGAGAGTTCCTGTCACTACGGTTCCAAACCCCTGCATGGAAAAAGTCCTATCTATAGGCAATCTGAACAGTTCCGGCTCCTCACGTCTCTTCGACTCACGGTCGCACTTCTTTAATATTTCTGCTTTGAGAGCATCGATATTTTCTCCTGTCTTGGAAGACACAGCTATCATAGGCTTGCTTTCGAGGAAAGAGTCCTTGAAGAAGTCCTTAACATCCTCAAAAAGCATCTCGAGCCATTCTTCGTCTACCATATCTTTCTTGGTAATCGCAACGATTCCATCGTCTATACCGAGAGCCTGCAGAATCTCAAAGTGCTCCTTAGTCTGCGGCATGATTCCCTCATCTGCAGCCACTACAAATAGTACGAAGTCGACGCCGCTGATTCCAGCTAGCATGTTCTTAATAAACTTCTCATGGCCAGGAACGTCGATTACTCCAATGTTGTAACCAGCATCATTATCTATATGAGCAAAACCTAGCTCGATTGTGATTCCACGCTTCTTCTCTTCGGACAGTCTGTCTGTATCGATTCCAGATAGAGCTTTAATCAACTGAGTCTTGCCGTGGTCAACGTGTCCTGCCGTACCAATAATTACATTCTTCATCTATTCCACGTCCCCTAATGCAGCTGCGATATAATCGAGCTCGCGATCCAGCACCGTTCTAACTGAGAACAGCAGCTCATCCTCATGAATCCTTGCAATTACAGGAATTTTATGCTTTCGAAGAGCTCTCTCAAGTCCTTTAGTAGTAGTCTTGTCTGATGTCACAGCTACAGCAACTCCTTGCAAGAATACCATCGGAGCAGATCCGCCACCAACCTGGTCATCCGCATCGATAATCTTAATGCTGAGTTTGTCATTTACTGCACCGATTTTGCCCGCTAATTTCTCAGCTCTCTCGAGCAAAACTTCACGAGGAGTCGTGATCATACGGAGCACCGGGATATCACGCATCGCAACGCTTGTGTCTCTGTACTTTTTTAGCGTCTCTTCCATCGCTGCAAAAGTCATCTTGTCTACTCTCAATGCACGAGCGAGAGGATGCTTCTTCATCTTCTCGATATATTTGCGCTTTCCAGCGATAATTCCAGCCTGCGGTCCCCCAAGCAGCTTATCACCGCTGAATAGGATAACATCGATGCCTGTATTGAGAGAAGCTGGAACATTAGGTTCATCGAGTCCATACTCTGCTAGGTTCACCATGAGACCATTACCCATATCAAAGATTACCGGAAGTCCATGTTCCTTGCCAATGGCAACCAGTTCATCGAGTTCAGTCTCTTCAGTAAACCCCATAATCTTGTAGTTGCTGGTGTGAACCTTCATGAGAGCGCCAGTGTTCTCATTGATCGCCTTCTCGTAATCACTAGGCTTAGTCTTGTTGGTAGTACCAACTTCATGCAGCGTCGCACCACTCTGCTCCATGATATCAGGAATTCTAAACGCGCCACCGATTTCAACAAGTTCACCTCTCGATACCACGACCTCGTGACCCTCCGCCATAGCAGAAAGCACAAGCATCGTAGCTGATGCATTATTGTTGACTATCATGACATCCTCAGCGCCTGTCAGTTTAACCATGAGGTCTTGCAAAATATCATGCCTCGACCCACGCTTTCCGAGCTTAACATCATATTCGAGATTTGAGTAGCCGCGTGAAACCATCTCTACATTGCGCACTGCATCTTCGCAGAGTGGAGCTCTGCCTAGGTTCGTGTGTAGGATCGTTCCAGTAGCGTTAATAATTCCGTGTAGATGATTCACTTTGTCCGCCTCGAGTCTATCCTTAATCTCATCTGCTATGCCAGCGATACTTATCTTGGCAACATCGTACGCCTCAAGTGCTTCATCGCTTAAAACTAAAATCTCTGCACGTACTTCGTCAATAACATTTCTAGCCATCGATGTGACTACATCTCTTCCGATTTTCTCGAAGGCATTAGAAAAGAGGTGCTCTTTAAGCACCTCATCTATCTTCGGAATCTGTCGTAAAACTTCATTTCTTTTCATATTATTTCTCCCATGCAAACTTAAATGGCGGGAGTGCGTGGGAATCGAACCCACCCGAGAAGGTATCAGCTCCTCATATCGGTTTTGAAGACCGTAAGGCACACCAGCACCTATCCACCCCCAAGTTACATACTTCGTCATTATATCATCAAAGTCATATGCTATCAACAAATAGTTGTGCTGATGCAGGCATTAACTCTTTCAAGTGTATTTGCCTATGCGGTTTTCTTTACAATAACCTAATTTGTATATAAATCAGCACTAATATAACTATGGAACATTTTTATGATATAATTTTGACCAACACTCGTTTCTAATATTAAAAGCTATTATTTCATGGGAGGCTCTTGATGATTTATCTAGATAACAGCGCAACGTCATACCCAAAGCCACAAGAGGTTGCAAATGCGGTATATGAATACATGACTAAAATTGGTAGCAACATCAATCGCGGCGGATACGAAAAAGCTTATTCAGCAGCAGAAATAGTCCTCGAAACCAGATCGATTATTGATTCGATGATGAATGGATACGGTGCAAGAAACGCTATATTTACACCTGGCAACACATACGCTCTTAATTTCTTAATCAAGGGCTTGGCTAGAAAAGGGGATAAATTTCTCACCAGCCATATGGAACACAATGCAGTCTATAGACCGTTACACCAGCTTCAGGAGGATGGTGTAATCCAATATGATTGTATGCCTTGTAATGAATTCGGACAGCTTGAACTTGATAAGGCTCTCGAGATGATCACCTCTGATATTAGAGCTGTTGTTATGCTTCACGCTTCTAATGTGAGCGGAACTATACTTCCAATCGAAGAGGTAGGAAAGAAATGCCACGAGGAAGGTGTGCTCTTTATCGTAGATGCAGCACAGACTGCAGGAAATACTCCTATAGATATGCAGAAATGCCATATTGACGGACTTACTGTTCCAGGTCATAAGTCACTTCTCGGACCGCAGGGAATTGGCGTGATGCTTATCAACCCTGATATCAAGGATGATATTATCCCAGTGATTTCAGGAGGTACAGGCAGCCACTCTGACATGGCTGAGATGCCTTCCGAACTTCCAGACAGATTCGAGAGTGGAACTCTCAACTTACCAGGAATCTTCGGACTTCATGCAGCACTTAAGTGGGTGCATGAGCATTTTGAAGAGATTCGCGCACATGAGAAAAAACTAACTGCCAGGATGCTTGACGGAATTGCTAATATTAAAGGTGTGTGTCTTGCCGGAATGCCTACGGTAGATGGAAGAGTAAGTGTAATTTCTATCGATTTTACAGATAAAGATAACGGCATATGCGCATTCAATCTTGAACACACGTATGGAATAAACACGAGAGTGGGGCTTCACTGTGCACCGCTTGCACACGAGTCACTACACACTTTCCCAGAAGGCACTGTCAGATTCTCAATCGGACCTTTCAACACTGATGAAGAAATTGACATTGCACTTAAGGCAATCGAGGAACTTGCTATGGCAAGCAGCCTATAGATATTTTGCAATACGTTGCAATTATTAGCGCAATATGATTTAACTAGATTCAATAACAGAAAGAGGAAAAGGCTAATGGGAGAGAATGAAAAGAAATCTTGTTGTGCCATACCTATGGCACTGGAAGATGTGAGACTTACTGAGATGACTGCTGCTGGCGGATGAGGAGCTAAAGTAGGACCGGGAGTCCTAAGCGATATATTATCTAAACTACCTAAGATTCGCGACGAGAGGGTTTTGGTCGGGTTTGATAGCAGCGATGATGCTTGTGTATATAAGGTAAGCGACGATTTAGCTATAATCAACAGCATAGACTTCTTCCCGCCAATCGTAGATGATCCATATATGTTTGGTCAGATTGCTGCAGCAAACTCACTCAGCGATATCTACGCTATGGGTGGAACACCTAAGCTCGCTATGAACCTGCTCACCTTTCCTGAGAAGCTGCCGCTAGCTGCTGTTAAGGCGATTCTCGAAGGTGGAAACGATAAGGTAAATGAGGCCGGTGCCATGACTACAGGCGGTCACAGTATCAACGACAAGGAACCTAAGTACGGACTCAGCGTAACAGGGTTTGCACATCCTGACGATATCCTGAGCAACAGTGCTTCTGAAGGAGATTACCTCGTAATCACCAAGAAGATTGGTTCTGGAGTTCTCACAAGTGCTGATAAGGTAAGCCTACTGAGCGTCGCAGAAAGTAGAGCTCTCAGCGATACCATGGCAGAACTCAACAGATATGCTTTTGAAGCTACTGCTGGTGTAAAGGTTAACGGTTGTACGGACATCACTGGCTTCGGTCTACTTGGCCACGGTGCCGAGATGGCAAAATCAGGTGACGTGACACTAGAGATTTTCACCGAGAGAGTGCCTCTCATGGATCGTGTGCTAGAATTCGCATCACAGGGCATCCTTCCTGGCGGAGCACACAACAACATGGCTTTCCTTGAAAAGGATGTCATCGATTATAGCGTCGGTCTAAATCAGGCGCAGATCGATATGCTATACGACCCACAGACTTCAGGTGGACTGCTCCTCGCGGTTAAGGAGCCAGAGCTTGAGAGACTACAGTATCAGCTCGGAGAGAAGGGCTGCGAAAATGCAGTAATCGGAAGATTCAAAAAGCGTACATCGCACTACATTGAAATTCTTAACAAGTAGCACTGGTCCACTTACCTTTCAGGGCTTAGTGGCAAAACTCAATACAAACAAATAGCAGGAAGCGAATTGTTTCGTCTTCCTGCTTTTTCTAATCTGATTATTATATTAACAAGCCTTCAAAGCACCTTACTTGTGCTGCTCTGCATTCTCTAGTACGAACTTTCTAAACGCCTCAGCAACTGGCGAAAGGAATACATTCTTGAGCGTAATCATGTAGAAGCTGCGAAGCTTATCAAATCCATCGATTTTAAGAACCTTAAACTCCTCCGACCTTACGACCTTGTTGACGGTCTTCTCGGATAGTATCGCTGCCCCAACGTTATTTGCAACGAGACGCATAATCAGGTTGAGGTCATTAGTTCTAGAAATCACTCTAAAGTTATTCTTATCAAAACCTTTAGAAGCAACCGTATCCTCGAAAGACTTACGAGTTGCAGAACCGTTTTCTCTCCAGATGAGCGGAAGCTTGGACATCTCCTCAAGTGTAATTGTGTCCTTATCAGTCTCATACGTTCCTGGAACTAGCAGGACTGAACGGTCATGGAATATTTCATGCACCTCAATACCTGGCTCAGCAACATATTCGCCTATAAATCCGATTTCACCACGTCTCTCGAGAAGGCTTTCAACTGTTGCCTTGCTGTCATTCATCTCAATATAGAACTGAGTGCAAGGATGAGCATCTGTGAACTTTCGAATAACTTCAGGAAGAAATGCAATTCCTGGTACGGTAGAGGTTTGTAGCTCCAAAACTCCATCCAGGTTATCATCACCATTATCAAGCGCTTCGATAGCCTGTGCTCTAGCATTAACCATCTCAACAGCATACTGGTAGAACTTCTGACCATGAGGCGTCATCTCAACAGTTCTGCCCTTTCTATCGAGCAGCTTAGTGTTGAGTTCCTTCTCAAGCGAGCTTATGTGTGTACTGATAGTTGGCTGGGTAAAGAATGTCGCATCTGCCGCACGACTAAAGCTCTTAAACCTAACAACATTTACAAAAGCTTCAATTTGTTTAAAATCCATCTTTCCTCCCTTACCCTTAAATAAAAAGGAGCGCCTCGCTAATGAAACACTCCTGTTAGCTATTCTAAATAGTATATTATTTGTAATATTGTGTCAAACAAACAGCATTGTATACGGGTTTGCTATTGAAAAATTCTATTCTATGCCGATAAGATTAGCTTTTTTTATACCTTCCGTCTTCCTCATATCCAGTATGAGTTGTTCGAGACCGCATGTCGCATCATCCATATTGAGGGTTATTATAACCGTCGCGATGTTGTTCACTGGCGGACTCTGATTGATCGTCCATATGCTGTATGAGTGACTAGCTATAACGCGAATAAGTTTCTCCAGCACACCTGCCTCATGGCGTAGCTGCATGGAGATAATCGCCTTCTTACTCGTCTTCTTGGCACTCAGCTCCATCACGTAGTCTTTGTACTTGTAATACGTACTACGCGAAATACCCACTGTACGCACCGCTTCACTGATGTCGGTAACCTCGCACTCGGCAAGTAGCCGACTTGCTTCAACGACTTTCTCGAAGTATTCGGGCAGAATTTTTTTATCTACTATAAGGTACCTACTATCCACCTTCTACTCCTTACCTTCACAAGCATATTTCACGACTTTAACTTTCATCTCGTCAACGTCGATAATATCCCTATGCTTAACTTCTCTTTCAAATATATCTCGAAGAGGTCGAGGAATTTCAGTTCCTGTAAGCTCTGATAGCCTCTCCATATCAGCTCTGTCATCTCCCGACGCTTCCACTCCAAGTGCCACGAGAACCGAACCCGTAAACTTGTATGGAGAAGCAGTTGATAGAACTACATTCTTAGCATCCGACACTCCCTCACCGATGAACTTATCTGATGCAGCCCATGCGATGGCGGTATGCGTATCCATAACATATCTCGCATCCTTGAACAGCTTGCCGATAGCAGCTGAACCCTCTTCATCCGAGCATGCACAACCTACAAAATCACTCTTGATTTTGGACAGCTCTTCCTCGCTTATCTGATACTCTCCAGTTTCAGCAAGTGACTTCATATACTCCATAGTCTTGTCAGATCCGCACACGAAGAACAGCAGTCTCTCAAGGTTACTTGATACGAGGATGTCCATCGATGGGGATGATGTCTTGTAAAATTCTCTCTTCTTGTCATAGTGTCCCGTCTCGAGGAACTCTGTAAGCACGTCGTTCTTATTGGAAGCACAGATTAGCTTTCCAACTGGAAGTCCCATCTGCTTAGCGAGGTATCCAGCCATGATGTCTCCAAAGTTTCCAGTCGGAACTGTACAGTCAACTGCATCACCTAGCTTAATCTCACCTGCATCAACAAGACTCTTATAAGCTGCAAAGTAATAAACCACCTGAGGAACGAGTCTTCCTATATT
>NZ_CP016199.1:788735-801183 GCF_002243385.1 Mogibacterium pumilum | reverse complement strand
TCACTTGATAGCGAAACGCCTTCACAAGGCCTCGGAATCTCTTGGAATAACCTCTTAACCCCTGTCTGCGCATCGTCGAAGTTACCTCTTACACCGAACGCTTTAGTGTTTGCACCAGACTGAGTTACCATCTGTAGACGCTGAGTCTCGGATATGCCCTTGTCTGGGTAGAATACCGCTATTCTAATGCCGGGAACATCTGAGAATCCATGTAGCGCCGCACTACCAGTATCGCCACTGGTCGCTGTCAGTATTAGGATTTCATCCTGAAAATCATTGAGCTTTGCCGCCTCTGACATTAGGTTAGGAAGAGCGGAGAGTGCAACATCTTTGAACGCACAAGTCGGACCACAGAAGAGCTCTAGTATGCATCTGCCATCTACGCTTACCAGCGGTGTGATTTCTTCTGCTGTAAACTTATCCTTATAGCTTCTCTCGACAATAACGTCTATCAGTTCTTCTCCATAATCAGGAAAGAACTTTCCAAACACCTTCTTGGCCATGCCGCGATAATTTTCAGCTATCACTTCCTTATAATCTAGCTTTAGTTCCGATAAATCTTCAGGAACGTAAAGACCTCCGTCCTCGGCAAGTCCATCGAGTACCGCCTGCGACGAAGAAACCTTGTGATTCACATCTCTTGTGCTTATATAATTTAACATTTTATCTCTCTTTTCTGTTGCGTATTTTGTGTTTTTATGATACATTATTCCTCGTAGGAATACAAGTGTTTTTCATACAAGGACACTATATACAGAAAATAGGACATAGAGAGGATTAAATAGTATACAAATATGAAAATTGCAATTCTCGGATACGGAGTAGTTGGAAGCGGTGCATATGAGGTCGCACTGACTGCTCATAATATAGAAGTAAAACGCGTGCTCTACAAGAGACCAATAGACAAACTCGGGGATATCGTGACTACTGAATACGAAGATATTTTGCAGGACAAGGAGATTGAGCTAGTTGCAGAGTGCATCGGCGGTCTTCACCCAGCATACGAATATGTATCTGCTGCTCTCAAGAGCGGTAAGCACGTAGTAACCCCTAACAAGAACCTGGTTGCAGCATACTGGGATGAACTGCATGAACTCGCTATTGAGCACGGAGTTGAATTCCGTTACACGGCTTCTGCCGGTGGCGGTATCCCTTGGCTTTTCAATCTGAAGCGCCAGTCGAGAAGCGATGAGATTTTATCTATAAGCGGAATTGTTAACGGTACTTGCAACTACATTCTGGACACTATGCATAATGAGCCTGTTGATTTTGCAAAAATTCTTGCAAAGGCACAGGAACTCGGATATGCAGAGAAAGATCCGACTGCAGACATTGGTGGTTTCGACACACAGCGCAAGTGCGTAATTTCAGCGAACCTCGCCTTCGGAACAAGCATATCCGAAGAGGACGTCCCTGTGTTCGGAATCCAGAATATCACAGCTAGCGACATCAAGTACTTTAACGAGCACGGATACACTTGCAAGCTGCTCATGAACGCTGGTCAGACTGAGTCAGGCGCTTACGCATATGTTGAACCTACATTAGTTGGTAGAGGTGCGCTAGAATCCGCAGTGCCTGCTAACAATAACTTAATCAGCTTGACTGGAAATAACATAGGCACATTAAGCTTCTACGGTCAGGGAGCTGGCAAATACCCTACTGGAACTTCCGTAATTCAGGATGTGCTAGATGTTGAGAACGGATGGAAGTTCATAGGCGAGAGCAAGAAGAACGATGTATCTGTAGACAACAGACTTGAGGTTCACAGATACTATGTTAGAGAAAACGGTTCATGCAAGATTACAGAAGCTATGAGCGTTGCAGAGGCACACAGATTGGCCTCCGAGAGCAGCGACGAGCATTTCTTCATGGCAGGAATAAGGGAGTAAATATATAGTAATGATTAAAGTTGCAAAGTTTGGCGGCTCATCGTTAAGTGATGGCGTGCAGTTTGCCAAAGTAAAGAGTATTATTGAGCAGGATCCAGACCGAAAAGTGGTAGTTGTATCAGCACCAGGACGTCGCTCATCAGATGACAGCAAGGTAACTGATCTTCTCTACTTGGTTAAGGCTCATATCAAGTATGATGTATCTTATGACAGCATCTTCGAGATGATTGAGCAACGCTATATGGACATCCGCTCTGAATGCGGTCTATCGCTCGACCTGGACCAAGAGTTCGAGATAATCAGAAGCAAGCTAAGCAAGAACATCTCCATGGACTACCTCGCATCGAGAGGTGAATTCCTAAACGCTAAGCTTATGGCTGAATACCTTGGATACCAGTTTGTGGACTCCGCAAACCTCATCAGCTTCAAGTATAACGGAGATGTGGATATGGATAAGACTGAGAAGAATTTCAAAGAGATTTTTGATGTTTATAACAAAATCGTAATTCCGGGATTCTACGGGAGTCTTCCAAACGGCGACATCAAAGTATTTTCCCGCGGTGGCTCCGATGTATCGGGTGCAATCGCAGCAGCTTCACTCCATGCAGATGTATACGAGAACTGGACCGATGTTAGTGGCATCCTAATGGTGGATCCTCGCATAGTAGAAAACCCAAAGAGCATCGCCCGCGTTACTTATGCAGAGTTAAGAGAACTGTCTTACATGGGAGCTGCTGTTCTCCACGAGGATACAGTGTTTCCTGTTCGCGCTAAGGACATTCCGCTCAACATCAGAAACACTAATGAGCCTGAAAATCCAGGCACTATCATCCGTGAGAGCTTCGGTGAAGAGAGTCCTGAAGAGAGCAACAGATTTATCACGGGAATTACCGGCAAGCGTGATTTCTCATTGATCAAGATTGCCAAGGGTAACATCGGCGAGAATCTACATACACTGCGCAAGGTTCTCGATATCTGTGAGCAGTACGATGTGCCTATCTCGCAGATTCCAAGTGGCGTTGACAGCTTCTCAATCATCACTCCGTCATATAAGCTTGAACAGTGCAAGTTCGATGTACTAGCGGCTATCAAGAAGGAATGTGGAGTCGACGCAGAGATTGATCAGGGCATCAGCATGATTGCTATTGTAGGCAGACAGATGGCGTACAAGACGGGTATCTCCGGTAAGCTATTCGGAGCACTCGGAGTTAACAAGATTAACATTCGTATTATCGAGCAGTGTGCAGATGAAATCAATATCATGATTGGTGTATTTAACGACGATTTCGAGAAAGCAATTCGCGTGCTCTACGAGAGCTTCGCAAAGTAATAAGAAAGGATTTGGGATCAGACAGATTCCAATAGATAAGATATGAAAGAATACAGATTAGGTATACTCGGTGCTTCTGGTGCCGTTGGACAGGAAATGCTTAAGGCGCTTCAGGAGAAGAACTTCCCTCTATCAGAGCTCAGACTGCTCGCTAGTAAGAGAAGTGCTGGCAAGGAGGTTGTGACTAAGAAGTACGGAACAGTAGTGATTCAAGAGGCAGCAGAAGATACATTCGAAGGACTTGACTTCGTGCTCGGTGCTGCTGAAAATGACATCTCGATTAAATTCACTGATGCTATCAAGACTTCTGGTGCAACATACATCGACAACTCCAGCGCTTACAGAATGGATGAGAACGTTCCGCTAGTAATTCCTGAGATTAACCCTGAGGATGCACTAAAGCACAACGGAATAATCGCTAATCCTAACTGCTCTACTATAATCACACTGGTTGCTATCAATGCGATTAACGAGCTCTCCCCTATTAAAGGAATCTATGCTTCGACTTACCAGGCTGTAAGCGGCGCCGGCGCCGGCGGCCCAGTTGAACTATATGAGCAGACTAAACAGATTTTTGCTGGCGAAGGTGGTTCTATAGAGCCTAAAGTATTCCAGCACCAGATTGCGTTTAACCTCATTCCTCAGATCGGTGGTTTCGGTGACAACCTCTACACTTCCGAGGAGATGAAGCTTCAGAACGAAGGACGCAAGATCCTTCACCTTCCTGAGCTAAAGGTATCATGCACATGCGTAAGAGTTCCTGTTGAGCGTTCTCATTCAATCTCAGCTAATGTCATCACAGAGGATAGACTAGAGCTAGAGGACGTTAGAAAGGCTATCGCAGGCGCTAAGGGTTGCAAGCTTGTAGATGACCCTGAATCGCTCAGTTACCCAATGCCAATCGACACTAGCAATCAGGACATCGTATTCGTTGGACGTATCAGGCGCGACCTCGTATGCGATAACGGCATCAACCTATGGTGTGCAGGCGATCAGGTTCGTAAGGGTGCAGCAACTAACGCAGTGCAGATTGCCGAGCTGCTAATTAATGCTTAGAACACTTATAATACTGATCGATATATAGATTAACAAACAAAAGACAGGAGTAATGCGGTACGCCGCACGACCTCCTGTTTTATATGTAATTCTAAATATCAAAAGACCCAAGGCAGCGACCAATGTCTTTGTTTACTTTTATGCTTTTTCAGACTTAGCCTCTTCCTTACGGAGTTTCTCAGACTTCTCTTCTTCGATAATCTTCTGAGTCTCAACGAATCTCTTTATCTTATGGGTACTTGTCTTCTCCATCGGCTCATCAGTTGTGTATACCCTCTTGATTCTCTTGTATGCAGGCAGCTTGTCATTGATTTTCTCAACATCAGCCTTTACTATCGCATTGATTTCTTCAGGCGTCTTGCCTTCAAATTCTTCTGGATTATACACAAGCTTGAGTGTAACCACGAGGTCACGCTCATCCTCGTCATTCGGAATACCTATGATAATAGCCTCTTCTTTGTATGGAAGTACATTTAGCTCCTGCTCGATTTCCTCAGGGAAAACGTTCTTACCATTCATAAGCACGATTACATTCTTCTTACGACCTGTAATGTAATAGTATCCGTCCTTATCCCTATATCCGAGGTCTCCTGTATGGAACCATCCATCGTAAATGCACTCGCTCGTAGCCTCTTCATTCTCGTAGTAACCGAGCATTATATTCTCACCGCGAGCAATAATCTCTCCGATGTCGTTTTCATCCGGCTCGTAGATATCCATGCCAACTCCTTCGATTGGAATTCCAACCGAACCAGGTCTTCTATACTCAGGTCTCTCTGCAGAGAGTACCGGCGAGGTCTCAGTTAGTCCATATCCCTGTAGACATATAACACCGAAGTCATTCCATCCTCTAATGCACGCTGGATCAGCAGCTGCTGCTCCGAGGATTACCATTCGGAGTTTGCCACCGAACGCCTCTAGAACTCCCTTAAATACAGTTCTTCTGATATCGATATGTGCCTTGTTAAGTACTCTTACGACCTTACTCATGGTTTTGAGTCTACCGGCAAGACCTTCCTTCTCAGCCTTCTTGAGAACACGGCTGTACATAGTCTCGATGAGAAGTGGAACTCCTACGAAGATGGAAACCCCATATTCCTTGAAGTTTTGCTGGATGTACTTAAGACCATCGCAGTACACAGTCGATGCACCTGCGGCAAACATGATAATCTGGCATGTAAGCCCGAAAGTGTGGTGATAAGGCAAAAGCGAAATATTAACATCAGTATCATAGATCGGCTCAGATGCTATAGTATTAACAACATTTGAAACAACATTACGTTGCGAAAGCATTACTATCTTGGACTGTGAAGTCGTTCCAGATGTAAAGATCATAAACGACATGGCATCCGGATCGATCGTGACAGCACTGTACTTATCAGAACCGGCATCAACTAGTTCCTTGCCCTCTACAGTGAGGTCGTAGATATCCGTCTGATCAGCGGTCTTGAACAGAGGGAACGCAGCCTTGATGCGAGTCTTACCTGTAGCAATCGCCTTGGCAACGGACTCAGCTTCATTCTCATCGTAGAAGATAACCTCTGCCTCACTACGAACTAGAGAAGTCTCAAACTCTTCATACTTTAGCTCTTTATCGAGCGGAACTGCGATGTTGCCTGTAACGAGAGCCGTTATGTTCGCGAGATACCAGTTATAGCTGTTCTTACCGATAATAACGATTCTAGCATTCGAGAAGCCTCTACATAGCAGTGCCTCTCCGAGACATCTAATCTCCTCATAGTATCTGCTGTAGGAAATATCGCGATACTCTCCATTACCCTGCTTAAGGGTGAACGCCTTGTTAGCACCATATTTACTAACAGCATCTTCTAGTAGTTCTCTAATATTCTCCAAAATAACCTCCATCTATCCGACTATCACTTGTCCCTTACAAAAACACCGTCCACCAAAAGCCACTACAGCGCAGTGTTCCGGCACGCCGAGGGAGCACGATTTACGAAAAACTATAAAATAGTTTTGAAAACTATATTATTTAGTATTATAATCTAGTTACACGCTGTATAATACTCTATTTAGCACAATTTGGCAATGTTTAATTTGATTTTTATGCAAGTATCCCTGTGCGAATAGTTGAAAAATACAAGTTATTAGATATTTGAAGCTCGGGTCGAGCTGTGTTACTATCATGTATGGAAGTATAACGGAAGGATCTTATGGAACAGAGGGAAACGATGCATGACAGCACAAGGCTTCACCTCCCGCGCTGGGATGAGCTGCCTGATATATCGCTATATATGGATCAGGTGCTATCGCTGATAAATCCTCATTTTCAGGACACATACGGTGATAGCTATCTGCTGACTAGCACTATGGTTAATAATTACGTTAAACTTGGGGTTATCCCCCCTCCTATAAAGCGGCGGTACGGCAAGGAGGCTATTTCACGGCTTTTCGTAATTGTCACGCTCAAGTCTATATTTAACGTGCAAGAGATTGCAGAGCTGATTTCAGCTATCGATGATGACAATAGCCTAGGATATGAGATTTCCGAATCTTATGACCTATACTGCAGTACACTTGAAGCTGCAATCGATGCGACTTGTGCAGATAGCATCTCTCATACCAAACCTGCCCAGGATTATTTTAGAGTGATCGAAGACGTTGCAACAGCTGCAGCTTATCAGTTGATAGTGAAGCGAAGGCTGAAGCTGAGACGAGAGAGAAAGGAAGAAAAGAAGAAAGTATGATATATAAGCCAGAAGGTGTCTGTGCCCAGCTCCTAAACCTTGATGTTGAGGACGGTATAGTCAAATCAGTTGAATTTATAGGTGGGTGTGCCGGAAATGCCCAAGGACTAGCCAGCCTAGTTAAAGGGATGCCAGTCGATGATGTAATTGAAAGACTCGAGGGTATAAAATGCGGGTTCAAAGATACATCATGTCCAGACCAGCTTTCCAAAGCGCTAAAGCAGTACAAGAACGAGCAGCAGTGATTGCTGCCGTTTTTTGTATTAAATTGTTTTTTCCTACCCCCCATTTACACTAATCAGTTTATATGGTAATTATAGGTTACAAGCAGTTAGCACCTCTATAATTAAAAGTGCACTTTAAGCACTGGAGGTAGATATTATGAAGAAGTCAAAAGCGTTAGCTATAGCGATAGTTATTGTTTTAGCTCTGCCTGTACTTTCAGTTTATGGCGGCACTAAGCTCGGAAGTTCAAACGAACCTAACGCTAAACCTGAACAGTACTGCGGAATTTATTACAGAAATACGCTAGTAAGCAAATACAAACATTATAGCTCCTATAAACGCGCATCTACCAATGTAAAGAGCGCTGTAGACGGCTCACCAATTACACCAGATAGGGCTGTGATCTTTCGTGCATACGTAACTGGCGATACGCTTGGTTACCGTGTAAAGAATAACTCATATATAAATAACGGTTTTACGAACCGAAATGCCGTTGATGCGCTTAATAAGCGTATGACTGGAAATATTCCTTATACGCCTTTATTTGTTAATGACATTAATGATGAAGTAACTGATTCAGTCGTGCTAAATGGCGAAAAAGGCAAGGTGCAGTATCTCGGTTTCAGAGCTATATATACCGTCGAAGAATATGAGGTTAAGATGTTCGAACAGAACACCGGAAAGTTAATAGCATCTAGCCGCTACAAACTACACAAACCAGTTCACGGGGAATTTGCTCTGCTTGATGATGGACAGTAGCACAACCCTATAATTAAATACTTTGAATACGATAAGAGGGATGGCATAGCACCCCTCTTTTACTGTATTAACGCTAATTTTATTTCGTTTTATGAATTTACTTGTCGCTTCGTGAATTTACTTGGACTTCTCTTTAGCTGCCACGATATACGGAACTGCTACGAGGATCATGCCACCTATCACATTTCCAAGCGACACTAGTCCGAGATTGTACCAATATCCACCGATACAGCGTATTACACATATCCCTATAATACATCATAAGAGTCGGGAATCAAATTGGATACTCGATGAAATTAAAGCGGATCTCGATGAAGTTGGATATAATGAGTTATGTGTCGATATAGCATTGATTCATCTGCAATCACTATCGAGGATGTATTTTGAGATACAAGTCTCTGCGATAGAACTGTGAAGATGTTCGAATGCGAGAAGTATAATTTTAGAAATAAAATATGTGGTAAGTAGCGTAGACCTGCCACATGTTTATCTAATATGCTTAGCTAGTTTAGATATCAGCGATTATCTTTTTCTTTTGCGTAAACAAACTTGGAATATATAACACTAATCAAGAAAGATGCGCTCAGAGATACCAGAAAAACTTTTTCAGCCATATCACTAGATATAGTAAAAAACGTAAGTATAGATATTATTCCCACAATTACTAGTAGTATACCCAGAAATTTATTGCTCTTCTTCCACGTGATATCGTTATACTCAGACCAAGCGGTTCTAATTCCCAGTATTGGATTTTTTGGTACAAACATGCATGCAGCTCCCGATAATAAACTAACTGCGAATGCTATTAATAAAAACACTTCAAAACTAGTCATCGTTACCACCCATATTAGACAGAATGCTTTTTCATAGAATGATTATTATCTATGTTATATATCCGTACATATAATATTACAAGTCTATTTGTAGAACTTTATTTTACGGCTCAATCGTTTCCTCTCTGGCTTCGCCTTTTATACTTGAGTTTGCTCGCCAATCGCGGACGGTCTGTGTCTGGGACCTGCCATCCCTCGCCTCTCTCCGTTCGGCTTCGGCAGGCTAGGTCCACAGAACCCCCAGCGGGGGTGCAAATCTTTCTCACATATAAAAATAGACAGTACACAATGGTGCTGTCTATTTTTATGGCGGAGAGAGGGGGATTTGAACCCCCGCACGGGAGTTACCCGCCTGCTGGTATTCGAAGCCAGTCCCTTCAGCCTCTTGGGTACCTCTCCACAAATTATATCCTGGAGGCTAACGACCAATAAGGGTCAAAAGACTCAACCAGAAACTAAGCCCAAGCGGGGCGGAAGCTTCTGCAGGATACCGCGAAGGTCATTATAGCATAGGCGCATGGTGTACGCAAGTAGTCGCAAGCGATGTAACAGCAGGCCGAGAAGTTTATCACCCTCTTGACTATATTGAGTGCCCATTTATAAAAAAGTAAAACGCGCCACGTGGACGCGCTTTATCATCGATATAGATATAAATTTAAACATCGTTTATACACATTTGGCCGTATCGCAGTTGGTAATTAGCAATATGTTGAGCAAACAATCATGTCTATTTAAACCTACCCTTATCATGCTTTCCAATTGGCATTGCAGCTTTCTTTCTGCGTCTTTTTAATAGGCAAGCAATAACAATTAGAACAACTAGAAGGAAGCCTAATACAATAGTACCCAGATTAGAAATATATGCTTCGGATGTGATCCAGCCCTTGCTCACATTCTGTTTCACTACGAGAGGTGCATCAGACACATACTTGCCATCTACATATACCTTTGCAACCGCCACCTGATCTCCCTTCTTGAGCGGAGCCTTAACGGACCAGTCACGCTTTATTTTTACAGTTATCTTTGCACGGTCACCCTTCTCGGTATACGCGTAAGCCGTCTCACTTGCATAAGCATCGACTACGGTGTACTTACCGCCACGAACTAGAACCTTTGTAACCTTCTTGCCTTTTGAAACAGGCTTGTTCACCTTTAGATATTTGTATGCATATTCAAAAATTGCTTTTGCATCCTTCGGACGGTTTTCCTTATCATCACCGAACAGCACGAGCATCATCTGCAGATCCTTCTTGTCATACGCGAGTACAATCGAAGCTTCTCCGTTCCAGAAACCAGTTTTACCAGCGACTACACCTGAATTCTTTGTGTTGATCAGGTCAGTATGAGACTTCATAACACGCCCTTCACTTAGGTTCGTTGCACCCATCTCGTATTTCTTAGTGCTTGCGAACCTATATACCTGCTTGTTTTGAAGCGCTGCTCTAGCAATCTTCATATAATCGCTGGCTGTAGTATAATGATTTTCTTCCTTCATTCCATTCGGGTTTACAAAATTAGTATTCTTACAGCCTAGTGCCTTTGCTTCATCATTCATCATCTGAACAAAATCATCAACATTACCATTCGATACCACTTCTGCAAGGCTATACGCGGCATCATTTCCCGACAAGATCATCAGTCCGTATAGAAGCTGTTTAACCGTTACAATTTCACCCTCTTTGAGGTCCATAGAAGAACCACCGAGAGCGGCAGCCTCCTTTGATACCGTAACTTCCTGATCGAGATTTTTGACATGCTTAACAACTAGCAACGCCGTCATCAGCTTCGTAGTGCTAAATGGAGCTACGCGTTCATCCTTATTCTTCGAAAACACCACGGTTTTCGTGTTCTCGCTGTATAAAACCGCACTCTTTGCATTTATCTCTGGTGCCTGAACCTTCTTTGCTTCGTTTGACTTCTTAGATGCTTCTGATTGCTGCGATGATTTAGAGGAGCTTTCATCGTTAGCACCATACGAAAATACGTACAGCAAACCTGTGCTGAAGACCATAGTTATGCACAGCATCGTCAAAATCGCTATCTTAAAACACTTCTTGAGATTATCCCAAGCTTCCATCTCTAATCTCCAATCAAGATTTTTTCTTCACTGATGTGCCTCGCATCAATGCAATCAACCAGTTCCTTAGAACCATCAGCTACACTTGAAGATACGGCACTAACACGCGCATCGCACTATCCTTAATCTCTATCGTAAGCTCATCATTCTCTGTTATCTCGCCATCTACGACAAACTTCATATGTCCATTTCTAGGAACTATGTTGATCTTTCTTCCCTGTTTAAAGTCAGTAATCTTCTCGATTCCCTTTATCTCATCAAGCTTTCCTTTTGAAAATTTAGGCAGAACCTTCAGCACAGTCCGCCTTGGAATCTTATGCACGACTAACACATCTAGAAGTCCATCATCGAGCTTCGCCTTTGGACTGCACTCGATTCCACCACCGCAAAATCTACCGTTTCCAATAGTGCACATCATCAGTGGCCCCTTGAAAATCTGTTCTCCATCTATAGTAACTTGTAGATTTTGTCCCGACTTCTCGATGAGGTTCAGGAAAATCGAAAGTCCGTATGATAACGATCCACCGATAAATGTCTTTTTATTAAAATAAGTCGCCAGTATCGCAACGTTTCCGTCAAATCCGATATTGAACGAGTTAAGCCCTATTCTGTTATAGCTCTCTCCGTCTCTTTTGTAGGAATACGACATAACGTCAATTACTTCTTCCTCAGCCAAAAGCTGTGACATTAGGTCTCTGTAATCAGTATTTCTCGTTCCACCAAAGTTGCGGATAAGATCATTTCCACTGCCGATTGGGATAACGCCGAGTGCTACATTTGCATGGCCATATACGCCATTTGCAACTTCATTTACAGTGCCATCTCCACCGCACGCATAGATTCGCACTTCTTCATCGTCTTGCTCTGCAGCAGCCGCAACCTTATCTGCGATATGTGTTGCAGAGCCTGGTCCAGTCGTATAATGCAGTTCGATATCGAATTCTGAATCTAGTGCCGCCGCACTGATGTCTTTGCACAGCTTGTCTGCCTTCTTGCCGTTTCCCGCAATCGGATTAATGATAAATACATATTTCATTGATAAATATCCCTCTTTTTGATTTATCGCTACATTTCCTGCTCACTATCGTAAATGAGCTTCGGTCTCGCACCAAGGTAGTCGAGCGAAACTAATTTATAATCTATGCCACCATGCTCGCCCTTGATACCATTAGCCCACGCGACCATGCCGTGGAGGTGTCCGTAGATGCACTGGGTAACATCGTATTCCTGCATAATTCTGGTAAATTCCGTCTCTTCCATCTTAGCCGGCGGGTAATGCATCGCCATGATGATTCTTGATGCGCCCTTTTTCTTCGCCTCGCCTAGGCTATTTCTAAGTCTCCCCTGCTCACGCAAATACATCTTTTCATCATGTTCAGTATACGAAATAACATCAGGTGTCGGCCAGCCTCGAGAGCCACATATTGCAAGGTCTAATGGCTCCACATAGTAGCAATCATTTTGCATAAAATGCATGTCGGAGTAGAGCGTCCTAAGATACTGAATTCTGCACCACCATAGATCGTGGTTTCCGCGTATCAGCACCTTCTGGCCTGGTAGCTCATGAATCC
>NZ_CP016199.1:766306-788710 GCF_002243385.1 Mogibacterium pumilum | reverse complement strand
ATCCAGTCCAGGTCAGCCATAGCCTCATCAAGCTTAAGCCCCCACGAAATATCTCCTGCAATTATTACAACGTCATCGTCCGTAACCAGTTCGGTCCAAGCAGCCTTAACTCGTTCTGCATGGTCTCCCCAGCCAGCTCCAAAGACGTCCATCGGCTTATCTATTCTCTCATCAAAGGAAAGATGAAGATCCGCAATGGCGTATATTTTCATACTTATTCCTCTTCGCCTTCAATATTATTAACTTTCTGCAGCGCCCTCTTCATCTGACGCATGCGCACGCCTGTCAGCTCATCGATATCATCACTAGCTTGCTTTAAGTGTCCTTGCGTTTTGGCTAGAACCACTTCAAATCTCTCAAATTCCTTCTGCACAACGTGAAGTAGCTCCCACACTTCGCTACTCTTCTTCTCTATCGCTAAAGTGCTAAAGCCCATCTGAAGGCTGTTAAGAAGTGCTGCCATCGTGGTCGGTCCGGCAATAGTTACCTTGTACTTTCTCTGTAATGGTTCGATGAGGCCGGCATTAATCGCTTCAGAATACAGTCCTTCGAACGGCAAGAAGAGTATTGCAAAATCCGTTGTAACCGGTGGATTGATATACTTCGAGTTGATATCTTTAGCTTCACTCTCAATTCTATTCATGAGTTTCTTCTTAGCCTCAGCAATCGACTCTTTCTCACCTAGATCATATGCCTCAAGTAGTGTGTTATAAGCATCGCCAGGAAACTTCGCATCGATAGGAAGAAACACGTCGTGTTCATCAGTTCCAGGAAGTCTAATCGCAAACTCGACATTCTCCCTGCTGTTCTCCTTAAGCCTCGCATTCTTAACGTAGTGGCTAGGTGGAAGCATCTGATCCAGAATAGAGCCCAGCTGCACTTCGCCGAGTATGCCGCGAGTCTTTACGTTAGATAGTATCTTTCTGAGGTCACCAACTCCCTGTGCGACGGACTGCATCTCTCCGAGACCTCTATATACTTGGTCTAGTCTTTCGTTAACTAGACCAAAAGACTTTGTAAGCCTTGTATCCAAAGTCGTCTGCAGTTTCTCATCCACTGTATGGCGTATGTTCTCAATCTGCGTGTTATTCTCCGCACGAAGCCTCGCCATGCTGTCATTGAGCTCCTTGAGTCTCAAATCCTGATGCTCGGACATCGTCATCTGACTCTTGGCAATAGCATCGCCGTACGCCTTAAAATACGTGTCCATTCGTTCCTCATTGCCCTTCGTGCGCATCAGAACGAAGATGCTCATGAGCATCGATCCCAGACACATAATTAATAACAATATCATAATAATATTCATATATTTATTGTTTTACCTTTTCGTTTTAACCTTCCAGCTACGCATCTCCGAAATCACCTTATATATAACCTCGCTGGTATATCCCCTATTTTCAAGTTTTCTAGCCACCGATGCTATCTTATGTTCATCCAGATACTCCGCTTCTTCGTCAGCTGAAGCATCAAGCAGAACGCTTATTACTGATTCCCCATACCCATTCGTTACGTCTGAACCATATATAATCTGCATTGCTATTCGCCTAGCATTTGCAAGCTCGTCTATGCCCGCTTCGTACTTATAATCTTCTAAGGCATTATCAGCAGTAAGAGTATCGATACCCTTCTGTTCGAGTTCACGCTTCGCTCTCATACCGCCCCTCAACTTCTCGAAGGAATTCCTGTAGAAAGCAAGCGCATACTCATAGTCATCTATGTAGTGGTGAGCTTTAAGGTCATCAATTGCGCCCTCAATCTCGGAGTCCTCATATTCCTTCGCCTTAAGGTGCTGACGCATTTCCTGTTCAGTTCTCATACGGTGCGACAGGTATCTCATAGCCTCGTCACCGACACCACGTTTCTTGCCCATATCCTTATATACTCCTATCGGTATATTTTACATACTGCGCCTTACTGCGGCACGCCTTCGCCATGAATATATTATCCATGGCTATATATCAATTCTAGCTAACTGCAGATCCTTAGTTCCTCCAAATACAGAGTCATCCCTTACTGCAACTGCTGCGTGTGGAAGCCTCTCTCTCTTGTGCTGACCATCACTCAAGGTAGTATCCGCATTATCAACACTATCAATCTCAATGTCTAGCGAAATATCATAAATACGCCACAGAGAGCCTCCATATACAGCGCTTTCCCCCATTGTGCCCGGAGCATCGTAGAAAACAGAACTTCCGACAGCTTTTATAAGCGCCTCTCTCCTAGACCATATACGAAAGAACTCATCTATTCCTAGTTTATTTACACTCTCCTGTTCATCTTCCTGATAGAACTTTGTAGCAATCTTCTCGAGCTTTGCTTTTCTATTATACTGTATATCGAGTCCGCATGGTGTATCTGAAAAAATGATTGCCCAAGTATTCTCGCTATGAGAGATCGAATAGTCTGGAACACCAGTAATACTAGGCTTTCCATTTTTAGTTAGCTCTATATTATCAGATATATACCCTCGGAGCTCCTCATCTGTAAGTACAGCTATTTCAGGGGCAACATCTAGGTTGTTACCACTCTCGACAAGCTTTCTAATACTCCTTGCAAGCAGTTCTCTACTATTCGAGGAATCCCTCTCGTATTCATTTGTATAGAATAAATACATAGGGAGCCTCCTACTTGCTCTCAAATAATTTCATAGCTTCTTTCATCGCCGCCTCACCGGATGCAGCCTCCACATTAGGCATTACACCTTTTTCATTTATCTTTTTTCCATTCGGATCAATATACTCGGCAGTAGTCAGTTTCACCACGGAACCATCCTTGATTTTAAATACCGTCTGAATTACGCCTTTCCCATACGTCTTGGCTCCGATTATTTTCACGCCATTTGTCTTTAATACAGCCGCAAATATCTCTGCCGCACTAGCTGTATCTTGGTCTACAAGAACTATGAGCTTTACGTCAGCTGACTTCTCGTCGGAAGTGTATGTCTTAGTCTTGTTCTTGGAAACTATTTTTCCGAGTTTCGCTTTCTTTAAAACTTTATCCGCTGATCCAAAAGCTTCTTCGACCACACCACCGGTATTTCCACGAACATCGATGATTATTTTGTTACAATCCTTTACTTTGAGCGCTTCCACTGCATTCTTAAACGACTTAGCCGTGCCTTTTCTAAAGGTGTTGATCCGGATATAGCCGATATTTTTAGATGAATCCTTCACCTCATATGCCACTCCATCGTCTTCAACTTTAGAGCGTGTCAGCTTATACTTCTTAATCACCCCCCCGCGGGAGATGGTAAATTCCACGTCATTTTCTTCATGATCATTCATGAGTTTCGCTGCATCATCTAGGCTCTTAACGTTTTTACCGTCAATTTTGAGCAGTACATCTCCTGCTGTTATCCCTAAACGCTCAGCATCGCTGCCCGAGAGCACCCTATTCACCACGATTTTATCATTTTCATCTAGCTTAAGAGCCACGCCAACACCAGAATACGACGTTAAATATCTGCGCTCAAAAGCTTCGTACTCCTTCTCCGTCATATATTCTGCATATTTGTCGTCTACAGTTTTGAGGATCCCACTTGCGATGGCTTTGTCTATGTCATCATCATCCTGCTTGTAATACGATTTGTTGCTTATAATCTTCTGCATCTCGTAGTACTTTCCAAACTCATCATTAATAGCTTCATACTGGTCGAGCCTATACCGAGATATCAGCCTGCCATCAAGCACCACATGCATAATGACAACAGCACAAATCACCGCAGATCCAAAACCTGCGGCAAATGCGAGTATTGATGTTCTATGCCTCTTCAACATCGAGGACTCTGATTTGAACATTCTCCCTGTCCTTCCACCTATTTATATCCATAGTTCCATATACAGTTAGCGGTTTATTGCCAGTGATGCGTTCATAGACATCCATCGCCTTATTGAACAGTATGCATTGCACGGCACTTCCTCTCTGCATCACAGAAAATCTCGCATGCTTATTATCCGATAAGAACTTCCAATCTAATACTTGAGCATTCTTGAACTTAAATACCGGTTCTGGATTTCCTGCCCCAAATGGCGCAAATAACTCGAGCGCCTTCGCAAGCTCTATGCTTACATCCGGAACAAATATATCTAAATCAGCATCGATTGTCCTGTCAAATAGCGATTCGTTATCCGCAAGTAGTCCCTCCACATCTTCATTTAACGCAGCCCTAAGCTTGTCAAGTTTCTCCTCCTTCATCGTAAAACCGCATGCGGCCTTGTGTCCACCGAATTTAACAAAGAAATCTGAATGACGATTCAAGAGTGCATAGAGGTCAACGCCTTCAATGGAACGACCAGTTCCCTTTAACTGCCCATCATTAGGAGAAACTATGACAACCGGCCTATTGTATCGCTCCTTGAGGTTTCCTGCCACTATACCGAGTATGCCCTCATGTGCATGTTCAGCCTCAATCATAATGAAGTCGCCCTTTTTTAGCTCACTGTCAGCAAGGCTTATACAGTTTTCATAAGCCTCCCGTTGTAGCTCTCTACGCTTAGCATTAGTCTCCATAAGTTTAGTGCACAGGCTTTCAATTTCGTCGTCATCTTCGGATAGCAGAACCCTAACTCCTAGAGATGCATCTCCTAGTCTACCTGCAGCATTAATCCTAGGAACTAGCGAAAAAGCAACATTCGTAGAAGTAATATTGTTATAATCTACACCTGATAGCTCCGTGAGCCTTCTTAGCCCCTTATTCTTAAAGCCGAGTCTCATGAGTCTTAATCCGTATTTTACTAGCGAGCGATTCTCATCTATGAGTGGCATCACATCGCCGATAGTTCCGACTGCAACGAGCTCGAGAACTTCGGTGATGAGACTACGAGGTATTTCGCAGTTGCGACTTAGTGCAAGTGCAAGTTTATATGCCACCCCGACTCCAGCGAGCCCTTTGAATGGATATGTGTCGCCAGGAGCCTTTGGATTAATAACGATTCCTGGCGCAACTACATCTTTAATAGTATGGTGATCTGTCACAATAGTCTCGATACCGAGGCTATTTGCATATGCGACTTCTTCCGCCGATACAGAGCCGCAGTCAACCGTGACGATAACTTCTCCTTCATCCTGGTATATCTGATCTATAGCAGACTTGTTCAGTCCATACCCTTCATCAAGTCTAGAGGGTATATAATACGCAACATTTTCTGTTAGAGAACCAATAACCTTCATAAGTAGAGCGGTTGAAGTTACACCGTCGCAGTCGTAGTCACCATATATAACGATTTTGGATCCACTGTATATAGCATCTAACAACAAATCCACCCCCGCATGCATATTTGCTAGCAGGAATGGATCATATGCGAGCTTAGGATTTGGAGAGAGGAACTCTACGAGTTCCGCTTCTCCATCAATCCCTCTTATTCTTAATAGTTCGTTTAGCACCGGGGTGCTCTTAAAAATATCTGTATTCATACTCTAGAATAAACTCATTGGGTTAATATACTTTCCGTTCTTAATCAAACTGAAATGTAGGTGAGGACCTGTCGACCAACCCGTACTTCCGATATATCCAACGACCTGTCCTTTAGTTACGTACTGTCCATTTGATACTGCATATCCACTCATATGTCCATATAGCGTAGTATATCCGTTACCGATATAGATCATAACGCAGTTTCCATACCCACCATACCATGAAGCTCTAACAACCTGTCCGTTAGCTATAGCTCTTATAGGTGTACCGGTTCTGAGTCCAGAAACGTCTACTCCGTCATGATACTTCTTGGTCTTGAATATAGGGTGAACTCTCCATCCGAAAGGCGAAGTTATAGTTCCACCACTTACCGGCCACTGGTATCCACTGGAAGTAGTCGGCGTGCTTGGACGACTTGTCGAACTAGAACTGCTTGAGCTGGAACTGCTTGAGCTGGAACTGCTGGAACTGGAACTGCTCGAAGATGGTTGGCTCGCAGACTGTGCTGCCTGCTGATTTCTTAGTTTCTCTTCCGCCGCCGCCTGTGCTGCTGCTGCTTCTGCTGCTAGCTTGTCTCCTTCAGCGTTAAGCTGGTCCTGCTGCTTAGCATATTGATCAGCAAGCCCCTTATACTTTTCACGAGTTGCCTCGACTTCTTTCTTATTCTGTTCGAGAACCTTCTCCTGCTTAATCTGTTGTTGCTGAAGTTCTTCAATTTCTTTATAGTCTTTCTGCAGTGAACTGAGCAGTTTTTTGTCACTAGAAAGCACTCTTTGGACCATACTTACGTTAGTGATAAGCTCACTGACATTACTTGAATTTAAGATAACGTTGATAAATCCGGCAGTACCGGTCTTATACATAGCTCTAAGTCTTGAGTTCAGAGCTTCTGTCTGCTTGCTTACTGCCTCCTTCTTAACCTCGAGTTTAGCCTGGGTTGCGTTAATTTCTGCCTGAGCAGCATTGATGTTTGCCTCCAGCTCTTCTGCCTTCTTTGTAGCCTCGCCAACCTTAGCGTTAAATTCTTCAGACTTAGCACCTGCAGCAGCTGCTTCCTTCTTCTTCTGAGATGAGCTTGTTGCATACGACGGCATCGATGTCACAAATGCAGATACCACCATAAATATGGCGAGCAGTAAAACCACTATAAACTTTGTCTTATTCACTTTAGTCATACGTCTCCTCCTTATCTATCTAAAAATCTTCTAATCGAGATGATACTTCCACATGTACCTACACCAACTCCGAGTGCAATGAATATGAGCATTACGTTAGGAATCAAGTAGCTAGTTGGAACTACTGGCACCGACAACATTCTCATGATATCAGGTCCCACAACTCCGATAAGCCTGGAATAAATCACGTACATGAGTGCCGTGGAAATTGTTGCCGACACGAACCCAAGAATAATTCCTTCAAATAGGAATGGACCTCTTACAAACCAGTCCGTCGCTCCGAGGTACTTCATGATACTGATTTCTTTGGAACGAGCAAATACAGTGAGCTTTATAGTATTTGCAACGATAATAACCGATACGATTATCAGGAATATCATCGTGATAATCGATGCTGTCTGAATGAAGTTAGTGATTCTCTGCAACTTCTCAACAGTATCCTGATAATACTTAATATCTTCAACTCCTGACACAGATGTCGTATCCTTGGAAATCTTATCTGCAACCGACTTGTCCTTAACATACACTAAGTATGAGTTAGGCAGCGGGTTGTCCGCAAGGCTATCGAGCAGATAACCATTGTCGCCCCAACGCTTCTTCATAATCTTAATGGCATCCGCCTTAGATCTGTACTCAACCTTGTCTACGCCCTTGGTGGACTTGAGCTTACTTCCGATATCGTTGTTGATAGCGTCAGTGTTGTCATCATTTAGAAAAACCTCAACGATGTTGTAATCCTGCTTGATAACATTAGCGAATAGGTCAACATTTACAAAAGATACGAAGAATAGGCCGAGAATCAGCATCATCGCTGAAATCGCGAGTACCGCCGTGATATTCATACCCTTATTACGACCAATCTGTGAAATCGACTGCTTGAGTGTGTACTTTGCTCTAGAAAACATATTGATCCACCCCCTCGTCGTAATCGTAATACTCTTCTTCGTTATAGAATCCATACTGACCCTGTTCGTCACGGACAATATGACCGTCTTCAATAGCAACTACACGCTTGTTCATCTGGTCAACAATGTCTTTAGCGTGTGTAACCATAAGTATTGTGGTCCCTCGAATGTTAATCTTATCCAGGATTTCCATAATCTCCATAGCCGTAATCGGATCGAGATTTCCAGTAGGCTCATCGGCAATAAGCACTCTTGGGTTATTGACAATCGCACGTGCAATTCCTACACGCTGCTGCTCACCAGCACTGAGTTCGTTAGGGTATCTGTCCTTCTTATCAAGAATACCAACGAGATCAAGTACGTATGGAACCTGCCTTCTAATATCTTTGCGCTTCGCATGAACTACTTCCATAGCGAAGGCGACATTCTCATATACAGTCTTCTTCTCGAGAAGTCTGAAGTCCTGAAACACCATTCCTATCTTCTGTCTCAGTTCAGGAATTTCCCTCCTGGATAGTCTTGTTATATCCTTACCTGCAACTACAATAGTACCCTTGTCCGTGCTAATCTCGTTGAGTATCAGCCTAACAAAGGTAGTTTTGCCCGCACCACTAGGCCCTACAAGGAACACGAAGTCGCCCTTCTCAATACGAACAGTCGCATTCTCTAGACCTACATTGTTGCCATAATGCTTAGTAACATTCTTAAATTCGATCATATGACCTCCTAGACACACCAAAAGATTGTAATATTATACACTAGAAACGCTGAAAAATAAACAAAAGGCACTACAAAAGCACGGCATAGAAGCCCTATACCGTGCCGAAATTTAACGGTTTTACCGTAAATCTTCACATAAAAACTAAATAGCGCAAAATATTGTTGTGCAAGCAATCATAACCACTATATATCAGCAATTTCACGCATTATTAACTCAATACCTTGGACAAGAAGTTTTTAGTCCTCTCTTCTGATGGATTTACGAGAACCTCTTCAGGAGTACCCTGTTCGACTATTACACCCTCGTCCATAAAGATAACCTTATCTGCAACTTCCTTGGCAAAACCCATCTCGTGAGTAACGACAATCATCGCCAAACCTTCCTTGGCGAGATCTTTCATTACATCGAGAACTTCTCCAACCATCTCTGGGTCTAGAGCAGATGTAGGTTCGTCAAAGAGCATGATCTCAGGATCCATAGCCAAAGCCCTTGCGATTGCAACACGCTGCTGCTGTCCACCAGATAACGAGCGCGGATATGCGTTTGCTTTGTTATCTAGTCCAACTCTCGTTAGAAGTTCTATCGCCTTTGCCTCTGCTTCTGCTTTGCTAACACCTTTTACGTTAATAGGGGCACAGGTCACATTTTCAAGCACTGTCATGTGTGGGAACAGGTTAAAGTTCTGAAATACCATGCCCATCTTAGTTCTAATTTCATTGATATTCTGGTTAGTAACAAGTTCACCGTCGATATACACCTCTCCAGAAGTCGGAACCTCGAGCAAATTGATGCATCTTAACATCGTCGATTTGCCAGAACCCGACGGTCCCACAATACAGAGAACCTCTGACTCGCTTACGGTCTGATCTATACCCTTTAACACTTCGTTATTTCCGTATGATTTATACAGCTTCTTAATCTCTATCATTATGCCGCTCCTCCCTCGAGCACTGATTTATTATTCTCTTCTTCTAATTCCTTCTTGCTACCTTTGCCACGTTCTTCCAAAGCCGAAATAAGCTTTGATAGTGGTAGTGTGAGCACTAGATATGCGAGAGCAACTCCGATATATGCCGGGAACGCCTGATAGGTCGCTGCATTGAGCAGTGTACCCTTACGCAAAATCTCAACAACTCCTACATAGCTCAGAACCGACGTCTCTTTGATAAGTGTTACAAACTCATTTCCAACCGCTGGAAGTATAATCTTAACAGCCTGCGGAATGATGACAAGTCTCATAGCCATAGCCTTGCTCATACCGAGCGACCTTGCTGCTTCCATCTGTCCCTTATCTACAGCCTGAATTCCACTACGGATTACTTCAGACATATATGCTGCACTGTTAAGTCCACATACGATTATCGCCGGAATTATAAGGTTCGCCCACTTAAAGTAGAATACATGAGACTGCATAAACTGCGGAACTCCGTAAGCGAAGATAAGCGCCTGTACAATCATCGGCGTACCTCTTACTATATCAACGTATAGCTTTGAAATCCAGCTAACAAATTTATTTCTAGATGTTCTCATGAGCGCAATCAGAAGTCCGACTACCGAACCCATGATAACTGATAATATACTTACAAATACCGTTGCTGGAATTCCCTGACATGCAACTAGAAAACCTTTGATATACGCATCCATTTCGATTCCTTACTTTCTATTTTACTCTATAACAACATAAACATGGTAACACTAATTTATCTGTAAATCAATAATTTATTGTATTTATTTTAGTATTTTAGTATATTTATGCATTAATATACTACGTTATAATATTAGTAATCGAGGTATAAAAAGTGCTCACCTCCAGCAAGGTGAGCATTATCATGTTATTCATATTATTTTATTACTTTGCTTCTACATTTTTACTCTTGAAGACTGTACAAATTATTACATATAAAACTGCCAGGATCCCAAGTGCCACAATTCCGTACATAGTTTTCGTTGCAAAGAATCCTGCCGAGACACCTAGAATAAATGCACCGTTATTGATGTATCCGCCAAACCAGTTCTTGCCATAAGAGTAGAACATAGGCTTATTAGTCTTCGCTTCCCATATAGCAAGCGCAAACCCTATTAGGGATATAAGTATTCCGATTCCGAAAGACATATCCGTAGGTATATTATTTCCACCAGTGGCAACAAGGATCAACATGATGATAAGCCCTACAACGATTAAATATCCAACTTTCTTGATAGTATCCATAGTGATAACCTCCTTAGAAGATTTGTATGCTACAAATCCATTATCTTGGATTTGTGCAAATTAATTGAAGCGCCTCTATGTATCTATATGATATCATTTTCATATCATATGTCAACTAGCGGCGCTTATTTTATCACTATCACTTTTGTATTTATTCTGTACAATCTCTATTCCCAGTCGAATATAGATATAAACACATAGAGAGTAATTTCAATTCCAAATGCACATAGTCCATATATAGCATTACTTGCAAAGAAGAAGACACTAACCCCCACAATTAGAGAGCTATTAATCATCCCGATATTAAATACCGAATTCCCAGCTCCCCAGAAAAGCGATCGATTATTCTTTATCTCCCAAAATGCTAGCGTAAAGCCGTAAATCATGAAAAATATCGCTATCACAAGCTGAAGCTTAAATGGAATATTAAAAAACGACGACCTGTTCATAACCATTCTTACGAGTAGCAGCAATACGCCCCAAGCTATCGTGCAAGCAATATTCTTCCCTCTTCTAATTTCCATATTCAGCCTACTTTCGTGTAAATCACAAGATACAAGAATAAGAAAGCGAAGAGCATATGCCCTTCGCTTTAATCATAATATATACGATTTCTTTTGTAAATCTGTATTATATACAATTATTCCTGTTCAGCCCATGCATCAAGCTTCTTGCTGAGGATCCATAGAATTACGCCGAATGCGATTACGATTCCACCGAGCAGACCGTAAGCGAAACCGAAGTTTTGAGTTAGAGTCCAAGCGTAAATCTTAGGGTAGATGAACTGCGAAATAAATACAGCTACTGGCCATGTTCCTAGAAGCTTAGCAGGTGCAAGCTTGTTGATAAATGAGTTTCCAAGTGGTGAGAATACCATCTCTCCAACCGACATCATGATACAAACAAGACCGATCCATAGTACGGAGCACTGTCCGTTATCTCCAGCAATTCTGTCAGCGAACACCATTACGAAGTAAGCTAGACCAAGAAGTCCGCATCCTAGACCAGTCTTCTTGTACATACTCATATCACCCTGAGGTCTCCTAGCAAGCTTCATCCATACGCCAGCAAGTACCGGTCCGAGAACTACGCAAACCAGAGCGTTTACAGAGTCAAACCATGATGTAGGCACCTTGAAGCTTCCAATAAACCAGTTAGCCTTGTTTAGATACTCAGCTCCGTCTCCCCAACCAAATCTGAAGTATGCTGGGAAATAAGCAAGGTACCACAACATCCAGAATACCATCGAGAACAATATAACGAGAAGTACAGCTGCAACTCTCTTCTTGTCTCCTGCAGTTAGAGGTCCTGATGCCTCATGCTCTTTAGTTTCAGCAGAAACGAACTCTCTTTGATCCTTCTTGAATGGAGACATACCAGCCTCGCCAAGCGCCTTGCCTCCTACTACGAAGAACCAAATAGCATCGATGAATAGGAAGATACCTGTAATCAAGAATATGGTTCTGTAAGTTACGTGAACGCCAAACATTCCTGTCGTTGCAAGTGGAGCAATGAATGTTGTTCCGATGAACGAACCGATATTAACGAATGTGTACTGAATTGAGAATGCAGAGTCAAGCTGTTCAGCACTGTTGAATAGCTGACCTGTAATTCCGGACAAGTTACCCTTGAAGAGACCTGTACCAACAGCTACGAATACGAACATTACGTATACGAGAGTAAGCGATGTAGCCTTCCACGCGATTACGTAACCGATACCCATCAGTATCATACCGATAAGTACACACCATCTAGGCTTAATCCAGCGGTCAGCGACATATCCACCGAACATAGGTGTGATATATGTCCAAGCTACGAATCCTGCAGAAATAGCAGTAGCCTTAACCTGACCCATTCCAAGACCGCCACTTAGTACATCTGCGGCAACCCACATTGCCAGGATGTACTTTACTGTGTAGAACGAAAGTCTTTCAAATGTATAGCCCATAGAGCATACATAGAAGCCAAACGGTCTACCTTTCTTAGCACCAGTTTCCATAAAAAACCTCCTAAAGTAATAAAATTATAATTGCAAGTAACGAATATATATTAAGTATTAATATAATACGTTTCGCCATTTGCTTTTGGATCCATTAGACTCGAATCCAAATGTTCTAAAACAATTCATACTATATCACTTATTCATCACATTGTAAATTCAGTTTGTACTAAATTCGTATTATTTTGTTATCTTTTTACTAGTTGAAAACAAAATAAATCCTCAATGGCAGTATTTGCAAACGAAAAAGCAACTCTTCTGTGAAGATTACTTCACGAAAAGGGTTGCTAATTTTTTCTAATTTCTATATTTTTTATTAATTAGGTCTTTATTTAAGCACTTCTTTAACTGCTTTTACGATATCAGCCTTTGTAAGTCCGTACTTTTCTCTGAGTTCAGCGGGCTTTCCGGATTCACCAAATGTATCTTTCTGTCCTACCATCGCCATCTTAACTGGCTGATTCTGTACCACAACCTCTGCAACAGCACTTCCGAGACCGCCGATTACCGAATGCTCTTCAGCCGTAACGATTGGGCCATTCTCTCTTGCTGCGTTTATAATTGCAGTCTCGTCGAGAGGCTTGATAGTGTGCATGTCGATTACGCGAGCATATACACCCTCATTTGCAAGCTCTGTAGCAGCTTCTAGCGCATCAGCTACCATGATTCCCGTAGCAATAATCGTTACATCGCTGCCTTCGCGAAGTGTATTTGCCTTACCTATCTTGATATCCGAATTCTCATCGTAAATCACTGGCACGCCGGATCTACCAAGTCTAACGTAAGCAGGCCCCGCTGTGTCAACCACTTCATGTAAAATCTTCTTAGCGCTTATGGCATCCGCTGGATTTACGACAACCATGCCTGGAATCTCTCTCATTAGAGCGATATCTTCGAAAGTCTGGTGGCTTGCACCATCCTCACCTACCGTAATACCAGCGTGAGTTGCGCACACCTTTACATTGGCATTAGTATAACCGATTGAATTTCTGATAATCTCGTAAGCTCTACCTGCTGCAAACATCGCAAATGTGCTCGCACACACAACGTGACCAGAAAGTGCAATTCCTGCTGCCTCAGCCATCAAATCCTGTTCAGCTATACCACAGTTTACGAATCTCTCAGGATAGGCCTTAGCAAAATTCTTAGTCTTGGTCGAACCGGAAAGGTCTGCATCCATAACGACAAGATCCTTGCGCTCTCTGCCCTTTTCCACTAGGAATTTGCCGTATGCATCTCTAGTTGCAATCTTATCAGCCATTAGTTGTCACCTCCAAGTTCTTCTATCGCAGCAGCTAGCTCTTCATCGCTTGGTGCCTTGCCATGCCAGCCAGCATTGTCTTCCATAAATGATACGCCCTTACCCTTGTGAGTATGAGCAACGATTGCGGTTGGAACTCCTTCGCACTTCTTTGCTTCCGCAAATGCTACAATTAGTTCCTCATAGTTATGACCATCTACAGTGATTACATTCCAGCCGAAGCTTTTGAATTTCTCATCTACCGGGCATACACACTTTACGTCACTTACCTTACCATCAATCTGAAGCCCGTTGAGGTCTACGATTGCAACTAGGTTATCGAGCTTTCTGTGAGCTGCCTGCATAGCAGCTTCCCACACGATACCTTCCTGAAGCTCTCCGTCACCAGCTAGCACATATACTCTACCTGGATTGCTATCAATCTTACCAGCGATAGCCATTCCTACAGCTGCTGAAAATCCCTGTCCGAGCGAGCCTGTCGACATCTCAATGCCCGGCACCTTGTGCATGTTAGGATGACCCTGGAATTTGCTTCCTACCTGTCTGAGAGTCATCATTTCACTCAATTCGTAAAAGCCTCTTTCTCCTAGTGCTGCATAGAGTGCTGGGACAGCATGGCCTTTCGACATTACAAACTTATCTCTATCTGTCTTCTTAGGATCCTTAGGATCTATATTTAGCACCTCAAAATACAGAGCTGCAAGAACATCTGCCGACGATAGAGAGCCACCTGGATGGCCTGACTTTGCATCATGAATTGCCTTTAGAGCGTTGATTCTGATTCTGCGCGCCTTTTCAGCGAGCTCAGCATAGTTGATAGTATTCACCATATCCTCCTACAATGAAATTATGAAAACAAAATTTGCCAATTATGTTGATATTGGAATAGAAATATCTTAAAACTTTATTTCTATGTTATTGCTATTATTGCTGTAGTTAAAACTGTCCTTAGTATTATTACTATTTCCGTCTATTATGCATGATCTAGCAATGCTAAATCTTTAGCACTATTCTCGCCATCGAGAAGTAAGTTCCGAGCGCTACCATGTCGGTGAGCGATGCCATCATCGGTCCAGCGATAAGTGCAGGGTCGATTCCAATCTTCTTGGCGATCATCGGAAGTATCGCACCGATGCATTTTGCAATAACTACAATTAATACCATCGAGAAGCATACCGTTAAGGCTACCATAGATCCGTTGTGGTCAAACGCCACTATTCGCATGTAATTTAGCACGCTTACACATATACCGACGATAATTCCGATACGGAATTCTTTCCATAGAACCCTCGCTATGTCTGGGAGTTCGAGATCGCCCATCGCCATACTGGTAATGATTACAGTAGATGACTGTGTTCCTGAATTACCGCCGGTACCCATCAGCATCGGCATGTATGATACGAGCGCAATTACTGCGGAAAGGGATTTCTCAAAGCTTGCAATCATGCCGCCTGTAAATACATACGACACCATGAGTACGAGTAGCCACGGTAGTCTCGCTTTGACGTGCATTAGAACGGATGTATCGAGATAGTCTTTGTCAGTATTATCGATGACACCTCCCATACGCTCCATGTCCTCTGTGTTCTCTTCTTCGATTACATCGAGGATATCGTCGAACGTGATGATTCCGACTAGCCGGTCTTCGTTATCAACTACTGGAATCGCGATGAAGCCGTACTTCTTGAACAGTTCAGATGTCTCTTCTTGGTCATCATCAACGTGTGCGAAGATGATGTCCTCTTTCATAATGTCGGAAACTTTAGTGTTCTCATCTGCTAGCACCAAACTCCTGAGGGAAACCACTCCGACCAGCTTACGGCCACCGTCTAGAACGTAGCAGGAGTAAATCGTCTCTGAATTCATTCCCACATCACGGATATGATCGAGAGCTTCACGTCTCGTCATATTCTTGCGCAGATTTATGTAATCCGGAGTCATCAGCGAACCGGCACTATACTCCTTATACATAAGAAAGGTGTTTATCTGCCTACGTTCATTCTTAGGTGTCTTGTCTAAAATCTTGTCTACAATATTAGCTGGGAGCTCTTCGAGCACGTCAATCATGTCGTCGAAGTCCAGCTCTTCGATTATGTATTTAATCTCGGGATCAGTGATGATATTGATAATTTCAACCTGATCATCAACGTCGAAGTGTGCAAATACTTCAACAGATATATCTTTTGGAAGCGTGCGAAACAGTATGACAGCACTCTGCATGTCATACTTTCTCATAACCTCTTCAAGGAGCTCCATGATATCAACTGCGTTGAACTTCAGGAGTTCATCTCTGCAGCGGAAATATTTCTTTTCCTCGAGGAGTTCAAAGATTTTTTCTCTGCTTTCTTCGAAAGCTTGTTCCTGGTCAATTAGATTTGTACTTTCCATTGGCCTCCTCCGCTTTCTAAAATTTAGTATTGTAACTATTTATTATATATCTAAACGGCGTTTACGATAACCCCCTAATATCCGAGCATCGTGCGAATTTCGTCTTCTGTTATAATTTTTACACCGAGTTCTGCAGCTGCCTTGTTCTTTGACGAGCCTGATTCAGGATTGTTTGTCACTAGGTAGCTGGTATTTTTGCTCACGCTTCCAGCTACTTTTCCACCTTGAGCTTCGATTTCCTTCTTGAGCTCGGTTCGGCTCTTGTAGTGATCTAGGCTACCTGTAATCACAAAGACCGCACCAGATAGCGCTGTTCCAACTGCTTCGTAGCTCTCATCTATATCGATTTCACTCACGAGGTCCATAACCAGAGCATGATTGTGCTCATCCGCAAAGAATTCTTCGTAGTCTCTAGCCATAACCTCGCCGATACCGTCGATCGTTATCAGCTCGTCGTAAGTTAGCGATGATATCTTATCCCACTTATTCTCGCATGATTTAGCAATCTGGGCAGCAGTAGTTACCCCCACTCCTGGAATTCCGATAGCTGTAAGTATTCTCGCCGGCACTGTGTGGCGCGCCTTTTCGATTGATGTTGCGAGCTTCTCGTAAGACTTTTCGCCAAATCCTTCTAGTTCCACTATGGCTTCTCTATGCGCCTCCAGACGGAATATGTCGCCGAAAGACTTGATGTATCCGAGCCCTATGAACTTCAGAAGAGTCTGTTCAGACAGTCCCTCTATATTGAGTGCATCTCTGGATACGAACAGTGAAAACCGTTTTACCTGCTTGGCAAGACAACTTGGATTAGCGCAAGTAAGCACCTTTGTACCTGTCATCATCTTGACCTCGGTTTCGCCATCGCAGACTGGGCAGTGGCTTGGAAGTTCGATGTTTCCGCTGCGAGTCAGATTGTCGCTAATCTGCGGAATTATCATATTGGCCTTGTACACAGTGATTGTATCTCCGATACCGAGTTTCAGAGTTTCCATTATATTGAGGTTATGAACAGAGGCTCTCTTGACTGTCGTACCCTCAAGTTCGACCGGGTCAAATATCGCTATCGGATTGAGAAGCCCAGTTCTTGACGGGCTCCACTCCATCTCTCTAAGCACAGTCTCAGCCTGCTGATCTGCCCATTTAAAAGCCAAGGAATCGCGAGGGAACTTAGCAGTCATTCCGAGCGTTGCTGCATATTCGAGATCTTCTAAGGTCAGAACTAGTCCATCAGAAGGAATCTCAAACGTATGCACTCTTTCCGCATACTTATCTATCGCCGCAAATATGCTTTCGTTATCCACCTTCACGTATTCGACAACTTCAAAGCCTTGCTCCGCCATCCACTTCATCTGGTTGGAACGAAAACCGCCATCCTCTACAGCGTCCGACTCACTTAGAGTAAATGCATAGAAGCGCACATTTCTCTCAGCTGTAATCTTGTTGTTAAGCTGACGTACGCTACCACTACAGAGGTTCCGCGGATTTTTGTACTTGGCATCAGCGTCGTCAATCGCGGCATTGATTCTCTCAAATTCCTCGTACGTAATCACGGCCTCTCCGCGAATTACAACGTGTCCTGTGTAAGGGATGTGTCTAGGCACGTTAGCAAACACGAGTGCATTAGGCGTAATAACCTCCCCGATGTCTCCATTTCCACGTGTTACAGCCTTTACGAGGCTTCCCCCTTCATATGTCAGCACAACCGTCAATCCGTCTAGCTTCCATGATAGTAGCCCCTCATGGTTTCCTAGCCAAGCAGCCAGCTCCTCGCGGCTTTTCGTCTTATCCAGACTGAGCATACGGCTTTTGTGCCTTTCCTTAGGAAGCTCCGACTGCACCGTGTAACCTACGTTCTTGGTCGGGCTATTATCAGGAGCGTACCCCGTCTCCTTCTCTAGCGCCTCCAATTCATCATATAGCGCATCGTATTCGTAATTGCTCATAATCTCGCTTGCCTCGTCGTAGTATGCGGCAGATGCTTCGTTGAGCACTTCGATGAGCTCGTCTATTCGTTTCTTCTTATCGTCAAGATTCATAATATCCCCTATATAAACTCTCTTCGTAAATTTTCTTAATAATAGTAAGAACGTTCCTGTAAAAGTCCCTTATCTCTATCGTCACTACTCGACCTTAGTCAGTTTGACGAATCCCTTGCCAAGCTTCTTGATACCGACGGAATCGAAGGCTATGGTCAGCGTCTTGGCGTCTTGATCTATAAGCAGCCCTTCGCCGAACTTAGGATGGCGAATTCTGTCTCCTGCTTCAAACCCTTCGTTGCTGATGCCTTTTGATGCCTGCTTCTTGGCGTATTTCAGTGCATCGAAAGGCTTAGAGAAGCTGGCATCGTAGCCATCCGCATTACCTTCGTATCTACCCTTGAATTCTCTAGCTCCGAGTATTCCACCATCTCCATGTAGTCCACCTGCCATAGCAGCTCTCTCGGCCACAGTCTTGTCACCATCGAGTAAATCCGTATTCATCTCACGCATGAACTCCGATTCAATCGTGAAGTCCGTCCTGCCGTAGAGCATCCTGGTCTGTGCACCTGTAAGATACAGCTTTCGCATCGCTCTGGTAATACCTACATAGCAGAGCCTACGCTCCTCCTCCATCTTGCTGGGGTCATCCATCGATGCCGAACCAGGAAATAATCCATTCTCCATACCTGGCATAAACACAACCGGAAACTCCAGTCCCTTTGAACTATGCAGTGTCATCATCACAACCGCATCTTCACTTTCGTCTCTGTTATCTATGTCTGACAGTAGAGCTATCCTCTCGAGGAAAGACTGAAGCAATGTAGGTTCTTGTACATCAAACCCCTCGGCTCTGAGTCTCTCTCGTTCCTCTTTAAATTCATCTTCTTCATCTGTCAGAGTCGCACTTGCCGCTTTATCCTCAAATTCTATGATTACCGAGCGTAGCTCGAGGATGTTCTCGATTCTAGCGTCCGCCTCAACAGTGTTTTCCTCTTCAAGCGCCGCCAGGTATTCTGAACGCCTGATAAGATTATCGTATATATCCGAAAGCTCCATGTTCTCCTGCTCAGCACCTAGTTCATCGAGCATAGAAACTAGGTTAGCAACTGCAGCTCTTGACTTCTTAGATAGCGAGCTGATAACTTCAGGCTCCTTGAGCGCCTCAAATATACTTATCTTATATGCTTTAGCATAAGAAACTATTCCGCCGAGACTCTTTGGCCCGAGGCCTCTCTTCGGTTCATTGATAATTCTCGTCATAGCGACATCATCGCGCGGATTCTCCACTAGATGCATGTAGGCCATCACATCCTTGATTTCCTTGCGATCATAGAACCTCGTTCCTCCGAGAACCCTATACGGCATGCCCCTAAATGAAAATTTTTCTTCGAAAGGTCTCGACTGTGCATTCTTACGATAAAGGATAGCCATATCACTATACGGAATCCCCTCGTTATCATGTAAACGCTGAATTTCTCCGCCCACATACCACGCTTCACGCTGCTCATCCTCGAGTCTGCGGTAAGTTATCTTGCTGCCTTTCTTCCGGTCAGTCCACAGCGCCTTTGGCTTGCGGTTCCTGTTGTTGGCAATTACAGAGTTCGCTAGATCTAAGATATTAGCATCGGATCTGTAATTCTGCTCCATCTTGATGACCTTGGTCTCAGGAAAATCATTCTCAAAATCGAGTATATTCCTGATGTCAGCACCTCGCCACTGATATATGCACTGGTCATCATCACCTACCACACACAAGTTATGATTTTTACCAGCTAATGCATGTACCAACTTGTACTGCAAGTAGTTCGTATCCTGATACTCATCTACCATTATGTACTGGAATCTCCTCTGATAATACGATAGTACCTCTTCACTCGCTTCAAACACCTTCATAGCATTCCAGAGCAAATCATCAAAATCCATAGCGTTGTTCTGCTGCAAATCTTCCATATATCTCGCATACACTTTCGCAACAGTCTCCGCCTTGAAGTTAATCGAGTTATTTTCAATATAATCCTCGGGATCTTCCTCAGCTTCCTTGCACGAACTGATTACACTCGCAAGGTATGACACAGGATATATCTTTTCATCAATTTCGAGTTCTTTGACAATTCTCTTGAGAAGTGCCTTCTTGTCCGACTCGTCGTATATTGAAAATCCATTGTTAAATCCTAGTACATCACCGTGATTTCTGAGTATGCGAACACACATGGCATGAAAAGTCATAACCCACATACCTCGCGTTCCTCCGGTCAATGCCTCGATTCTATCTTTCATCTCACCGGCAGCTTTATTAGTAAATGTAACAGCTAAGATGCTGTACGGGCTCACTCCCTGCTCCAGCATATACGCTATACGGTGTGTCATCATAGTAGTCTTGCCACTGCCAGCACCTGCCAATATCAGCAGTGGGCCTTCCGTGTGTTTCACCGCTTCTTGCTGCTCTTTGTTAAGTCTGCTCAGATCCATTTCTCTCAACTTTCTTCTATAAAATGTTAGCATTTAATTTTATCATAGAGCCCTATATTTATCTAACATTAAAAAACTGTCAATATATTTAATATCTGCCGCATCTTCTATGCTGAGTAACCACTTTATGCATTTTGTATACACGTTGACAGCGTATTATCAGAGTGCTAAAATTCAAATAAGCGGTGCAGTCGCACCCGAATTTATACATTTTTATATTGTATTTTTTGTAAGGAGTTTAAAATGGCTAATATTTCACAAAAGTACATCGACATCGCTAAGCAGAACTATCCAAACGAGCCTGAGTTTCTTCAGACCGTAGAAGAAGTTCTACTATCAATCGAGCCAGTTCTCGAAGCTCACCCTGAGTACGAGAAGGCAGGTCTTGTAAAGAGACTTATCGAGCCTGAAAGAATGATTTCGTTCAGAGTTCCTTGGGTTGATGATAACGGCGAGGTTCAGGTTAACAGAGGATACAGAGTGCAGTTCAACAGCGCTCTCGGACCATACAAGGGCGGTCTAAGATTCCAGGCTAACGTTTACCCAGGAATCCTTAAGTTCCTCGGTTTCGAGCAGATCTTCAAGAATTCCCTAACAGGTCTTCCAATCGGAGGCGGTAAGGGTGGTTCTGACTTCGATCCAGCTGGAAAGTCGGATGCAGAAGTTATGAGATTCTGCCAGAGCTTCATCACAGAGCTCTACAGACACATCGGACCTAACACTGACGTTCCTGCAGGAGACATGGGTGTAGGCGGAAGAGAAATCGGTTACATGATGGGTCAGTACAAGAGAATCACTAACGAATACGACGGAACATGGACTGGTAAGGGAACTACAAACGGCGGACTAAACGGAAGAACTGAAGCTACCGGTTTTGGTATCGTATTCTTCGCTAGAGAGGTCCTCAAGCACTTCGGTGATTCCCTAGAAGGAAAGACTGCAGTTGTTTCCGGATTCGGTAACGTATCTTGGGGAACAATCACTAAGCTAGTTGAGCTAGGCGCTAAGCCAATCACAATTTCTGGACCAGACGGATACATCCTCGACGAGGAAGGAATCACAACACCAGAGAAGATCAACACGCTTCTTGAACTACGTAACTCCGGCAAGAACGTTTGCGCACCTTACGTAGAGAAGTTCCCTAACGCTAAGTTCATCCCAGGAAAGAGACCTTGGGAAGTTAAGGCTGATTTATACCTACCTTGCGCTATGCAGAACGACATCACCATGGATTGGGCTAAGGAAATGGTTGCTAACGGAGCTAGATACCTCATCGAGGGAGCTAACATGCCTACAACTAACGAGGCTGTTCAGTACCTCATGGACAATGGCTGCGTAGTTGCTCCTTCCAAGGCTGCTAACGCTGGTGGAGTTGCTTGCTCTTGCCTCGAGATGGCACAGAACGCTGAGCACCTCATCTGGAACAAGGAGAGAGTATACGCTGAGCTAGAGCACATCATGGTTCACATCTTCAAGATCACAGAGGAAGCTTGTGCTAAGTACAACCTCGGTGAGAACCTCGTAGCTGGTGCTAACATCGCTGGATTCGAGAGAGTTGCAGAAGCAATGATGATGCAGGGTATTGTATAAGCCCTCGCTCGGGAGATATAACACCAAACAATCATGACCACCGGCTGAGCCGGTGGTTTGTTTTGGCCCTATAAGGGCCTTTTACCTGCTGCATCTTAAGATGCGTTGAAAAGATTCGCCAACCGCACGTACTTTCCTACAAGTCCTAAAGGACTATTTCATCTTCTCTCCTGTGAATGGATCAATATACTCCTTCAACGTCATTTGATCATCTACTATGTCACCTTGAAGTTGTGTACGTATGTATTCAGCTATTTTCTTTTCGTTTTTACCTACTGTATCAACATAGTACCCT
>NZ_CP016199.1:765717-766281 GCF_002243385.1 Mogibacterium pumilum | reverse complement strand
CCCGGCACACTACGAATCATGACCACCGGCTGAGCCGGTGGTTTGCTTTGGCCCTATAAGGGCCTTTTACCTGCTGCATCTTAAGATGCGTTGAAAAGATTCGCCAACCGCACGTACTTTCCTACAAGTCCTAAAGGACTATTTCATCTTCTCTCCTGTGAATGGATCAATATACTCCTTCAACGTCATTTGATCATCTACTATGTCACCTTGAAGTTGTGTACGTATGTATTCAGCTATTTTCTTTTCGTTTTTACCTACTGTATCAACATAGTACCCTCGGCACCAAAAGTGTCTATTTCCGTACCTGTATTTTAATTTTGCAAATTTATCGAATATCATAAGTGAACTTTTTCCCTTCAAATATCCGACTATTTGCGACACAGAATACTTTGGCGGTATTTCTACAAGCATATGTATATGGTCAGGGCATAGCTCAGCCTCAACAATGTTGATACCTTTTCTTTGGCATAGGATTCTTATCATCTTTCCTATTTCCACTCGGTACTTCCCATATATTTCTTTTCTTCTATACTTCGGTGCAAATACTATATGATATTTACA
>NZ_CP016199.1:753544-765579 GCF_002243385.1 Mogibacterium pumilum | reverse complement strand
TACATCTCCAGCTTGTGTGTGCTAGAGTATTTTTGTCATCCACGATGGCAACCTCCTTTGTTATTTGATGTGGTTGGCGAACCAACACCATGATAACACTGGAGGTTTTTTTTCTTGAAGCTAAAGCTATCCTAATCACACCGGCATAGCCGGTGGTTTATTGATTCACTTCGCTATCGCTCGGCGAATCCACTGCTAAAGCAGAACCAACTAAAGACGGGGGGCGAATCGCACCCCGTCTTTTTAATGATTAATATTTATTGATATAGACTCATGCCCATATGACAAGTATGCATCTATAAAGCCTATCTAATTCTAGATGTCTATATCGCCCCTACCAGGTCAATTCCTGGCTTTAATGTTACTGCGCCCGGAGCCCATCTTGCCGGGCAAACCTGATCACCATGTTCAGCTACGAACTGACTAGCCTGAAGTCTCCTGAACAGTTCTTCAGCATTTCTGCCAACATTTCCTGCATTGACTTCGTATACTACAATCTTACCTTCAGGACTTACGATGAAGCTTCCTCTCTCTGCGACACCCTGATCTTCGATAAGAACTTCAAAGTCCTTTGCCAGTGCCTGTGTAGGGTCGGCTAGCATCGGATATGTAATCTTACCAATGCTCTCTGAACTATCGTGCCAAGCCTTGTGTACAAAATGTGTATCGCAAGATACCGAGTATACTTCACAGCCAGCCTTCTGAAAATCTGAATACTTAAGCTGCAAGTCCTCGAGCTCAGTAGGGCACACGAAAGTAAAGTCTGCTGGGTAGAAAAAGAATACGCTCCACTTACCTAAAATATCTGCTTTTGTAACAGTCTTAAACTCATCATTTACATAAGCTTGTGCAGAAAAATCTGCTACTTCTTTATTAATTAATGACATACCGATATCCTCCTTGACGTTAATTTCATCTAACCTCCGCATTTATCAATAGGCAGGCTTCCGATAGTACCATCTGCCCTGCAAATGCAGAAAATATTTTTACGAGAGTTAGTCCTCTCTTACCAGTAAGATAAACTCAGCAACTACGAATGTCAACCCCTTTTTTCGATCATGCAATTATATATCACGCTACCGATACGCATAGTTCATTTTACATCACTTATACATATGAGCATTCAATCATTAATAACAATATCAATGCCCCCTATTGATTGCTGATTATTGAATTTAATGATAGAACTTACATATGATACGGAAATATCATACGTGTCAAAGGCACCATGGGAATTTCTGATACCTTGGTTAGGCTCGATATCTCCGATGGTAACTATGCTATTTCTCAGGCGGACCCGAACGCAAAGCAAGGATGCGTGTTTATCGGTGACGATATTAAGTCGGGTGATTTAAGAATTAAGTTACTGCCTATTAGCTTAGAACGCCCTGACTTTGGAAGACTGAGAAAAGTAGCCACCAGATAAAAGAAGTGAGCAAAGAGCTCACTTCTTTTAATATTTATGACATTTTAAGATGCAAGTATAGTCGTATCTGCTAACCTACAGGATATCTATAACTTCTCCCGAAAGCGCTTTATTCATGCTTCTAACTGCACAGAACTTACCACACATGCTGCATGTATCGGAGTGGTCCTCCTCTGGCATTCTCGATTCTCTAATCACTTTTGCAGTTTCAGGATCTAGTGCCTCTAGCCACTGAGCATCCCAATCAAGAGCTCTTCTAGCCTTAGCCATTCTATCATCTTGGTCACGAGCTCCCGGAATACCCTTGGCAATATCCGCGGCATGAGCAGCTATTTTACTAGCGATAATACCGTCATGAACGTCATCTACATTTGGCAGTGCAAGGTGTTCTGCCGGTGTAACGTAGCATAGGAATGCAGCGCCCGACCAGGCTGCAATAGCACCACCTATAGCAGCTGTGATGTGGTCATATCCTGGTGCAATATCTGTAACGAGAGGTCCGAGCACATAAAATGGTGCGCCTTTACACAAGGTTTCCTGAATCTTCATGTTCGCCTCAATCTGATCCATTGGCACGTGTCCTGGCCCCTCAATCATAATCTGTACGTCCCTAGCCCACGCTCTATCTGTCAGTTCACCAAGTCTAATCAATTCCTCAATCTGACAGTTATCCGTTGCATCCGCTAGGCATCCCGGTCTACATGCATCACCAAGGCTTATCGTTACATCGTGTTCACGGCAGATTTCTACGATTTCATCGAAATACTCATAGAATGGATTTTCTTCACCCGTCATTGTCATCCATGCAAACACAAGACTTCCGCCTCTGCTGACGATATTCATCTCGCGAGTACCGTTCTTAATCTGCTCAATCGTCTTGCGTGTTATTCCGCAATGCAGCGTTACGAAATCCACTCCGTCTTCAGCATGCATCCTAATGACATTCAGGAAATCCTGTGCAGTGAGGGTATTTAAATCTCTCTGATAGTGGATTACTGAATCGTATACCGGAACTGTTCCGATCATCGCAGGGCACTCGGTACAGAGCTTTCTTCTAAACGGCTGCGTGTCACCATGACTAGATAGGTCCATGATGGATTCCGCACCCAGCTCAACTGCGCTCATAACCTTCTTCATCTCGATATCGTAGTCCTTGCAGTCCCTGCTTACACCGAGGTTTACGTTCACCTTTGTCTTGAGCATTCCTCCAACACCGTTTGGATCGATTGATGTGTGATGGATATTTGCCGGTATAACCATCCTGCCCTCTGCAAGCAGTGGTAGCAGCTCATCTACCGAGCGATTTTCTTTTGCCGCAACAATTTCGAGCTCCGGTGTAACTATTTCCATTCTTGCTGCTTCTATTTGTGTCGAATAAGTTCTTGCCATTTCTTCCTCTTTTCCGCCTTTTTTAGGCCATTAATAACAATTGTAAATTGCTCTTTCCCATTTCCCTTTAAATTTCTTTCATTGTCTCGCTAGTGCTCCGTGATTTACTGAGCCATTACCCGTTCCTATGCGCATATCGCTCTTAAGAGCTGTTGTCACGTATTCCTTGCCTCTATATATAGCAGCTTCGAGCATGTGCCCTTTCGCCATATTAGCTGCTATTGAGCTGGATAGAGCACATCCCGTCCCATGTGAACTTGTAGTCTCTACCCTCTCATCTTTAAATTCAGTAATGCAGCCTATTCTATCATCATCACTAGCAGTCCAAAGATAATCCGTAGCATCGTCTCCTTCAGCGTGACCACCTTTGATGAGCACACTACAGCCACAATTCTGACCAATGAAGCATGCTAGCTCAGGCATTGATAGATTTGCTGCTTTTCTCTTAATCTGTGTTTGAGATTGAGATTGAGTTTGAACTTGAGATTGAGTTTGAGATTGCATCTGCCACTTTCCTTCCACCTGCAAGTTAAAATTTTCTATGATCTCGCATATTCTCTTAGCTTCTGGCAGATTAGGTGTCACTAGTGTCGATAGAGGAAAGAGCTTCTCTATCATACATTTCATCACTTCATCATTCGCAAATTCTACTCCGCTTGTCGGAGCGATTACGGGATCAACTATTACATTTTCAAGGCCGTACCGCTTAATTAGCCCCACTATTACGTCAATCTGTTCAGTCGAAACAATCATGCCAATCTTTATAGCATCTGGTCTTATGTCGCTTAGAGTCTCATCAATCTGTCTATATAAGAAATCAGTCGGAACTGGCATAACATCATATACACCCAAAGTGTTCTGTACCGTAAGTCCTGTGACTGCCCCCATCCCGTAGCATCCCTCTGCAAATATAGTCTTGATATCTCCCTGAATTCCAGCTCCGCCGCTTGGATCGCTACCTGCAATTGATAGAACGGTCGGAATTTTCATATCTCTGTCCTCGTCTCTTCATGCTGTAACTTATTTACCATGTTTCTTAATACCTCGGCACTTTTCTTGATATCTTGTGCCCCGAATAGTGCCGAGATAACCGCCACTCCTGCAAGATGACGACCTGCTAGTGCACCAATATTATCGGTATTGATGCCGCCGATTGCGATGGTAGGGATTTTTACAGAATCAGTTATCTGATTATATACTTCAAGACTTGGTAGTTTTACGGCATTACCCTTTGAATTAGAACCAAAAGCAGCTCCTACACCTACGTAATCAGCACCTTCGGCTTCTGCAGCGATGGCTTCCTCGAGATTGTGTGCAGTTGCACCGATAATCTTATCATCACCAAGAAGTTTCCTTGCCTCAACTATTGATCCGTCGCTTAGTCCTAGATGAACACCATTTGCATCCGACACTTTACAGATTTCTACATCATCGTTGATTATCAGTGGAACTGCTGCCTCATCACAGATAGGCTTAATCTCCGAAATAACACCAAGTAGCTGCTGCTTGCTTAAATGCTTTTCTCTAATTTGAACACAAGTTATACCGCCCTTAATTGCCTCTGTAACTGCTTCAGCATGGCTATTTCCCCGCAGGCTTTCACTACCAAGTATGCCGTATAGCTTCAGAGATTCGGACAAATGCATATGAATGATAGATTTTGCCTTTCTTTCTTCCATAATTCTTAGCTCCTCATGCAGCGCGAGATTCCTCTGCGCAATAAAAAATGTGTAACACCCGAGCTTGGGTATTACACATGTAAATCAGCACTCTCCCTCCGTTGGCATTATCCAAATCAGGTTCAGAGTCGTAATGTATTTCAACACTACCTCTCAGCGATACCGCTCCCCTTGCTCGTTATATTCATTTGTTTCGCCAGATAATTATATATCAGCCTTGTATGCGTTTCAATACAAATTTTGCCGATATCTGTATTTTACCTCGTGACAATATATCCTATAGACTCTCCAAAGCCTTCTTGATAATCGCTGGCAGCTTCCTGCACTTAGCTTCAGAAATCGAAGCAATTGATACTCTCACGCCCTTATCCATCGGTACGCAGTACACATCACTCTCTTCGAGCTTAGCGCTAACAGCATCTGGATTTTCGCATGGAATAGATACAAAGAATCCCGCTCTAAATGGTACGATTTTGAGTCCAACCTCTTTAGCTTCCTCTTCAAAAGCTCTTCCGCGCGCCAGCAGCATATCACGGAACTCCTTACGCTCTTCATCTACCTTTGTCAGAAGTTCTTTATCACTGTAAATCTTTGCGATTACTTCCTGTGGTCCACGAGGCGAGTTAGACCAGCTAGATCTGCTGGAGTACGAGCATACCTTTACGAACTCTTCTGCAACCTCTTCACTATCTGCTAGGCAGAGTAAAGCCGCACATCTGAATCCGTAAAATGTAAATGTCTTCGACGCACTGTAAGCTAGCAGCGGCAGCACATTGCTCCTTAGCTTCTCGAGTTCTGGAAGGAATTCTCTTACCTGCTTCTCATCACCAGCAAAATCGATATATGCAATATCCACTAGTAGCGCAACGACCTTATCATCGGGTACTCTGTTGAGGATATCAACCACCTTTTTCCACTCATCAAGGGAGAGAGAATATCCCGTAGGGTTATTTGCAGGAGTGTTGAGAATCAGCACGAGTCTATCTTGGATGCGAAGTAGTTTGCTTACCTTGTACTCAAGATCGGCAAGATTGAAGTTGCCATCCTCATCGAACATCTCAAAAGTCTCGAAGCCGCGGCCCTGTTCAGCTGCGATGTGTTTGTAATTAGGCCAGCACCAGTCGTGAGTCAGGATCTTATCTCCCGGACACGAGTAATTTGCAATGGTATTTCTAAGTGAACCTGTGCCACCGGGAGTAGCAACCATCCCGATGTGTCTAGAGGTCTCGAAATCTCCAAGCGCTGCCCTTGTAACCGCTTCCTTAAACCCTGGAATACCCGCAATCGGAGCGTACTCCGCATACTGAACAGGCTCAAGGCTCTTCACAGCCTTATCTACAGAAGATAGAACAATCAAATTGCCATCGTCATCGAGGAGCGCACCGATAGTCGCATTTGCAACATTATCATGACCCTTCGCCTTAGTCGCTGCCTTGGCTCTACCGCTAATTCCAAATACCTTGTCTTGTGCAGGAATTTCTCTGCTGTTAAGTGCTGCTAAACCCATCTTCTCACCTTTCTTTCGTATACGGCCAATCTCCATCATCTTGATATTGAATCCCTTATCGCTAAACTTCTCCTCGTACTCAGTCCTAATATTATTTTCATTGTACGGAGAAGCGTGTAAATCCCTGGTAAACTCGCGAATTTTAAGATCCGACGCAATGACTTCATTGACAGAGTAGTTGAACAGATCTGTGTTGTCGGTCTTAAACCTTACAACTCCGTCTTCCTTGAGCACGTCGAAATACTGCTTGAGCTTGCCACGGTAAGTGAGCCTCTTCTTGGCAGAGTAGTTCTTTGGTAGCGGATCACTGAAATTAAGATATATTCCGTCTAGTTCACTATCGATAAACCACTCGTGAAGATTCTCAATAAACTCTGGAATGAACACGACGTTAGTCAGTCCTAGCTCATGCACTTTTTCCATAGCGCGGAGTAGCACGCTCTTATGGCCTTCAACAGCGATGAAGAAATTATCTGGTTCACAGGAAGCTAGCTGGGAGATAAATCTGCCTTTGCCACAGCCCACTTCCATGTAAATTCCTTTACTATAGCCTGCACGCTCTGCCCATTTCCCGCGTATATCCTCTGGGTTGTACACCAATATATCTTCAAATCTGGCGTACTTTTCTTCCAGATTTTTTACTTTTCTCTGTCTCATACAATCTCCTATTTTATATAGATTGGAATATTATAAATCTGCTCGCAACAAGCGTTCCGAGGAATATTATTAGTAGCAATGCTGCCACTACGTCGCGCTTCTCGAATCTAGTTTCGTTCAGCTTCGTTCTGCCTTCTCCACCGCGATAGCAACGCGCCTCCATAGCAAGAGCAAGGTCTCCAGCAATTCTAAATGAACTAACGAATAGCGGAACGATTATCGGAATCAGGCTCTTTGCCCTATGAAATATATTTCCCGATTCGAAATCAGCACCTCGCGACTGTTGTGCTTTCATTATTTTATCCGCTTCATCCATCAGCACAGGTATAAATCTGAGCGCAATGGTCATCATCAGCGCGATCTCGTGTGAAGGCAGACCAAGTCTAGAAAAAGGACTGAACAGCTTCTCGAGCCCATCGGTAAGTTCAGTCGGCTTCGTGCAGAATGTAAGCAGCGAAGTGCCTATAATCAACAGCACTAGCCTTATGCCCATGAATGCAGCTCGATATAGACCTTCATACGTAACCTTGAGAAATTTCCACTGCCACAGAATAGTTCCATCCATCATAAATATGTTGAGCACCATCGTAAACGCAATAATCAGCACTATCGCCTTAAGCCCTCGTACCATGTACGAGAACGGAACTCGCGACAGTTTAATTACTATTCCAACGGCAACCGCCGCAATTGCAAATCCCCAAAGCTTATTTACCAGAAAAAGCCCAACGAGATACGCAAACACCCCGAGCACCTTAGTGCGCGCCTCCAGCCTATGAATCGGAGATTCCACCGGATAATACTGACCAAGTGTTATGTCTTTAATCATACTATCTTTGCCTCTCCTTTAACTGCTCCGAGATGTACTTCGCAGCTTCTCTCTCTTCAAAAATAGGCTCGAACTCAAGCCCCAGTTTCTCCGACACTTCGTAGAGAATCTCTGTTACAGGCGGTACGCTAAGCCCCATAGTCTTAAGCTCTCCAGCCCTTGCAAATACCTCCTTCGGAGTTCCACTTATCACCAGTTTCCCGCCGTTCATGACAATGATACGGTCAGAAAGTTCAGCTATATCCTTCATGTTGTGAGATACAAATACAACTATTAGATTCCTATCCTGTCTCAATTTCTTAATCACTTCCAGCATATCCCGCTTAGATGCCGGATCAAGTCCTGCAGTCGGCTCATCGAGTATGAGCACCTTTGGCTTCATAGCGAGTACACCAGCGATGGCAACTCTTCGCTTCTGCCCACCAGATAGCTCAAATGGTGATTTCTCAGCCACAGCATTGTAGTCGAGTCCAAGCAGCTCGATAGACTCCCTGACAATGTCAGGAATCTCATCTTCAGGCACGCCAAGGTTTCGCGGACCAAAAGCCACGTCCTTTGCCACAGTCTCTTCGAAGAGCTGGTACTCAGGGTACTGGAACACAAGCCCTACACTTTTACTTATATCAACCTTCTTGACTGAACCGTCGCCGATATTCATATCAGAGACAATTATTTCACCAGAATGAGGCTTCAGCAGCCCGTTCATATGCTGAAGCAACGTAGACTTTCCAGAGCCAGTGTGTCCTATAACACCAACGCATTCGCCATCCTCAATCTCGAACGAAACATCGTCAAGCGCAACAGTCTCCCCCGGTAGTCCCTTTGAATATATATGTGTTAGATGTCTTGCAGTTATCGACATAATGCGTCCACCAAATCATCCTTATTAATAATCTCTCGAGATACATCTATTCCGTTCTCGATGAGTTCATTTCTCAGTAAAACTGCAGATGGAATCTCAAGTCCTGCGGACTTGATCAGTGAAGTATCTGCAAATAGCGCCTCCGGAGTTCTATCCGCAAGTAACTTTCCCGACTTCATGACTAGCACTCGGTCCGCTTCTGCTACCTCTTCCATAAAGTGCGTTATCAGTACAATGGTGATGCCTTGACTATTAAGGTCTCTAATCACCTTCATAACTTGACTGCGCCCCTTGGGATCAAGCATTGCAGTCGGTTCATCGAAAACAATGCAATCAGGTCTCATAGCAACAGCACCCGCGATTGCAATTCTCTGCTTCTGGCCACCCGATAGTTTGTGCGCTTCACGATGGCGATTTTCATACATCCCAACTGATTTAAGCGCATTGTCCACTCTACTCCTAAGTTCAGGATTCTCTATCCCGAGGTTTTCAGGCCCAAAGGCAACTTCGTCCTCGACCATCGATGATACAATCTGATTATCAGGATTCTGAAATACCATGCCGATTTTCTTCCTAATATCCCAAATTAAATCATCGTCCTCTGTATCCATTCCATCGACTAGTATCTCGCCTTCAGTCGGTAATAGAAGTCCGTTGAGACATCTTGCAAATGTTGATTTACCAGAGCCATTGGCACCGGCAATCGCAATATACTCACCACGCGTGACCTCAATCGAAACATGGTCAATAGCAAGGCTATGGTTATCTGTGCCCTGCTCTCTAGCATATTCATAAACTAAGTCTTTTACTGTAATAAAATTTGCCATAATGCCTCCGACATTTAATTATATATTAGCTCCAAAAGTAAGGCAACGAAATGAAGGAAATGTAAACAAATAAATAAGCCGAAGGCTATGCCTTCGGCTCTTGTTCGCAATGGCTACAACGAACGTTTTCAGATGTATCAGAAATTCCCCTATTTCCGGTACTATAAAAATCTGTATTTCAACCCTTTTCACTTGTTGACAACAAAATTATAGTTGACCGGATTTCAATTGTCAACAACTTATTTGTACGTTTTCACAAACTTTTTGTGTACCACCATCTAGTTATTGTAATATTATCTATTTTACTTATAATCTAGTTCCAATGCACGCCAACTTTACTATCTTTTGCCTTATCATAGATCAACTTCGCAATTACGAGGTCAAGGATTCCAAGACCCACATTCTTGAAGATGATAATCTCATCGTCTGACTCTCTGCCAGCGATCTCTCCAAGAGCAAATTCTCCAATATCTCCAGTAAGATCTGCTTCTGTTACGATTCCTTCTCTAAGTGGAATCTGGATATCAGCTGACTCAGCTATACAAGCATCCTTGGAGTCAAAGTAAATCCTGTCAGCCATCTTGAATAGCTCTGGATCTATCTCGTTCATCTCGGCTGTATATGAACCAACGCCACTTACAACCGCACCCTTCTTTACTCTCTTGGCATCAAATACAGGCTTAGTAGCAACAGTTACAACTACAATTACATCTGCACCATCTACAGCTTCATTTGCATCGTTGTATGCAACTAGCTTAGCTCCGTTATCCTTGAATCTCTCTGACATCTCTGCCACGAACTTCTCAGTCTTGTCAAAGTCTCTGGCTACAATTCTAACCTCATCTAGATCACAAGCTGCAAGCATAGCCTCAAGTTGACAGTCAGCCTGTCCACCGGTTCCTATAAGGCAGCCGACCTTTGCATCCTTCCTCGCAAATAATCTAAATGCCGCGCCAGATGCCGCCCCTGTACGAAATTTAGTTATGAAGCTTCCATCCATCAGTGCTATTATTTCACCGTTCTTATCATCCATGAGAAGAACCTGACCGATAGTCGTAGCCTCACCACGTTCTCTATTTCCTGGAAAAATATTTACTATTTTAATACCCGCTGCTCCGAGTTTTGAGCTGTATGCAGGCATAAATGCAAAGTTACCCCTACCTTCATCGGCAGCGAGCACTTGCCTTAGAGGAACTACCGCATTTCCGCTCGAGAAAATCTTATACGCATAGATATTAGAATCTATCGCATCATTCATATCGAATACAGTTCTGATGTCTTTTTCATTAAGTAGTAACATTAAAGCCTCCTTTATTTTAACTTTATCTCGGCAACTACCGGATTATGATCACTATTTTTGAAGCCAAGCTCCACCGTCTTGCAATAACTCATCTCTATATTAGAAGAATAAATAATTCCATCAATCACATAGTACTGGAACTTTGACTTATCCGCACCTTTGAATGGTTTATCGAGAGACCTGCACGTAGGATTCGTGCTGTCCATGACAAAATTCAGAGATGAATCATACTCGCTTATATCGATAACCCCCGGTTTCCAAAGCCCTTTATACACAGGATAATCATCTGTTCCAACATTATTGAAAACTTGGTTGAAGTCACCACCAGCTATTACATAATTCCCTTTCGCCGCCTCTTGCGTCAGAATTTTATTTAGAGCTTTGGTCTGCGCCTTCTTGCCCTCACCTTTATCGTACGCTTCAAGATGCAGATTGATGTACACGAGCTCCTTATCAGTGCCCCTGACTTTAGTTCGTGTCACGAGCAAGCATCGCTTAAGATTAATAGTTCGAACCGGCCATTTAAACGAAACTGGCAGACTCACCCTCTTTGATGAATTAGCCTTTATAGTTGATAAAGTCATGAGACCACTATCCATCTTGCCTAATGGAGGCATCGGATATGGTACAAATGCAGCCTTATAGTTTCTCGCATAAGAATATTCCCTACTATCTGTCGCTTTACCGAGCTGCGCAACTTGATCAATATGATATGAACGCCTTGAATCTTTGTCTACTTCCTGAATCATTGTTATATCAGGTGCTTCTTTATTAATCTCATCAGAAATAGCTCCAATGTTCTTATTTACACGCTTTTCACTCGATGTTAAAACATGACTTCCACCGTCCATGAAGAAATCCGCATTATCACCAAGAGCACCGAATCCGATGTTCCACGTCATAACCTTGACGGTATCGCCCTTCTTTACTTCTTTAAAGGCTTTTCCGTTAATACTTAATTTCTCAACTGAAGCAGGCTTATACTCATTCACAGATATAAATGCTATAAGTCCCGCAAATGATAACATTAAAATCATCACGATTGCTACGAACACCTTTAGTATTCGCTTAATTGTTGATTTTGTCTCTGGTTTACTGCGCATATTCAAACTCTCCTATACATGTTTGATTACTATTAATGATTCCTATAATAGAATACCACATATCGTGTATATTTGAACATAAAAACAGGGGCGCATGCGCCCCTGTCAGTAGTTGTCTGGTGGTATTATCTCGTAATCTATGATTACTCAATAATCTCTGTAACTACTCCGGATCCTACTGTTCTTCCACCTTCTCTGATAGCAAAACGTAGTCCCTCTTCGATAGCTACTGGTGTAATCAGCTCGATCTCCATTACTACGTTATCTCCAGGCATGCACATCTCTGTACCTTCTGGTAGCTGTAGATCTCCTGTTACGTCTGTTGTTCTTAGGTAGAACTGTGGTCTGTATCCATTGAAGAATGGTGTGTGTCTTCCACCCTCTTCCTTCTTTAGTACGTATACCTGTCCCTTGAACTTTGTGTGTGGGTGAATTGAGCCTGGCTTCGAGAGTACCTGT
>NZ_CP016199.1:752156-753519 GCF_002243385.1 Mogibacterium pumilum | reverse complement strand
AGCTACTGGTGTAATCAGCTCGATCTCCATTACTACGTTATCTCCAGGCATGCACATCTCTGTACCTTCTGGTAGCTGTAGATCTCCTGTTACGTCTGTTGTTCTTAGGTAGAACTGTGGTCTGTATCCATTGAAGAATGGTGTGTGTCTTCCACCCTCTTCCTTCTTTAGTACGTATACCTGTCCCTTGAACTTTGTGTGTGGGTGAATTGAGCCTGGCTTCGAGAGTACCTGTCCTCTTTCGATTTCGTCTCTCTGTACTCCTCTGAGAAGTGCTCCGATGTTGTCTCCTGTTTCTGCTGCATCAAGAGTCTTCTTGAACATCTCTACTCCAGTTACAACTACCTTTCTCTTCTCGTCGCTTAGTCCTACGAGCTCTACTTCATCTCCTACCTTGAGTGTTCCTCTCTCAACTCTTCCTGTTGCTACTGTTCCACGTCCTGTGATTGAGAATACGTCCTCGATTGGCATTAGGAATGGCTGATCGTTTGCTCTCTGTGGCTCTGGAATGTATGTATCTACTGCTTCCATTAGCTCGCAAATCTTATCTCCCCACTCTCCGCTTGGATCCTCTAGTGCCTTTAGTGCGGATCCTCTGATGATTGGTGTATCATCTCCTGGGAACTCATACTCGTCTAGTAGCTCTCTTACTTCCATCTCTACGAGGTCTAGTAGCTCCTCGTCATCTACCATATCGCACTTGTTGAGGAATACGATGATGTATGGTACGCCTACCTGTCTGGATAGTAGGATGTGCTCTCTTGTCTGAGGCATTGGTCCATCTGTTGCTGCTACTACTAGAATAGCTCCGTCCATCTGAGCTGCTCCTGTAATCATGTTCTTTACATAGTCAGCGTGTCCTGGGCAGTCTACGTGTGCGTAGTGTCTGTTTGGTGTCTCATACTCTACGTGTGCTGATGAAATCGTGATTCCTCTTGCCTTCTCTTCTGGTGCCTTGTCGATCTGGTCGAATGCTACGTCTGCTCCGAGTCCATATCTGTCGTGAAGAGTCTTTGTGATTGCTGCTGTTAGAGTTGTCTTGCCGTGGTCAACGTGGCCGATTGTACCGATGTTGATATGTGGCTTGGTTCTCTCATACTTCTGCTTTGCCATGATAATTTCTCCTATTTAGAATTATTTGAAATAATTTTCTGTAAAATTTATATTCTCTCCAATGAAATCAGTGAGATTATAGATTATTTTGCAACCTTCTCTTTCAAGCTCTCTGGTAGCTTGTCGAAGTGGTCGAACTGCATTACGTATACACCACGACCCTGTGTCTTAGAACGCAGGTCTGTAGCATATCCGAACATCTCGGATAGTGGGACAAATCCTCTTACGACAGCAGCACCATTGTTGATGT
>NZ_CP016199.1:710616-752118 GCF_002243385.1 Mogibacterium pumilum | reverse complement strand
CTTGAACTCGAATCCAGCGCCTGCTTCTCTTGGGTATAGTCTGAACTTAACGTGTCCGTACTGACCGGAACCACCGGACTGCTTCTTGTGCTTGTAATCTTCATCAACCTCAACGGTGATAGTCTCTTTGTAGGATACCATTGGCTTACCTACGTTAGCCTCTACCTTGAACTCTCTGAGAAGTCTGTCAACGATGATCTCTAGGTGAAGCTCACCCATTCCAGCGATGATAGTCTGTCCAGTCTCTGGGTTAGTGTATGTTCTGAATGTTGGATCCTCTTCAGCCAGCTTAGCGAGAGCGATACCCATCTTCTCCTGACCGGCCTTGGTCTTAGGTTCGATAGCAATCTCGATTACTGGATCCGGGAATTCCATAGACTCGAGAATGATTGGTTTCTTCTCGTCGCAGAGTGTGTCTCCAGTTGTAGTCTGCTTTAGACCTACAGCTGCAGCGATATCTCCTGAATAAACCTTCTCAATCTCTTCTCTGTGGTTAGCGTGCATCTGAAGAATTCTTCCGATTCTCTCACGCTTGCCCTTAGTTGCGTTATATACGTATGAACCAGTCTCAAGCGTTCCAGAGTAAACTCTGAAGAACGCGAGCTTTCCAACGTATGGGTCTGCTACAATCTTAAACGCAAGTGCCGAGAATGGCTCCTTGTCGCTTGAGTGTCTTACATCCTCTTCTTCAGTATCAGGGTTTACACCGCCGATTGAAGGAATGTCTGTAGGTGCTGGCATGTAGTCAACTACACCGTCTAGCATCATCTGAACACCCTTGTTCTTGTATGCAGATCCGCAGAATACAGGGAAAATGTTTCCTGCGATAGTTTCTCTTCTGATAACTGCCTTGAGCTCCTCGATTGATATTTCCTCTCCCTCGAGATACTTCATAGTCAGCTCTTCATCGAGCTCAGCAACAGCCTCGATCATCTTATCATGCCAAGCCTGTGCTTCTCCCTTCATGTTCTCAGGGATATCTACGATTGCGAACTCCTTACCTGTAGCGTCGTTCTTGTCATATACCTCAGCCTTCATTTCGATAAGGTCGATAATTCCCTCGAACATGTTCTCAGAACCGATTGGAATCTGAACAGGTACAGCGTTAGCTCTTAATCTGTCATGAATAGTATCGATTACGTGGAAGAAGTTAGCTCCTAGAATATCCATCTTGTTAACAAAGATCATTCTTGGAACGCTATACTTCTCAGCCTGTCTCCATACTGTCTCGGACTGAGGCTCAACACCTTCCTTAGCACTTAATACCATTACCGCACCGTCGAGTACACGTAGTGATCTCTCTACCTCAACAGTAAAGTCAACGTGTCCAGGTGTGTCGATAATGTTAATTCTTGTGCCATTCCATTGAGCGGTTGTAGCAGCAGAGGTAATTGTAATACCACGCTCCTGCTCCTGAGCCATGAAGTCCATGGTAGCAGCACCGTCATGAGTCTCACCAATCTTATGAGTCTTTCCTGTGTAATAAAGGATTCTCTCGGTAGTTGTTGTCTTACCGGCGTCGATATGAGCCATGATTCCAATATTTCTGGTATTTTCTAGAGTAAATTGTCTAGCCATAAATCCTCCTTCCTGCTTTTATCTAATCTCTGTCAGGTGTGTCATCTCAGATTACCACCTGTAGTGTGCAAACGCCTTGTTAGCCTCAGCCATCTTATGAGTGTCTTCTTTTCTCTTCACAGATGCACCTGTGTTGTTAGAAGCGTCCATAAGCTCGTGAGCTAGTCTCTCAGCCATAGTTCTCTCACCTCTAAGTCTTGTGAACTTTGTGAGCCAACGTAGAGCGAGAGTCTGTCTTCTCTCTGGTCTAACTTCGATAGGAACCTGATAGTTTGCACCACCGACTCTTCTTGCTTTAACTTCTAGTACAGGCATGATGTTGCTCATTGCCTTCTCAAATACTTCCAGCGGTTCTTCGCCAGTGGATTCCTTAATCTGGTCAAACGCATCATAAACGATTGACTGGGCTACACCCTTCTTACCGTCTAGCATGATGCTGTTGATCAGCTTTGAAACCACTACGCTACCGTATACTGGATCTGGAAGTACTTCTCTCTTTGGTACGTTACCTTTTCTTGGCACTTCTCTTCCCTCCTTAAGTTCACGGGGTACTCGGCCTGTTTCTGTCGCTGGCCGTGTGCGCCTTAATATCATATATTAAGGACAATATCCCGAAATCAATTACTTCTTAGGTCTCTTTGCTCCATACTTGGAACGTCCCTGACCACGACCCGATACGCCGGCAGCGTCAAGTGTTCCTCTAACGATGTGATATCTCACACCAGGGAGATCCTTAACTCTTCCGCCTCTGATTAGTACAACACTGTGCTCCTGTAGGTTGTGACCGATTCCAGGAATATATGCTGTTACTTCGATACCGTTAGTCAAGCGAACTCTGGCAACTTTTCTTAGCGCCGAGTTAGGCTTCTTAGGAGTTACAGTCTTAACTGCAACGCATACTCCCCTCTTCTGAGGCGAATTTACATCAGTGAGAGTCTTCTTAAGGTTGTTCATGTTCTTTCCAAGAGCCGGGGAACCTGACTTCTTAACTGCACTCTTTCTGCCCTGACGAACTAATTGGTTAATAGTAGGCATTATTGTCTCCTTTCTTATAAAATTTAACTCATTCAAACCAGCAGTGACCATGTAGACAGTCCCCGCGTAGTATATTGAACCTATACATTATAACAGCCGATGCACTGAATTGTCAATGCATCGGCCATTTTTATACACGATTAATTTGTATGATTTGCGGATCAATTCCGTCTCGATTTATTCCTCTATACCGTCGTAAAGCGGTGTTGTCTGAGGCTGAACGTTAGCTGATGGCATCTTGAGAACCATATTCTCGTCATCATAGCTTGAGTTCATCAGAGGCTCATTTTCGCCGTAATCGACGTCAATTGAACCGTAACGCTTCATGCCGGTTCCTGCCGGGATTAGCTTACCAATCATGACATTCTCCTTGAGTCCGTCGAGATGGTCTGTCTTACCCTTAACCGCAGCGTCTGTCAGGACACGAGTTGTCTCCTGGAACGATGCAGCAGATAGGAACGAGCTTGTAGCAAGAGCTGCCTTGGTGATACCAAGTAACTGACGCTCGTATGTAGCCATCTCTCCCTCTTCTGGGTCAATTTCAGCATTTGCGTTGTTGATCTCATTGATACTGTACATGCTTCCAGGAAGCAGATTTGTATCTCCTGCCTTTTCAATCTTGTACTTGGATAGCATCTGAGATGCGATTACCTCAACGTGCTTGTCATTGATGTCTACACCCTGTTGTCTGTATACTCTCTGAACCTCGCGTAGCAAGTATTCGTATACGCCCTGAACGCCGAGGATTCTCATTACATCGTGTGGATCAAGAGGTCCCTTTGTAATCTGACCACCTGCCTTAACAGTATCGCCAACCTTTACATTGAGTCTTGAACCGTAAGAAATGATGTAATCACGGTTGCCATCTTCCTCCTTAACGACAACGCAAGTTCTGTTGTCATCAGTTGGCTCGATGGATACAACCTCTCCATCTCCTTCGCAGATTTCAGCAAGTCCCTTAGGCTTTCTAGCCTCAAACAGCTCCTCAACTCTTGGGAGACCCTGCGTGATATCGCTTCCAGCTACCCCACCGGTGTGGAACGTTCTCATAATCAGCTGTGTACCAGGCTCACCGATAGACTGAGCAGCTATGATACCAACAGTCTCACCTGGAAGAACTACCGTTCCAGTAGCGAGGTTTTTACCATAGCACTTAGCACAAACTCCATGCTCCGCCTGACAAGTCATAACAGACCTAATCTTAACCATCTCAACACCAGCAGCCTCGATTGCTTCTGCAACATCATCTTCGATGAAGTCACCTTCATCCGCGAGAACTTCGCCAGTCTCAGGGTGCACAACAGCTTCTGTTACGAATCTGCCTGCGATTCTCTGTGCTAGCGGCTCGATTACTTCCTTACCATCTGTGAATGCCTTGATTTCAACACCTTCTACTGATCCACAGTCATCTGTTGTAACGATTACGCTGTGCGAAATATCCACAAGTCTTCTCGTTAGATATCCGGAGTCTGCTGTACGAAGCGCAGTATCCGCAAGACCCTTACGAGCACCATTTGATGAAATGAAATACTCCAGGATAGACAGTCCCTCACGGAAGTTAGCCTTGATAGGAATCTCTACCGTGTGTCCTGTCGCGTTAGCCATCAGTCCTCTCATACCGCCAACCTGGCTGATCTGAGACTTGTTACCTCTGGCTCCAGAGCTTGCCATGATAAATAGGTTGTTGAGAGGTCCCAGGGAATCCATCAGTGCGTCCGCAACCTGATCGGTTGCATTCTTCCACGTCTTGATGATTCTATCGTAACGCTCTCTATCTGTCATCAGACCACGTCTGTATGCAGCCTCGAACTTATCTACCTGCTTGTTAGCAGCTGCAACGATTTCAGCCTTTTCCTCAGGAACCTCCATGTCGGATACACTGATTGTAACAGCAGCCTTAGTTGAGTAGTGGTAACCTATGCTCTTTACATAATCGAGCATAAGAACTGTTCTTGTATTGCCGTGCTTCTTGAAGCACTTGTCGATGATAACACCGAGCTTCTTCTTGTCACAGAGGAAGTCTACCTCGAGTGAATACGGATCTTCTTCTCTATTTACAAAGCCCATATCCTGAGGAAGTCCCTGGTTGAAGATGAATCTACCTACTGTAGATTCTACTAGCCGCCCTGGGTCTCCAGGGAACGCCTGTCTTCTAACCTTAACCTTTGCGTGAATTCCTACAGAATGGTTTCTATATGCCATGAGCATCTCATCAATATCTGCAAAGCACTTGCCGTCACCCTTTTCGTTCTCAAGGTTACGAGCTTCTGTACCCTCATGAGTGAGGTAGTAGCTTCCGAGAATCATGTCTTGAGTTGGAATTGTGATAGGTGAACCATCCTTAGGAGCAAGGATATTATTAACTGACAGCATGAGGAATCTAGCCTCTGCCTGTGCCTCTACGGATAGAGGTACGTGAACAGCCATCTGATCTCCGTCGAAGTCGGCGTTGAACGCTGTACAAACTAGCGGATGAAGCTTAATAGCCTTACCCTCTACTAGAACTGGCTCAAAAGCCTGAATTCCGAGTCTGTGCAGTGTCGGAGCACGGTTAAGAAGTACCGGATGATCCTTGATTACGTAGTCAAGAACGTCCCATACCTCGGACTTCATCTTCTCAACCATCGTCTTTGCACTCTTAATGTTATGCGCAAGTTCACGCTCTACAAGCTCCTTCATGATGAATGGCTTGAACAGCTCTAGCGCCATCGTCTTAGGAAGTCCGCACTGATAGAACTTCAGTTCAGGACCTACTACGATTACAGAACGTCCAGAGTAGTCAACACGCTTACCGAGCAGGTTCTGACGGAAGCGTCCCTGCTTACCCTTCAGCATGTCGGATAGTGACTTAAGCTGTCTGCCAGCAGCACCGGTAACTGCTCTGCCTCTTCTGCCGTTATCGATTAGAGAGTCAACTGACTCTTGAAGCATTCTCTTCTCGTTTCTAACGATGATGTCAGGTGCTCCGAGCTCTAGTAGCTTCTTAAGTCTGTTGTTTCTGTTGATAACTCTTCTGTATAGGTCGTTAAGATCAGATGTAGCGAATCTGCCACCCTCGAGCTGAACCATAGGTCTGAGATCTGGTGGAATTACAGGAACTACATCGAGAATCATCCACTCAGGTCTGTTTCCAGACTGCTTTAGTGCCTCGATAACCTCGAGCCTCTTAACTAGACGAATTCTCTTCTGACCAGTTGCCTTCTTGAGCTGCTCTCTAAGAAGTTCGGTTTCCTCGTCAACCTCTATGTTCTCAAGAAGCTTCTTGATAGCCTCTGCTCCCATCGCAGCCTCGAAATTCTTGCCGTAAATCTCGCGAGCTTCGTTATACTGATTCTCTTCGATAATCTGTTTGTACTCGAACGGAGTTTCTCCTGGATCAGTTACGACATATGCTGCAAAATACAGCACTCTCTCTAACTGCTTAGGCGTGATATCGAGTACGAGGCCGATTCTTGAAGGAATTCCCTTGAAATACCAAATGTGAGACACAGGGCTAACAAGCTGGATGTGACCCATTCTCTCTCTTCTAACCTTGGACTTCGTTACTTCAACTCCGCAGTAAGGGCAAACAATGCCCTTAAAGCGAATCTTGTTGTATTTTCCACAGGAGCACACCCAATCCTTAGTAGGTCCGAAGATCTTCTCACAGAAGAGTCCGTCCCTTTCAGGCTTGAGAGTTCTGTAGTTGATAGTCTCTGGCTTTGTTACCTCACCGTGAGACCACTCAAGCATCTTCTCTGTTGAAGCCAACTTGATCTGTAGGGATTCAAAATTTCTAAGATCTTGATTGTTATCGTTTTTAGCCATGTTTCCCCCTTAATTACTCATCAATAGCTTCGTCGCTTGTGCCAATTATTTCGTCAAGGCTTACCATCTCCGGTTCCTCATCGTCATCTATAATCGCCGGTACATCTTCTTCAACACCAAGTGCTGCCGAAAGTGTATTAAGGATATCTAGATCCGGCTCTTCATCGAAGTCTGCTGTCTCGCCAAACTCATCGTCTTCAGCCTGCCTTGCGCGAAGTTCTTCTTCGTGCTCACGCTCATGCATAGCCTCTGTGCGTCTATCAGCTTCCTTAAGCATGCGATCTACTGAAGCGGGTTCGTCGAACTCGGATGTATCCTTGAGTTTGATTTCCTGATTGTCGCCAGACATTACTCTAACATCAAGAGATAGTGCCTGCAGCTCCTTGATGAGCACCTTGAATGACTCTGGGATGCCCGGCTTTGGAATGTTGTTGCCCTTAACGATAGCTTCGTAAGTCTTAACACGTCCGATAATATCGTCAGACTTAACTGTCAGTATCTCCTGAAGTGTATAAGCAGCTCCATAAGCCTCGAGTGCCCATACCTCCATCTCTCCGAATCTCTGTCCACCGAACTGAGCCTTACCACCGAGTGGCTGCTGAGTTACTAGTGAGTAAGGTCCGGTACTTCTAGCGTGAATCTTGTCGTCTACAAGATGGTGCAGTTTGAGCATGTACATGTATCCGACAGTTACCGGATTATCGAAGTACTCGCCGGATCTTCCGTCTCTGAGTCTGAGCTTACCAGTCTTAGGGTATCCGCAATCGTCAAGCATGTTAATTACGTCAATCTCGCTAGCTCCGTCAAATACAGGTGTCGAAATGTACCAGCCCTTTGTCTTGGCTGCTAGTCCTAAATGAACCTCGAGTACCTGTCCAACGTTCATTCGGGAAGGTACACCCAGAGGGTTGAGCATTACCTGTAGTGTCTCACCATCTTCCTTAAACGGCATATCCTCTTCAGGGAGAATTCTGGAGATTACACCCTTGTTACCGTGACGACCAGCCATCTTATCTCCGACGTTAATCTTTCTCTTGGTAACTATGTAAACTCTTACGATCTTATTTACTCCCGGTGGGAGTTCAGAGCTGTTTTCTCTTGTAAATTCTCTTACGTCGATGACAATACCCGTCTCACCGTGAGGAACCTTGAGAGATGTGTCTCTTACTTCCTTGGACTTTTCACCGAAGATTGCACGAAGCATTCTAACCTCTGCGGTTAAATCTGTCTCACTCTTAGGTGTCAGTTTTCCTACAAGGATGTCAGAAGACTTAACTTCTGCACCGATTCTGATAATTCCGTCCTCATCAAGCTCCTTAAGAGCCTCTTCGCTGAGATTAGGAATATCTCTTGTAATCTCTTCCGGTCCAAGCTTTGTATCACGAGCTTCACACTCGTACTTAACTATGTGTAGCGATGTTAGAACATCGTCCATGAGAAGTCTCTCGTTGAGGATGATAGCATCCTCGTAGTTGTAACCTTCCCATGTCATAAATCCGATCAGTAGGTTCTTACCTAGCGAAATCTCACCGAGGTTAGTCGATGGTCCATCTGCCAGAACCTCTCCTGCATCAACATGCTCGCCGCATGCAACGATAGGTCTCTGGTTGATGCAAGTTCCCTGGTTGGATCTCTTGAACTTGAGCAGCCTATACTCATCAAGTTCACCATTGTCGTCTCTACGCACCTTTACGAACTGTGCATCAACAAACTCAACAGTACCAGAAGCCTTTGCAAGGAGAACTGCTCCAGAGTCGCAAGCAGCCTTGTACTCGATTCCTGTTCCAACGTATGGAGCTTCTGTAACGAGTAGTGGTACAGCCTGTCTCTGCATGTTAGATCCCATCAGCGCGCGGTTAGCATCGTCGTTCTCAAGGAACGGAATCATAGCAGTAGCAACAGATACTACCTGCTTAGGAGAAACGTCCATGTAGTCGACGCTTTCTTTTTTAGCAAGAGTAATCTCACCCTTGACTCCTCTTACTGCAACCTTGTTATTGACAAAGTGACCTTCAGCATCTAGCGGCTCGTTAGCCTGGGCTACGATCATCAGCTCTTCGTCGTCTGCAGATAGATAATCAACCTGTTCGGTTACAACGCCAGTTTCCTTATCAACCTTACGATATGGAGTTTCGATAAATCCATACTCGTTGATGATGCCGTATGTAGTTAGCGATCCGATAAGTCCGATGTTAGGACCTTCCGGCGTCTCGACTGGGCACATCCTGCCGTAATGTGTATAGTGAACGTCACGCACTTCAAATCCGGCTCTTTCTCTCGAAAGACCACCAGGTCCAAGTGCAGAAAGTCTTCTCTTGTGAGTTAGCTCTGCAAGAGGGTTGTTCTGATCCATAAACTGTGACAGCTGGGAGCTTCCAAAGAACTCCTTAACCGCTGCAGTTACAGGTCTGATGTTGATGAGTTGCTGAGGAGTTGCATTCTCAGTAGTCATTCTCTCTCTAACAGATCTCTCCATTCTTGCAAATCCAATACGGAACTGGTTCTGCAGAAGCTCTCCAACCGATCTCAGCCTACGATTACCGAGGTGGTCGATATCATCTGTCTCACCGATTCCATAAGATAGATTGAGGAAATAGCTCACAGATGCGATGATGTCATCGTGAACGATGTGCTTTGGAGAAAGTTCGTTCTTGCGGTTAGCAATAGCAGCTTTCAGTGCCTCATCATCTCCGTTTGCTTCTTCGATAATCTCCATCAGAACTGGATAATAAACCTTTTCCGACAGCTTATATGGAGCAAGATCCAGGTCAATGTACTTAGTTGGGTCAACGAAGTTATTACCGATAACCTTAACTACCTCATCATCCTCAGTCTTGCTGTTTACATATGCATAAGCAACACCCGCATCCTCGATTTCCATAGCTCTCTTGCGGGAGATGAACTCACCCTTTTCAACGAGAACTTCACCAGTTGCAGGATCAACAATCTGTTCAGCCGCAATTGTCTCAACTAGTCTGTTGTGGATACCTAGCTTCTTGTTGTACTTGTATCTACCAACCTTAGCTAGGTCGTATCTACGTGCATCAAATAGAAGCGAGTTAACCATGGACCTAGCATTCTCAACTGTCGGAGGATCTCCAGGTCTTAGTCTCTTGTATATTTCCTTAACACCATCGTCTGCAGTCTTAGTGCTGTCCTTTTCGAAAGTTCTTAAAAGAGCAGGAATTTCACCAAAAGTATCGGTGATCTCTTCGTTTGATCCGAGTCCCATCGCTCTCAAGAACGATGTGAGAGGAAGCTTTCTAGTTCTATCAACTCTTACGTATAGAACGCCAGCCGAGTCAGTTTCATACTCGAGCCATGCTCCTCTATTAGGAATAATAGTCGAAGAATAAAGCTTGTTGTTCGACTTGTCCGTATCAAACTCAAAATACGGTCCTGGAGATCTAACGAGCTGTGTTACGATAGCTCTCTCCGCACCGTTGTATATGAATGTGCCTTTTTCTGTCATCAATGGGAAATCTCCCATGAAAACATCTTGTTCCTTGATTTCAAGAGTCTCCCTGTTTATCAATCTTACCTTGACCGTCAGAGATGTAGCGTAAGTGGCGTCACGCTCCTTGCATTCCTCCTGATCGTATTTAGGCGTATCTGAGAAGGAGTAGTCAGCGAACTCTAGACTCAAAGTATTGGTGGTATCTCTGATTGGAGATACATCTTCCAGAACTTCGGCTAGTCCTTCTTCGACAAACCACTTGTATGACTCGGTCTGGATATCAATGAGGTTTGGCATCTCGCAAACTTCGTTGATCTTCGCAAAAGTCATACGTTCTTTCCTTCCAACTTTTACAGGTTTTGGCATGTTATCACTCCTTGTTATTTAAGAAAAAACGTTTCCATAGCAACTTATTATTATAGAGTAAGATTGTAAATATTTCAAGCTCCAAGATGAGCATATTATGCATTTTTTGTAATTTTTCATACTGGGTCTGACGGAAAACTACCAAAAACACATAATCTTGCCCTTTATCGCCAGAGCACTACCCGATGTTGCAAAAAAAGGATTTTGCGGCAAAACGGTCCTCTTATAAATAGCAAGAATTGGGCTCCCAAAATCAGGAGCCCAATTCAAAATGTTGTGCTATTTAATTACTTAAGCTCTACTGTAGCCCCAACTGCCTCGAGAGCTTCCTTAAGTGCGTTAGCTTCGCCAGCTTCAATGTTCTCCTTAACGTTAGCAGGTGCTCCATCAACAAGCTCCTTAGCTTCCTTAAGTCCAAGACCTGTAGCTTCTCTAACCGCCTTGATAACCTTGATCTTCTGGTCTCCAGCGCTAGCAAGAACTACTGTGAATTCTGTCTGCTCCTCAGCAGCCTCTCCGCCACCTGCAGCAGGTGCTGCAACTACAGCTGCAGCTGCAGATACTCCGAACTCCTCTTCACAAGCCTGAACGAGCTCGTTGATCTCAAGAATGGTCATACCCTTTAGGGCTTCAATGATCTGATTCTTATCCATTTTATTTCTCCTTTTGTCTAAATTTGCTGAAATGTCAGCTTCTCGATACACCGATTGTTCGGTAAAATTCTTAAAAATTGTTAGCTACTAATAGCTTATGCCTCAGCAGTCTCTCCTGCTGGAACTGCACCCTCATCAGCGATTGCCTTGAATGTTCTAACAAGCTGTGATACTGGTGACTGGATACTTCCCATGAAACGAGCGATAAGCTCTTCTCTTGATGGGATATCTGCAAGCGCTTCAACCTGCTTAGCATCATAAACTGAGCCATCAACGTATCCGCCCTTGAATGACATCTTGTTGTACTGCTTCATAGCCTTCTTAAGAAGTCTAGCTGAAGATGTTGCATCCTCTTCGCAGAATGCGAATGCGCTAGATCCCTTCAGGGCTTCGCCAAGTCCTTCGTACTCAGTTCCGGCGATAGCACGCTTTACAAGTGTGTTCTTATATACAGTTAGGTTCACGCCGTTCTCTCTAAGAGTCTTTCTTAGTTCATCAGCCTGAGCTACTGTAATTCCAAGATAGTCTACAACTACAACCGAGATTGATTTGTCAAATTTTGCCTTAATCTCATCGATAATTAGCTGTTTTGCGTTCTTTGCTTCTACAGACATTTGGTCTCCTTTCTTGAACACTGTTGTGCCCATAATTGTGGTTTAACCTATTCGGTCTTGTGTGCTAATACCAAGTACGGTACAAATAACCCCGCTGCGAGACAGCGGGGAACAAATTTATGTTTGTACCTCGGTGGGATATTAAGCTTTCGCTCCCACTGTCTACGGTTGATATTCGATTATTAACACCGGCCGACTATTAGCTTAGGGATGCTGTGCTTATCTTAACTCCAGGTCCCATTGTCGATGTAACAGTAACACTCTTGAAATACTGTCCTTTTGCAGCTGCCGGCTTGGCCTTAGCAACAACCTGGATTAGAGCGTTAGCATTTTCAACTAGCTGCTCCTCAGTGAATGAGCACTTACCGATAATTACATGGATAATGTTAGCCTTGTCAAGACGGTACTCTACCTTACCTGCTTTGATCTCCTCAAGTGCCTTATGTACGTCCATTGTTACAGTACCTGACTTAGGGTTTGGCATGAGTCCCTTAGGACCTAGAACCTTACCTAGACGTCCTACAACGCCCATCATGTCCGGTGTAGCAACTACTGAATCAAAGTCGAACCAGTTTTCCTTCTGGATCTTTTCTGCAAGATCCTCTGCGCCTACGTAATCTGCACCAGCTGCCTGAGCTTCTTCAGCTTTAGCACCCTTAGCAAAAACAAGAACCTTCTTGCTCTTACCTGTTCCGTGTGGAAGTACAGTTGCGCCTCTAACCTGCTGGTCTGCGTGTCTTCCGTCTACACCTAGACGAATGTGCATCTCAACAGTCTCATCGAACTTCGCATTAGCAAAGCTCTTTACGTTCTTTACAGCTTCTGCAACATCATAAGTCTGTGTCTTGTCGAACGACTCCATGATTGCGCTGTATCTTTTGCTTTTCTTAGCCATAATTCCTCCTTGTGGTTCTATCGACATCTCTTAAAAATGTCTCCCACTGATTACTCTGTTACAGTAACTCCCATGCTGCGAGCAGTACCCTTGATCATATCAGTAGCTGCTTCAAGTGTAGCTGCATTGAGATCCTGCATCTTAGTCTTCGCAATTTCCTCTGCCTGAGCATGTGTAATTGATGCGACCTTTGTCTTGTTAGGTTCACCCGATGCCTTATCAATACCTGCTGCCTTCTTGATAAGTACTGCTGCCGGTGGAGTCTTGCATACGAATGTGAATGATCTGTCTGTGTAAACTGTAATTACAACCGGAATGATCATTCCCTGCTGATCTTGAGTTTTAGCATTGAACTGCTTACAGAAGTCCATGATGTTAACACTCTTCTGACCTAGGGCAGGTCCAACCGGTGGTGCTGGTGTCGCGCCTCCTGCAGGGATCTGAAGCTTGATATAGCCGTCGATCTTCTTTGCCATCTTGTTCTCCTTTCTCTGAGACTATAGCTCCCAGTTAGTTAAGTTTTCCCACCTGCGAGAACTCAAGCTCTACAGGTGTATCTCTACCGAACATTGATACCTTTGCCTTAACAATCTGCTTATCAGGACTGATATCTTCAACGATACCCATCTGACCCTCGAAAGGTCCACCGATAATACGAATTGTGTCGCCAGTCTCAACATCCAGGTCGATGCGCATTTTCTCAACGCCCATCCTAACCACTTCTTCTTTAGTTAGTGGAATAGGATCCGAGCCGTGACCCACGAACCCTGTAACGCCCTCTGTATTGCGCACTAGATACCAGGTCTCGTTGTTGACAATCATCTTGATGACTACATAACCAGGATAAAGCTTTCTAGTCTTGACCTTTCTCTGGCCATTCTTAATCTCGACTCTATCCTCAGTAGGAATCGTAACCTCAAGGATGAGATCCTGCATTCCTCTGTACTCTACCATCTTCTCGATGTTAGTCTTAACCTTGTTCTCATAACCAGAATACGTATGGATTACGTACCACTTAGCGGTACCATCGCCACGTAGACCTTCGCCCTCAAGTGGTGACAGCGTTGTGCCGCCCGTATTCAAGTTTTCGGTCTTCTCTGTCATGTATATCTCCTTCTAGCCTATTTCGATAGCGTAATTCCGAGAAGCTTCTTGAGCACTGCTAAGAAGCCTGTATCCATCCCCCAGAACAACAGGGAGAAGAAGATGCACACACCAAAAACAACTACAGTATCCTTGGTCAGTTCCGCTCTCGTCGGCCATACTACTTTGGCCATCTCCTGTTTAACACCAGTGAAATATCCAATGATGCCCTTACGCTCCTTGCGCTGTTCCGGTTTGCTGGTCTTATTCTCTATTTTAGTATCCTTGCCATCTCTGGATAAATTCTCATTGTTGTTTGCCATGATGTTCCCTCGACTACTTAGTCTCCTTGTGGAGTGTTTCCTTACCGCAGAACTTGCAGAACTTTCTAAGCTCAATTCTATCAGGATTGTTCTTCTTGTTCTTAGTTGTGTTGTAGTTTCTCTGCTTGCACTCTGTGCATGCTAGTGTAATCTTGTTTCTCAAGGTGATGACCTCCTTTGCAAATATATATGTAAGCTAATTGCTTCTCTCAACTCAAAAGTCAGAGCCCGCCTCGCAAGCTCTGTCGTGAATTCATAAAGTAGCCTTATAATAATACGCTGTACAGATGTCAATGTCAAGCATTTTACTTGATATTTAATGCTGTACAAGTACTAAATATATTAGGCTAAAAGTCCCTGCTTCGTCTAATCGCATACATCATAATAGCTGCTGCATTAGATGCATTTAGAGAGTTGATGCTTCCCTTCATCGGAATTGATATCGTGAGGTCGCACTTCTCCTTGACGAGTCTGCTGATACCTTTGCCTTCATTTCCTATAACTAGGGCAATTGCACCCTTCATCACACCTGCTGTCTCATAATACGACTTTCCGTCCATATCTACAGCCGCTACCCACACGCCCTGTGCTTGTAGCTCTTCGATGGTCCGAGATATATTGGTCACTCTCGCAACCGGCATGCGTTCTAGTGCTCCTGCTGAAGTCTTAGCCACGGTACTTGTAAGTCCACAAGCATTGCGCTTAGGAATTATAACTCCATGAGCATTAGCACACTCTGCCGTCCTTATGATCGCACCAAGGTTGTGTGGATCAGAAATCTCATCGAGCACCATAATAAAGGGCGGTTCATCACTGTCTGCTGCTCGTTCCATAATCTCTTCAACTGTTGAATATGAGTATGCAGATATCTCCGCTGCCACGCCTTGATGCTTCTCACCTGGCGCCATTCTATCCAGTACAATTCTAGGTACTGTATCCACTACTATACCTGCGTCCTTAGCCATCGCTCTGATTTTTACGACGGAGCCCTCGGCTCCTGCCGCCATGTAGATTTTTTCTATCTCGCGGCCGCTTTTGATTGCTTCGATTACCGGATTGCGGCCGGCTATCAGATTCGCGGCTGGAGCATTCTGCGCCTCAGCAAAGCTGCCGCTGCGGCTGTCCCATTCACTGCTGCGGTACGTATTTTTGTAGTTATCTCGCGGGCGGCTGCTTGAGTTTCTGTCGCGCTGAGAATTGCTATAACTCCCTGAGTTGACATTACGCTGCGAACTACCATATCCGCCAGCGTTACCGCTAGTACGTTTAGTTCTTCCTGTGTTCCGCCCAGTATTGCTACTGAACTCTTCCGCAGGCTCTCCGTCATAAGGTCTGAATGCCGCTTTTCCTCGCTCCGCGCGTCTCTGATACACTCCGTGTGCATCACGTCTGTTCTTGCCACGAGCACTTGTTTTCTTTTTATCTGATTTTGCCATTACTAATTCACATCCTATCTTTAAACATGACTATTATTATATGTTACTCGAATTAATCCTAATCGTCTAGGAATCTTTCTGTACGCTGTGAATATCTCTTTATGACTGTCCATATATCATTGTATTTCTATGGTGTTAACTCCTCGTTCGGTGCAGATGGCAGTAAGTCTAAAATTCCGTATTTCTTCGCATACTTAAGTTGCATATAGTATTTTACTATATCGATTATTATAAATATTGGAATTGTAAACACAACAACATATAATAGTATTATTCCTTGTTTTGCAAGTCTACCTACTAAAAGCATTATTCCGAATACAAATACACTAATATAACTATCTTTATGCCATATATATGTATGCCACCAATCCCATTTTGCAACTTCTTCCGAATAGTCTTTGTAAGCCCCTGTTCTAATCCATTTCTCATGTTTTTTTAGTGATTTGCAGCATGTTAATGAGACTATAATTATTTGATACGCAATACCGATTATTGCATTGTATCCACCATGAAACTTATATAACAAATATGTAAATGACAGTTGAGCGGAAATACACGCTATAAAGTTGTATATAATTTGAAGCTTAATAAACTTGGTGTTATCCGTTACCATATTGGCTCTATGTCTTAACAAGACAATTGTCGGAATTATAACTACAGAATACACAAATAGGGATATATCTATAGCTGAATTTCCTGTTCGCTCAAAAAAACAAGCGAGCCACGCAAGCACAAGGAAGCAAATAACCGCTCCGTAAAGTTGCCATTTTATTCTGCTTTCAGAATCTGTAATGTAGTTATGCTTAACAAAAGCTTTAATGTTTTAGATAAAAACAATTGATAATATTATTACTTTGATAATATAATCTCCAACTTTCAATTCAGGATTTGTGCCTTGTACGAATGCAAGTAACGTCGGGATTGCCCATATTAATAGTACAATGTACACATCTCGCTCATATCCAATCCTTGCACGCCTTCTATGCTCCTTTAGCCGTCTAGTTGCAATGATATATAAAATTACACTTCCTAGAACTGCACAACTAACAGTAATCACGTATATCCATTTTGACAGAATGTTTAACTTATAGCCATTATCTCCCTCTGTTACAGCTAGCGGAATAGTAATTAACAAAATACCGAACGGGATAGGGGTAAGAAGTGTCCATATCCAACAGTCTTTAGTTTCCCATCTGGGCGAGTATCCAAGAAAAGCTATTAATTGGTCTTTTGAATATATTTTTTTCTTCATTTTATTCACCATGTGGCCTTTATTATTAACTTAAACTAATGGCCATGTGTTTTATATTTTTCTCCATATACTATCTCTTTCGAGGATATCTATTGCGTATCATGCAATAATGTTCATAGAGTCGTAATCACTTCCCTAAGAACCCTATCCCATTGGTTATTCTGCTTAAAATACATGTGTTTTAGTTCATAAGAGTGAAGATTTCGTTTGTGAATTTTATTTCCATCCAGTAAACTTACTAGGATGTGGCTTTGTTGGTAGATATTCTTCGAGTCCATACTCTTTGGCATATTTAAGTTTAAGGTAATACGCTGTAGAGAGAATTACAGATATTATCATGCAGCTTATTAGCATAAGCAAAATAAGAACTGGCATATTTGATTCTAAATTGTTTAATACAACACTTTTAATAATAAATACAGCAGATATAAACGAAGTCGATGAAAAAACGGCTACTTTGTTAAAATTTGTTCGCTTCTTATTTAAATAAATTCTTTTATTTAATCTGTACTTAATTGTCAACACCGTGACACATATTGAACCACTGATCAGCAACAAGATAAAAAGTGTTGCGACAATCAAATAAATATCTCTTTTCCACCATGATGTAACAAACTCGATATATATAATTGAATGAAAAATCAGCCCAACGTATTGTATAATTTCTGCTGAATACATGCCTTTTCCCGGATTGTTTGAGAATATCTGTAAACACATTCTTCTTAGTTTCATACTTATACAAAAGCAAATAATCGAACAAATCAGTCCCACAATACAAATTTCTCTTGTAGTAGAATATTTTTGCTCAGAAAAATATCCTATTACATACAAAACGCTCATAATTATAGACAAAAAAGGCGCTACGAAGAGTGGATATTCAATTGGTCTTATAATATTATGGTATTCAATAAAACTTGCTATCTTTTCTTTGCTTTCCATTTCACTTTCTTTTATATAGTTAAAAACCATTTAGCCTTTTCAAACTAATATGATACCCCTATCGCAGATTAGTAAATCATTCTCAGTTTACTATCATTTATAAAACATTCTTAAATAACTCATCCCTCATATCGTACTTATTGGCAAAATACCACTTATATACTTGTTGAATAAGTCCCCTAGACATAGTAAGTGTAACAAACGACGACGAGATAACAACAAAAAAAGCGAACAAATTCAAATTCTCTCTTAGCACAATCATGGTAACTATCATTACAACTACATAGATACCACCTTGAGATAAGTCTTTTATATTCTCAAATGGTTTCTTCATAATGCCATCACTATTATTAATAGCATTTAATATCTGTTTTCTCTCATAAATAGCAGCTCCAAAACTCTGCAAAAGTAATATTATTGACGGTATAACAAGATTTAAATCACTGTATACTATTCTCAAAACACCAACGAACATAAGATCAACAGTTATCAAAAAAATAATCAGCGACCATATTTGAAATAGTTTATTTCGGGGTATTACCGAAGTTATTTTTATTTTAAAATAAAACACCGATGCAAGTAGCCATATTAGAATAGCTACCATTTGGATAACAAAAATCAATCTTACGTTTATATCGCTTAACTGTATTGCATTTGATATTGTAAAAAGGAAATATGTAAGTAGCATTAACAAAAGCGTTGTTTTGTTAGATAACTCCTTTTTCGATTTTCTTTTCCCCTCTTCTGTCATTACTGAGCCTTTTCCCGAAACGAAATTCCTTATGGCTTGGTCATTGTATTTCTTACACATAGTATCGCGATGCTCCTATTTCAAGTTCTGCCTAAAGGCGTAGTGCTTTGATTATCATTTCCATCCTGTATACGGACCAGGATTAGGTCTGTTAGGCAAATACTCTTCAAGTCCATAACGCTCTGCATATTTTAGTTTAAGATAATATATAAGTGATAGAGCTGAAGATGCCATTACTAGCATAATTGACATAATTCCATATCCAATTCCCGTAAAATTCATTTTGATAAATTGAAAAATAATTATACATATTGCTATCCCTATCGCTGAGGAAATAAACGCAATTATTTTTTCATTAATTATGTTTTTTCTATGCAAATAATGCCCTCTCTTTATATTTAGTTTTACACGGACATATGTACTCGCAACAGTAACACCAGCAACCAAAATAGTAAATCCTATTGCACTTGGAACTTTTTTCGCACCATATTCGCATAGTACAACAAGCGTGACAAATAATATGCCTATAATCAAACAATATATATATATGGTTATTTGAACAATATATAAACTCTTACCAAATTCTTTTTCTTTAAGATAAAAGATTCGTTTCCTCAACAATATACTAACAACTAGTAACGTAACTGGAATACATAACGAGATATATAGTGCTATTGGGTCGGCTTTATCTGGAGGTGATATTGCAAATCTCAAGTATATTAATATCAATAAAATTGATATTAAGTGTGTGCCAAACATTAATGACTCTATTGTTTGGTGGATATTATTGTGCTTTATAAACTCCCCAATATATGTCATTTCCTTATCATTCATTATTTTGCTCCTAATCCAAACTATTAAGTCTTTTTTTAATTTTGTCTCTGTCTGAATAATAGTATTCATATAATACAACACCAATAATTGCAGCAATCCCTATTACTGGAGTTACAGCGAATGCAAGGCCAACGATTGCCCCTTCTGCTGCTCCAAATGTAAAATTAACCTTTGCATTAGAAGCAAGTTTGCTTCTAGACGCTCCCGCGAAGTAATCTTGACCTGCACCAATACCAACATCAAGCGTGCCACCTAGTATACCGCCTCGTATTCCAGCTCTCTTTAGGTTTTTAGCTGACAGTTCCTGTATCTGACCAGTATCAACAGACTTATCATGTATAAGCGCTTTATTAGCATTGTTATATCTTCTTGTTATCTGGCCAAGTGTCCCATTTTTAGCCCAAGGATTATTCGTTTCTTTTCGAATAATTTGAGCTAACTCTTTTGCAGGTCTATATTCCTTTTGATAATTATTATAAAGAAGCTTTTGACGAATTGCATATTCTGACTCAATCTCAACTGCCTCCGCTCCCTTGCCTATAGATTGATTTACCAGATAATCTCTTGTAAATTCACCCAGATTTTGCTTTGGCTCTTCCTCCATACCATTCAAATCCACAAACCCTACCGGATCGTTATGGCAGTACGCATACTCGTTGAGGCTTCTTGGCTGCTCTACTCTGCCCTTTAGGATATCTCTTCCCATGAATCGCCCTATTTCCGGCATATATTCTCTAGCCTGTGCAAATAGTGTGTCGGAAATATCATCTCGCATATATCCGGTAAAGCCTAGAGGTAGTTCGCCAGCTATTTCAGGTAACTTAGTTGCTTCTGGTATTCCGAATTCATCATAGCCGAAGTCATGTTCAGAAGCTCCTATTACTCTCTCCGGTGTCCCTAATCGGCCAGATAGGATTGGTGTTTCACCTGCCATTACTAGCTCGTTACCAAGCCATGTGAAGTCTTCCGATTTGCTATGACTTTCCATACTGCCTAGGTCATCTACCTGGATGCTTTCTAACAAGTTGTTATATATCTTCGTCTGGTCAAGGACGTAGTCTATGCTTCCTGCATCTGTAGCTCTGGACACTCTCATTCCAAGGCCGTTATATACATACCTTGCTGTGAGTAATTTGCCGTCAATACTCTTTACTGCCTGTATGAGCCTGTTGTTTGCTCCGTATGTATAATCTACAGAAACGCGGTGTTGTGAACTACCCGTGCGCTTATGTATAACATTACCTCGTTTATCGTATTCGAAGATAGTAGTGCCATGAGGAGTGTCTGTTCTCATTAGCTGATTCGCTTTGTTATACAGATACTCTGTCTTTGCCCCTGCTTCATCTAGGATGGTTCTGTTGCCAAAGGCATCGTAGGTATAGCTTCTGAGCGGACTTCCGTCCTTAACTACCCTATTAAGTCTACCTATCTCATCGTATCCATACTCATAGCTTCCGGTGGCTTCAGGCATGCCTTCTCTCTTTTGTCTAGATGCGACTAGATTGCCTGTTTGGTCATAGCTGTACTCGTATGAATCTAGAACTGTACCGCTCTTCTTATTTACAAGGCTTGCCAGATGTCCACATTTATCATATGTGTATGCAGTTTCATCAGGACCCACTGTCTTTGATGTTATTCTGCCGTATGCATCGTATGAAAGCGAGGCAGTATTTACTGATGCTGGTTCCATCGTAGGTGTAGCTGTTTCTACACCTGCGAGTAGTCCTCTATCATCGTATACGTACCTGACGTTCTTGCCATTAGCGTATCTTATACCTGTTCTGTTACCGGCATCGTCATACTTATACGAAATAGACCTACCCTTATGGTCGGTTATGTTTCTTTCTCTTCCGAGGATATCTCTATCTATCTTAGTTAATCCAAGAGAATCTTTTATAGCCTTTAGCTGCCCGAGAGCGTTATATGAATACTCTATATCCTCTCCGTCTCCATACGTAATACGCGAAATGTCTCCCAGATGCGTTCTTGTAATCTTGGTTCTGTTTCCGTCCATATCCGTCTTGGCTTTTATATGGCCTTTGCGGTCATATTCATAGCTTTCGACATTACCGAGTGCATCCGTGACAGATGTTACTCTTCCAAGGATATCTCTTGCGTATGACGTAATTCTTATGCTGTTATGTTTCTTGTTAAGCTTCTGGACTTCTTCAGCATCTTCAAGGAGTTCTAAATTAATATCTTCTGCTTCAGTTCCCACGCCCTGAACGATGTTCATAAGCCTATGGGCTTTATCGTATCTGTATCTGGTAACATTACCTAGAGGATCAACTACAGCAGCAATATCACCGCCCTTTGTTCTGATATACTTTGTCTGATTTCCAAGGCCATCTGTCACAGAACTTATATTGCCGGCAGCATCGTAGGTGTAGCTTGCAGTTAATGCTCCTGCAGTGAACTCTTTAGTAATTCTGTTCATAGAGTCGTAATCAAATGACTTCTCTACATCTCCTACCTTCCTTGATAAGAGATTTCCGTTGTTGTCATATGAAAAGCTTGTTACCACTCCTGCCGCATCAATTACCTCTGTTAATCTTCCGGCTGCATCGTAACTATATCTTATGGTCATGCCTGCACTTCGTTCTTCGATAAGGTTTCCACGTAGGCCGTATGTATACACTGTATCTACACCCATTGGGTTTATCGACTTTATCTTCTGACCGGCTGCATCGTATTCATTTATCCATTCACCGCCAAGGGCGTCTATGAATTTGGTTTCATTTCCGAAAGCATCGTACGCATAGTATTCCGCACTTCCATCCGCCATTACTGCCGAGGTCATGCGGTTCATCTTGTCATACGTATACTTGGTGACGTATCCTTCTTGATCCCTAACCTTTGTTATGTTGCCACAGGAATCGTAAGAGTACCTGATTGTTGAATATGATGCATCTACGACATTAGTCAGATTTCCCTCGGCATCATATAGACATAGGATATTTGCGCCTGTAGGGTCTTTAATCTGGTCAATCTGCCACATCTCGTTGTAGTAGTATTCTGTTCTGCTACCATCTTTATCAACATATGCAGACACCTTGTTCAGCTCGTTGTATTCGGTAAATTCCTCATTTCCGTCGTAGTCAACAACGTGCGTGAGTTTTCCGCTTTCGTTATAATCAAACGTCCTTATGTCCCCGAGCGGATTTATACTCTCGGTCAGTTCATTTCTTGCATTATAAGCGAACTTCTCCAGGTTGCCGTTAGCGTCAACTGTAGAAGTAACTCTATTTAGGTCATCGTAGCTGTATTTATTGGTATTACCGAGCTCATCTATGATTTCGTCAATGTTTCCTCTGTCATCATAACTTAGAGAAATACTGGTGCCGTCTGGGTTTATGATTTTCACTGGAAGCTTATACTCGTTATACTCGTATCCGATAGCTCTACCCAGCGCATCGCTCGAAGAGACTAGATTATCTTTGTCATCGTACTCATTCTGCGCCATGACTTTGCCATTTACCTCTACCGAGAGTAGCATACCTGATTCAGAATACGTAGCCTTAATTACATCCCCCGTTGGGGTCTTCTCCACGATCACATTACCTTTGTCATCGTATTCATACGATGTAATGTTGCCATTCTTATCGCGGTGCGAGGTTCGATCATTGGTATCATTGTATGTAAACTCTTCATAACCACTTGTATATCTGGATACGGTGCTTCGGAATTTCTCATCATGTTCATAGACAGTTTGGCTGCCATTCTGATGAGTAGCTATAGCCTTTCTACCTATGTCATAGTACTGAACCGTTATCTCGTCGCCATCCGGGAATATCTGCCTAGTAACCCTTCCACTGCCATCGTATTCATTGATAAGATTTACGGTATTTCTCGCGTTGATGACAGTGTACATCTTGCACAAATTGTTATACTTGAACGAGTATACGCTCCCCATTTCATCGTGAATTTCAGAGAGAACATGCATCTTGCCAGTCCTACTGAACTTATCATCTATATCTTCGTACTTGAGTTCAATGCTGCGACCCGAGAAATCAGATACCTTGGTCACATAAGAATTGCCGTCATCAGATTCCTCGTAGTCAAATACATATCCTGTGCCAAATTCGGTGCTGAGCTTTTTAAGCTTCAATTCGTCGTACTCGAATTGTATAGCTCTACCTTCACCTGTGAGCTTCTTGATACATCTACCTATATCATCAAAGAAGAATTGCTCTTGCCTTTCGTTAGTATACTTATACCTGTATTCTTCACCATCTAGACGCTCGATTTTTCTTGAAGTAAATCCGTCATCACTTACATATACGTCTCCTTTTAGTATGTACGTCTCCTGCCTGCCGCTGTCTATATTGACCACAATTTTAGATTCGTAAATCGTTAGTTCATTTCTATAGTTGTGAGTCCATCCAGCAGAGGCGAATCTCCTTCTAAAATTATCCACACTGTTATATGTGATCTCCAAAACGAGAGGAACCACACCAGGTGTCTCAAGAAAGTTCTTTCGGTACATGTAGTTTCCAGTAGCCATATTTACTGGATCGAGGGCTTCAATGGTAAGCTTTTCATCCTTAACCATTGTATCTAGCTTTTTCCTCGTTTCACCTAGTCTAATATTGGATGGCTTAAACATTCCTGTTTTGCTATCGAAATGTTTGTCTGAGTAGATTTGATTAACTCCGTTTTTTATGGACTTGATTAGCTCTTTTATTTCGGCAAATAAACTCTCAGTTTGACCAGCGAGATTCTCCATGTCGCTTATTTGTTTCTCAATCTCCTGAATTTGATTTTCTTTTCTTGAAATATAAAAGGAGTATTTCGAAGCTGAGTTACCCCAGATGGATCCGCAATATAAATTGTCGCCTTTTGCTAGAGTGTTTTCCAAAGATTGTAGCTGTTTTTCAAGCTGCATCATCTCATCAAACAACTTCTGTTTATTCAACTCGTTGTGGTTTGCCAAGGTTATGTAATTTTCTATTGCAACATCAAGCTCAATATTCTTTAAGCCCATTAACGCACATACACTATTTAGATCATGGAGCAACTCTTTATAAGTCTTTGTGAAATAGTCCTCTACCGCTTCGAATCCCTTTCCTTGTAGCGTTTTTCCCCTACCACAATCCTCTAGAAAGTTATCTATAGCACGCTGAATAGCGGTAGAACTTATCATCAGCTTATTTATCTGCTGATTCATCTCACGTAGCATATATAGAGTATCTCTTTTATTAATGATTTTGTTTCCGCCTGGCATATGTTCGTTCCCTTCTTATATTTTAACCTTGCTATTACCTATATCTTCGAAAGTAACCGTTAGATATGTTGCGATTTCTTTATCTTCTTTCTTCCATACATCTGCAACTTTAGCTATATTAGCACAATCCTGCTCTAGTTTTTGCTGTAGATGAGGAACAATGTCGCTAAGTGTTTTATAACATGCTTCTGCATCTTTAATTGCAGTATACCCTTCACTATGCACATGCTTTGCTCTACCTAATGAATCATCTCCTAATTTTGTTACAGACCTGCGTATTCTCTCCGCATGATCTTTGGCAAGCGAATTATTTACAGCTATATTTTTACTCATATCAATAGTCCCTCCTCATCTGCATAAGCTCGTCTTCACACTCACGTTCTTCTTTCAGAAGCTTCTGGATTGCTTGTCTTCGCTTCTCAATTCCGACTTCAGCATCTCTTATTAAACTATTATAAAGTGCATCCTCTTGAGAATTTAACTCTGCCACCACTCTACCGAATTCAGTTCCCGCCCAATACTCAAGCATCTCTTCTTGAGTATTACCGCTCCTTTGTCTTAGAGCTATTACATCATCAATAATCTCATTTATACAGGCTTGCTCCTTCTTATTTAGAGCAACTTCATCCTGTATTTCACGAAGGCGCCTATTGATCTCTATCCTTTTGTCCTCTATCCTTCTATCTTCCATTCTTCTACCTTTACCACATTTATAACCTATCGTCACAAGTAGCTGATTAATAATTCATCTTCCTTGTGCAATCCACCTATGCTCTTTCATACAGAGCGAACTCATAGTCGATGCCGTTTTCACTATACATCTCACTCTTCCACGTCTCTTTAAAATCTTCATCTTCGTCGAGGTTAACCATGAATTTGTCGGCATTAAGGTTCGCGTGCATCTTGGTTACAAAGCACTTATCACAATGTTTGTAGAATTTCTTGTAAATGCTCTCCCCACCGATGATAAAAATATGCTCTGGGTCATATTGTTCGAGTTCCTTTAACAGTTCCTCCTCGCTGTGTACGGCTATACATCTCTCAGCCTCAAACTCTTTGTTGGAAGTGAGCACGTAGTTGATACGTTTTAGCAGACCTCTCTGCTTAGGCAGACTCTCGAGAGTCCTACGCCCCATAACTACAACTCCGTCAGTCGTCTTTTCCTTAAAATACTGCATATCCCCAGGAATTGAAGCGAGAAGGTTGTTGTCGCATCCGATTCCCCATTTCTCATCAACAGCCACTATTAGATTCATCATTCACCTCTGTTTATATACTTTCGTTTCCTGTTTTCTCGTTTTAAAAATACTTAAGACGGCACCCATGCAATTGATGCAGGCACCGCCTTTATATAATCTCAATTTATATAGCCACCGGAATGTTCTTCACCTGTGGATTTTTCTGGTAATCTTCGACGATTAGATCATCTACTGTGAACTCGTAGAAGTCTTTCACATCCGGATTTAACGCCACCTTAGGCGCCGGATACTGCGGTCGTTCTATAAGCTCCTTAACTATATCCACATGTCTATCATAGATATGAGCATCTGAAATCACGTGAACAAGCTCTCCCGCCTTGAGTCCACTAACTTGTGCGAACATCATCAGGAGCAGCGAGTACTGCACTACATTCCAGTTATTTGCCGTCAAGATGTCCTGCGAGCGCTGGTTTAGAATCGCGTTGAGTGTATCGCCCTTTACATTGAAAGTCATGCTATATGCGCACGGCTCTAGGTTCATCTCGCTAAGGTCAGCAAAGTTGTACATGTTAGCCATGATTCTTCTGGAATATCTGTCATGCTCAAGCAGCCAAAGGATGTTATCAACCTGATCCATCTCACCCTGCTTGAACTTGTACTTAACTCCGAGCTGGTATCCATATGCCTTACCGATGGTGCCATCTTCACCTGCCCACTCGTCCCAGATATGGCTGCCGAGATCAGAAACCCTGTTCGACTTCTTCTGCCATATCCAGAGCAACTCATCAAAAGCAAGCTTAATAGCCGTAGGTCTTACGGTGAGTGCCGGAAATTCTTCCTGCAAATTATATCTATTAACCACGCCAAAATTCTTTATCGTATGCGCAGGCGCCCCGTCCGGCCAGTGAGGCCTTACCTTCTGACCCTCTGAACTAAATCCGTTCGCTATTATATCTTCGCACATACTCACAAACAGTTTATCTGCTTTACTCACTCTAATCCTCCTCTATAATTCGAATAGCTTCAGCCAGCACCTCTTCAAGTCTATCTTCATCTCTATCCATATGAAGTGCCCCTATCAGTGCTTCAAACCCTGTTGCAAGCTTGTACTTGCGCGGGTCTGCATTCTTAGGTCTTGATGTTGCACGTTTATTCCTCGCACGCTTAACGAACTTCTGCTCCTCTTCAGTGAGAAAATCCTTCATCATAGACTTGATAGCTTTTGCCTGTCCATCTGAAGATACGTACGATACGGCCCTCTTGTGTACTTTGCCGACATCACCTTTATTTCTGCCAATCAGAAGTTCTCTAATATGTAATTCATAGATAGCATCCCCTATATAGGCGAGTGCCGTCGTATTCATGCTCTTGATATCGTTATGCATCTGCTTTAATTATCTGAACTCCCTGTGGTGTGTCTTTGAGTGTATATCCCATAACTGCTAGTTGATCTCTAATCTCATCAGCTCTGGCCCAGTTCTTCTCCTTACGAGCCTGTTGTCTCTCATCTACGAGCGCTTGGATATCATCCCCTATTGCATTTTCGTTGCTTCTCTGTAGAACTCCTAGAACATCAGCGAGTTCATGGATTATATCAAGTGCCTTGCCTGCAAATTCCTTCGATGCTCCGCCTTCTATCTCTATATTGATAGCCGAAACTAGCTCGAAGAGAGCTCCTATAGCACCGGCAGTGTTGAGGTCATCGCTCATGCACTCAACGAATTTCTCCTTATAATCAGCAAATGACTTAACTGTCTGCTCTTCCTGCTCTGTCATCGCTTCAGAACCATTCTGTACGAGGAATTCCAAAGTCTCGGTTGCATTTACAAGTCTATCGTAGCCCTGCTTAACCTGCTTCATACCCTCATCGCTGAAGTTGATTGGTCCCCTGTACTGAACGCTGAGAAGGAAGAATCTGATAAAGTCACCATCATACTCATTACGGATGTCTCTTACTGTAAAGAAGTTATTGAGAGACTTTGACATCTTCTCGCCATCAACCATGATGTATCCGTTGTGCATCCAGTAGTTTGCAAACGGTGCACAGTTGCAAGCCTCAGACTGAGCGATTTCATTTTCATGGTGAGGAAACTTTAGGTCCTGTCCGCCGCCGTGAATGTCAATCGTTGTGCCGAGATGCTTCTTGGCCATAGTTGAGCATTCGATATGCCAGCCGGGTCTTCCTTTACCCCAAGGAGATTCCCACGCGATTTCATCATCTGTCTTCTGAGCCTTCCATAGCGCGAAGTCGAGTGGATCCTTTTTAACCTCACCGATGGCAATTCTAGCACCTGACTCAAGGTCATCAATGTTCTGTCCTGATAGCTTTCCGTACTCAGGGAACTTACGAGTAATATAGTAAACATCTCCGTCAGCCTCGTAAGCATAACCCTTGTCTATGAGTGTGCTGATGAACTCGATGATGTCCTCAATATGCTCGGAAACCTTAGGGTGCACGTCAGCCTTTATTACATTGAGAGCCTGTGCATCGTCAAAATATTCTTTGATGTACTTTTCCGATACCTCAAGTGCCGGTAAATTTTCTTCCTTCGCTCTATTGATGATCTTGTCATCTACATCCGTAAAATTCTGCACGAACTTAACTTCGTATCCGATATATTTGAAAAACCTGCGCAGCGTATCGAACACTACGAAAGGTCTAGCGTTACCTATATGAAAATAGTTGTAAACCGTAGGACCGCAAACGTAAATATTAACCTTGCCTTCCTGGACAGGTACAAACTCTTCCTTGCTTCTAGTCATAGAGTTATAAATCTTCATTTCTTTCCTCCGCAAAATCATATCTCGACTTAATTCGTCATTCCCATTTGGGTATAATTATTTAAATTATACACCAAGGACAGCTCCTACGCACCCAATAATGATAAGTACGAGCATTGGATTTATCTTAAACTTTTGAATTAGCAAAATAGTCAGCCCCGTGAGCGCTATCGCAATCAAATCTATGTGTGAATTACCGACTGAAAGCGACAATCCTCGTAGAGCTGCAAAATTTCCGCCTAGAGAGCTCTTCGGCATAACTGCCGCACCTCCAATAGTAATTGCTGCTCCTGCTATAAGTCCTACTGTCGCCGGTCTTATACCCTCTAGAGCACCTTTAACAGCAGTGCTTTCCTTATAACGATTAACAGCCTTAGCCACTAGAGAGATAATTATAAATGCCGGTGTTGCAACACCTAGTGTTGCCATAGCGGACCCAAGATAGCCGCCAACCTCATATCCCACATAAGTTGCCGAATTTACTGCAACTGGGCCCGGTGTCACCTGTGCGATAGCGACGATATTTGCAAACTCCTCTTGAGATATGTTCGCAAACTCCCTAATGCTATCGTATATGAGCTGGATAATCGCAAGACCGCCACCAAATCCAAACAGACCTATTTTGAAGAAGGCAAGATATAGCTTTAGTAAAATCATCACTTGTCGCCCCCTCTTCTCTTTATATTATGATTCAAACTGGATGCTTCTTCATCAACTTTGAACTTTGATGATTCTGTATCACATTTTCCTTCTGCAAGCTCCGCATCGTCTCTTGCTCTCGAAGCTTCTGCATCCTCGACAGATGATTTCGTCATATAGGCACGAGTAACTCCTAGAGTTAGGAACAACAGAATAATGTAAATAACATTTATCTTAAATACAGCAATTAGCACGAAGCTGACCACTGAGCCTATTGCACTGAATCTATCCTTGATCACACCCTTCGCAATTTGATACACAGCTAAGATTATGAGCCCCAGCGCAGCTGCTCTCAGTCCTCCAAGCGCCCCTTGAACGTACGGATTTCCGTCTATGAAATTCATACCTTTAGCTATAATGACGATTATCATAAACGAAGGTAGAATCACACCAAAAGTTGCAACAAAGGATCCAATCAGCCCGCGCCTCTTGAATCCTACGTAAGTTGCCATATTAATGGCAATGACGCCTGGAAGTCCCTGACAGATCGCGATAATATCTATCATCTCGTCTTCAGAGAACCATTTCTTGTCTTTTACCATAATATTAGAGAGGATGGGAATCATAGCGACCCCACCCCCTATTGTGAATAAGCCCAGTTTGAAAAATGTGACGAATAGTTCCAGCATTTTCCCTCCTAATTCTTAGGACATTAAATCACCTTGTAATTAATTTTTTCCCTTCGAAATTATCGGATTATAGTCCGAAGATTTCCTTATCAACGAGCTCTGCCGCAGCCTTGATAGCTTCATCGGCCGACATAACTTCGTTGCCCTCTTCACGTCTTAGCTTGTACTCAACGTTTCCGTCCTTAGCAAGCTTTCCAACTGTGATTCTAACAGGGATACCGATCAGGTCAGCATCGTTAAACTTAACTCCAGCTCTCTCATCTCTATCATCTACGAGAACTTCAACGCGCTTAGCTTCCAGTTCAGACTCAATCTTGTTAGCAATTTTCATCTGCACTTCATCAGCAGGATTGATAACGGTTACGATTACGTGGTATGGCGCAACTGACATTGGCCAAATGATGCCCTTATCATCATGACTCTGCTCCACGATTGCCTGCATAGTTCTTGTAATCCCGATTCCGTAGCAACCCATCCAGTAAATCTGGTCCTCACCATTTTCATCCTTATAAGTTGCACTCATCGAATCTGAATACTTAGTTCCGAGCTTGAAAATCTGTCCAACCTCAATACCTCTTGTGTGCTTGATTGGAGCTCCGCAGTGTGGGCATGGGTCGCCTTCCTTGAGCGTCTTGATATCAGTTACGATATCTCCAACGTAATCTCTACCGTAGCAAACGCCCTTCATATGATGGTCTTCCTTGTTAGCTCCGGCAACCATGTTCTTAGTTCCTACTAGCTCGCTATCAACAACAATCTTGCAATTATGAATTCCAACTGGTCCTGTGAATCCGCCAACGATTCCTGTAACAGGTCCCATCTCGTCCTCATCCGCAAACTCGATGTAGTGCTCAGGAATTCCAAGAGCATTTACAAGCTTAATCATGTTAACGTCTCTATCGCCTCTGATAAAAACGCAAACGTAATCAGCCGGATTCAAATCCTGGTCAAATGTAGTGAACATAAGAGCCTTAACAGTCTGCTTCTCCTCAACACCAAGGAAGTCGCATACGTCCTTGATAGTCTTCGTACCTGGAGTATATACTGTCTCAAGAGCCTGCTCTGGCTCATCAACAGGCTTCTCATCTATGCACTCAGCTCTCTCGATAGTAGCCGCCATATCGCACTTCTCACAGTAAGCGATTTCACTCTCACCAACGTTAGATAGAGCTGAGAACTCGTGTGAATTGCTGCCACCGATTGGACCGTTGTCAGCCTCAACGATTCTGAAGTCAAGACCACATCTTGAAAATGTTCTCACATATGCGTCGTACTGCAGTCTGTAAGCCACTTCTAAATCTTCTGGAGTTCTGTCAAACGAGTATGCATCCTTCATGATAAACTCACGAGATCTCATCAGACCGTATCTTGGACGGGCTTCGTCACGATACTTGAACTGAATGTGGTATAGCTGAAGAGGAAGCTCTCTATAAGAAGAAATCTCCTGTTTAACGATATTCGTACACAGCTCCTCACATGTAGGAACAAGGCAGAAGTCTCTGCCGTTTCTATCCTTGATTCTCCAAAGCTCCGGTCCATAAGCGTACCATCTTCCCGACTCCTTCCAGAGTTCAGATGGATTTACGTGAGGCATGTGGAGCTCCTGACAACCGATTCTGTCCTGCTCCTGTCTTACGATATCTTCGATCTTTCTGATTGTTCTCCAGCCAAATGGCATGAATGTATATATTCCAGCAGCTTCCTTCTTGATTAGGTTAGCTCTGATCATCAGCTTGTGGCTGATTAGTTCCGCTTCGTTTGGTGCTTCTCTCAAAGTCTTGAGGTGGAGCCTCGATAATTTCATAGTTAAAATCTCCCTTCTATTGTGCAAACAGCCTGTGCTGCAATGCCTTCTTCTCTTCCGGTAAAGCCAAGCTTCTCTGTCGTCGTGGCTTTTACACTCACAGCGCCAACGGGCATCTCAAGTGCTTCAGCGATGTTCTCTCTCATCTTATCTATATACGGTGCAAGCTTAGGTCTCTCGGCAATTATCGTGATATCAACATTGCCAATGCTCATGTCACCAAGCTCCTTCTTGACTTCACGAAGAAGTGTAACACTATCTGCACCCTTATAACTCTCATCTGTATCAGGAAAATGCTTTCCTATATCGCCCAAGCAAGCTGCCCCGAGCAGCGCATCCATCAGCGCATGTGTCGCCACGTCTGCGTCCGAATGTCCGACGAGCCCCTTGTCGCTGGGGAGTGGAACCCCGCACAGTATAAGTCTGTGCCCTTCGGCGAGTCTATGAACATCATATCCTGTACCTACTCGTATTCCCATAGGGATGTCCTTTCCAGTAGTTATCTTGGAATTGGCATAGTCTCCTTCAACAAGAGCGATGTCCAGTCCAAAATATTCCGCGATAGAAGCATCATCTGTACCGACATATCCGTCACGTCTCGCTTTGTCGTACGCAGCCATTAAACTGTTTAGTTTAAAACACTGCGGCGTCTGTACAGCGACCACTCTATCTCTATCAATAGATTTACTATTAATTATAAGATAATCATTATGTGATGACAAGTCGTCAAAAAATTCACTTGCTGATTTTTCTGTCATTCTGAGCGAATCAATAGCTGGAACTACAGTACATGTTGCTTCATTTGATCTCATCGCGGCTATATTTCTGTCTATGACTCCTTCAGTTATTTCAGCTCTAGCTGCATCGTGAACCAGTACCACCACCTCTGAGCATCCTGCTGATTCAGAATTAGCAGTGCCTTTAGCGTTCTTCGCATCATCTTCACCATCTGAAGCTTGCTCACATTCAGCCAAATACCGCGAAATGGCCTGCAAGCCGTTATACACCGACTCTCCTCGGGAATTTCCGCCATACGAACAGCGGACAGGCTTGTTGTGCAAGTGTCTCAGCCTGTCTGCTATTTGGAAGAATGTCTCATCGTATTCTTTATCTTGTGGTATGAGGAGAAATATCGCATCAATCTCCTCGTGTGTCGCAAAGACTGAAGCAGTTCGCTCTATCACCGTAGTTCCCTTATAGCTCATAAGCTGCTTAGGAAGCTCCGACCCCATGCGCGTACCCTTACCAGCCGCGGCGATGAGCGCAATATGAATGCTACGGTGCTTCGCCGCTAATCTCTGTCTATCTAAATTAATACTAATCGCTATTTCCATCCCTCGTTTAGTCTGCGAAGGAGCTTCCCTTCGCGAATGTAACTCTATATGACGAGCCACTTACTCCACCTGCAATCTGCAATTTGCAGCAACCAACTGACAACTATACATCACTAAACAGTTGATAGTTTCTAACAGCTAATCTATAGTTGATAGTTAATAGTTAATAGTTGATAGTCACTAGGTGCTTGTTGCTTATATTATTGCATTATGGATTGATGCGTGCAAATATCATTTTGCCTGCCGCTGTCTGTATAACGCTCGTAACTGTTGCTGCTACGTTTTCAGCGATGTGATCAGCACCATCTTCAACGACAATCATCGTACCATCATCGAGATAGCCGATACCTTGCTCACGATCTTTTCCACGCTTTACAATGTCGATAAGCATTTGCTCGCCAGGAATAACCACCGGCTTGATTGCATTTGCCAACTCATTGATATTGAGTACCTTTATATCGTTGATTGTCGCAACCTTGTTGAGATTAAAATCAGTAGTAATCAAATTGGCATTTAGTTCACGCGCCAACTTAATAAGCTTCACGTCTACCTCAGGAATATCGTCAAGGTACTTAAACTTCGTAGTATTGTTGCAAATTTCTACGTTAAATTCACTTCTAATCTGATTGAGTATATCGAGACCACGTCTTCCGCGCACACGTTTGATATTGTCACTGGAATCAGCGATATGACGAAGCTCATCCAATACAAAAGCTGGAATTATAATCTTGCCGTCTATGAATCCCGCTCTCATGATATCGAGGATTCTGCCATCAATAATTACACTCGTATCAATTACTTTAGGCACACCAGCTTGAATTTTCTCCTGACCACGAATTGCAAAGTTATCAAATATCTTTCTGTTGCCCTTAACTTTAGCTGATGCAATCGCAAAGCCAAAGAACCCAAGCATGAAGTAAAGTACAATCGTCACTACTGCGTACCAGAGTGGTGGCAAAAGCGATCTGTAGCTCATAGAAATGATGAGTGCAATAACTAGTCCGATAACCACACCGAGTGCATCTACGAGAATCGCATCAATGGATATATCTTTGAGATCATGCTCTATATACGATGCGGCTTTCTTCTGTTTCTTGATGAGTGTCGGTGCAAAAATTCTAAAAATAAGTCCGAAAATCACTACAAAAAGCACTAGTATGCTGAAATCAACGACACTCGTAACAGCAACTTCATTAAAGCTGATATTTTCAAGTTGCATCTGCAGTACACAGAACAAGAGTCCTCCGATTATACCGCCCATGACAAACAGCAATACGGAATACATCTTCTTGATCATTCTTACCCCTCCTTTCTGCCAAAAATTAAACAATCGTTTTTATAAAAAAAGGCACTTGCGGTCAAGGCTTGACGCAACAAGCACCCTAATGGCTAAATGTTAGATTCTACAAGGTTATCGGCTTCGTCCAAAGAAAGCCCTCCCGCGAGCACTAGTTCGCTCTCAAGAATCTGCTTGGCATTGCCTAAAAGTTTTTTCTCTCCTGTCGACAGCTTCTTTACCCTGTCGCTACGTACGAGATTTCTCACTACGCCAGCAACTTCGTATATATCGCCAGTACGAAGCTTCTCTGTGTTCTCTCTAAACCTTCTATTCCAGTTGTTAGACATCTCATCAGACTCGCCTCCAAGCACTTTGAGAACACCTTGAATGTCTTCCTTGCAAATGATGGCTCTAACCCCTACCTTATCCGAATTATCAACAGGAACCATCACATGCATCTTGCTATATGGGAGGCTTACATGATAATAGCGGCAAATCTCACCGAGCACTTCTTTTTCTTCGATTTCGGTAATAACACCTGCCCCATGCATTGGATATGCAATGTTGTCTCCGATATTGAACACGGTTAGCCTCCTTCCTGCACAATCTACATATTAAAATTATAATATAATTGCATTTTTTAAGCAACACATGAATTTTTTAGATTAGCATGTTCAATTCATGATGTCAACATATTTTATAAATAGTTTTTACGTATTAATATCTAAAAAATAAGGGATTAGAGTTTAAACTCTAATCCCTTGAATATAGAATATGATTCAAAACCATACTATAAGTTCTGATGAACACAGCTACTATTTATTTCTGTAGGCGCTTGCGCATGTACAATGCAACTAGTATAGTCGCTACAGATGTAGCAAAGACTACAACAGGCACGGTCAAATCAGTATTATCTCCTGTCTTTGGCGACTTTGGTTTCTTTTCAGGAGTATTATACATAACAACATGTTCTTTCTGCCCTGCAACAAATTCTATTTTTTCATTACTAAGCTGATAACCTTTAGGTGCTGCAAGCTCACTCAATATATACTTTCTACCATTTACAAGATTATTGATATCATGAGGGGTATCTGTAGAAGTCCATTCATCTACAACATCGCCACTCTCAGCATCAATAACCTTCATCTGTGCGCCAGGCAGTTCACTCTTATTAGTTATATCCTGCTTGCTTATCTTTACATCATTGAATTTAAGCCATGTTACCTGAAATTGTGTAACTGCTGTCTTATCCTCAATTATTCTAAGAGTACCTATATCCTGCTTACCTCTCTCGGTCTTGATAACTAAAGGCTCATATTTAAAGTTTTTTCCGATTTCCCCTGTGCTATAAACTCCGCTTACACCTGGATTCGCTTCAAGATGGAAAACATCACCAACAGAAAGGGTTACTTTGCCTGTAAGTACAGTTCCATCCTTCTTAACTACCTTAACTCCATTTGGAACATTGAACGAAAGTTTTTGGTCTGCTGTACCTTTAACTTCATTATCTTCAGTCACCTGTACTTTTCTCTTTGCGTCCCAAGATGTTTTGAGATTTTTCTTCGCGAACTGAGTAATCTCACTTGGTGGCATAGGCTTACTATTAAGGAAATCCTTAAATTCCTTTACTCCCTCAACATTATTATAGTTGTTAACGTTGCCATAGAAATCACTCAACGTAAGTGAAGTTATAACTACACCCTTGGCCTCATCACCATTAAATCCTTCCCAAGGTTCTACGCCATATTGTCCATAATAAAGTGCTTTTGCAACATTAGTATTATTATAAATCTCTTCACTTATTGGATTTGTTCCTGAAGGGTCACCATTATGAGATTCCAAACAGAAGCACTTGTGTTCCCCCTTGTATATAAATATAGTTGCACGATAACCTTTGTAATTTCCAATATTCTTTGCAACTATATCATTAGCATCTGCGTTGACGCTTTTAGGCATCATAGATACAAATACTGTAAAAATTAATGTCATAATAGCAAGAATAAGGAGAAGATGCTTACCTTTTCTTACACCGAGCTTATTGTGAGTCATATGAACCTCCCATTTATAATTTAAGTGTGTTTAATATTTAGCGTATTATAACGCATTATAGTCACGCGGTGGTTACATAAATCTACAAATTGTTGTTTTTCTGTTATTTTATTAAAGTTCTAAACTTTCTGAACTGATTATTATAAAATAATTGGGTGTAACAAACAAAATTACAAATACGCTTTTATGGTTTCAAAATACATCCACACTTTACAATCTTGTATTCTTCAATGGATTTCCACAATGTGAAGATGGGTTGTGATATAATTGTACAAAATTTAGGAACTATAAATTTGAATTAGTGTTTTGTATTATTCACATGATATGAAAGGAATAAGATATGAAAAAGCTACTTGTTGTAGATGACGAAGCGAAAATCAGAGAGGTCATCAAGGAATATTCAGAATTTAGCGGCTACGAAGTTACAGAGGCTGCAGACGGAATGAGCGCAATTGGACTATGCAAGCTTAACGATTACGACCTGATTATCATGGATGTAATGATGCCTAAGCTAGATGGTTTCAGCTCAGTTAAAGAAATCAAGAAGTTCAAGGACATTCCAGTCATCATGCTTTCTGCAAGAGGAGAAGAATACGATAAGCTATTCGGCTTCGAGCTAGGTGTTGACGATTACGTAGTAAAACCATTTAGCCCTAAGGAGCTCATGGCTCGTGTAAATGCAGTTATTACTAGACGCGAAGGTGCCGACCACGGAACGAGCAACGTGATGAAATTTGACGGTCTCGAGGTTAACTTTGCGGCTCGTACAATCTATATAGACGGAGAGAGAGTAAACCTTACACCTAAGGAGTACGACCTTCTCTTCTATCTAATCCAGAACAGAAATATCGCTCTATCTAGAGATAAGCTTCTCTCGGATATCTGGGGATATGATTTCTTCGGCGACGATAGAACTATTGACACTCACATCAAAAACCTGAGAAACAACCTCGGCCCATACAGAGATTTCATCGTTACGCTAAGAGGAGTAGGTTACAAGTTTGAATACGAAGACAAATAGAAGCAAGTGGGATCCGAACAGCATACGTGCAATCTCACTGATGTACTTCATGGTGTTTGCTGCGGTTATCCTGCTCATGGTTTGGTTCATGCAGAGCTTCTTCATGAACACATACTACGAGCGAATGATGGCTCACGAAGCGCAGGCAACGGCGAATAAACTCGGTAATTATTATTCTACAAATAGGGATAATTTCGATGCATACGCACGCAAAGCTGCTGACCGAAACGGTCTATACATAAGACTTGAGACGGCAGATGCTACTACAGAGTATGGTAACAGTGGCTTTTCGCAGGGCGACTTACCTCATTATCAGTTCGAGATTTCAGATGCCAGAGACAAACTTGCTAAGGGTTCACTCGGTACCATTTCGCTCACTGTAGCTGATAAAGGAAACAAAGCTTCTCGTCTCGTATACGCGACATACCTTGGTAATCGAAACGATGGAACTATCCTTTACATGATCGCACCACTATACCCGGTAGAGTCGACTATTTCGATTCTGCGTTCTCAGTTGCTCTACATCACATTTATCACGCTTATGATAGCCAGCATGCTTGCTATCATCATGTCGACATGGCTGTCTTTACCGATTGCAAGCATAACAAAATCTGCAGTGCAACTCAGTAATGGCAACTATAATGTCAAGTTCAGAGGTGGTCTATTTACTGAAACGAATGAGCTTGCCAGAACGCTAAACAAGGCTTCGTACGAGATGCAGAAGACTGATTCATACCAGCGCGACCTGATTGCCAACGTATCTCACGATCTCAAGACACCGCTCACGATGATTAAATCATATGCGGAGATGATTAATGATATCTCTGGAGATAATCCTGAGAAGAGAGCTGAACACCTTGCAGTTATCATAGCTGAAGCAGATAGGCTCAACAAGCTTGTTTCCGATATGCTCTCAGCATCGAGACTGCAGTCGAATTCTGCAGAGCTCAATATGACGAAATTCGACATCGTCAAGGCAGCTAGTGAAGTCGAAGAGACATTTGAGGTCCTAAACCAGCAAGAGGGATACGATATCTCATTTAGCAAGTGTAAATCAGCGTATGTATATGGTGATTACGATAAGCTCAAGCAGGTTATGACAAATCTGATTTCCAATGCGATAAAATATTGCGGCGAAGATAAGTATGTGCGCATCGAACTTAAGAAGGTCGGACGTAATGTGAGATTTGACGTAATAGATCACGGTGACGGAATCGCTGCTGAAGAGATTTCCCACGTGTGGGAGCGCTATTACAGAACTAGTGCTAACAGAAACCGCAACATCGAAGGAACCGGCCTGGGACTGTCCATCGTAAAAGGTATCCTCAGCCTCCACAACGCCAATTACGGTGTCGAGAGTGAAGAAGGTAAAGGAAGCGATTTCTGGTTCGAGCTAGCTACAGTTAAAAAATAATTTCTAAGTAGAAATGCATGTTTCGGCAAGTTCCCAAAATACATTTATAGATAAAACACAATTGGAATATGAAACAGGAAGGTGAATTCTCACCTTCCTGCTTTTGTCTTACCATACTTCGAGCAACCACTACCGCAAACAGGGCAAATAACACGTTTCATTTAACTATCCTCCTAAAATGTTGTTTCTAAGGAAGATATAACCCCAATACACCTTGAAATTTTAAGTGTTTTAGACGATTTTACCAACACGTTTTGTCCTATAAACCTGAAATTCTCTCTATTTTATATATAATCTATCTGCGCTGTTTTATTGATGACAACTTTAATAGCTTTAACTATACATGCGCAATATTGGTATGCTCAGATATCTCTCTGTTAGTAGTAACGAGATCTTCGACACTAAGATCGTGAAGCTTACTATGCCCCGTAACTCTTGCAAATGCCTTGAGCTCCTCAAGCGACACATTTAGATAGTTCGCAACACGCTTTGCAGCCGCTTCTTCCTTGAATCTAGCGCGTAGTTCAGGATTCTGTGTTGCAATTCCTACTGGACAAAGTCCTGTACCACAGATTCTGTATTGCTGACAAGCCGCTGCGACGAGTGGCGCCGTAGCAACTGCTACCGCATCCGCTCCCATAGCTATCGCTTTAGCGAAATCAGATGAAACCCTAAGTCCGCCAGTTATAATAAGCGAGATATCTGAGTTGATGCTATCAAGGTATTTGCGAGCTCTATAAAGTGCAAATATTGTCGGTACACTTGTTGACTCTCTTAGAAAAAATGGGCTGGAACCAGTTGCACCACCTCTTCCATCGATAGTGATGAAGTCAGGCTCAGCGTAAACGGCAAAAGCCACATCCTTCTCAATTCTACCTGCCGCCAGCTTGATACCAATTGGTCTGCCCTCGGAACGCTCCCGTAGCTCGAAAACTAATGCCTTAAGGTCATCCTTGCTGTGTATGTTAGGGAATTTTGAAGGACTTTTGATATCTTGGCCTTCTGGTTTTCCACGCATTGCCGCAATCTCAGGAGTTACCTTATCTCCAGGAAGATGTCCGCCCATTCCAGGCTTAGTCCCCTGACCTATCTTAATCTCGATAGCGTCTACCTTCTTTAGATTTTCGTCTGTAACACTGTAGAGATTCGGGATGTACTCAAATATATATTTATCAGCAGCCTCGTATTCCTCAGGAAGCATCCCGCCTTCACCGCTGCACATAGCAGAATGAGCGAGCGCGCTTCCCTTGGCAAGCGCTACCTTGGATTCCTTAGACAAAGCGCCAAAAGACATGTGTGACACATATACAGGGTTCTCGAGTACTAGCGGCTTACGTGCTTTTTTGCCGATTACTACCGATGTATCAACCTCATCCTCATCATTTAAAGGCATCGGATCAAGCTGCGCTCCAAGTAGTAGAATGTCGTCGAAGCCTGGCATCTGCATCTGCGTGCCCATGGCTGCACTGATCGACTTTCCCGAAACTGCCATCTCATGAATCTCTTTCATATATCTGCAGCTCTCATCTGTTTTTGTAGTCGCTTTGTCATATTCTAGGTTCGCTGAAGTATTATCATCCTGTGAAGACGTATCAGTCTTTGCTGAAGCTGACGCTTCCTCCTGAGGTATGCTTTCGCCCTCATCTACAAGGAGCATAACATACTTTGGCTGCTTACATACTGGACATACATCAAGCGATTCAAACGATTTGCCTTCTTTTTCCTCATCAAAAACGTATCCGCAAATCTTACATTTATATTTAGCCATAATTTTCACCCCCATATTCATTTAAGTCATTTTGTCCATTGTATCATTTAATTGTATGCAATTGTGAACAATCTATGACTTTTAGCTTGACTAAATATGCGAGTATCTATTGATGCTTGCTCAGTCATTGGAGGTAGAATCTGATTTTATATTGCAATCAGCCTGCTATAAAAGAGAGCACCGCATTTGCGGTGCTCTCCATGTTGCATAATATATTCTATCTCATTGAAGAGCTAACTGCTTCGCTTGCTATCGTCCTCTATGTCTCTTGGGACTCTAGGAACTAGCGCAGCTAGTTCTTACCTATATATGCTCTGATGGCGTCGCCGAGGCTATCCGCTCCTACTACTTGGATGCCGGATGCTGACTTCTCGCATTTGAGGTTCCCTTTCGGGATGATTATGATCTCGTAGCCGAGGCGTGCCGCTTCGCTTACTATACGGTCTGCATTCCTCACTGTCCGCAGATTTCCGGTAAGCCCGACCTCGCCGAGCGCCACGACGCGGCGAGGCGAGGTGCGCTCGCGGAACGAGCTGTAGATCGCGAGCGCGACGGCCAGGTCTGCACCTGGCCCGTCGGGCTTCAGTCCGCCGACCACGTTTACATATACATCATAATTAAGAAGGGAGATTCCGACCTTCTTTTCTAATACAGCCAGAATCATGTTGAGTCTGTTATTGTCGATACCGATTGCGCTTCGGCGCGCGAAACCGACATTGGCGGGCGTCACTAGCGCCTGAATTTCAAAGAACACTGGACGGCTGCCCTCGTAGAGCGCCGAAGCTACCGAACCCTCTTCACGTATATCCGAACTCTCGAGCAGAGTTCCCGATAAGTCCCTTACCTCGGTCATACCTGCAGCACCCATGCTGAATGCCCCGATTTCCTCGGTGGTTCCAAATCTGTTTTTGACAGAACGCAGAATCCTGAGATCCCTATCTCGCTCACCCACAAAGTTCAACACACAGTCAACCATGTGCTCGATAGTCTTAGGTCCAGCCAAATCTCCTGATTTATTGACATGTGCAACTATAAAAATTGGCACATTATTGATCTTAGCATACTTCATAAGCAGATTTGAGCACGCACGAATCTGTGTGATGCTACCAGCCGTGTTATCGAGTTCCTCTGAGTACATCGTCTGAATCGAATCGATTACCAAGAACTTCGGTTTAGTCTGCTCGCAGACCGCAAGCACGCTCTCGATATTAGTCTCTGGAAAAATCAGCAGATTGTCCGACAGGTTTTCGCAAACCCTGTCAGCCCTTAGTTTCACCT
>NZ_CP016199.1:699663-710591 GCF_002243385.1 Mogibacterium pumilum | reverse complement strand
TCTTATACACAGCTCCTGTCAGCCCTTAGTTTCACCTTCTCTTCCGATTCCTCTCCACTAACGTAGAGCACGGTTCCGTTATTTAGAGCTATCGAATTAGCCGACTGAATTATCAGCGTCGACTTTCCGATTCCAGGCTCACCGGATATAAGAATCATCGAACCGAGCACAATGCCACCACCGAGAACCCTGTCTAGCTCCTCAATTCCTGAGGTAATCCTCGTGTAGTTTCCAGTCCCTACACTTTTTAGTTTAGACGGAGCCGCTTTGCTAGTCGTCCTCCTGCGCGCGTCGCTATTAGCATCCGGTTTAACCTTTTGCTCTACAATCGAATTCCATGCCCCACAGTAAGAACACTGCCCCTGCCAGCTTGGAAACTCGTTGCCGCACTCCGCGCACATATATACTGATTTTGCTTTCTTAGCCATCTAATTCAAATACTCCTTCTACATCGGATTGTAATAAACTCAATAAAGCGCCTTTATTTCTAAAGAGACACTTTTACTGTGTTATTTCGCTTACCTGAGTACCTTTATTCCGTTACTTAATTTTTTGTAGCTCTGCAAGAAGTCCCCTGCATCCATCCATGACATCATTATACGTCACATCAAAATTCCCTGTATACCAAGGATCTGCGATATCTCCACTTCTGCCAGCATGCTCAAGTAGAAGCGAAACTTTACCCTCTTCATCACTGCTCACAAACCTCTTCATGTTGCGCAGATTGTTCTCATCCATAGCTACCAAATAGTCGAAATATTCATGGTCTGCCGCAGTCATCTGCCTTGATCTATGCGGCACAACTGGTATGCCAACTTCTTCGAGCTTCGCTACCGTTCCGTAATGCGGCGGATTTCCGATTTCCTCTCTACTTGTCGCAGCCGAATCTATTTCAAATTTGTCGCTTAGCCCCGCCTCTTTCACGAGGTGATTCATAACCGATTCTGCCATAGTGGAGCGGCAGATGTTGCCATGGCAAACGAATAATATTTTAGTCATGTATCACAATTCTCCTATTTGCTGATTATTAAATATTATTAATAATTGCCGACTAATATTAATTAGAAGGCAAAATTTACATCTAATTAATTCAAATCCGATTAAACGCTATCAAATAATCCCCTTTCTTCATGAAGAGTTTTTAATAAAACAAAAAATCATTTTTCAATGTATTCTAAAATCATCTAATAGCACAGCGGCTGATTCTAAATTTGTTTCAATCAAGCTTTTTAATACATTTTCATATGCATCAGTCAATTGATAGTTGGACTTAATTTCATCATTATAATCAAGATACGCCTTTGTAATTATTTCATTTAGTATAACTTCTGATTTATATACTTTTTCATAAAAATCTTGTTTGTCATCTTTTATATTTTCTAAGCAAGAACTTAGTGAAATTAGTATTTCTGGTAATAATTCAGAAATATGGAACTGATATAAAATCACCATGTAGTCTTCAAAGTTTAAATTAGCGTACTTCCCCCATATCTCATTTAGGAAAATTTTATCTGCAAAAGAATATTTCGTATTACATTTATTTAAATTAACCATAGACAGACCTTCTGTAGTTAACATAAGCATCGATGTTAATTCTTTTTTAGCTCTCTCTAACTTAATAAGTGATATTTTCTGTTCAATATATTTTATGATATCCTCATATCTTTTTCTTAGTTCTATATCACTAAATGCATCGAAATATGCTATCATCACATTGCTAGCAATTTTGTTGTAAAATTTGCAACTTTCTTGATTTAATTTTTCAAAATTTATATCATCAAATAATATATCTACTGCATCCTTATAAAAATTACCATTAGTTAAACAAGTTCCAAAGAAATCTTCTACTTCAGATATTGCATATATATCTAAAAACTTATAGTATTCTCTTACTTCAAAAATTACATTAACCATTTCTAGCAATGTTTTCGTCAAGTAGGATTTGAAATCAGCATCAGATAAAGAAAGTCCACAATTAGCTATGTAACATAATGTATTTAGATTGTAGTCACTAATATTAAAATTAGAATATTCCATATTGCAACCATGCACTAAATAATGTTCAATTATTTCATCTCTTTTGCTTTTATAAATCTTATAGTCAAATTCAGCATTATCAGTAGCAACAGAAACTCTTGGGTGACGATTTGGTATGTATGTGAAGTTCTCTTCTTTAGCTTTTATTACTGCTGCATTATGCATGTTTTCAGTCATTTCATCTTTAGCTATAGCAACAATAGTATTAAAAACTTTTTTTGCCAAGCTCTTATTTGTTGAAAGATATTTTTTTAGATGTCTTGTTATATCTCTTATCACCCCTTGTGAGCCTTGATAAAGTAAGCAATTAATTATTGTAATGGCGAATCTTCTACGTACATCTTCTTTTAATTCATTTTCTAATTGTGAAAAAAAGATTTTGCTAAGAATAGCATCGCAAACAAAAATACCATTATTGAAGATTCGATCAATCCCATCAAGCCATATATTACATAATTGAGACCTTCGCTCTAAAGAAATATCTTTTTTTGTTAGCACACATGCCATCAACATATATGTATAATTTTCAATTAAGTAAGGTGATTCTGCCTCTCCGCTTAGATTTAGTAACGAATCAATAACAGAAAGACTTTTCTCTATAGAAAATTCTTTGTCTTTCATTGATTCTTCAACAGAATCAAGAATTTTTTTGAACTTAGTTTGGCTTTCAAAATATTTACTTTTTTGATATTCACTTACTATCTTTTGTGCTTCACCGTTTATCTCTGGTTCAATTTCGTAAATATCATCTTTAATATTTCTTATACTAACTCGCCTAAAATCCATTTTCTGAATCTGAAGATTGCAATTTGCAGTTTCTCCAGAATTTGGATACTTTGAATAAAGATAGTCCAAGATTTCATGTATTCTTTCATTCAATGCGTCATCATGAATCATTTACATACTACACATATATTCTTGCAAGGTCCATACTTTTTGCAAATCTATTTTATATCTGTGCTCTAATTCTGGAATGCCCATTGTAAGCATAACCTGATTCTCTAAAAGTTTTCTTTCAACATCTGGTCGTAAAATTGCTGCTTTTTGAAAGTCTAAATAGATTAATTCGATGTTACTAGCTAAGCAAACTGCATATCCTGGAATAATCTTATTTAATTCACACCCTAACCGATTAATTATAGTAAGTGGCATAATATTATTGGACTTTGTTAATATTATTTGCTTTATTGTTAATAAGAAATCTACTTTTTCATCTTCAGTTAATATCTTCAAAAAAGAAAGTATAGTATCTCCCAAAATGTAAATAGCATCACTAATAAAATCATGCACCCTATTTTCTTGTACTCCAACAAGCCAAAATTCTGGATTACAAAGAAACTTTTTTTTATGTCTAACGCCCTCAGTCAAAATTTCCACTTCAGTAATAGCTTTTTTACCATTTTTCTGAAGTTCTAAAGCAATATAATTTGTTTTATCGATTATCCAGTCTAAAGCAATCCAGAAACTGAAATTACATATCATATTAAGAAAGCCATTATCCATAATATGCCTAAATTCAAAATGATAGGAACTACCTTTTTTTGAAAACCCTAAAGCCTTATTTTGTTCATCATCGATATTATGATAAAACAATAAGTTGTCATCAATTTTTCTTTCTGTAAACCAATATACATTTGCAAGCCTGCATAATTCATATGGGATATACAACGCTAATGTTGCTGTTGTGTTTTTTAATGTAAACTTGATAAGTTTTTCTGCAATATGTCCAACATTTCTATCTCCATTCAAATAATCATTTGAAATATTCTTCCATAAACTTTGAATCCATTCTTTTGCGTACTTAGTCATCAAATATATTGATGAAAGATATCTTGTTAGTTTATCCTCGTTTCTAAAATATGCCGTTTGTATATCTTTTATTTCTTCTTCAAAATAATATTCCAAAATTTTACATGTATATTCTCCCGCCTCATCATTGAAGTGTTCAGAACTAGAATAATCTACGCATAATTTCTCTATATATGGCTTTAAGTTCTCGTTCTTATAACTATCTTTCTTATAAACCATATTTATAAGATTTTCTCTCCCTTTTCCAATTGGTTTTTGTTTTAAATAGACATTATTATATTGCATCTGAACTATATTTGCCTGAAATGCATAGAGATTTGTAAGCTTAATAAATTCTTTATGCAGTTCTAATGAAAATCTAGAACCATTTTCCGCGAAAAATTCCGAACAAAATTCAGACTTTACAATTCCAATAATAGTTTGATTTTTCCAAATTGAAGGAATTGAATCTTTATTTAATATCGAATAAAGAAAATCGTCCCTATTTCTTTTAGTAAAAAGCTTGTTTTCAACCCAAATTTGATATCTCCTAAAAGAACACTTGCCAAGCGAACTCAGCTTTGAGTAAAAATGAATATAATCTCCTTTGCATTCCACATAATTTTTGTCAAAAATATTCTCAAAACAAATATCTTCAAAAATATCATATTTTAAGCGTATTCTATGTTCATCACAGAATGTTATTATTCCATGCGAAAATAACAATTTGCGAATCTCTGTTCCGATTTCATCAATATAAATTCCAGATAGAAATTCTACTGCTCGCTTGGTGACTATCATTATCACTGCTTTTTTTATGTCATTATTATTAATTCCACTTGGCAAATCGACACCATCCAAACATATCACCTTATGCCATATCAAGTTCCTAAGATCATTAATATCTGAAAGTTCATCAGGATTCTTAACTTTGCTTACAATCAAATTCAAATAAAAAGGTGTTCTCAATAATTGTGAATATTCATTTTGCTTTGCTAGCTTCTTAACAACCCCATATTTTTCACAGACAAGTGCTAGGCTATGGTCATCTAACAAATCTACTGTAAAAGATTCAACATTAAACATGTTTTCTATTTTGAGGAACGCCGCTTTGTCACTTGTTCTACATGTTGATAGAATTATTACATTACTAAAGTTTGATGCTAAAATATATAGTTCTTGTAGAATATCAAGTTTTGTTTTAGGTAAGTCCGCTATAAATTCTAAAGCATCAACATAAATAACAAGCTTTTTATCACCAAGCAATTTTAAAATATACGTTATATTAATCCCCCATAATTCATCAGTGGATTTAGCATCTGCAATTTTTTCAGCTCTCAAATACAGTATATTTTCTTCATCTTGCAATAATTTTTTACATAAAGCAGATTTGCCTGCACCAGCGGCTCCATTAATTGTAATATATTTTGATTTACTACTTTTTATTCTAGCGATTAGATCGGTTCGATCTATTTCATATTCATTATTAATTAGATTTTCGATATTAAGATTTATTAATTGTTTACTTGTTTTAATTACTTCAAGATATTTATCGGCATTCGCTATAATATTCTCGCTATCTTTTTTTAATAGTTTAAATAACTTTATTTGAAAATCTAAATCATTTTTTGCTCTTCTTAACACAGAATCAGTTGTTATAAGATTTTCTGATACGTTAAATTCAATATTTCCAATTTTATTTTTTCCTGAAAATTCTTTTACATTTTTTGCTGATGAATTCCCAAGCATAAAGAAAAAAACCTTTGTAATTTTTTTAGAATCTTGCTTCTTGCTGTCTCGAATTTTTTCCAATGTCGTTCTAATCTTTGTTGGTATATCATTTCCAGTACTTACTTGTATAAAAATTTTTCCATCTTCAGAAATCAAATCTACATAAGGATAGTTTGATTTCTCTAGGTTCAAATTTTTGAACGTTTTCCCAAACCATAACGAGCAAACGTTTTCTGCAAACAACTCAAATAAGGTGGCATTATCAAAAAGCCCTTGTCTATTCAAGAGTTGTATCTTTGTTTTATACGATGCAATATAATCTGCAATGTAATCCATTCGATCAGCAGAATTTATCAAAACTATTTCCCTCCCTACAAATTTTCATCACCCTAGTATTAAGTTAAGTGCATTTATTTATATCTTATTTTCATCACTATTTAACTCAATCTTACTTTCAACTTTACGCTTAATATCACAAACTTACCTAAAAAGATTAGGTAACTAAAATATTATTTTTCCGTAGTACAAATCGACTAAATCTTTTTAATTAAAGATTTCATCCTCAAAATACTGATATATTTTTTTATTCGGGATTAAGGGTAAATCTGGGGTAAAATCACAGTTCTATTTCTATAACCATTTAAATTTCAACGTTATGCATATGTTACCATGACAGATAAATAGGATTTTTATCATATATCCCCCCATTTTTAGTCAATATCCGAATTTCTATACCTTGACCCAACATAGCCTGTAATGCTTATTAACGGAATGTTCCACTCACCCGGCGTGTAAATTATACATTCAATTTCATCACCAACACTATTCTTGGCAGAAAATACGTATCTACCCATTTCTTCATTCTCTGTAAGTCTTTCTATATTAGGCAGATAACTGTCATTAAAGCGAGCCATAAACATGCACCATATCTCTATTGCAGTGTCATTTGACAGAGCGGCTTTTGATTGACACTTTATTCCAACCTTACAGCGTTTCTTCTTGCCATTTTCATCAGCCTTGCAAACCTTTGTTGCGCCTTTGTCAAATATCCAGTCCGTATCCTGAAGTTCTTTACATGTTGACGCGATTTCGTCCTTAAAAATCAGAATTGTCTCTGTTAGATGCTTACACGCAGTTTCGAAAGAATGTTGTTTCTGCATTTTACCCCTTAAACTCACTATTCTTCCACACCCTCGACGTCCACACTCTCATCCACAACACTAACGTCTTCAGACGCTCTAGCCTTCGCCTTCAGCTCAACTAGTCGCTCGAACCAGATCTTAAGCAGGGCCGCAAATGGCACCGCAACAATCATGCCTGCAAATCCGCCTACCTTCTCACCTGCGATAATCGCTACCAATACTAACATTGGATGTATCTCAATACTCTGTGATAGAAGCTTTGGATTTATAACTGCCCCATCTAACACCTGAACAACCGAAATTATGACGATAGAAATAATCATCGTCTTGATTTCGCCAGAAATCACGCCTGACACGATAGTGAGTCCGTATCCGACAACGGGTCCCATGTAAGGAATTAGGTTAGCGATGCCTGCCATAACACCGATCATTACACCGTAAGGCATGCCAGCAACCGTCAGTCCGATACTAATAAGAAGTGCTACTGTAAATCCATCCATCGCTGCACCGCGGAAGTATCCGCTGAATACCTTGTTTACATCATTATACACATATGTAAGATGATCATTTGCATTCTGCGACCATATTGTTCTGAGCATTCTACCCCAGTACTTTCTTAGGTTTTCAGCATCAAATAGGAAGTATACCGCGAACATTACCGAGAATAGAAGAGTGCTCACCCCGGCCGTTATATTTGAGAATAGCGTTGGAAGACCTCTCGCACTATTTAGCTTGCTCGAAACCCAGTTGATAAGATTCTTCTCAAAGTTAAGATCATAGTTCTTGCCAAAGTTATACTTGGATAGCCACTGCTTAAAGCTGTGTTCAAATGATTTTGCCTGATCGACAATGCTGTTTACAAGTGCATTGATGCTATCTGCATTGATAGTCTGTACCTGCTTCGTCACAGCATATATAACCGCAGTCAGTGAGGCTAGCACAATGGCTACAATAATTAGTAGCGTTAGTATCACAGCAAGCGAATGTCTACGCTTTTTCTGCACTGGATTTTGGCTCAGCAATTTTACATTGCGAGTTATGAGTCTCTCAGTTAGTCCAACGAGCGGATTTAAGATGTACGCCAAAATTCCACCGATTACAACCGGCTTAAGAATCGCTGCCACCCAGTTTATGCCGCTCATCAAGCTCTTGCCAAGGCTTTGGTACTGCCCAAGCAGCAAAATCAAAGCGTAAGATAGTCCAACCGCTAGAACTGCGTAAGCAACTATCTTGAGATATTTTCTGTCTAGTCTGTCTCTAAATTTCATGAGTCCTTCCTCTCTAGTTCAATACGCTTATGATATCAGAAAAAACGCACTCTTGCAGTAAATGTTCCTCCAAATCACCACATGATTACTTGCCCGCTGATTCACCGATTCTCTGTTCATAGTGTCATCCCTTAGGCATGCACCTAGAAAACCCGCATTAAGTATAAAGACCAGCCATGCGGCTGGTCTTTACCAATATATCGCTATAAGTGTTTATTTACCTTCTGTCTCCTGCTTGTGAGTCTCGATAATCTTCTGAGCTAGGTTAGCAGGTACTTCTTCGTACTTGGAGAACTCAACTTCAAAGCTTCCTCTAGCCTGAGTCATAGCTCTCAGCACGATTGCATAATCAAAGAGTTCAGCCTCTGGAGCTTCAGCGTGTAGGCAAGTTGTGCCATCATCTGCTGGATCCATACCGAGTATGCGACCTCTTCTCTTGTTCATGTCACCCATCACATCGCCTGTGTACTTCTCTGGAACTACGATGTCAAGCTTCATGATTGGCTCGAGTAGGCAAGGCTTAGCCTCTACGATACCCTTCTTGAATGCTAGAGATGCTGCAATCTTGAATGCCATTTCGTTGGAGTCTACATCGTGGTACGAACCATCGTATAGTACAGCCTTGATATTAACTACCTTGCAGCCGGCGAGTGGTCCTCTCTCCATCGACTCGAGGAGCCCCTTCTCAACCGCAGGTACATAGTTTTTAGGAATTGCACCTCCAAATAACTCCTCAGAGAATTCAAAGTTTTCGTTAGATGGTGAGAATCTGATATGTACGTCTCCATACTGTCCCGCTCCACCGGACTGTTTCTTGTGTTTGCCCTGAACGTCTGATGTTCCTTTAATTGTCTCTCTGTAAGCAATCTTCTGAGGAACAGTCACTACGTCGATTCCGTAGTTCTTCTTGAGCTTCTCCTTAATGATTCCAATCTGGAGGTCTCCCTGCCCGCCGAGAAGTGACTGATGTGTCTCAACATTTCTCACTAGTGCAAATGAAGGATCCTCTTCCATTAGCTTGAATAGCCCCTGTGCCATCTTCTCTTCGTCGTTCTTATCCTTAGCCTGAACTGCGATGAAGTAGTTTGGCTTAGGGAAGTCGATTGGCTCGAACTTGATGCCTTCGCTCTTGAGCGAAAGTGTATCGCCAGTCTTAGTGCCTGCTAGCTTGGCAAGTGCAAAGATATCTCCAGCCACAACCTCAGTTGCTGGAATCTGGTGCTTACCTCTTACGAAGAACATCGAACCGAGCTTTTCCATCTTCTCTGTGCGAGAGTTGTATAGATCCTGACCAACCTTGACAGTTCCTGTAATAACCTTTGCGTAGGAAATTCTGCCTAGGAACGGGTCAGCGATTGTCTTGAATACCCATAGAACTGGCTTCTCTGCTGGATCTGTAGTGATCTCAACGTCTTCGTCCTTGATGTTCTTTGCAGGATATGCAGGGTGCATATTAGGTGTAGGAACATACTTGCTGATGCAGCGTAGAACTTCGTCTATTCCTTCGCCTGTCTTGGAAGACATCTTGATAATTGGAACTACATCACCTGTAGCAATTCCTGTCATAAGTCCGTTATAGAACTCTTCTTCTGTAAATGGCTCATCATTGAAGAACTTCTCCATCAGAGCCTCATCTGTACCAGCAACTGCCTCGTTCAGAGCGTCCTTGTCGTCATCAGTAACTACGGAGTTTCCGAACTTCTCACGAAGCTGTGCTACAACCTTGTCTATATCTACGTTATCTTTATCTATCTTGGTGAGGACTATAAATTTTGGATTCTTATGCTTACTGCATTCCTCCCATGCCTTCTCAGTTCCAACCTGCACGCCAGCGGATGCATCAACCATGATAATCGATGATGCAGCTGTGCTCAGTGCTGAACGAATCTCTCCCTTGAAGTCGAATAATCCTGGGGTATCAAGGAAATTATATTTATATCCCTGGTACTCTACCGGAACTAGAGTGGTATTGATAGAATGCTTCTTCTCAATTTCCATCTTGTCGTAATCCGATGTGGTGTTGCCATCCTCTACTTTACCCATTCTGGTAATAGCACCAGTGGCAAGTAGAGCAGCTTCAAGAAAAGTCGTTTTACCGCAGCCGCCATGTCCTAAAAGTATGACGTTTCTGATTTTATCTGTAGAATAACCTTTCATCCTTAGATCCTCCCATTGATTTTATTTTATTGTTGAGCCAATAAAATTATTTAAGCTCTTGTCACAAGTATAACATAGGTTGTATCTTGTTCAATACAGTATTTAAATTGACAATAAAATAAGTACAGCGAGCAGATTATGTTCTCTACTTGCCGTACTTTTATGATGTTAAAAGCGGCGAGTATCAACGCCATATCACAGGCATTGGACAATCACCGCTAAATTAGTCTAATATGTAATTTTATGCCTAGAAGTTTTAGAATTCAGCGTTCTTAGGTGTTCTTGGGAATGGAACTACATCTCTGATGTTGCTCATTCCTGTTAGATACATGATCATTCTCTCGAAGCCGAGTCCGTAGCCCGCGTGCTTTACACCACCGTATCTACGAAGATCTACGTACCAATCGTAGAGCTCTCTGTTCATGCCAATTTCATCCATTCTAGCTTCCAGGATATCAAGTCTCTCTTCTCTCTGGCTGCCGCCGATAATCTCACCAACTCCCGGCACGAGCAGGTCGCAAGCTGCAACAGTCTTGCCGTCGTCATTGAGCCTCATATAGAACGCCTTGATTTCCTTCGGATAGTCGATTACGAAGATGGGCTTCTTAAACACTTTCTCAGTGAGATATCTCTCATGTTCAGTCTGTAGGTCGATTCCCCATTCAACAGGGAACTGGAAATCCTTGTCAGCCTTCTTAAGCATCTCAACCGCTTCTGTATAAGTAACTCTCTCGAAGTCTGAATTCACGATATTGTGTAGTCTCTCGAGAAGTCCCTTGTCCACGAACTTGTTGAAGAACTCCAT
>NZ_CP016199.1:692373-699638 GCF_002243385.1 Mogibacterium pumilum | reverse complement strand
ACTCCATCTCCTCAGGTGCGTGCTCAAGCGTGTAGTTGATTATGTATTTTACCATATCCTCTGCGACATCCATGTCATCAGCTAGGTCTGCAAACGCAATCTCTGGCTCGATCATCCAGAACTCAGATGCGTGTCTAGCTGTGTTGGAGTTCTCAGCACGGAATGTTGGTCCAAATGTATAAATATTTCTAAACGCAAGTGCCATCGCCTCTCCCTCGAGCTGTCCCGAAACGGTGAGGTTTGTCTCCTTGCCGAAGAAATCCTGCGAATAATCGATAGAACCATCCTCGTTAGTAGGCGCGTTGTTGAGATCCAGTGTAGTAACCTTGAACATCTCGCCTGCACCCTCTGCATCGCTACCTGTAATGATTGGAGCGTGTACATATACGTAATCTCTCTCCTGGAAGAACTTATGAATCGCATAAGCCACGATGCTGCGTACTCTGAATACTGCGGAGAAAGTGTTGCTTCTAGGACGAAGATGCGCGATTTCTCTCATATACTCCATGGTGTGACGCTTCTTCTGCAGCGGATAATCCGATAGCGAATCAGCCTCAACGGTGACCTCAGTCGCCTTTAGTTCAAATGGCTGTTGTGCTCCAGGTGTAAGCTCAAGTACACCCTTTACCATTACGCCAGCTGCGAGATGCACCTTGGAAATCTCCTCATAATTTGCAATCTTCGAAGCTTCGTACACAACCTGGAGAGGTGTGAAGAAGGTACCATCATTGAGCGAGATGAAACCAAACTGATTGGATGCACGATTACCTCTCACCCAGCCTCTGACAACAATCTCTTTACCTGCATACTCTTCTCTGTTTCGGAAGAGTTCTCTGATCTCAATATCTTTCATTAGTATATCCTTCCTGTTACCATTTTTCTCTCGCAAATGCACGAGCCTATTAATTATATCACGTTTACATGCGATTTATCGAGTGTTTGAGCCACTTTATCGCTATTTACATGCTATTTTTCGCTGTTTTCATAAACTTATGATCCGCTCACCCGATTCTGTTGCTTTTCTACGCTATCTTCTCGATACCGCACTTGTAAGGAGCAACCACTTCAGCAAGTCTACTTAGCACTTTACCTGAAGTAAATGCTTCTGGATATCCCACCTTGAGGCTTATGCCCATACAGCGCTCACCTCTATCTATGCTTACGGTTTCAACGCTAGTTCTCTCGTCCCCGGCGATAAGGTTAATCTCCGAGTTGATTCCGTAAGGCTCTTTGTCGAAGAGCTTTAGGAACATGTCGTCGAACCTATTTGCTGTAACTGTGTATCCCCCCTAATCTCTCGGGGAGTACCGGCATATTAACTCTAACTTTCATTTCTCTATTTCCCATTGTGTCCTCCCATTTCCTTCGATTTATTTTGATTTACCATGGTTAAATCCATTAATCTGTGCCCAGTATAATACCCCTTTTCATCTTCCAGATTCAAGGGGTTTAACTAGGTATTGATTTTAATTCGTCGTATTAACAGTAATCGGGGATTTTGTCTCCGCACATTATCTTTACATATGTGTTATATACTTCCGGAATCGGTCTACCGAGGTAAATCTCAAGCTCCGGATTTACATTTTTCCCCAGAAGGCTACACAGGTATAGCCGCTCATTCAAGCCCGGGTACATCTCGACTGACATTGTTTCTATATTTTCCACCATCGGCCAATCTGCTTCTTTTAAATCAGACTTAACCACCGTATGATAGAGTCCGCACGGTGCATTATTCTTGCTATTATCTATCATATCTCTTTCAACCAATGCTAGTCGTGTACCGAGAATTACCACACTTCGCTTTACTCCATCAACGATAATTTCTCGACTTCTGTGACCGAGCCCTTCTGTATGAATCCATCTGGTTGGAAGCTCGTAGTCAGAAAGCGGCTCTACACCTTTAATGCGCTCGATGGGACTGTGCGCTTTCCACTGACGCGTAACCGCATGACAGAACAGCACCTTATCAGTTGACAAAGTCACACCTTCCCACGAGTTATCCTCGCTAAAAAGATTAAAGAAAACCATGTATGGCGATTTTACCATCTGCGCCAAGATGTATCTCCCATCTCGAAGGCACACCGATATGACTTTCCTTTCTTTCCAAGGAACCGATTTTTTCTTGTTTTCCAATATACTAACCCATTTCCCTTCACTTACTTTATTTCGCGAACCTTTACCTTATGTTTCTTCAGCTGTTTCTTAATCTGCGTAAGTCTCGCTTCAGTTGCCTTATCCTTTCCAATAATGATGCCCTTGTTTCTCCCTTTTTTTCTCACAAACTCTATAAAATATCTGTGACCATTTAGACGCCTTCCGCGCACAAAGTGTATCTCAACCGCTTCGAGCTCCTTCAAAGGAATCACTCGGTTACCCGGAACAATACCGCTATGAATATATAAATTCCCATTTGCGATATGCATAGGCTCTGAAAACTTTCCGCCACTCTTGCTGACCATCACAAGCTTGCGTATCAACGATACAAGAAGGACAGTTCCAACTGTAAAAAGCACTATTTTAAAGAGATTGTTGTCCCACGCCTGCTTTATTCCTATCAAAAAATATTGATATATCTTCATTAAAATTCCTCCAAATTAGTTCGCCGCTTTTAAAACGCTAGGCTCCCCTTTGTCGCCGTACAAATTAGCTCGCATCAACATAGATGTGGTATTTTCCGCAGTGAAGACAGCGAAATAAGTATCCACACAGATCGCCATCTTTATATAGGTACTCTCTGATATCGGTATATTCTTCCCTCATCTCGTACTCTTCTATAACCTCATCTGCAATGCCCATCGCCTCGAGTTCCTTTGTGCCTACTGTTCCGAGATATGCGCAGTAGTCGTTGCAGCATGATAGCCAGTGCTCTCCCTGCCAGCTCATATAGCCGGGGGTTCTTTCAAATAATTCCTTCGACTTCTCCCGATCTATCTCGCCTTCCCATTCGGCATCCTGCACGAATTCCGCATCGAATTTCTTAGCTGCCTCACCACTAGCTATACACTCCGGGCATAAATACTCAATCTCTTCAACACAATAAGGAAACGAACTATAATAGATTGTGCTTTCCTTACCGCAACATGGGCATATTTCTGGCGTTCCTTCTTCAAAGCTTTCAGTCGCAAGCGGATTCGGATGATAGCGAAACTGTGGTAACTTACTTACTTTCTCCCTATCTTCAGAAATCTGCTTAGGCGTTTTAGGTCTCTTTACTGCACCCCAATCTCCATGACCTTCTGCATCTTCTCTTAGAGTAGCGAGCTTCTTAACCTGCTTCCTGTCGCTCTTGTCAACAATCTCAAGTAACAAGTCATATGCACTTTGCATCAGCGAAAGCGTTCTATATACATCAACTAAAACTGATTTTGCATCTCTATCTCCAACTTCCTTGAGCCTGTCTGAAAACTCATATAATGCCAGTACCGACTCACGATTACCCTGCTTAGCTTCGTAATCTTTTATCAATTCAGCGTACTCTTTTACATATGGATTCATTATTTTTCACCTATAATTATAATTTAAAATTTCGCGTTCATATCCATGAATTATATCAGATTTTGCCGTTAAATTATAACAGATTGCACCTCTAAATTCATTGACTTTTAGCACCCTCGGTGGTAACATTATCTATTATTAAAACGTTGACGAGGACAGTAGGTTCGCTTTAAGGCTTTGAGAGAGGAATGGGCGGTGAGATCATTTCAGCACGGGCGCTCTGAACACCACCTCCGAGTGGCACTAATCATGCCCGCCTAGCCGCGTTAAAAGCTTCAAAGAGTGCCGGAGCAGGAGCTCCGGAAGATGGGTGGAACCACGAATACGAATGTATGCGTCCCTTCTGACAATTTTAATGTCGGAAGGGGCTTTTTATTTTCCTTCCGCTAATGAAAGGAGTTCTTGTTATGATTATTACACTAAAAGACGGCAGCAAAAAAGAATACGCTTCGCCGATGTCCATCATTGACATAGCCAAAGACCTAAGCGATGGTCTCGCAAGAGTTGCTTGCGTTGGTGAAGTTGATGGAGAGGTCTGTGACCTCAGAACTGTTGTGGATAAGGATGCTGAGGTTAACATTCTCACATTTGATTCCGATGCGGGAAAGCATGCGTACAGACACACATGTTCACACGTACTCGCAGAGGCTGTTAAGAATCTATATCCAGATTCTAAGATGACAATTGGTCCTTCAATCGAAAACGGTTTCTACTACGACTTTGACATGCCAGCTCTCACTAGAGAGGATCTCGATAAGATAGAGGCAGAGATGAAGAAAATCATCAAGAAGGGTGACGATATTACTCGCTTTACACTTCCTAGAGATGAAGCTATCAAGCTATTTGAAGAGAGAAATGAGCCATACAAGGTTGAGCTAATCGAAGACCTTCCGGAGGACGAGATTATCTCATTCTATCAGCAGGGAGATTTCATAGAGCTCTGTGCAGGCCCACACCTCATGAGCACTAAGCAGATCAAGGCATTTAAACTAACATCAAGCTCCGGTGCTTACTGGCGAGGTGACGAGCACAACAAGATGCTCACCAGAATCTACGGGACTGCATTCAACAAGAAGTCTGATCTTGAGGAGTATCTCGAGTACCTAGCAGACATCAAGAACAGAGACCACAACAGACTCGGACGCGAGATGGAGTTATTTACAACAGTAGACATCATAGGTCAGGGACTTCCCCTATTCCTCCCTAAGGGAACTAAGATGATCCAGAAGCTTCAGCGCTGGATCGAAGACCTCGAGGATTACGAATGGGGTTACGTGAGAACGAGAACACCGCTGATGGCGAAATCAACTCTTTACAAGATTTCAGACCACTGGTACCACTACAAGGACGGTATGTTCGTATTTGGTTACGAAAACCTCGACGATCTCAACAACGCAGAGGATGCTACTCGCGAGATTAGAGGGCTAGAGGATTTGAGCCTTATCGAGAATGATGCTGACGCAAATGCATTTGCCCTCCGTCCTATGACATGCCCATTCCAATACTATGTATACAAGGCTAAGCAGCACAGCTATAGAGACCTCCCTTACAGAATGGGCGAAACTTCAACTCTATTCCGTAACGAGGATTCCGGTGAAATGCACGGACTTACCAGAGTTCGTCAGTTCACGATTTCAGAAGGTCATCTCGTATGCACACCTGAGCAGGTCGACGAAGAGTTCAAGAGCTGTGTAAAGCTTGCTAAGCACTGCCTCACAACTCTCGGACTCGAGGGAGAGGTTACATATAGAATGTCGAAGTGGGATCCTGAAAACCCTGGCAAGTACCTCGGAACTGCCGAAGAATGGGATAAGGTTGAAGCTGCAATGCGCGATATTCTTGACGAGATTGGTCTCGATTACACGGAGGCTTCCGGTGAGGCTGCATTCTACGGGCCTAAGCTAGACATTCAGGCAAAGAATGTGTACGGTAAGGAAGATACAATGATCACTATCCAGCTCGACATGTTCCTAGCCGAGAGATACGATATGTACTACATCGATAAGAATGGTGAGAAAAAGCGTCCATACATCATTCACCGTACATCGCTCGGATGCTACGAAAGAACTCTCGCTTGGCTGATTGAAAAATATTCAGGCAACTTCCCTACTTGGCTATGTGCAGAGCAGGTTAGAATCCTTCCTATCTCCGATAAGTATCAAGATTATTCAGAGGAAATCTTTGCTGAATTAAGAAGAAACGGTGTTGATGTTACTATCGACAACAGCTCTGAGCGAATCGGATACAAGATTAGAAAGGCTCAGATGGAGAAACTCCCTTACATGCTAGTCGTTGGACAGCAGGAAGCTGAGAATAAAACTGTTTCCGTTCGTTCGAGATTCGAAGGAGACGAAGGCAGCAAACCTTTGGGCGAGTTTGTAAACGCAATCTGCGAGGAAATTCGCACAAAGGCAATCAGAGAGAAGAAGGTCAGCGAAGAAGAGAAGAAAGACAAATAATAGTGCACACCATAATATAAACGATATATCAGCACATCTTATTAGGATGCAAGTCATGTATTAGCAGAACATTATTACGGAGAACTAGCCATGCAGAGGGATAAGCGCAAAGACAAGATAATACAGAAATTGCAGTCTGCAGGTTCACCTGTAAGCGCTTCGGCTTTGGCAAGAGAGTTCGGTGTAAGCAGGCAGATTGTAGTCGGCGACATTGCAATACTGAGAGCAGAGGGATATGACATAACAGCCACACCTCGTGGATACGTGTTGCCTCTGAATCAGGAAGCAGCATCAATCTACCAGATTGCGTGTAAGCACAATAGAGCTGAGATTCTAGAGGAGCTTAATGCCATCGTCGACTGCGGCGGCACAGTGCTAGATGTCACAGTGGATCATCCGATATATGGAGAGCTCGTCGGCAATCTACACATATCTAACAGGATTGAAGCAAGGGAGTTTGTAGATAGAGTTAAAGAAAGCAAGGCGCCCCCGCTATCTCTGCTAACGGATGGCATTCATCTGCACGCGATTATTTGCCGAGATGAAGCTACACTTGAGCTGATCAAGGAAAAGCTCCGTTCTATTGGGATACTCTTCGAGTAAATGACAAAATATTTTTTGGCAAACGACAGCATACTTTTGGAGTAGCCGATAACATTTTCTTTAATTTAATATTGACTTTTTATACAGCCTCTTTTAATGTATATACAGGTGTCATGACACCTGTATATAGTTAGGAGGCTTTTTAATGGCTAGTTTCACATCATTTCTAAAACGCAAAGACATAATCATCTCCGGAAAGAGATATGGAATTGACGCCCTCGGTGCCATGGCCCAAGGGCTTTTCTGTTCGCTTCTTATCGGAACAATCATCAACACCATAGGGGTGCAACTTCATATCACTGCCTTGTCGCAGACAGTAGCTACTATCGGTGGCATCAAATACACTGTGGGTGGACTCGCGATGGCTATGGGAGGGCCTGCAATGGCATGCGCGATTGGATATGCGCTCGCTGCTCCGCCGCTAGTTCTGTTTTCACTTATCACTGTCGGATTTGCTTCAAATGCACTTGGAGGCGCCGGTGGTCCTCTAGCAGTGCTATTTGTAGCTATTATCGCTGCTGAATGCGGAAAGGCTATATCCAAGGAGACAAAGATTGACATATTAGTTACACCCAGTGTAACTATAGGTATAGGAATTGCTTTATCCTGGTTCATCGCTCCAGCACTAGGCAACGCAGCAATGAAGATGGGAGATATCATCATGTGGGCTACAGAACTCCAGCCACTGCTGATGGGTATCATAGTGGC
>NZ_CP016199.1:679698-692265 GCF_002243385.1 Mogibacterium pumilum | reverse complement strand
CTCCAGCCACTGCTGATGGGTATCATAGTGGCAGTCGTTGTTGGAATAGCACTAACTCTTCCTATTTCATCCGCAGCTATATGCGCAGCTCTCGGTCTAACAGGCCTTGCTGGTGGCGCGGCTCTTGCTGGTTGCTGCGCACAGATGGTTGGTTTCGCAGTTGCATCATACGAAGATAACGGTGTTGGCGGACTAGTATCACAGGGAATAGGCACATCGATGCTTCAGATGGGCAATATCGTCAGAAACCCTAAAATTTGGATAGCTCCTACTCTCACCTCTGCAATCACAGGTCCTATCGCAACCTGCATATTCCACCTCAAGATGAATGGTCCTGCTATCGCAAGTGGTATGGGTACATGTGGACTTGTTGGTCCTTTGGGCGTTTATTCTGGTTGGGTTGCTGATATCGCAAAGGGAGCAAAGGCAGGTATCACTTCTATGGATTGGCTTGGACTAATACTTATATCCGTTGTCCTACCAGCAGTTCTAACTATACTATTCCACAAGGCTGTTAAGCGCGCTGGCTGGGTTAAAACAGGAGATCAGAAGCTATAAGAAGCTAATCATTTTCAAAAAATCTGTAACCATTTAGATAATCTCAATAAAAAATGTGCCTGGCATAGAGTGTGATCCCCCTAATTTCACACAGTGCTCGACACATTTTTTAATATTACAATTATTAATATATTGCTATTTATTAATTTCTAACTTGCTTTGACATTTTGAATATCCTCGCTACTCTTAGCATCCTTGCTACTTTTAAATTCACCATATGAAAAGAATATTAGCCCTATCCAAATCAGTCCAAATGCCATAATTAGCACCTTATCAACAGGCTCTTTATACAAGAATATTCCCAGCATCAACGCCAATGTGGGGCTAAGGTATTCCGTTAAACCGAGTACGAACATAGATGTCCTCTGCGCAGCATAGGCGAATAGCCCAAGAGGTATGGCTGTTGCTAGTCCGCATAGAAGTAGCAGAAAGTATTGATATGACTCCCCAACACCAAGTGCTCCTACTCCATGTAATTCGAGCCATACTATTACGCATAGCATAACCGGGGCAATAAAAATAGTTTCATAAAGAAGCGATATAGCAGGAGGCTGATCTACAGTCTTTTTTTTATTGCCGAATAAATGGCAAATGTAGTCGCTAATACGAGTGCAATTCCTGGAACCTGTCCATAGTGAATCAAAATTACGATTACGCTTATAGCTGCAAATATCACAGCTATGGACTTATAAACCGTAAGCTTCTCTTTAAAGAAGATTGCACCAAATATACATACAACAAGCGGTTCTATGTAATACCCAATACTCGTCTGGATTATATGACCAGAGTTAACCGCCCAGATGCCAATGCTCCAGTTACTCGTTACAATAAGCCCTGCTACGAGAAATTTAAGCGAGGTCCGCCAATCCCTTAGCGGTGAGAAAATCCTGCTCCACGAGTATTTAAAACGCGCAGCAATTACGCAAACTACTGCAATCATTAGAACTCTATATATGATAATAGTAGATGATGGTATTGGAATTAGTGACTTCCAGTAAATTGGGAGAATACCCCATAGCCCCGCACAACCAAGTGCGGCAAAGAACCCCTTTTCATAACTTTTCTTCATAAATAATTCCCCTGTAGATAAATCTATAATATGGTGCACAATGAAATAATTTTGCTCCAAAAGGATGAAACTTCATTAACTACAAATAAAAATGTAGCAAATATTATATCATCCTTTGCAGATTGTCACAATAAATGTTATCCTTATACATCATAAATGACTATTGGTATGCAAATTCAAACGGTTGATTGGAGATTTGATATGAAACAGATAGAAGTAGATATAGAAGTTAGTGCTAGACATGTACACCTCTGTAAAAGCGATATAGAAAAACTTTTTGGCATTGGTTATGAGCTTACACCTAAGAAACAAATTATCGTAGGTTATGTTGCTGAAGAAAGACTTACACTTGTTGGTCCTAAAGGTACTCTTCGAAATGTAGCTATTCTAGGACCTGCTCGCCCAGAAACACAGGTCGAGTTAGCAGCAACCGATGCCAGAAATTTAGGTATCGAGGTACCTCTTAGACTTTCCGGCGATTTAGTAAATACCCCTGGGATTAAAATCGCAACCGAAAATGGAACCACCACTGAAATAGATCATGGATGCATAGTCGCAAAAAGGCACATCCATTTATCAAAAGAAGATGCGGAGCAGTTGCAGGTAGCTACTGGAGATGAAATATCTCTAAAAATTGATACAGGATGTGGCAGAGCATTAACCTTTGAAGAGGTGATCGTGCGCGTCGGCAATACCATGACCGTTGTTCACTTAGATACTGACGAGGGAAATGCGGCATGTACGGGAAAATCATGTAAAGGAATATGCTTTTCTAGATAAATAAAAGATGCTTTTACAGCATCGACACATAGGAGAAGGAAATTGTCATCATTATACAGTCTTGAAAATATAGTCTTCGCACTTGAAATAATCGGCACCATCGCCTTTGCCATCTCGGGAGCCACTCTCGGACTGGAAAAAGGCATGGATCTCATGGGAATCACAATACTCGGTCTTACAACCGGTGTAGGTGGTGGAATTATCAGGGATTTAATAATAGGACAGACTCCTCCTCTCACTTTTAGGGACCCGACTTATCTTGTCATATCGGTGGTGGTTTCTGTAATCGTATTCACGCCACCGGTTAGAGAGTGGATATTTTCGGACTCAATGCTATATGAATGGCTGATGCTCATCATGGATTCGGTTGGACTTGGAGTATTTACAGTACTTGGTATCAAATCAGCTTATACTGCATCTGCAATTCACGGAGTTATATTGTTCACCTTCGTCGGAATGCTCACAGGAGTTGGCGGTGGAGTTTTGCGAGATATGATGGCAGGTAATAGACCGTACATATTCGTAAAGCATTTCTATGCGAGCGCATCGCTTATCGGGGCACTGACGTGCATAGTACTCTGGGACAAGGTTGGTACGGTGCTTGCCATGGGAACCGGAGCGGGACTCATAGTATTGCTCAGACTGCTAGCAGCTCATTATCACTGGAGTTTGCCCAAAGCTAATATGCCTCGAGACAAAAAGTAAAAAATAATCGCATCAAATCGTGATGCGATTATTTTTTATTTTGCGTCAAAAAGCTCACCTAGAGAGTGTTTTTTCAAATCAGCATTTATATTTTCTTGAATACGTAATGATTCCTTTCGAAGCGCACATGTATCTCGGTCTGTATTTAAAAGGCACGAAACATCTTGCTTCAGGCACTCACATGCAAGTGAATGTGGTTCAATAGCCTGGTGCACATCATATAGGGTAATCTCTGTCAGCGGTCTGCTCAGCACATATCCACCGCTGCTCCCCCTTACTCCGTATATAATACCAGCCTTATCGAGCTTCCTCGACACTTTATAAGCGATTGCCTCTGATATGAATTCATCTGTCACGAATGAGCTTATACTCGTGGGCCTTTCTGTCGACAGATTCTTGAGAACCCTTACTGCATAGTCTGTCTCTCTATTAAAAAGCATGTCTCCTCACTTTACAATCTACATATCATCAAACGTTTCAGCTATTGCAACCCTGCGAGTCTTCTTATATAAGAGTACTGCAATTACGAGGCACATCATTTCCGATATAGCAAGTGAAAGCCATACGGTTTCCGTTTCAAATACAGCGACGATTATAGCCAGTGCCACTATCAATGTAAGTGTGCATCTCATCAGCGATATTACGACCGCAACCCTGGATCTTTCGAGCGCAGTAAGATAACCCGCGATAATGACATTCATGCTTAGCAATGGAAATGCCACAGCTACTAGCCTGAGTGCATATACGATATCCGTAGTTATTCCATCTCCCTCGCCTACAAACAGCATGGCGATATACTTTCCAAAAGCCACGATAAGCACTGCTTCTACAGTAGCTAACAATATCCCCGACTTAATCTCGTATCCAAATATGGCGTGGAATGTATCTCGCTCGTGACGGCCGTGATAGTAGCTAACTAGAGGCTGAGCCCCTTGGGCGATTCCATTTGCAAGAACCGTCGCCAGCAGGATTACATATGATAGTATCGAATAAATAATCAGTTCTCTCTCGTGCATAAACGCAACTATAAATCTGTTAAAGATAAACGTCACTATTCCAGGCGACATCTCGGTAATCCCCGATGGAATCCCGCTCATAAACTCACGCAAGATAAGTCCTCGTCTGAACTTGAACTTCGTAAAGCGGAGCGTCGCTTTTTTGCTAGCGAAGTGAATCAGGTAAATGATTATTACTACCGTTTGGGAAAACGATGTAGCCAGTCCAGCTCCAACAATTCCCCAGTTCAGTTTGAAAATCGTGTACCAGTCGAGAAAAATGTTGAGGATTACTCCGAGTAGCACATAGATAGTGGCGAGTTCTGGAAACCCGTCAGTAGCAAGAAGTAGCTCGAGGTTATACGAAATCACGAATGAAAATATGAATGGTGCTATCGTGAGAAGATAACTCCTTACATAAGGAAGCGTCGATTCAGTAGCTCCGAGCATCCTGCATAGAGGATTTAGAAAAATAAAAACTAGCGCACTGATTATTATCGACAGCAAGGTAAGTGAAACTAAGCTCTCCGTAAATACTAGGCGCGCCTCCATAGTTCGGTTCTCGCCGAGGAGACGAGCTACAATTGTCGACGTACCTACCGCAAAAGTTATTGAAATCGCAAACAGCAAGGTTATAAATGGCGTAGCAATTGAGACGGCAGCTAGAGCCGTCTCGGATACACCTCGAGCTACAAATATCCCGTCAACTATAGTGTACAGTGTAAATATCAACTGCCCTGCCATCGCGGGAATAATGTATCGCAAATATTTTTTTATCAGCGAATCATCCTTATTCAAATCTCGTCATCCTTCTGCTGCTATGAAATTTCTCTCACTAGCACATGGTCTACCTTGTCAGATTGTCACGATTAATCGCACAAACCCCTTCTTAACCAAGTGCGTTACAACTTGTAGAGTAAGTATACTCGCAATTTGAAACAACTTCAATCGGTTCATTTCTAAGGCCTCTGTACAAAACTAAAAGCCGATTTTCAGCTGCTCTGAATTCGGCTTTTTTCACTATAGTTTGATTGTTAGTTTTGAATTATAGTCAGTTAACTATTCAACTACTCGAGGTTTAATCTGTTCTTCATCAGGTAATTAGATGCAAGGAAGTAAATCGCAAATTCTACGGCCTGCATAATTATAAGTATCACCATTCCATATTCCACAATTCTAATCTTATTCCCATACATAGTCACGTTTAGCGCAAATTTACCACTCAAATTTCCAATTATTAGCATTGTGGCATATATTTCTACTACTGTAAAAAGAATGAAGAACACTCCCTGTAGTAAAGTTTTAAATCTGTTGAACTGCACACTTATATTAATGCATGTTAATAACTTAAGAACAAATCTTCCAATATAAATAATTCCAAGGATTACTATTTCTAAAAGAAAGAATACCAACTTTCTTGCCTCCGCTGGCTGTTCATTAATAAAGATTTTTATCTGATGGTAAACACCTAAACTATCTTCAGTCAAGGTCATAATCATCATAACTACAAATCCAAACAACAGTACAAGTAACATCCAAATAGTAACCGTAATCACCTTGCTCCAGATGTGAGTACTCGTCTTTATCGGCAACGAAAGGGTAAAATAACCTTCAGCGCCGTAGAAATTTTTGTAGAATCTACGATCTATAATTACAACCATAGTCATCACGAGTGCAGCGATAAAAGATATGGTCCACGATACAATAAATACGGTTTCTATTAATTCTGGTACATTAAATATTCCCTTAGACAGAATGCTAACCAATACAGTTAGTGACATCCATACCAAATACAAAACTCCAAGGTCGTGTACTAACGATTTGAACTCATATTTTATTAATTTACCTAGCATTTGAACACCTCTCTAAAAAGCTTATCTATACTCTGTCCCTTCTTCTCACGTAAATTATCCGCAGTCTCGTGAACCACTACCTCACCATCCTTGATGAATATTACATCATCGAGCACCGACTCAACATCGGCGATGAGGTGTGTAGAAATTACCACTACCGCCTCAGGATTATAGTTCGTGATAATCGTTCTCAAGATATAGTCTCTAGTCGCCGGATCAACACCAGCGATAGGTTCGTCAAGCAGATACACCTCGGCATTACGAGCCATAGTGAGGATGAGCTGAACCTTTTCCTTCGTACCCTTTGACATCGCTTTAAGCTTAAGATCCTTCTCGATACCAAGGTCATTAAGCATCGAGAGTGCTTTGAGTTTGTCGAAATCAGCAAAGAAATCATGATATAGTCTAACTAGACCACCAGCCGTCATATATGCAGGATATGTCATCTTGTCAGGAAGGTAAGATAACTTTGCCTTCGTTTTCTCACTAGGCTTCTCCCCTTCTATCATCACCTCGCCAGCATCAGCTGTGAGAAGCCCCATGATTATCTTGATAAGTGTCGTCTTACCTGAGCCATTTGGTCCCATAAGTCCAACAATTTGTCCTTTTTCTATATTTAAGTCTACGCCCGATAGTGCGAGCTTTGAGCCATATGCTTTGCTCAAATCCTTTATCTCTATTATGCTCATTACTTCTCCTTTCCCACGCAGCTTGAAATTGCCTCCATAATCTCTGTATCATTCATCCCAATATTACGAAGCTTCTCAATCATCTCGTTTATATATGCACTCGATAAGCTCTTGTATATTTCTTTCAAAACCTTTTCATCCTCCGTCACAAATCTTCCGTTAGTCCTCTCCGTACGAACTAGTCCGCTTCGTTCGAGTTCTGTTAGTGCTCGCTGAACTGTATTTGGATTGACGCAAGCTTGAGCTGCGATATCTCTAACGGATGGCAGCTTCTGTCCCGGCAAATAATCATGCCTGGCAATCCGCACGGTCAACTCGTTAACTATCTGTGAGTATATCGGGATGCTATCGATGAATTTCCATTCCATTCTAATCTCCTTTCTAAATATATATCAAATTCACATTTTTATACTTGTCATAAAATACGTGAAAATAAATCGATGTGTTATTGTATTAAGTCACTAATACAATAACACATCGGTACATTTAATCAAGCTGGATTTTATGAAAATTTTCTTAATATTTATAGAAGGATATAATAAATAGCAGCCAAAGGGTCACAATAACTGCTTACCTTTGGCCGCATTTATACAAGTAAAAACGGAATTTATCATCTTATTATGATTTAAATTATAATCAAATTACTCACTATATCTATCCGCTCCCTAATTTTTTCTTCCTCTCACTTTGAATGCAATAAGCATAACTGCAGCACTTAATGCTGACATGAAGAGCATGGATTGCACAAGTGGTCCAAAATTATATTCCTTTCCCATCCAGAAATTTATGTAATCATTACCAAGCTGAGTAGTAGGTAATAGGTCTGATATCCATTTAAGTGACTTTGGCAAATCTGATACAGAGACACCCATATATCCACTCAGAATCATCATTGCGAAATATAGAGCCATTACTACTCCGTATGTAGGTCCAAACTTTCTTATTAGTGTCGCTATTCCATGAGCTAATGCCATAAAAATTCCAGAAAGAAGGTATATTCCCAGTATCCAAACTACTCCACCTGAAAATGTTGGCTTCTTTATATCTAGGAAGGGAACTGTTCCTACAAGATATATTGCGATACACAATGTCAGAAATATTAAGTTAGCAACCATCTTGTTGATCAGAATATCCTTCTCTGAAAATCCAAATAACAGAATTCTTTCAGGCACATTCTTATCGAGTTCATTTGAATATGTGGCAGCATGACTCAAGAAAATACTTGCTAAAGGAATAAGTAGTGCCATCCCGATGAACATTGTAGTTATAACCTCAGGTTTAATATTCTCCGGCACATCCTTAAGTGTCCCCTTACTTAACAAGTGAAGTAATAAAACAGGAAAAACCGAACCAAAGAAAATTGCATATCCGTTATATAATGTATTCAAAAATTCATATTTAATAGTATATTTATTCATCACTTCTCCCCCGCATTTATTGTCATCATTTCTATATCACTATTACTTCTTCTATAATTAATTTGACTTTTGATTAATTTCTGCGTAACCTCAAGCTCTTCGTCCTCATTCGAGCATGATACCGCTATAGTTCCCTCCGGAGATAAAATTCGTTTATGTTCCTTTGCTAGTTTCTCAGTTTTGTCAGAATCTTCAAATATCAATACAGCATTTCCGCAGTACTTTCTAAAAAGTTCTTCTTTAGATCCGTAATCTACAACTCTTCCATCTTTCAAATACAATATTTTTGTTGTCAAATTATCCAATTCCGTATAGTAATGTGATGTGATAAGTAAAGTGGTGTGTTTATCCTTATACCACTCTACGAGCTTGTCCATTAATCGCCCGCGCGTTTCAAAATCAAGTCCCGAGGTTACCTCATCAAACATTACAATATCGCTGTCTTTGCACATCACTAATATAAGTGTCAATCTCTGTTTTTGTCCTCCGGAGAGATGCTTCCATCTCTTTTTTAAGCATTCCTCAAATTCAAAGAACTTAATCATCTCAACGAGCTTTGGATTATCACTTATTTTACATCCCATAATCATTTCTATAATGACTCTGATTGGAACAGTTTCTATATACGAGTTCTGCTGCATATGAACTGCGATTTCATTTGATGGAATCCCTAATGATATTTTACCCTTATGTGGAACAAGTCCGAGTATACTTTTAAGCAAGGTGGTTTTACCTGCCCCGTTACTTCCTATAATTCCAACCCTTTCACCATCTGCAATCTCTATTACTCTTCCGAGGTCGACAGCCACCTTGTCTTTAAAACTAACCTTAACATTATCTAATCTAATCATCTCTACCTCTTTTCTGCAAAATAAAGTTAACACCATTCTGTAAGTTTTCACCCTTGAGCTCAAGTTCCTGCTTTCCAGCAAAGTACTTTGCTATGTATAAACCTAATCCATGACCTTTTTTTTGACCCATTTCTTCATCATCAAGGCCGGTTACGAACGGTTCAAAAATATTATCAATAATATCTTTATCAATATGTCCAGGACTATTAAACACGCTAATCTTTGTTTCTTCTATAGTGATTTTTACATGTCCTGCTTCTTTAGTATGGTCTATCCCATTGGTTATTAAATTCTCCAATATTTTTTTGAGCATCATAGAGTTGCTTTGCCAGTAAACAGTTTTTTTAGGCACTACAACCTGTAAACCAATCCCTTTAGCATCAGCATTAATATGAATTTTTCCGATAATTTCTCGACATAAACTTTCCACATCAATCTGTTCCCTCTCTTTGCTGTCAACCATACCATTGATATTCGAAGCTTCATCAATTATACTCATCATTTCCTTCAGCTGTGATTTAACTTCCGGTAAATATTGATCCCTATCTCCAAACTTACCAATGTTGCCTATCATTCCATCCACAAGAAGGAGCGATGCTGTAATAGGTGTTTTCAGCTGATGTGATGTGGCGCGCATATATACTTCTTTTCGCTTATTCTCCTCTTCAAGATTGCTAACTGCTTGAGCCTGTTTCTCATATAGAAGGTTTAAAGCTACAGTTAAATCTGAAATCTCATCTTTGCCCGAAACCTCCAGTGGTTCCAGCCCTTTGGCAGAGTCGTTCATCCTTCTCTCGGCATCCATAGATAATTTTTTTATCGGTTCCACTATTTTTTTGGAATATAATGCCGAAACACCGAAAGCCAATATAACCATCAGTAACACAAGCATTGGTGTTGCCCCATACAAAACCGGCAAAATGTCCTTTGCTGTAGGTGTCACTACACTGTTGACCATTATCAGCGTATTATTATCTTGCTTTGCCAGTCCTACAAAGCAAGTGTAACTAGTTCCAGAATAACGGCTTTGTACAGTGAATTCCCCAATTCCTACATCTCCGCTATAATAGTGAATCTTATAACCTTTAGTTTTAAAATTAGATGAATTCCCTTTACCTTTAATCTCTACATTAAAATTTTTCTTAATTTCATCTGTATTTTCAGAAATAATAGAATCAATCGCAGGTTTATACTCTTTGAATAATGCTTTGCTTTTTTCTGCATCATCCATATCAAGAGTTCTGAGTTTGTCCATTAGCTCTCTTGCAGAAGGACTGATAACCTCAATCTTACCGTCAAAACCAACACCGGTAATCTTGATTGTATAACCCTGCTTAGGAATAATTACTCCTATAGTATTTGAATCACCCATTTGTACATTTTTTAGAGACTCATGCTCTTTAAAATACTGCATTGCAGTCCTAGAACTCTCCAGATTCTGTTTTTCTTTGTAGTCCGTATACATTGCAGGCATTAAAAATATCATGTAGGAAAATATTACTATCCCAACAATCAATGCTATTACCACGCTGTACAAAAATGTTTTACTTCCTAATTTCATCTTCTTTTCTCCATCTGTACCCCAAACCTATAACAGTTTCTATATAATCAAATGGTAATTTCTTCCTAAGGTTTTTAACATGAGCATCAATAATCCTGTCGTTCGCCACGTAGTCTTCATCGAATATCATATTGATTAGCTGATCCCTGCTAAACACTCTTCCAGGACTGTCTCTAAGCGTCTTCATGAGCACAAATTCGCTGACTGTCAGCTTTAAATTCCGCTTATCATAATAAGCTCTAAGTTCATCTTCATCGACTACAAAGCCATGCTCAATCTGAGCTGCGGCTTTCTTGCCTGTCCTACGGAGAACCGCTTCAATCCTCTTGATTAGAATTATCGGAGAAGCTGGCTTAGTTATGTAATCATCAGCGAGATAGTTAAAAGCCTCGAGCTGCGTATTAATATCATCGTACGCCGTAAGCATTATCGTGCCAGTATCCTCACCGCGTTCTTTTTTTATAGTCTGCAGCACTTCTAGTCCAGTCGCCCCCGGCACCCTGATATCAAGGATTGCAAGATCAAACGGCTTACCCTCTTCAATCAGTTTTATCGCCTCGTCGCCTCTCTCGCAAGGAATAACCTCATGCCCTGCTACAACCATGTACTCGGAGAGGACTTCTCGAATCATTTTTTCATCTTCTAGGAAAAGTATCGTTGCCATGTTGTGCGCACCCTTTCTATCTTCTGACACCACCTTACTATCACGGTGTGAATCTGGTATGAATTTGCTTTGCATATTATCGTCTACATTTAATTCTTTACACTAATTATTGTAGTTTATTCTTCTAGCAAAATATAGGCAAATTAAAACCTCTTTTGACAGAATTATCTGTTCCTTATAGAATATGTGGCATAGATGTATAGAAATAATTCAACTCGAATGCCTAGTGGAGCAAAATTTATAAGTATGATAAAATGAAGGTATAAAGGTGCAGACTATGAGTGGATTTTTTTCTAAGATGAAAAACAATTTCTTTGCAGATGACGAGGACAAGAATATACCTGCTCAGCCAATTGCAAATGGTGTTGATTTTCGTCGTGACTTAACTGAACGGGGAGATACCACTTTATAATTTATATTTACATATGACGAATATACCATATGCTCTCAATACTATGTAGTGGGTGATCATTCGTACATGTTAATCAACGATACCATTATTTCAAATATTACTGATTCTTTCACAGCAGTAAAAAGTATATTAAGCTCATATTCATAGGAATAATTTAGGAGAAGTGATATGAAAAGAAATGCGAAAAAGATAGCAGTTATAGCGTTAATGGCAATGCTAGTTATGACCTTCTCTGCAGGGTGTGGATCAAAAAAAACAGGTGATTCAAGTAAAAATCATGTAACTCAAGATACAGAAAAGAAGCTAAAGCATGGAACAAAGGCAGGAGAAACTTTTAAGTTAAAGAAGGGTAGCTTTGTAATTCCTAAGGGATGGAAGCTTCACAAGGGGGATTCCACAGATGAAAAACCATTCTTCGTTCCAGAAAACTATAGTGACGGAGGTAACCCGGATAACATCTCCGTGCAATATGATACAAATCCTTATTCTAAAGATGATGTCGATAGCTTCTCGCATGCAATACTTGTACAGTTAAGTGAGCAGCTATCAGGATACAATGCTAGTGAGGTGCACGCTTCGGGATTTACATCAAAGCAGGGCTATCCCGTTTTAAAATATACGTTTACGGTAGAAGGTGATAGCATTGTGCAATATTACATAATAGGTGACCACGGACATATCTTTATTTATGAGAGCAACTATTCAGGTAATAATGAATCATTTAAGGCATCTCAGAGCATAATTGATTCGTTTAAGTGGTAGTGATGATTTCTAATATATCACGTTTACTATCTTACTTAACATAAATGTATTTTTGCAATAGGGTAGAGCGAGGGCGTTAGCCCTCAACCCTCCCGTTGCACCGTACGTACGGGTCTCGTATACGGCGCTACATCAACATAGAATCAAGCGTTAATTCAGATAATACGCCAAAGGGTCGACCAATCCCGGTCGGCTCTTTGTCTTTTTGCCAAGTATCGTTGGATTGAGCAGGAAATTAATATCCCGAATA
>NZ_CP016199.1:677515-679673 GCF_002243385.1 Mogibacterium pumilum | reverse complement strand
AATAGGGTAGAGCGAGGGCGTTAGCCCTCAACCCTCCCGTTGCACCGTACGTACGGGTCTCGTATACGGCGCTACATCAACATAGAATCAAGCGTTAATTCAGATAATACGCCAAAGGGTCGACCAATCCCGGTCGGCTCTTTGTCTTTTTGCCAAGTATCGTTGGATTGAGCAGGAAATTAATATCCCGAATAGTAGCCATTCGGTACCATCCCTGCCTTGCGTTTGCCACGCTTAACAATCTTTTCTCCTCAAGGCCACATTCCTGAATCCTATTCAGAGCCATCAGGTTCTTGAATATGGTCTTCGGCTTTTTCCACTGTTTGAGTATCACTACTCTCACCTTGTGCCTCAGCCATTGTCCATATTCATCAAGAAAGCCTTTCATGCTACCGATTCTGTAGTAGTTTATCCACCCCCGGATGAGCCAGTTCAGTTGCATAAAGGTAGACTTTATGGTTCGCGCAGCCGCTTTCTTCCGACAAAGAATCTCACGAGTCTTCTCATAGAGTTTCTTCTTTCGGTCTTTGGCAAGCCTGCACTTCCAACCGTCTTTGCTCTTCCAGAATGTGAATCCCAGAAAGTTACTCTTCGTAGGTCTTACTACCTTTGTCTTAGTGGCACTGACTCTCAGCCGAAGTTTGCGCTCCAGCCAGCTTGTCACAGACTTCATCACTCTGTCTGCCGCCATTTCACTTTTCACGAAGATGTCGCAGTCGTCAGCGTATCTGACAAAATGAAGTCCCCTTGATTCCAGTTCCTTGTCGAGCTTGTCAAGGTAGATGTTGGATAGTATAGGTGAAAGAGGTCCACCTTGCGGTACCCCTTCTTCACTTGGGCTTACCAAGCCATCTTCCATGACTCCAGCTCTTAGAAACTGTCGAATCAGTCGTAGCGTTTTCGCATCATTAATGCGTTCTCTGAGTATTGAAATTAACTTGTCATGGTTTACCGTGTCGAAATACTTCTCGATGTCAAGGTCTATCACCCACTCATATCCCTCGTTGAGGTATTCGAGGGCTTTCTCTATCGCTCCATGGCAATCTCTGTTCGCTCGGAACCCATAACTATGGTCACTGAAATATTTGTCATATCCCAGAGACAGTATCTGTGCTGTCATCTGCTGTACAACTCTGTCTGTGACTGTCGGTATTCCGAGAGGTCTCTTCTTGCCGTTGGCTTTAGGTATGTAGACCCTTCTTACCGGACTCGGCCTGTATTTACCTTCACGTATCTGAGTCTTCAGCTCTTCCCTATGAAGAGTAAAATACACGTCAAGTTCATCTACCGTCATCCCATCGACTCCGGCTGCACCTTTGTTTCGCTTGACGTTCTTGATTGCCTCGTCAATATTCCTGTCCTGTAATATCCATTCGATTAATTCCACTTGTTGCTCCTCTTTCTGTTCGTAAAACTGCCGGAAATCATCCCCTCTACCTTTTGCCTCCACAGACTTACGTTTCTGCTTTCAGAGCATATCCTCGATTTCGGATTATTCCGACCTTGCTTGCAGTGATTTGCAATACATTGACATTAGACCCTTCCCGTTCGTGCTCCCGGTACTATGGTCTAAGCTGACTCCCGGACGCAAGCCTTTTCCGCACGTGTTTCCACGCCGTCCGGGTCTCCCGGGGTAAGACATAGTTCTTTCGCCACACAACCTCCGGATTTACTGTCTCGGTGATACGTTTACCTTTTGGGCTTCGGTTTGTGTAGCAACCTCACCCACCGTTTAGCCTTGTATCCGGTTTCTGTTCGTAGGCTCGATGGCTTTGCTACACCGCTTCCTTCACTTGAGCATTACTGCTTTCCGCTTGCGGTTCGCTACACTTGGCGGTAAATACCCGTGACTGGACTCTCACCAGTAAGAACTGTGCCATGCCCGGCACACCGACAAAAGGTCGGTAGCATATGCCACCGACCTTAATACATCTAAAAGTTCAGGTTCTATAAATTCTTTTGGGGTTTAGGAGGTACCTATCCATTTCATTGTGGTGTTTTAAACCCCTACCTATACACTTGTTGGGGTAATAAAAAAACACCCCAAAAAAATCAATGTTGTCCCTGACAAGGGGTACACATCATAATTTGGATAATCTAAAAAGGACGGAGATTTAACCATGATTAGTTAAATTCTCCGTCCTTTGTTGTTCCTCAA
>NZ_CP016199.1:629392-677490 GCF_002243385.1 Mogibacterium pumilum | reverse complement strand
CCTCCGGATTTACTGTCTCGGTGATACGTTTACCTTTTGGGCTTCGGTTTGTGTAGCAACCTCACCCACCGTTTAGCCTTGTATCCGGTTTCTGTTCGTAGGCTCGATGGCTTTGCTACACCGCTTCCTTCACTTGAGCATTACTGCTTTCCGCTTGCGGTTCGCTACACTTGGCGGTAAATACCCGTGACTGGACTCTCACCAGTAAGAACTGTGCCATGCCAGGCACACTACATAATCAAAATGCCACTATGTAAAATAGTGGCATTTTGCGTCCAAAAGATTGTATAAAATTGTTTTGTCTAATATAAATGATATTACCTTGTTAAAATGTCGCAACTTCAGGGTTACATGGCTCGCACGCCTCTACCGACTTACAATGAAGCACCGGTCCCTTCTCACCGTAGGCATCTACATACTCGATTCTAACCTTGGCTTTAATCTGAACCCAATCTCCATTTTTAAAGTCATCGATTCTATCATAAATGCCCATCAGTGCTGCAAACTGCATATCCTCTACACAGCATGTCATGAGGTGGCGTCCAAATCCAAACTCTCCGTGCTTCATGTCTCCGCCCTTAACGACTCTCCCCTTTAGAATCAGAGTCTTGTTCTTGTACTCATCCTGATTTTCGTTGATGTCACGATACCAGTCAGCATACATATCGTCGGCGATTTCAATCGTGCTTGCCTTCTTATCGAAAGGCAACTCATCCACTATGTCATCCACCTCGATATCGTGCGGACCGAACTCGTAAACAATCTGAGAACGTCTATTCGCTACGCGCACTTCCTTGTGAAACGGCATCTTGTCGGCACCCTTCTCGAATCTGTTAAATACTACAAGCTCTGCATTCTGCATCTTGTTAAAGCAGAGCTGCCTCATATTCTTATTGTACAAGTCGAACATAGTCGCGTCGAAGAATGTCATCTCCTGTGCGATTATCCAGTTACGAGGCATATTCTCAAACAGCGTCTGTGTCATCCACATACCGTTATACTCTACCATTACTCTGTCAAATACATACCTCGATGCGATGCCGTTGAGTTTTGCTTCTGTGAGATCTGTCTCCTTCTCGATTCTTTCAACGTATACCTTGTCGGCAAATTTGCTTTCATCATAAGACACTTCACCTGATTCACACACTAGAAGCAGTGTGTTTACACCTTCACCGAACTCAGGTGTCTCTAGAGTATCCTGTATGAATGTTGACTTGCCCGAACCTAGAAATCCTGTAAATAGATAGACCGGTTTCTCTCTCATATTCCGAACAGCTCCTTGATTTTATCCTTGTTGAGTCCAACTCCGATTACGCAGATTACTCCTGTTGTCTCCGCCTCACCGGCAGTTCTAACTTCTGGCTCACCTGGGATATAGTCGAACTCATACCATTCGCCGTCTGTACCTGCTACGAATCCCTTCGCTCTCAGCACCTGCCCGCACTGCTCGGAATCCATGAGGCCTGCTAGAGCTTGCTCGAGCTGGCTGCGTTTGAAGCGGTGGGCAGTCTCCACGCCCATTTCGTCGAAGACTTCGTCGGCGTGGTGGCCGTGGTCATGATGGTGGTGCTCATGGTCGTGGCGGTGTCCGTGACCGCAGCACTCATGTTCTTGGTCATCGTGGTGATGATGCTCATGGTCGTGGTGGTGTCCATGATTGCAGCACTCATGCTCTTTGCCATCATGATGATGGTTGTGATCATGATGGCGATGCTCTGCCTCGTGAGCTTCCTGTTCTCTATAAGCCTCTTCTCTTAGTCGATCAAGCTCAGTTGAGAGAGTCTTTTTCTGCTCCATAATCTCTAGGATTTTAGCCCCGTCAATTTCCTTCCAATCTGTCGTAACGATTGATGCTTCCTTGTTGTGTTCACGGAGAAGCGCGATGCACTTATCGATATCTTCCTGAACCATTCCCGCTGTATGACTTAGAATGATTGAGCTTGCATGCTCTACCTGATTCTCATAGAATTCACCGAAGTTACTCATGTACATCTCAGCTTTCTTGGCATCTACGACAGTCGTAAATCCATTTAGCTCGATTTTGTCATTCTTAAGATCCTGCACCGCGATAATTACATCTGATAGCTTTCCAACGCCTGATGGTTCGATGAGTATTCTCTCTGGATTATACTTCTCGATTACTTCATTCAGTGCCTTTCCAAAATCGCCAACCAGGGTACAGCAGATACAGCCAGCATTCATCTGGTTAATCTCGATTCCAGTATTCTGAAGAAATCCCTTATCTACTCCAATCTCACCGAACTCATTCTCGATGAGAACTATTTTGTCCGTTCCATATGCTTCCTCAATCAGCTTCCTAATCAGAGTGGTTTTGCCTGCCCCTAGGAAACCTGAGAAAATATCCACTTTAGTCATGTGTCTCAATCCTTTCTATATATAAATAATTATTTCTATTGCCTAATTGTCAGTATGAGTTAACTAACTATATCTTGAGATTATATCATACAAAACCATATATTTTTGACACTGGTGTGTTAATTTGAGAAAATAAATAAGCCACGTGCAAAGTCATGTACTGACTGTACTCGTGGCCATTATTGTATATGAATGTCACCGTTCAATTCCGCATTTGTTCTTGGCAAATTCACTATTCATTCACGCATTTACTTATGTGATTTCTTCCATTCCTTGATATTCTTCAGGCGTTCCTTAAACCTTCCCTCAACGCCCTGTTCAGTCGGCTTATAATACTCACGACCAACCAGAGAGTCTGGTAGGCACTGCATAGATGTAATCTTATCATCATAGTCATGAGCGTACTTATACCCCTTGCCGTACCCGATGTCTTTCATGAGCGAAGTAGGTGCATTTCTGATATTAAGCGGAACTGGCTCTGCCATGTGCTCCTGCGCATCGTCCCTCGCCGCAAAATATGCAATCTCCATTGCGTTAGACTTCGGCGCCAGCGCCATGTAAATCACTGCTTCTGTGAGATGAACCGAACATTCAGGCATTCCTATAAAATGACACGCCTGGTAAGCCGCTATCGCTATCTCAATTGCCCGAGGATCCGCAAGCCCTACATCTTCCGAAGCAAATCTGGCAACTCGCCTCGCCACATAGAGTGGATCTTCGCCAGCTTCGAGCATCCTCGCAAGCCAATATACAGCTGCATCAGCATCCGAGTTTCTCATCGACTTGTGAAGTGCGGATATGATGTTGTAATGCTCTTCACCATTCTTATCATAAAGTAGCGACTTCTTAGAGATGCACTGCTCAAGTGTATCTATTGTTATATCTATCGTTCCGTCAGCTTGGATATCTCCGTTGAGCACCACCATCTCTAGTGTAGTTAGCGAGCTTCTTGCATCGCCGTTGGCAAACTCGGCAATCATGTGAATCATGTCGTCAGTTATATTGACTCTCTCATCGCCGAAACCTCTCGGATCCGTAATTGCCCGCTTTAGAAGCTGCTCTATATCGCTAGTCTCGAGATTCTTGAGCACAAAAACCTTGCAGCGAGATAAAAGCGCGCCATTTACCTCAAAAGACGGATTTTCAGTAGTCGCCCCTATCAAGGTGATGCTGCCCTTCTCTACAAAAGGTAGGAATGCATCCTGCTGTGCTTTGTTGAACCTGTGAATCTCGTCGATAAACACTATTGTTTTTTCGCCGAATCTTGTATACCTGTCAGCCTGCTGCATTACTGTGCGAATTTCTTTGATTCCGCTAGTAACAGCAGAAAAAGTAATGAAATTTGCCTTGGTTTTACTAGCGATAATCTGTGCGAGTGTCGTCTTCCCTACCCCTGGCGGACCCCAAAAAATCATCGATGGCACCTTGTCCGACTCGATAAGCTTGCTGAGGATTTTGCCTTTCCCAACCAGATGCTGCTGACCTGCGAATTCGTTGAGATCCCTCGGTCTCATACGTGCAGCTAACGGCTCATCTTTATTATTCTCATTTTCAAATATCGAAATTTGTTCCATTTAATATCCTTTCATCATAACACTTTACAAACTATAGACATACATTCATAACCTAATAGTAGTTACTGCACGCTTTGCCACATGCACTCTGCAATTTCTTCTCTTTTTATCCGCTATTGTTCCGCCTTCTTGTCCATCTGTATACTGCTCCCCATTGTTATACGACTTCAGATGCAGTCTTGTAGATTCCTCCGCTGTCCAGTTTCAGATTTTCTCTTTTACTATATAGTTGATTAGTTTTTCTTCATTTGTACGGCTGTACTATCTCCAATACTAAATGGATTCTTTGTAGTATTTTCTATATCGTAATTCCTTAATAAGAAATTAGAAAGCTCGAATGCGAGCTTTCTGAAAATCATCTACTGATTTTGCCCCGTTAGACGCTCCTGCTCAGCCTTCTTGTCCATCTTGAACTGTTTGCGGAATTCCTCTACGGAGCTAGGTAGTTTCTTGATGTCTGATTTGTTGTATAGCCAGTAATAAAATGAATGTTCATCATGTGATTTGCCTGAACTATCTAGGTAACCGAGCAAATAGTTTCCTTTTTTTGTTAATATAACCATTAATTTTATCTTTTTCCCATCTTTGTATTTTTTATAACTAAACTTATTAATTTTCTTGTTTTTTACTGCTTTTACATCTTTAAACTCTACACCTGCTATGTCTATCATTGTAAGTACATAATTACCATTTTTTATCTCATAACTACCAGATAAGAATTCAATCTCTGGGCAGCTTCCATCACCATCCTCATTATAATTTTCTTGATGTCTTCTGCTATCATCTTTCATCAATATATATGTTTTATCATCTTTAAACTCAATATAATATCTTGAAAAATTACTTTTAGGATAATATTTTCCACTTCCTCCAATATATACCATATTAGTTTTAATTTCTCTGACTGGTTGTGGATCTATCACCTTTTTCTTTATTACGATAATTGACACAATTACTATAATCGCAATTATAAATATTTTAGACTTTAAGTTCATTGTTTTATGCATGCAAATACCTCTCTTTTGAAGTTATCTTGTCTACGTTTTATATCTTTATTATATTTCCACATATCATCAAGTTTTGGTGCCTGAAATACTCCACTATTTCCCTTATTATCTTTTACCTGATTCCCACTATTATCAAGCACATTTTTAGCTTCCTCTCTAAACTGAGGTTCATACTTGCATCTTGGGTCAGCAGGATCTACATCTAGCACCGTATGTACTTTGTCATTGCTACGTGTATAGTTAAAGCTAGAACAGTTTACTTTAGCATCCTGTGTAGCGCCTTTGTCCAGGAGTGTAAGAAATTTACCATCTCCATTAATTATAAACTCTGAACGAAATCTACCATTTGTAACAACTTTGAGATTGATTTCTCCATTTGCTGTACTGTGTCCATTTGGATAAATATATTTTTCATTTTTTGAATCGTAGTATGACTTCAGATGCAGCCTTGTAGACTCCTCCGTCGTCCAGTTCCAGATTTTCTCTTTTACTATATAGTTGATTAGTTTTTCTTTATCTGTTCGGCTGTACTATCTCCAATGCTGAATAGGTTCTTTGTGGCATTTTCTATATCATAATTCCTTAATAAGAAATTAGAAAGCTCGAATATGAGCTTTCTGAAAAGATATCACAAAATAGGTTATTTATTCTGTTCCGCTAGGCGCTCCTGCTCCGCCTTCTTGTCCATCTTGAACTGCTTTCGGAATTCTTCCGGGCTACTAGGAAGTTTTTTTATGTCGGATTTGTTATATATGTAATAGTACCATTTTTTATCTATGGCTTTAGTGTCCATAGATGTTCTTGACAATATATAGTTCCCTTTATTATTTATAAAAACCATTTCTGACATAACTTCATGTTGATTGAATGTTCTTGTATAGTAGTAATTAATTTTATTTGTGTTAACCGCACCTACATCCTTAAATTCAACATATGCAGTTTTAGTTTTAGATAAAATATAGGTCTTATTCTTAACTACATATTTGCCATAGATAACCGATATATACGGATGACTTCCATCTCCATCCTGATCATAATCATCATTAGCTCCTCTACTATCATCATCCACTAATATAAATGTTTTATTCTTCCTAAATTCTATATAGAATCTCTGTTCATTCTTTTGTGGATATCTACCATAGAAACCACACACATACACATTATCATTCTTAATTTCATTAATATATTTGGGATTTAAAAAAACAGTTCTTATAATAAAAAGAACAATCAGTACTGTAATGCTTGCTATGAAGTAAATTCCTCTTTTTTTATATTTATTACTCATGATTGCACACGTTCCTTAAATTTTTTCTGAAAGGTATTAACATCATTTTCATATTGTTTCATATTAGATGCTTTGGGTGCAGTAAACTTTTTATCTTTACCTGTATTTATATCAATTATTCTGTTGCCATTTTTATCATGTACATATAGAGACTCACACCTAAACATTGGTTCATATTTATATTTTTCACTAGCAGGATTCACATCCAGGACTTGATGTATATAATCATTTCGCCTTGCATAATTGAAGCTAGAGCAGTTTACTTTAGCATCTTGTGTTGCATCTTTGTCCAAGAGTGTAAGGAATTTGCCATCCCCATTAATTATAAACTCTGAATGGAATTTACCATTAGTAACGACTTTGATATTCACGCCTCCATTTGCGTAGCTATGTCCATTTGGATACAGCTTGCTTTTTCGATTTACTTTTAGATGAAGTCTTACAGATTCATCAACTGTCCAATCATCATGTCCATTTTCTTTCAGGTATCTTATTAGTTTCTCTTCATCTGTCCCATCAGGATATTTATTTCTTATGTATTCAGCCTGTTGATAGGATATTACATATCTGAATAGATGCACCCGTTTCCCAAGCGTTCCTGTCATCTCATTTTGTGAATATATGCCTTTAGCAGCCTTATCAACTTCAAATGCAACTCCATAAAAATTTGTTTTAGGTGGTGAATAATATGCTGTTTCTACGGTACCTGCTAGGCTACGCCAAAATTTATCGTCGGGCTCAAGATTAGGATCAATTTTGTTTGCAATACGCCTTAAATCGTCAGCTGATGAATTCTCATCGATACCGTCCATACCAGTAACTTTCATTAGCATATTTAATTTCTTCTTGCTTTCTGATGCAGATAATCCTTCCGCTTTCCATGCATACCACATCTTTTTAAAGACTTCACTACCAACTAGTTGAGTTTGTTTATTGCACTTATCTATCTCTACAAGCACATTACCGGATGGAATCTTTTCTGCTATATTCTTGTTAATATATTTGGCGTAAGCCTTTATTCCATCGACTGCCCAGCCTTGTTTTTCTAGCAGAAGTACATTTGTCGTTACTTCACCCTGGTATTTTTCCCATGTTTCATCATCTATGGATATAGGTCTCTTTATACCGTAAAATATTATAACATCCAGCTCCTTTACCTCTTCGTTTAGCTTTGCTCGCCACGAAACTGCCATGTTTGGATGGAATGCTCCCGCTCTAAATGATTTGCCGAGATCCGACAGGGCTGCGTTTATCTGTTCGGCTGTGCTGTCTCCGGTGCTGAATAGGTTCTTTGTGGCATTCTCTATATCGTAATATGCCTGCTCTTTTTCTTCCCAAATTTCAAGCATTCTGCGGCTATTATTTGCTAGATGATCATAAAGCGATGTACTTATAATTTGACTTTCTGAATATACTTAAATTGCGGCATACGTAACCGTATTTTCTCGGCAAAGTTTAGCCCTATCCTCATATGCATGTATCCTATTTCTTGCAAATTCTTGTCCTTTAAGGATTTTATCTCCATCTAGAACTTTGTCACCGACGCTGCTCATAAGGGTTTTATATTCACTTATGTTGTATTTGATAAGTGACATGATACTTTGTAGTACTGTCTTGTAGTCCGCAATCTGCTGTTTTAGAGCATCGAAGGCTTTCCCCTCGAGTTCGTTGTTATTGATAAATGCATCTAGCTTCTGCTCTACATTAATGGTCTTCATGGATACATCGTTTAAGTTCTCTATAGCTTCTCTACATTGGGCTTTGATTTCTGCCGGGTCTAAGTAAAAACTTGCACTCATGCTATTGCTTCCTTTCGTGGGATATTTGAATTATCTAACATCTAGGGATACTGTAATTATTTTATTGATGCTCTCGTTATTATAGGTTGTTGATATAGCTTATTTGTTGTTTTATTCTTCATATTAAAAATAACTAACCTTTACATGTTTACCCATTTTCTCGAGGGAAGCCGAAAGTTCTTCTATCATGTTCATCTTAACACTGAAATTGAGCGGCATATCTGCCTCCTGATGTGCCGGGTTTACAGCCTTCCGACAAAAAAGTTGATATCTGTAGCCTCTTCAAACAGAGTACGGCTAACGAGCGATGCCGCATCGTGCGAAACACTCCACTCTGCGAAGCCTTCGTCATTTGCAAGGTAATCGCGAGCATTCTTCACTACATGATCAATTGTAACAATTCCTTCAGTTACTAGCTCTACGCCCTCGATTTCTGACATCGGAGGTCCGCCGAGGCTTGGATTCACCCTGTTAGTTTTGATCGGCTTACCCAGGTAGTCAGCTGCAATTGATGCCGTTGTGCCTCCACAGATGATATGCTTTCCCGCCTTAGAGAAGAATAGTGACATCATGCGGTCACAGTCTTCGCGGTTTGCAGGCGGACCGAATAACAGGTTCACCTGTGCACGCTTTATAACTTTCAGGATACAAGCTGTCGCATCATCGATTGGCTTGCCCTTGTATAGCTTGTTGCACTCCTCAACCAGGATAGTCGCTAGAGTCTTAGCTGGATAGCCAACAGGTGCAATGGTTTCCATAAATGAAGCGATATCTGCCTCCGTCCACTCCTTGTTATATGATAGCTCTGAATTTGCGCCCGGACAGCCATCGCTCATAGCGATGAACATATCGTCTTCTTGTAGCTTAATCTCAGAGCGATAAATCTTCTTTCCGTCGATTATATGCTCCACCATATCGTATTCTGTAGCAACAAAATCCCTAATAAGAATTACTATCGGATTCTCATACTGTATAAGCTCAAGTTCTTCGTTATCCTTGATGTGCATAATCGTAAATGTCGAATATGCTACATCGTACTCTGAACTTATAGGTAGAGTAGCGGCAATTGTGTGCACACATTCCTCAAGAGGCATTCCTTCGGCCATCATAGTAGAAATGATTTTGGAAGTAAGTGTCGAAAGTATACTCGCCTTTACTCCGCTTCGAAGCCCATCAGCGAGAACTACAATTTTATTGCCGTTTGCCTGCTCTGCAACTGCAACAGTGTCACCGCATAGCGGTTCACCGAAGTGATTAATACTCTTGTAACCGATATCTATACTGAGATCGTTCATACTAATCCTCCATCGTATCTTTCAGCTTAGTTAGAGCAATCTTCGTCTCAGCAGTCGTCTCACCGAGCAGCGAAGCGATTTCCTGAACTATTCGCATCTGCTTCTCAACCATCTGGTCTGCGATTGCAGTGGTTTGCTGTCTTATCTTAGCCTTCTTGGATCTCTCATTCGCCTCATCTGTCACGTCTTCAATCAAGCAGAACAGCATATGATAGTTGTTATCATACAGAATGCTCTGCTCCACATATCTGTCATACTCAGCCAGATAAGCGCATTGGAACGAACTCTTCTTGCTCTGAAGTACATCCATGAAAGGCTTTGGCTCGAGCAGCGTAACAATCTGTGCACCGAGTACGTCCTGTGCTCTTCTAATATTCATAATCTTACAAGCAGCAGGGTTGATTTCTTGAATCTCTAGGCGCTCGTTAAGCACAAGCAGACCGTTAGGTGTGTTGTCGAAGATAATATCCGAAAAATTCTCCGACTTCTTTGCGAGCAGCGGCTGGCACACCTTAATCTCCGCCTTGTTCTGGTACACGGCAATTGCCTTCTCCCTGCAAGTTTCATATCCGCACATGCCACAGTTGAGCTCATCTCCTGGCTTGCTCTTGCCCATCTGCATCATAATCTCACGAATCTTATGTTCATTAGGCATTACCTTCATGCCCTGCATTATCTCAAAGTTTCTAGTTATCGCAGTCAGTTCAGGCTGCTCGACATCAAAGTGTTCATCGCCTGCATAAGCGCTGACAGCTTTGTAATTTCTCACCGGCGTATTGTGGTACTTCTCGAATGAAGGCCCACCCACGCAGCCTCCGGCACATGCCCACAGCTCGATGAAACATTTTTCAACCTCACCGTTTTTGATATCTTCGAGCACGTCAATGCATTTATTTGCACCATCGACCGACAGATACGCATAACCGTGGTCATCGCCCTTCATGCACTTGGATATACCACCGCTCGCTGCAAACAGTCTCTCCTTGGACTCTGCGCACTCGTCCATGCCTTCACTCATTTCAACCTGCTTGTCCCTTAACAATTGATCGAACTCCTCGAAAGTAAGTACCGCATCGAATGTTGATCCCTGGCGGTTGGCTTCATCCTTACGCGCGATGCAAGGACCGACAAATACTACCTTAGCCTCCTCGTCGCGAGACTTGATATCTGCGCTGTGTATCTGCACGTATGACATCGCATCGGAGAGATGTTTGATAAGGTCTGGGTAGTGCTTCTGAATCATAAGATTTACCGATGGGCAGCACGAAGAAATTACCACGCTCTCACGCTCATTTTCGATAACAGCCTCATACTCACGCTTTACAACCACCCCAAACTTGGCGGCCTCTTCAGCCACTACGAAACCGAGCGTCTTAGCAGCCTCTTGGAACTTCTCAATGCCAGTTCCCGCATAATAAGCGACGAAGGAAGGGTCCACGCTTAGGTATACTGGCGCATCTCCATCTAGAAGCATCTCAACTCTCTCGACATCGCTAAGAATCTTCTGTGCATCCTGTGGACAGACAACATAGCACTGACCGCATAGCATACATTCATCTGCGATTACGTGTGCAAGATTGCCTGAGAATCTAATCGCCTGCACAGGGCAGTGACGGACACACTTATAGCAATTTTTGCAATCGGATTTTTTCAAATAAATAGGATGAGCCATTTCATTCCCTCTCTTTTCTCCAAAACAGTATCATCATTAGCCACAATTCCGACTAATCATACGTATCGTTTGTATCATACCTATGATTATAATATCCCAATTTGTTCGTTTACAAAAGGCGGTATTTCAGATAAGATTGATTCATCAGGATATATGCATATACAATATCCTAAATTTACCTTTCAGGGAGATAACAAATGGGTTCTACAAGCTCGATATGGAAGCGATTATGTTTAAGACTTTTTAATCGCAAATCCATAATCAATTACATTATTATATCACTTAGCTCAGCGGCAATATTATTCGGATTGATGAACTACACCCCTTCCGTAGATAGGATGCGTGCCAAGGCTCTGGAAACTATAGGAAAGATGGGTACATCCGAATATTTCAAAGAGGATGTTAGTGCTGTCAACGACATTAAAGCTGAATACCAAGATAAGCTCAGACAGCAGGTTCTAAAGCATGATTTGAGCAAGACTGTAAGCAAGTTCAACAAGGCGGTTGCTAAGGTCAAAACTAAGCCTGAGATGATAAAATCTCTGGTCAAGAAGCTTGAGAAGTACAGAAAAAACATTTATAGCGATGATGATAAGAGCTCTGCAAAGGAGCTGATTCACAAGTTCAAAGTCGGAGCGAAGGAAGATTCTTCCAAGGAAGCTCTGAAGGCTAGATATCTCGATATCGAGGAACAGATTCTAAATTTCAAAACTGTAAAGCAGCATGAAGAAGAAGAAGCTCGTAAGGTTAAAATTGCTGCGCGATGGACTGTTGCAGGATCAAGCGAATACCCATTTAAGCTCGGCTCTGACGGTAACTTCATCATGCCGATAGACATGAATGGTTCTCATGGATACCTGACCGGTAAGTGGGAACTGGATAACACTACAGTAACTGTTCATATCCTTAAAAATACTATCGACGAAACCTATAAGCCATACGACTGGGTTTTCAACTACGATGAAGAAGCAGACGCTCTCATGGGCACTGGTCAGTTTGCAGGCTGGAAGTATACTAAGTACTAAGCCTGTAGGTTCAAGTCATAAGTTTGAAGCTGTATGAACGATATTCACTGAATTAAATAGGATTATCAAATATTCGAATGAAAAATGCGGTTGGAGTAATATCCAGCCGCCTTATTTTACTTATTCTATCTCGATATCTAGAGGCTTATCGATTTCCTCACCGACATACTTGCCGTTCTTGCGCCTCTGACGGACGCACTCCGAGAGTAGATATTCGATCTGTCCATTTACAGAACGAAAATCGTCCTCTGCCCAGGCCTGTATGTCCTGGAACAGCTTTTCAGATATTCTAAGTGGAATTTGTTTCTTATTTGCCATGAGCCTTGTGTACGCCTTTTCTTATTACTAGTCCCTCTATAATTTTAATACATTGCCGCACAATAATCTGCAATTTATGCATTTAAGTGCAATTTATCCATATACTTTATTAATACAATGATCCAGAATTCACTATTGGCTGAGCATCGTGACTCCCACACAGTACAACCATGAGATTAGATACCATTGCCGCCTTACGTTCTTCATCAAGATCTACAATTCCATCCTCATTGAGCTTCTCAAGAGCGAGCTTCACCATGCCTACTGCGCCATCAACGATCATCGCTCTAGCATCTACTACTGCACTGGCCTGTTGCCTCTGTAGCATTACTGCAGCGATTTCTGGAGCATATGCGAGATATGTGATACGAGCTTCAATTACTTCGATACCAGCATCCGCAACTCTCTTCTGGATATCTTCCTTGATGCGCTCTGCAACCACATCGCTTGAACCGCGAAGCGATCCTTCGTCAGCCATGCCATCACCAGTTGTATCGATATTAGGAACGACATCATATGGGTATAATCTTACCACATTTCTTAACGCTGAGTCACTCTGTAGCGAAAGATATTCTTTGTAGTTATCTACGTTAAATACAGCCTTAGTCGTATCGGTAACTCTCCACATAACAGCGATTCCAATTTCGATAGGATTTCCGATTGCGTCGTTAATCTTCTGTACCGAGTTATTTAATGTCATGATTTTGAGAGAAATTCTCTTACCCGATACAGAATCGCTATCTACACTTGCTGAAGCCGCAGATACCTTACCCTTGATATCTCCGGACTGTCCGAGCCTTGTATTTGCAGCAGGATTAACCGCTGTACAGAATGGATTCACATAGTAAAAACCCTCTCCCTTAAGAGTTCCATAATATTTTCCAAACAATGTGAGTACTAGAGCCTCCTGAGGCTTTAAAGTCTTTAAACCTGCAAAAGGAATCCCTCCGAGAGCCAGATATACAACGCATACAGCCATAAGCGCTATGTTACCATTAGCTGTGCTATGAATTATTCCAAATACTGCAGTTGCGTATAGAGCGATGAGCAAAATCAGCACTGGAATTCCATGCTTTTTATTGGTTAAAAGTTTCTCTGTCATAATAGCGACCTCCTTATATTTAATTGTTTTAATCGCTTGCTATATAGTTTGATGATATCATTTTAATATCATCTGTCAAGTTGTTTTTAATTATTAAATAAATACAACTTTAATGCGTAAACTGCAAAAGTAAAATGAGATACATAGGCCTTCCTACGCATCTCATTTATTTTAGAACAAATTATAATTTTAAATGCATGTCATATACGTGTACCGAATTAAGCAATCGGCACACTACATAAATTAGAAACCAAATAGCCCTTTTCTGACATAAGTTTCAGACTCAAAATCAGTAACCTTATATCCCATCTGTCCGAGCTCAAAAGTAAGCTCGCTTCTCGAAATCTCATCAGGTGATACGATAACGCATTCACCATTTACATGAGATGCCTTTATCTTCTTGACATCAAATTTTTTTCTAATTATATCTTTTACATGTGTCTCACACATGTTACACTGCATGCCATCAATCTTGACAGTAGTCTTAATCATGTCACGCGCCTCCCTTATTAAATTATATGACTATATGCCACTTAAGTGATTTATTCTTCTTTATGGTCATGAGGGTGCGCTCCGCATCCCGAGCAACCGCCACAACCGCCTCCGCAACCACAACTTGTAATGCCTTCTTTTCGCTTTTTTACAACATTTCTAATAATTAGATACGTTATTATAGCGATACCGGCAACAATAATTATATCGATTATTCCCATATCTCTACCTCCCTGTTAATTACTTACAGCTCTCTTCTGTGATATTTCTGAGCTTATTTGAAGAAACTAATTAGCACCTTCACAGCTCCTATGAATATTACTGCAACTAGAGAGAGCACAATAACATCCACTAATTTCATAAACTATCCTTTCCAGAAATCATAGCTTGAGCAAGTGTTGATACTCACTCAAGCTATGTATATACTTAGTCGATTATTCTATTCCGTTTGAACCGTCAAGCATTCTTTTTTTGTTCGGATCCGGTCTAAACAGCAAGTATAGAATCACTATAGCAATTATGCCGGCAATGATGGTCCAAACACTAAATGCAACTTGACCAATAGCCAGTCCAATCAGCTGATACACCATCAATGCGATGAAATATGCCGATACATTTTGGAATATGATTGTGAACCAAAAATATCTTTTATTGTTCATTTCTTTTGCAACTGTCGATATTGCCGCCAAGCAAGGTGAATCAAACATGTTGAACATTAAGAACGAAACTGCAGCTATTGAAGTTGGGAAGAACGAGTCAAAAGCTGATTTCATGGATACCTCATAATCTTCAATTGCACCCAATCCTGATAGCACGCCCATTGTGGAAACAATTCCTTCCTTAGCAACGAACCCTGAAATCGAGCTCGCTACAGCTTGCCATGTTCCGAAGCCCAGAGGTTTGAAAATGAAAGCAAGAGCTCCACCTATAACAGCCATTAAGCTGTCATCCGGTTCAACAGCTCCAAAGGATCCGTTCTTGAATCCATAGCTTGAAAGAACCCACATTACTACAACGCATAGGAACAGTATCGTTCCGGCCTTCTTGACAAACGCCCATACTCTCTCCCATACATGAATCAGAACACCTTTGACAGATGGCAAGTGATAATTCGGAAGTTCCATGATAAACGGTGCAGGTTCTCCCGCAAAGGACTTTGTTTTCTTAAGAATGATACAAGAGCAAATAACCACGAGTATTCCTACGAAATACATCATCGGTGCAATCCACCATTTCCCACCTACAAGGTAAGCTGAAATGGCTGCAATTACCGGCAATTTAGCTCCACAAGGAATTGAAGAGGTGGTCATCATCGTCATTCGACGATCCTTTTCATTCTCAATCGTTCTGGTCGCCATAATTCCCGGAACAGCGCATCCCGAAGATATCAGGAACGGAATGAAGGATTTACCTGAAAGACCAAACCTCCTGAAGATTCTATCCATAATAAACGCAACTCTTGCCATATATCCACAATCTTCAAGAATTGATAGAAATAAGAATACGCAGGCCATCTGTGGTGTAAATCCGAGTACTGTACCAATACCATTGAGAATACCGTCTACCACTAGTGACACAATCCATGCCGACACACCAAGACCCTCGAGCCCTTTTTGTGCTCCCGGAATTATCCATTCTCCAAACAACGTATCATTAGCCCAATCAGTTGCAGGTGTACCAAGCTTAGTTAAAGCCAAGTAGTATACTACGAACATGATTACTACAAAGATAGGCAATGCTAAAATTCTGTTAGTAACGATTCTGTCTATTTTGTCAGAAGTCGTCATTTTTTCATGATTTGCTTTTTTAGTAATCGCTTTAGGTGCTATCTTATTGATATATGCATACCTCTGGTTGATGATTATACTCTCGGCATCGTCATCCATTTCAGTCTCGCAATCTACAATATGTGATTCGATATGCTTGTTCAGTTCAGCATCAAGTGCCAGTTCCTCGACAATCTTCTCGTCTCTCTCAAATAGCTTAATTGCATACCATCTGAGGTTATCCACACTAACGATATTATCAATTGACTCTTCAATATGCGCGATCGCATGCTCAACCGATCCGTTGAATACGTGTGGAAGTTCTCCCGGCTGATGAGCTTCTGCAACCTCCAGTACCTTCTTGATTAGCTCCTTGGATCCAGAACCCTTAAGCGCACTGATAGGAAGAACAGCACATCCGAGTTCTTCACTTAGCTTATCTAGATTGATAGTATTTCCACTCTTCTCAACGAGATCCATCATGTTAACTGCAATTACTACAGGAATGTTGAGCTCAAGTAACTGAGTTGTAAGATACAAGTTTCTCTCCAGGTTAGTTCCATCGATGATATTGATAATGGCATCAGGTTTCTCATTAACGAGATAGTTTCTGGAAACTACTTCCTCCAGTGTGTATGGAGAAAGAGAATAAATTCCAGGAAGATCCTGAACGATTACATCCTTATGTCCACGGAGTTTTCCGTCTTTCTTCTCAACAGTTACGCCTGGCCAGTTACCAACGTACTGAGCGGAACCAGTTAAAGCATTAAATAGTGTGGTTTTACCACTGTTAGGATTGCCCGCAAGGGCGATCTTAAGTGACATGTGAGTACACTCCTTTCACGGTACTTAATATATAGTTAGTTCAGTTCAACTAATCTATGATTAAAAAAATATAAACCTATAGAAGTTCGCTAGTCAAAATTACTCTTCTATTTCAACATCAATTAGAGCTGCATCTGCCTTTCTAACAGAAAGCTCATATCCTCTAACAGTTAGCTCGATTGGATCACCAAGAGGCGCAACTTTTCTCACATAGACATCAGTTCCCTTAGTGAGCCCCATATCCATGATTCTGCGCTTAACTGCTCCGGCACCGTTGATCTTCTTAATAGTAGCAGTCTTACCAACTCTAACATTATTAAGAGTTCCCATCTGAGTTGCCATTTCGTTCTCCTCCTTAAAAATAAAATCATTTATTGCTGAAGAATTATCCGTCGATAGCCGTGCTATACCATAATTCGTCTTGCCATTGACTCATTGAGTGCAATCTTCGCTCCGTGAACCTGTAAAATAACGTTTCCGTTGAACGCACTTACAACCTTCACATCTGCATCCACTACAAATCCTAGTTCTGCGAGGTGCTGTCTAATCGCATCGCTACCAGTTATCTTCTTGACTGTAACAAGCTCGCCTTCATTAACAAGTGTAATTGGAATCATCCTACATCTCCCCCCCCCCAATAACTAAAATACGCGGTACATCGCCGCGCTGTCAGCTAAATAATCTAACATCGTGTTAGGCTATATTAACTTAAATTAGTGTACATTAACTGTATTATTTTGTCAATAAAATTGGTTAGTTAAATTGAATTTACCTGCTATATAATTCAATAGAAAACCGGTTATGAATTACATTCATAACCGGCTGGTTTTTCAATACATATACAATTATTTATTAATCGCGTCCCTCTTGGCCTTATAGACTTCTTCTCTTGTAGTTATCCCGCCGAAACCATCGATATTTTGAATACGCTTCTTAGTATAAAGTTTTACAACTATCGCTACCGCGAAAATCACCCATATAGCTATTTTAAATACCATTTAATCATCTCCTATCACAGTGGATTACGCTGCAGATTTTCTCTTGGCTTCTTTGAGCTTCTTATACCATAGTAGTAGTTTAACATCGGATATTATCAAGACAGTCAGCCAGAACGATCCAACGCCAGCTCCAGCAGTTGCCGCATTAGCCGTGATATCTAAAGCCCTATTTGAACCAGATCTGCCTACGCCATTACCAACTCCACCTTGAGACAAACTTGCACTTGAACTAATTGAGCTGTTCTCATTATCTGAATTACTTGCATTATTAGCTGAGTTTGAGGCATTTGCACCAATTGTGCCATTGGTATTAGCCTGACTTGCTCTAGCGGTCAATGCACCTCTGCCTCTCGCTTTTGGCCTTGCAGTTGCAGAAAGTTTCTTTGCTAGGTCACGCACCTCGCTGATACCAGGTATCTGAACATTGTTATTAGGCTTATCTGCGTTATCAGCGTTCGTATTGCCGCTGTTGCCACCATTATCTACGTTACCAATCGTCACAGTTGTAGTTGCAGCATTCTTAAATTCGCTGTTATTAGCAACTTCTAGCTTATAGCTTCCAAGCAGAGTCTCCGGTATTATATTGGTCGAGCCATTGATTCGCACAAAATAATCTCTACCATATACTATGTCTGGTATGTTAGTAGTATTTGGGTCAGTGTAGAACGTCATGCTCTTATTAGCGATGTACTCTAGCGCCTGATCGCTATCCATACCGCTTATCTCTTCTGGTAAAATTTTCGCACTTCTTACCACGTATCCTATGGTGTAAGTTATACCATTCTCTGTTACCTGAATCGTGTAGGTGCTTCCTGGAATATTATTGACCGCCCCGGTTCCAGCAGGTTTTAGGTATGCGTCTGGATTTTCGATCTCTCCTTCTACCTCATGAGTGATGATGCCATTTCCGTTGCCTGCATCGGGCTTATCTTGATCTTCCACAAGCGCAAAAGCATTCATACCACACAGCATCACAGTCAAAATCATTACAGCAATCATCACTGTGATACACTTTCCTCTTCGTCGATTATTTAAGTTTTTGTTCAATTTCCTATTACACATCTTTTTAGTCTTCTTTTATTTTTTTAATATAGTTTCTACCTGCCGGAAGTTCAGTTCCGTCGCGGAGTGTCACATCACGCATAGTCTTTTTGGCGATGTAATCTGCATTTACGAGATAAGCTCTGTGGATACGAACGAAATTCTTACCCTCGAGTTCCTCACACAGTTTCGCTAAAGGCGAATAAAAGCTGAAGGTTGAATCACCGTAGTATACCGTAGTAAGTCTTTTAAAGACTTCAAAATACTTAATCGAAGATAGATTGATAACCCTAGTCTCTCCCGCACAGCGGAGAATTATAACCTCGCCACTACGCTCTCCTTTACGGATAAGAAAATGTCTCAGAACCTCACTGAATCTCTCGGATGAAGTCTTACCTTTAATCAGATATGCAAGCGCCTCGTAATCGTAGCCGTTTACTGCATAGTCTATAGTTCCAGTGGAGAAAACAATCTCTCCGTTATAGTTCATATCACGCAGCTTCCTTGCAACGGTTATGCCGTCAAGTCCCGGCATCATGATATCTAAGAAAATAATGTCGACATCAATATCTAAATCAGGATACTTAAAAAGCAGTTCGTTGCCCGATTCATACTCAAACACTTCCAAACCGTCCTCAAAATACCCTTCATTCTTGAGCAGCTCCTTGTGGCACCACTCACGTTCTTTGGCGTTGTCGTCACAAATTATTACATTCATACTAAAGCGTTATTCCGCACCACATCAGATACGTAGTTGTTAGCGGCGTTCCCCTCCATCAAATCAGCTATAGTTATTCCATCTAAATATTCGCTAATCAGCTTATCAAGTTCATTCCACATCGGCCTCGTTCGACATTCATACGCTCTGTCACACTTGCAATCTGTCTCATCTATACATGCCACAGGTGCCAGCGTACCTTCTGTAAGGCGAAGTATATAACCAGCACAATATTCGGCTGGGTCTCTGCTGAGCTTGTAACCTCCACCTTTGCCGTGCTGACCATCGAGCATTCCCGATTTAGTTAGAACCTGTATGATTTTGGTCATATACTTGAGTGACACATCTTGCCTGTCGGCAATTTCCTTCGTCGGGATGTACTTGCCGTTCATATGTTCAGCAAGGTCAATCATCACCCTTATTGCATATCTACCTCTTCTTGAAATTAGCGCAGTTTCCTCCTGCTTTTTTCAAATCCACTATATTTTACATTAATTTTATAGGAAACGCAAAAATGCGAGGCAAGAAAGCCTCACCCCTCATATTTATACTAATTCATCTTACAGTCTTGCTATGACTTTTTTCATCTAAACTATTCCTGGAATAGTGGTGTTGATAGATATCTATCCCCTGTATCAGGTAGTAGAACTACGATGTTCTTACCTTCATTTTCAGGCTTCTTAGCTAGTTCAATAGCAGCCCATAGCGCTGCTCCAGAAGAAATACCCACTAGAATTCCCTGCTTCTGTCCTAGAAGTCTGCCTGTCTCAAAAGAGGCTTCGTTAGTTACAGGGATAATCTCGTCATAAATATCTGTGTTGAGCGTTTCAGGAACGAAACCTGCACCGATTCCCTGAATTTTGTGCGGAGCTGCTTCACCCTTTGCGAGAGTCTGGGATGCTTCAGGCTCAACTGCGACAACCTTAACATCCCCCTTCTTTGACTTTAAATACTCTCCAACTCCAGTTACGGTACCGCCAGTTCCCACTCCCGCTACGAAATAATCAACCTTTCCGTCAATATCTTCCCAGATTTCAGGGCCAGTAGTATCTCTGTGTGCCGCTGGATTAGATGGGTTTACAAACTGACCAGGAATAAAGCTGTTCTCAATCTCATCTGCAAGTTCCTCAGCCTTTGCGATAGCGCCCTTCATACCCTTTGTGCCTTCAGTGAGAACGAGTTCTGCACCATAAGCCTTCATAAGCTGCCTTCTCTCTACAGACATAGTCTCAGGCATTACGATAACAGTCTTATATCCCTTCGCTGCAGCAACAGCTGAAAGTCCGATTCCAGTATTACCAGAAGTGGGCTCGATGATGGTTGCACCTGACTTTAACTTGCCACTAGCCTCTGCATCTTCAATCATTCTCTTAGCGATTCTATCCTTAACAGATCCAGCTGGGTTTAGGTATTCGAGCTTAGCGAGAACCTTAGCCTTTAGTCTGAATTCTTCTTCGATTCTTGTAAGTTCAAGAAGTGGTGTCTTGCCGATCAGCTGATCAGCAGATGTATAAATGTTAGCCATGATGCAACCTTCCTTTCATTTCCTCACTATGGAATTAATAACACTGCCGTTATCAACCTTCTATTTATAACATCTGCACGGTTTACCAGGCGCATATACCATGGTATCTCCGCACTACATACGATATATGATTTGAATATATGATTTCATTTACTAGTGCTTCGAAGGCGCGAGTTTAGTTAGCTCGATGATTATATCAGCCGATAGCTTAGATGCCTTCTTCTCAAATACATCATACGACTCGTTGTTAGTTCCATCTGCCATATCAGAGATTACTCTAAGTACTGCACAAGGAATATCTGCACAGCTTGCAACATATGCAAGAACTGCACCTTCCATCTCTGCAGCATCGCCGCCAAAATCATCTCTTAGTTCAGCCTTAATCTCAGGGCTGTTGATGAACTGATCTCCGCTCACGATTCTGCCAACGAGAACCTTGCCTGCTTCTTCATGCTCTCCGGCAATCACTTCAGATACATCAGTCAGCAGTCTAACCATATTGTCATCTGCTTCTACGATTGTCGGCTTCGAGCGGTCACCTGTAGCGAGACAACCTTTAGCATATCCAATCGGACTGAGATCGAAATCATGCTGTATGAAATCTTTTCCGACAACGATATCCATAGGCCTGAGTTCCTTATTGAGCGCACCCGCAACTCCGCTGTTTATTATATAGCTTGGTTTGTACTTATCTATCATCAGCTGAGTGCCTCTAGCTGCATTAACCTTACCGATTCCGCATCTAACTAAAACCACCTGCGCCTTCTCAAGTACGCCTTCATAGAACTTAAATCCGTATATTTCTTCAACGGATACGCCTCTCATCTGGTCCAGCAGATCCTGCATCTCAACATCCATCGCACAGACGATTCCAAGCTTTGCGCTACCACCGATTACCGCTGCCGCATCACAGAATGCTGCTCCTATACTCTTATCCTTCATAGTCATAATTTAACTTCTCCTCATTCCAATCCTTGAGAACTTCTACCATATCTACCGCCACTGCTCTCGCCGCTTCAAGGTCATGCTCCTCGCTGTTGCCGCACTCGTTCTTTGCTGCTCCGGGTATCTCACCTTTGTACTCGGCTATGAATTTAAACGACTGCCTCGCTAGGTTAATAGCCTGCTGTCCAGTAGCTGTATCTCTCATCAACAGATAGAATCCAGTCCTGCAGCCCATAGGTCCGATATATATTATCTTGTCTGAAATCTCGCTATTCCTAGCATATGTTGCAAATAGATGTTCAAAGGTATGTAGTGCCTCGTTTGAAACGTAGTCACCCATATTAGGTCTCTTCATTCTGATATCGTAAGTTACCACATCTCCATCTATTCTCGAAACGTACATTCCTTTCTGAAGGGTATCATGATTTACGTTAAAACTGGCAATTCTCTCCATCTTTTCCATCGGAGCATCCTCTCTTCATAATAATAAGCGCGCGAAGCACCGCCTCGCACGCTTATTTTATCACAATTCTGAAGTTTTCGTCTATAACGTAGGTTTATCGAAAGTTGCTGTGCCACATCTTCGTGTCAAAGTTTACCCGAAGTACTTCTTTCCTAGCTTTGCAAATGATTCAGCTGATCTCTGGATAGTCTCGTTTGCGATACAGAAAGAAAGTCTGATGTATCCAGGGCAAGCAAATGCGCTTCCAGGTACTGCAAGAATTCTCTCCTCTTTAGCTGCAGCGACAAGCTCCTTCTCATCTGCAACTGGTGACTTAACCCATAGGTAGAATGCACCCTGTGGTACAACTGCTGTGAAACCTGCTTCTGTTACGATTTTGTATAGATCTTCAGCATTCTTCTTGTAGTATGGAATATCAACCTGTGCATCTAGGCATCTCTCAACTGCCAGCTGAATAATCGACGGAGCGTTAGTATCTCCAGAGATACGGTTAGCAACAGTTGCAGCTGCCATGAACTCCTCAACGTTGTCAGACTTTGGAGATACGGCGAGGTATCCTAGTCTGTCTCCAGGAATCGAAAGTGACTTCGACCAAGAGTAAGCGATGATAGTGTTGTCATATAGGTCTGGAATGAATACGATTTCCTTATCTACGTATACGAGCTCTCTGTATGGCTCATCAGTGATTATGTAAATTGGGTGTCCAAATTCCTTCTCCGCTTCCTTGAGAACCTCTGCGATTTTCTCGAGAGTCTCGCGGGAGTAAATTGCTCCTGTTGGGTTGTTAGGGTTGTTGATGATTACTACCTTAACCTTTGGATCAAGAGCCTTCTTGAGCGCCTCAGGATCTGGCTCGAATCCACTTTCCTCATTCGGAGGAACAACTACTGTCTCTGCGTGATAGTTGCTAGCCCAGTTTGCATACTCAACGAAGTAAGGTGCAAATACAACCTGCTTATCGCCCGGGTCAAAGATAGTCTTCATGATTACGTTGATTGAAGAACCTGCTCCAACAGTCATGATAATATTTTCTGCAGTGAACTCGGATCCGAATCTCTTGTTGAGATTCTCAGCTACTGCTGTTCTTGTCGACTCAAATCCAGCGTTAGGCATATAGCCATGAACTAGATGTGGATCCATCTCGTTGTTAACGTAGTTGATAGCTTCTCTGTATTCCTTTGGTGGGTGTAGTCCAGGGTTTCCAACACTGAAGTCGTAAACGTTCTCTGCTCCGTACACCTTTGCCATCTTCTTGCCCTCTTCAAACATAGCTCTGATAACTGAGCTACCCGCTAGAAAGGGTTCCATACTTTTTGCGATCATAATTACCTCTCCTCTTACCTTTAATGTCTAACGACTTTAGCCGTATACAAGCTAATTGTAACACACCAGATTATTATTCAATAGATAGAACTTTATAATCTTTATCTTCTACAGCTTTCTGCAGTACATCATCCTGAACCTCTTCTTTTAACTCGACTACAGCATTACCTGTCTCATGACTAACCTCCGCTGCAGCGACTCCTTCAAGTGTCTCAAGCGCCTTCTTTACAGTCGCCTCACAGTGTCCACACATCATACCTTCGATTTTCATAGTCTTCTCCATAACTATATCCTCCTTTAAATTTTCTTTAACTTCATGTAAATTTTTACCTTTGTCATCTCCCGGATTCTCGTCACTTTCTATGCTTTCGGCCGTTATACCGATAATAGAATTTAGCTTTGCCCCATCGATTACATGTTTACTTCTTTTATCGTGGTGAGAATTGTGAACCTTGAACATGTTTAGTCTAAGTGCATTCATGCACACGCAGAAGCTTGATATACTCATCGCGGCTGCTCCCCACATCGGATTCATCGACCAGCCTTTCATGAAATGAACGTATGCACCGGCTGCAAGTGGAATCAGCAGAATATTGTAGAAGAATGCCCAGAATAAATTTTCGTGAATGTTTCTGAGCGTTGCCCTGCTTAGCCTGATTGCAGCCGCCACATCGGAGAGCCTGCTATTCATCAGTACTACATCCGCCGCATCAACCGCAACATCAGCGCCCGCCCCAATAGCGATTCCTACATTAGCCTGGGTTAGTGCTGGCGCATCGTTTATTCCATCTCCTACCATCGCGACTTTGCCAAGCTCACCTAGTTCTTTGATAAGTTTCTCCTTGCCATCTGGTAGCACTCCTGATGCGACATAGTCTATGCCAGCCTGTTTACCTATTGTTTCTGCCGTTCTCTCATTGTCGCCTGTAATCATCACGACCTTGAGTCCTTGCCTCTTCATATCAGCAATTGCGCTTCTGCTGTCGTCCTTAACCGTATCCGCTACGGCTATCATACCTATGAGCTTCCTCCCGCCTGCAAATAACAGCGGAGTCTTGCCCTGACTCGCAAGCGATTCAGCCTCTCTCTTCATCTCTTCAGGAACTTCCACGATTCCAGAAATATATCTTACGCTTCCTGCAAAGAGCTCACCCTTCGAGCCAGCTCCCGCAAGCCTTGCATAGATGCCTTTTCCCGATACCGCTTCGAAGTCCTCTATCTCAATATCTGCCAGCTGATGCTCATCGCGATTCTCGTTAAAGTAGCGAGTTATAGCTAATGCGAAAGGGTGCTCGCTTCTAGCTTCGAGAGCATTTGCAATGTTGATCAGCTGAGCTAATGTTACGCCCTCTGCAGGTTTTATATCAGTAACTGTTGGTTCTCCCTTGGTGATAGTTCCCGTCTTGTCGAGAGCGACTATCTGAATTCTCCCCGTCTCCTCGAGAGAGCTAGCAGTCTTGAATAGTATTCCGTTCTTGGCTCCGAGACCGCTGCCAACCATAATTGCTACTGGCGTTGCCAGGCCCAGCGCACAAGGGCAGCTCACGACGAGAACAGCGATTCCCCTAGCTAGGGCATATCCAAATGGCTGTCCTGCAAATATCCAGATTAGCGTCACAATCACCGCAGTTATGATTACTAACGGAACGAATACGCCCGATACCCTGTCTGCAATCTTTGCAATTGGAGCCTTTGTAGCCGCAGCATCACTCACCATCTTGATGATCTGCGATAACGTAGTGTCTTCTCCGACACGAGTAGCCTCAGCCCTTATAAATCCCGTTCTATTTATCGTAGCTGCCGACACCTCGTCGCCTATCAACTTATCGATTGGAACACTTTCACCGGTGAGTGCCGACTCGTCTATCGCAGTACCACCCTCAATAATCACTCCGTCTACAGGGATGCTTTCTCCAGGTCTTACTGTGAAAATATCGCCAATTTTTACTTCCTCAATCGGCACTTCGACTTCAGCTCCATCACGCTCTATAATTGCAGTCTTTGGAGCTAGCTTCATCAGGCTCTTTAGCGCATCAGTAGTCCTGCCTTTAGATAGAGCTTCTAAGAGTTTTCCAACAGTAATCAGCGTCACTATCATCGCCGCCGATTCAAAGTACAGGTTGTGCATACCAGCCATAACCGCTTTGGTATTACCGTCTGTTACGTCCCTTGTCATCTGCATGAGCATATAGAAACTCCATAGGAACGATGTCATAGAACCCATAGCGACAAGTGTATCCATATTGGGTGCACCTGAACGAACGCTCTTCCAGCCGCTGACAAAGAACTTCTTGTTGATAAACATGATTATCGCTGCCAGCACCATCTGGATAACTGTAATTCCTATATGATTTCCATCCAAGAATTTAGGCAGCGATAGATGCAGCATGGTGTGTCCCATCGAGAAATACATGAGTACAACCAAAAAAACTACCGATGACACCAGTCTTCGTTTAAGTAACGGGCTCTCCTTATCCTCGAGAGCTTTTTCCTGAGCCTCAAGATGATTCACAGAAGACTTAGCCTCCTCTGCTGCTTCTCTGCTTGCTCCATATCCCGCATCTTCTACAGCCTTTATTACATCTTCACTCGTTGCACTTCCCTCTACACCCATAGAGTTGGTGAGCAGGCTTACGGAAACAGATTCTACCCCCGGAACCTTGCCGACCGCCTTCTCCACATGCGCTTGACAAGCAGCACAGCTCATGCCTGTGATATTATATTTATCCATCAAAATTCTCCCTTTTACTCTATTTCATCAGCTTCTGCATGACCTTAACGAGTTCGTCAATGACTTCATCGTCACCGTTTCTTATGTCATTGGCAACACATCCCCTAATGTGACTCGCCATCAGTTCTTTATTGAAGCTATTGAGTGCGCTGTTTACAGAAGACACCTGAATCAAGATATCTGGACAATATGCATCCTTCTCTAGCATGCCTTCGATACCCCTGATCTGACCTTCGATCCTCTTCAGCCTATTCATCAGATTCCTGTATTCCATGTGTGACCGCTCACGGCGACGTTCAGATAGTTCGGCCATATCCCCTCCTAGTATGATAAATTCCCATCTTCAAAATCATCATGTGTTCATTCGCAGAATCTCGATTATTCGCAGTGGGTTGCATTTTTACATCGTTTATTGTTGCTGTACTATGACTTGAGCATATACCCCATACCCCTATATGTCAAGGAACTCTAACTATCTTTAAAATGTGTTTTTCTCCATACTTCTCACATATGCATTCATGCAAAAAGCCGACGACACAATCTACTATCGGCTTTACTGCATTTTTTAATAACTATTAGTGTTTTGTCATAACAACGAAACCACTTACTCTGTCTCGAAGTGCTCCGCCACCATCTCAAGGTTCTTGATTATAGGTAAGTGCTGTGGACAGATTGCCTCACACTGACCACAGGCGATACAGTCACTCGCTTTGCCAAAAGTCATCGCCGTTCTCTCATAGTACTCGCACTGCGGCGTCCACTCGCTATCGCTACTCTCATACATATCCGTGTTATATAAAGAGAAGTAACGTGGAATAGGAATATTTACAGGACATCCCTCAGTGCAGTAAGAACATGCTGTACATGGGATACTGATAGAGCTGTTGATTATCTCAACAACCTTATCTATAATCTCGTACTCCTCTAGAGAAAGTGGTTCAAAAGCCTTCATATATGAAGTGTTATCGAGTAGCTGCTCCATACTGCTCATGCCGCTAAGAACTACTTTTACATTTTCAAGGCTAGCAACGAAACGGATCGCCCAAGAAGCGACGGACATATCGGGACGGTGCGCCTTGAGGAGAGCTTCGGCTTCAGGAGGAACATTTGCAAGGATTCCACCCTTGACCGGCTCCATCACCACAACATCCATTCCATGTTTTACCGCCGCCTCATAGCAGCGCCTCGACTGGACTCCCTCGCTATCCCAATCGAGATAGTTGATCTGCAGCTGGATGAACTCAAATTCTGGATATTCAGTGAGAAACTTGTCCACATGCTCCGCATCCTCGTGTGACGAGAATCCTAGGTGCTTGATGATGCCCGCTTCCTTCTTCGCCTTAAGGTATTCGAAACAGTGAAGCTCCCTGAATTTATCGATGTTCTCGCGTCCTACGTCATGGAGCAGGTAGTAATCGAAATAGCCTGCACCAGTCTTTTCGAGCTGCGCCTCAAAGTATGCATCACGCTCCTCTTCCGTATTAAAAAATCCCGCATGCATCTTGGTAGCAAGCGTGTACTCGCTTCTATCGTGTCGCTTAACTAGGAATTCTTTTGTCGCTGGCTCGCTCTGCTTGTTGTGGTACATCCACGCCGTATCAAAGTAAGTAAACCCCTGTTCAATAAATGAATCTGCCATGCGTCCGCTTTCATCAATATCGATGCTTCCCGCATCGTCCGGGTTAGTCATCGGCAGCCTCATAAGGCCGAAGCCTAGCTTGTATCTAACGTCCATTTTACCCTCCGTACATATATATTAGTCTTATTAAATGTCAATCTATAAATCAATGAAGCTAAGAAGTTAATCTAAGTCAATCAATTTGCTTAATGTTATCCCAGTATATCCGCAACTCTTCTCTCAAGTGCTGGCACAACCTCTTCCATAAACCACGGATTTTTTGCCTGCCAACGAAAGTTGAGTGGACTCGGATGAACTATTGGGAAGTAATTTGGCAGGTATTCCGCGAAGCACCTTACTGTCTCAGTCAGATTGCACTTCATATCGCCTTTCAGATAATAAGCCATCGCATACTTTCCAATCAGAATCGTCATCTGCACATCACCTAGTTCAGCTAAGAGATCACGGTGATACTCCTCAGCAATAAACTTTCTTGGAGGTAAATCTCCCGTTTTGCCCTTTCCTGGATAGTAGAAGTCCATCGGTAAAATCGCAATTTTGTCGGAATAGAAAGTTTCCCTATCTATGCCCATCCACGTGATTAGTTTCTCTCCCGACTTATCGTCAAAAGGAATCTGCGATTCTTCCACCTTGCGACCAGGAGCCTGCCCGATTATGAGAATCTTTGCTCCCTCATTGAGCTGGAAAATAGGCGGAATACCTCGCTCTGTATATTCAACATTTCTCTCATCTGATTTTATCTTCTCTACAATACTTGAAATACTCATGTCTCCCACCCTCTCTTAAGCGAGTGTCACGTCAAGAGTCATCATGATAGAGAATCCCACAGCGAACATCAGTACCCCGCTATGCGAGTGTTCTCCCTCTGACATCTCCGGTATCAGTTCTTCTACTACTACATAGAGCATCGCACCAGCCGCAAAGCTGAGCATATAAGGAAGTATCAGCGTAAGCGCCTGTGCAAAAAGTATCGTCAATATCGCCCCTATCGGTTCAACCACGCCTGATAGTACGCCATTTCTAAATGCACGATGTCTCGAGGATCCCGCAGAATAAAGCGGCATAGAGATAATCGCACCTTCAGGAAAGTTTTGAATTGCAATTCCGATTGCAAGCGCAAGTGCACCACCAAGTGTGATTCCAGAATTACCAGTCATCCAGCCAGCAAATACCACGCCGACCGCCATTCCTTCAGGTATGTTGTGAAGCGTCACTGCGAGTACGAGCATGGTCGTCTTGGACAGTCTGCTCTTGGGACCTTCAACATCATTAGTTACAGCATGCATATGTGGAATCACGTGATCCATAAGAAGGAGAAATCCTATTCCCACCCAGAAGCCTATAACCGCAGGTAGAAAAGCTAGTCTGCCGAGCCCTTCACTTTCCTCCATCGCTGGAATAAGCAGACTCCATATGGATGCGGCAACCATTACACCTGCGGCAAAACCGCTGAGCATACGCTCAACACTTTTGCTGAGGTCTTTTTTCATAAAATAAACGCAAAATGCGCCAAGTATTGTCCCGAGAAACGGAATCATAACTCCGTATATAACATTGATATTAATACCCACATTACCTCCTATTTAAATTCACCCCCCGCACTGCTGTGCCAATAACGAGTGAAACTTATGCTATAATTATGTGATTCTCATTATACACCTAGGAGATGAAATTGAAATAAGCTATGAGTTTAAAAAGCACAGATAAAATACTTAATACTAAATTCGGAACCACCGGCGAGACTACTCCGTCCATCGCTTCGTCTATACCCGTCACTGGAACATTGATAATCGGGGCTGGCGCCGCTGGACTGATGTGCGCTACCAATCTTAAGACTGGCGGCATCATACTCGAAGGTTCATCTCGAATTGGAACTAAGCTTCTGATGAGCGGTCACGGACATTGCAATATCACACATGCAGGCAGCATCAAGGATTTTCCTAGTTGCTACGGTGCCGCCGGAAGGTCAATACGCAAGATTCTATATAAATACAGCAATACTGACCTTGTGGATTTTCTCGAATTGCGTGGAGTCAAGACGGTGACTGATGAGGATGGCCGAATATTTCCAGAATCGATGCGAGCACAGGATGTGAGGGATGCATTCTTAGAGGCAACTGAATCAAATGGGTTCAAGGTAGTTACTAATAGAAAGGTAATTGAAATTCATGTAGCTGAAGCAAGTTCAGAAGTTTGCAAATACATAGTTGTAGCCGAAGCTCCAGACGGTCAGAGGTTTCATTATGAAGCCACTAACCTAGTAATTGCAACTGGCGGAAAGTCATACCCTAGAAGTGGTTCAGATGGCTCGATGTTCGATGTCATATCTGCAGGTTTAGGAATTGAACATACAGAACTAAAGCCTTCACTTGCACCACTCGAGATAAAGGGATATCCGTATGGCGAGCTGTCTGGAATATCGTTTGACAAGGTGGAAATCAGCATATATCCGAAGTCCGGCAAGCGTCTTGTACTACTAAGCGGTGGTCTGCTTCTTGCCCATGATAATTTCACTGGACCAGTTATTCTCAATTCATCCAAATACGCTGAGTCAGGCTGTTGGCTACTGATTAACTACATAGGTATGGGTAGAGATGACGCACTGACTAGGCTCACTTCGAATGACTGTTCTGGAGCAGGATCCTCGCAAAGCAGAAACTCTGGAACCAAGTCCGCGCAAAGCGGCGAACTCGCGTCTATCATTGCCAAAGAGTTCGCCCTGCCGCGCCGCTTCGCCAAGGAAGTGGCGAAGCGTTCCGCTTGCAGCGCACGCAAGGCCGCCATCCTCCTGACGGAGGATCGATTCGAAATCGAATCGCGCGGTGACTTCAGCAAAGCCATCGTCACCGCCGGCGGCCTCCGCCTCGACCAGTTTGACTGCAAATCGATGCAGCTCAAATCCGTCCCAAACACCTACTGTATCGGAGAAATGCTTGATGTAGACGGCATCACGGGCGGCTACAACCTCCAGTTTGCCTGGTCTTCGGCGCGAGCAGCAGCTGCATCAATCGAATCAAATATAAATAATACAGTTCCTACCCATACGGAAGATTAGCCGTATAGATTTGAAGCAACACAGTATCTCTAGCTGATGCCTAAACTTAAAATAAAAATATAACCGCTGTATCCATTAAGTTTTCAATGGATACAGCGATTTTTACCAACACGTTTTGTCCTATAACTATGCACTATGTGGTTTTAAAAATTTTGTTCTTATCAAAAGCTCCAGCGATTTCTCGCTGGAGCCTTCTGCATCTAATTATTTAAACAGTTCAATATTCCACATTTTAGACATCTCATTATTAAAATGATTCAATATTCCGCATTTTAGTTCAGCCTCTGGCGCATTTATGTTCGCAGAACTTTGCACTTCACCCTTTATCAAGCTACAGATACGAAACCGTTTCACAGAGTTCCTTGCGGCTAAAGTGATTAGGTAGCGGCTTTCCTTCCTCTGCCGCATATCCTAGATCCATAGCCATCAAGATTTCTTCATTCTCAGGAAGTTCAAGTGCCTTATGCAGCTTGTCTGGATCAAGGAAATTAATCCAGCAGCTATCTAGTCCAACATCAGTTGCCGCGAGCATCATGTGAGTCGCAACGATTGAAGCATCCTCAATTCCCGAATCCCTCTTTTCGCCTGGATATATGTACACATTGTTCGTATCGAACGCAACCACTAATACAGTCGGTGCACCGTATCTGCAAGGTGTTTCGATATCAAACTTGTCTAGTGCCTCCTTTGATTCGAGGACATATACATGCTGCTCCTGTAGATTCTTGGCAGTTGGTGCAAGTCTTCCTGCCTCTAGTATAGCCTCGAGTTTCTCATGCTCTACCTTCTTGTCTGAGTATTTTTTGCAAGAATATCTGTTTTTTACAACTTCCTTAAAATCCATAACGTCCTCCTATTTATCGATATAATATAGCTACTATAGCCATTAATATGCTGCTACTGTAACCCTTACTATATCATTACTATAACCGTTACTATGCCGCTACTATAATACTACTATCCGCTACCATGCCGTACCTATGCCGTTAGCCACTAGTTGCCTGCACTGAAGCTGATCATAAATCTGCAACTTTACTATCTCTTTTTCTTCATCGATAGTGCAATCTTCTTGCGCTTTTCATCTACAGATAGGACACGGACATTTACGATATCCCCTACCTTTACCACGTCGAGTGGGTGCTTTACGAATCTATCCGATAGCTCAGATATATGTACGAGACCATCCTGATGAACACCAATATCTACAAATGCTCCGAAGTCAACGATGTTACGAACTGTTCCCTTGAGCTCCATATCTGGTCTCAAATCGCTTATCTCCAGCACATCGCTTCTTAGTAGCGGCGCCTCGGCCTCTTCTCTAGGGTCTCTTCCTGGCTTTTCGATTTCACTCAAAATATCCTTTAGCGTATATTCGCCGATATTTGCCACCTCTGCTAGCTGTTTCATCGATGGCTTATCCGACTTATTATTAGTGTGCTTGCTGCCGAACTTCTCCTGCAATTTGTTCTTGGAGATCAGGCTATCTGAAACCCCCTTAGCCGCACCAGTGATGATATCAGCAGGCTTGTATCCCATAATTTCCAAAATCTTACGTGCTGCATCATAGCTCTCCGGGTGTACCGCTGTGCAGTCAAGTGGCTCCTTGCCATCTCTGATGCGAAGGAATCCGGCACACTGCTCAAAGGCCTTAGGACCAAGTTTGGCAACCTTAAGCAGTTGCTTTCTGCTGTCAAATCTACCATTTTCTTCACGATACTTCACGATATTAGCGGCAATCGGCTTACTTATTCCCGATACATACTCGAGAAGAGAAGCTGAAGCGGTATTTAAATCTACACCGACATTGTTTACACAATCTTCTACCACTGCACCAAGGGCTTCCGCTAACCTCTTCTGATCCATGTCATGCTGATACTGACCAACTCCGATTGAGCGTGGGTCGATTTTAACGAGCTCTGCGAGTGGATCCTGCAGCCTTCTAGCAATCGACGCGGAGCTACGCTCACCTACATCGAGGTCTGGATATTCATCTGTCGCCAGTTTACTAGCTGAATATACGGAAGCGCCAGCCTCATTCACGATTACATATTGGAGCTTTTTCTTAGGATTTGCATATAGCCCCTGCTCGTATTCCTTAATAAATTCAGCGATAATCTGCTCCGACTCACGAGAAGCCGTACCATTTCCAACGGAGATGATATCTATGTCATGCTTCTTTACGAGCTCCGCTACGACCATCTTGGCTTCTTTGATCTTATTCTGCGGTGCAGTCGGATAGATGACAGTGGTGTCCAAAATCTTTCCTGTAGCATCTACCACAGCTAGCTTGCAGCCAGTTCTAAATGCCGGGTCCCATCCGAGAACAGTCTTGCCGCCAATAGGTGGCTGCATGAGTAGCTGTTCGAGGTTGCTGGCAAATATCTTTATCGCCCCCTCCTGTGCTCCGAGGGTCAGCTCATTTCTGATTTCAGTTTCGATAGATGGAGCAATTAACCTCTTGTACGCATCTACAGCCGCTTCTTCGATATACTGCTGAGTCACCTTGTTAGCAGAACTCTTGAGGTCTTTGAACAACCTACCTTCTATCTTCTCTACCGGCGCCTCCAGTTTTACGCTGAGAACCTTCTCATTCTCACCTCTGTTGATAGCAAGAATTCTGTGACCAGGGAGTCCGGACACCTTCTCTGCAAATTCAAAGTAGTTCTCATATACGCTGCGTTCTCCGCTAGCCTCGAGTTCTGCCTTAACCGCAGGTACTACCGCTGTGATTAGCACACCTTCCTTGGCCGTCAGCGCTCTAATCCATGTTCTTATATCCGCATCATCCGATATATCTCCAGCAATGATGTCTAGTGCTAGTTTAATTGCAGTGTCAGCATCATTTACTTCATGCTCTTCGCTCAGATACTTTAGAGCCTCTTCTCGTACAGGCGATGCCGCATCGATTGACATAATATATGTAGCAAGTCCTTCAAGTCCTTTCTCCCTGGCGATCATCGCACGAGTACGTCTCTTCGGCTTGTATGGTCTATATATGTCTTCGACAGCAACGACTGTCTCAGCTTGCTCGAGTTTTGCAAGAAGCTCGGCAGTGAGCTTGCCCTGTGATTCAATAGAAGCTATTACTGTCTGCTTCCTCTCCTCAAGTGAACGCAGATACTTAAGTCTCTCATCGAAGTGTCTTAATATTTCATCATCAAGCGCACCAGTCGCTTCCTTTCGGTATCGCGCAATGAACGGGATGGTATTTCCCTCGTCAATAAGCTTGATTACCGCCTCGGATTGCCAAGATTTTATTCCTAATTCCTGGGTTATCTTCTGTGTAATATCCATATTAATTCAGCATGCTGCTATCTAGTATCAGCATTATATCCCCTTCATTGTCATACGCGCGGAAACGCACCTTCTGCCCTGGTTCTAGGCCAAATCCCTGCTTCGGTGGATTGTGAAGTGTTCCGTAGAATTCGTTATCGCCAAAGTCTGTCGTTCTAACCCACACAACCTCCGGCAAAAATCCCTTCTTACCCACCGTCACACTCACGAAGTCCGGAAGTTCCATGTTACGTCCACCATCCAGCATCTCGAGTTCTCTGAGCATACTCATCTTTTTATCTGCTGACTCAAAATTCTCTCGGATATCTTCTGGAACGTCTAAAAACCCTGTTATGTCTGCCTCTAGATTTTTTACAAGTTCAAACTCATAATCTCTAACATCGCTAAATCTAACTCGTGCATACTTCTCTGTGCTTCTTGGTCCAATCTCCAGTGTACCATTCTCTTTTCTTTTTGCCGAGGCCAGCAGATTAAAGTTAGTGCCTACAAGGTCTTCACAAAAGCAGTATGCGAGCACGCCTGTCGCTCCATCGATTATCTCGAGCGTATCAGATAGTTCCTCTAGCGCATCTGGGCATTCGATATAGATAAACTTGTGAAATATCTCTCTGAAAGTAGCTTCATCAATATACATGTTCATTCTCCGATTTCTAGTTATGTCATTTTACTTATGGTTCTACCGTGTATCCACAGCTTACCAAAAGGCATTTACCAGCTATTAATTATACCACGATATTGTTTTTTCTCACAGAATCATCACACAGAGACTCCCAAAAATGGTAAAGTGGAATCAATAAGAATTGTATGCAATTAATCAGACGTTTCACGTTCTGATTTTTGAGTAATATCAGGAGGATAAGAAAATGGCAGCAATTGAATTGACAGCAGAAAATTTCGAACAGGAAGTACTACAGGCAGATAAGCCGGTTCTAGTTGATTTCTGGGCATCATGGTGCGGACCATGCAAGATGCTTTCACCAGTTATTGAGGAGATCGCTGAAGAGAGAAGCGACATCAAAGTTGGAAAGGTTAACATTGATGAGCATCCAGAGCTAGCTCAGAAGTATGGCGTTATGAGCATCCCAACCGTTCTTGTACTTAAGAACGGAGAGGAAGTAAATAAGTCCGTAGGAGCAGTTCCTAAGAAGGCTCTCCTAGATCTTATCGGCTAATAGCGTTTATCGCAGGGCGGTACTCAATTTAAAACCAGCAAAAAGACCTCACTGGATTAATCCAGTGAGGTCTTTTGATTTCCCTAGTATTATGCTTCAAAAGCTTCTTGTACTGCCTGCTTATCCTCGAGCAACACCGCTACTTCCTCTTCGTTAAGTTCATGCTTTGATAGATCCACATATGTCTGTGTGAGCCTGATTGCGAATATCGTTCTGATGATAAATACTATGATATACGCTACTATCAGTAAGAAGAAAAAGCCTTGCATACCTCTTAACGCGCTGTAAAGTGCGACAAAGACATCTGCTCCTTCGCCAGCTATCTTCAGGAAGTATTTCTTGAGGACAAATGTCATACCAGTGACACCAACTACTTCCATCACCGTTGTTACAATCATCGCAATCCTGTATATGCGTTCCGTTATAGTTAGATTATAAGCTAGGCCCTGCCCGCCTAGTACATCGACTACTCGTCTTGTTCCAAACAAAATATTGCGCATATAAATGATATTTATCGCGTTACCAGCAACCTGCATCGCGAGCATAGTAAATACTACTATCCAACTCAATACATTCATTGCCGTGTTATTGATACCACTCGTTTTAAATACTAAGAAAATGAATTCACCAGCTGTAACTAATACTACAAATATTGTGATTACTGATAGAACTAGGAAAACGAGATATCCAATATAAAACTTAAAAGCTTTTTTGTAGTATGGATTTAGTTTACCAAGCCCGTTTAGTCCCATAATATATAAAATTGTATTCGCTATAAAAATAAGTAGTATTATATCTGGTGCGACCTTCGTCGTGAACAGTAGAGCGCCTTGTGATATCTCAGACATCGCTGCAATCTGCAGAAGGGTAAACAATCCTGTCATGCCGTTTATCAATATATATCCAACTTCTAGCCAAATCGCGATACTAATATATTTAAGGCCATCAAAATTAATTTCCTGCTTACCCATAACGCCCTCCTTTCTTGTTTTTTATAAAATGTTTAACCTTTAATTGTTATGAATATTCATGTTGAAATTCGTTAATGAAGTAATATTTATGGATATAATTCTTTTATTTAAATTCATTATATTGGTGAACAAGTTGAGGAAACAACAGATATAATGTAAAATAATAAATAATTAAGAATTAAAAGTTAGGATTAGGAGGAATTATGGACGGTAAGAAATATCAAGAGGCATTCAACAACAACGTGCCTGATGGCTACGATGCTGATACATATATTATCGCATGTCCTGTATGTAACAAGGAATTTCAGGCATCACCTGGAGATGCAGTTTGCCCAGAATGCGGAGCTGAACTCAGCTTTACGATTGAGGACAAATAACTGGAGCTGGTGGAGCCAGCTTTACGATTGTAATAACAGCTATGTAAAACCTCCCATGTCAGCATGATGCCAATAGGAGGTTTTTCATTATCTTTATTTTTTATCTTATAGTAACGTAGATGCCGCGATCTCCGCTCACTTCTACCTTGAGTGACTTGAAGTCACTTACAAATTCCTTCAGATACTTGTAACGCTTTCCGCCCTTCATGCTGTAATATCGCACGTCGAAGTTCTTGTACACTCGGTTGAGTTCATTGCCAATAAGACCTAAATCTGTAGGCTTACCCTTATCGTTGTTCTCCATGATGATCTGTTGAATCTTAGCCTCGATAGCCTTTTTACTAGGCGTATTAGCTGTATTTTCGGAAGTATCCTTACTAGGTTCCTGTTTCTTCTGCTTCTTATATTCAGCCTCGAGAGCCTCTTCAGCAAGGCGCTCCTCCTCTGCCTGCTTGGCGAGAAGGTCGATATAGATGAACTTATCGTATGCATTTTCAAGAGCCTCTGTAGCCTTATCAGACTCTCCCATACCTAGTACGAGGCAACCTGACTCACTAAGTCTTCTAGCCAGTGATGTGAAATCGCTGTCCGAAGACACTATGCAGAAGCCTTCAACATTACTGCCATAAAGGATATCCATAGCATCGATAATAAGTGCCGAATCGGAAGCGTTTTTTCCCCTTGTATTGTTGACTTGCATCATCGGCTTGAGTGAGTGCTTTCTGATTTCTTGTTCCCATCTCGTCTTGACGATTCGTTCCCAGTTTCCGTAAATTCGCTTGTAAGAACAGATACCATACTTCTCAATCTCATCGATTATGTAGCCAGCATACTGAGCCGAAATGTTTTCTGCATCTATGAGTAGCGCAATTCTTACTTCATCTGTCATCTTAAATTTCCTTATATTTGTTTACTTCAGCAATTACAGCCTTTGAGATTCTCGCAAGTCTGCTCTCTGCTGCTGACTCTGTACCGTAGAAGCCGAAATATATCTTGAATTTCGGTTCAGTTCCAGAAGGCCTGAATGCAATCCAGTCTAGTCCATTAAGTTCATAGAGAATAACATTTGACTCAGGCATGTAGTCAGTGTAATTTTTTACATCTAGTACCCCTAGCTCAGTTCCATGTTCACCCAGCTTGCCTCCAAGCGCCCTTAAGTGTTCCATGAACCTTTCACCAACTCCTGCGCCATCTACACTAACGCTTGATTCAGCAGCGTATCCATACAGTTTGTGCAGCGACTCAAGTTGGTCGATTAGTGTTACACCATTTGCCTTAGATAATGTTGCAATCTCAGCGATTGCTATTGCTGCCATCACGCCGTCCTTATCACGAACTGCCTGGTTGAGCATGTACCCATTGCTCTCCTCGAAAGCGAACAGGAATTTTTCTGTTCCTTCGTCGGAGTGTTGTCTTATCTGGTCAGAGATGTTCTTGATACCAGTTAAAGTCTCGTATAGATTCACCCCATATCTAGCGCAAATAGCTCTTGCGAGGTGAGTCGAGACTATTGATGTTACAGCATATCCATTATCAGGAAGCCTGCCGAGTTTCTTTGACTCAGATAGTAGGTATTCCAGAAGGATTGCTCCAATCTGGTTACCTGATAGTTTCTTATAATCACCCTCATCGTAAACAGAAACTCCCAGTCTGTCAGAATCTGGATCCGTTACGATTATAATATCTGCAATCGACATATCAGCGTACTTCTTAGCTAAATCATACGTATCGTCATATTCAGGGTTAGGCACTCTGAGACTTGGGAAATCACCGTTTGGGCGGTCTTGCTCATTTACCGCATATACCTTTTCATATCCTAGCTCACGAAGAGCTCTTCTTACAGGTTCACGGCCTGATCCATTGAGTGGAGAGTATACGATACGTAGTGATGCTCTTGCTCTTCTACTCACACTGCTGCTGTTAAATGAGTCCATAATCATCGCGTTGTAGCTATCGTCAATCTCTCTACCGAAATACGTGATCTCTCCAGACTTAACTAGCTCCTCAAAGGAGTCTGAAGAAGCCAGAATCTCAATTCCATCAACTGCAGCCCTGATACGACTCTTAATCGTTTCAGTTTCTTCATCAATCATCTGCGCACCATCGGCTCTATACGACTTGAATCCATTATATTCCTTAGGGTTGTGTGAAGCTGTGATCATAATTCCGCCATCAGCCGCATAATTTCTTATCGCATACGAAAGCATCGGCACTGGACGTAGTCTATCTGAAAAGAGAACTTTCACACCAGCTGCGCAGCTCGCTAATGCCGCTGCTTCTGCAAACTCTCTGGAATTATTGCGCGAATCGTACGAGATAACGATTTTCACAACCTTGCCTTCGTGCTGTTCCACCAGCATCTCACCCATCGCATATGCCGCTGTCGCAATGGTGTATATATTCATGCGTGCAGAACCAGCACCCATGGTTGCTCTCATTCCAGCTGTACCAAAATCAAGCTCCTCACCAAAGCATCTCTCTATTTCGTCTGGATGAGATATCATGTTCATCAGATACTGTCTCATATTGGGGTCGATTCCCTTGGCGTTAATCCATTCGGTATAATTCTTGATTGCCTTGTTCTCTTCCATATCAATTCTCTAATTCTAAATAAAATACATAGTCTATAATTTTTTAAAATATAGTCTCGAGCATGCACGCCAGTCTGCAACTGTAGGCCACGTACACGCTCGTACTAATAGATATTAATTTTATTCTACAGTTACGCTCTTTGCGAGGTTACGAGGTCTGTCGATTTCACAGCCCTTTTCTTTTGCAACGTAGTAAGCGTATATCTGTAGTGGAATTACGCTGAGAAGTGGTGAAACTTCATCCATGCACTCCGGGATATAGAAAGTTTCATCTGAATGCTCTTCAATAGCGGTGTTTCCTTCTTTAGCGATAGAGATTACATGTGCATTACGCGCCTTAACCTCCTGAATGTTGGAAACCATCTTGTCAAATAGTTTGGACTGTGTCGCAAGTGCCACGAGGATAGTCTTTGGCTCCATAAGAGCGATAGTTCCGTGCTTAAGCTCTCCTGCTGCGATAGCGAAGGAGTTGATGTATGATATTTCCTTAAGCTTGAGCGAGCCTTCGTAAGCAACACTTGCATCCATGCCTCTTCCGATGAAGAATACCTGATCTCTATCGTAAAGCTTCTTTGCCAGCTTCTCGATGTCACCTCTGAGCTTGAGAACCTCTTCGAGCTTATCAGGAATAGCCGATAACTCGCTAATAATCTCACTATAATACTCTCCAGAGATAGTTCCGCGTAGGTCTCCTAGATATAGAGACAGGAGGTATAGCGAAAGAAGCTGAGTTGTGTAAGCTTTTGTCGATGCTACTGAAATTTCAGGGCCAGCCCATGTGTAGAACACATCATCAGATTCACGAGCAACTGTGCTACCCACTACGTTGACGATTGAGAGCACTCTTGCACCCTTTCTCTTCGCCTCACGAAGAGCCTCAAGTGTATCCGCAGTCTCTCCAGACTGGCTGATTGCGATGAATAGGGTCTTCTCATCTACGAAAGGATCTCTGTATCTAAACTCAGAAGCCACATCAACTTCAACAGGCAGCTTGATCAGCTTCTCGAAAATATTTCTTCCAACTAGTCCAGCATGATATGCAGTTCCGCATGCTACGATACAAATCTTATTAAACTTAGCAAAGTCTTCCTTGGTGAGGGTCATATTGTAAAGCGACACTCTACCATCTTCACCAAGATTACGATCAAGAGTCTCCTTGATTGCTGTTGGCTGATCGAAGATTTCCTTGAGCATGAAGTGCTCATACTTGCCCTTTTCAGCAACACTCTCATCCCAGCTGATGTGCATTGTCTCGCGCTTGATTTCCTTGCCGGACTCGTCGTAAATTGTAACGCTGTCTGGTGTTAGCACTACTGTATCACCAGTCTCTAGCAAATAAACATCCTTCGTATACTTGAGAAGCGCTGAAAAGTCGGACGCTACGAAATTGCACCCGTCTCCCTTTCCTACGATTAGCGGAGCGTTTTTTCTATATGCAACGAATGTATCCGGCTGATCTTCAGCTATTGCAGCGAGTGCAAAAGTTCCAGTCATCTCGTGAGTTACCTTATCCATGGTAGCCTTGAGATCACCTATCTCGTTATAATATTTTCCGAACAGAACTGCAGCAACCTCTGAGTCGGTATCACTCTTAAATGTGAATCCCTCTTTCTCGAGCTCGGTTCTGATTTCTACATAGTTTTCAACTGTTCCATTATGAACGAGAGCAATTCTATTATCGTTACTCATATGTGGATGTGAATTAACATCAGATGGAGCACCGTGAGTAGCCCATCTTGTGTGGCCGATTCCTACGTGACCACCTAGATTCTCTTTTCCGATTAGCTTCTCCAGATTAACGATAGCACCAACGTGCTTTCTTAACTGGATCTTGCCGTCGTTTACAACAGCGATACCTGCTGAGTCATATCCTCTGTACTCTAACTTCTTAAGTCCTTCGATAATTATGCCCTGAGGAGCATCGTTACCTACATAACCTACAATGCCGCACATATTATTTCCTCCAAATGTATTATTTCAAATAGCACTCCCACAGCTCACCGCGAGTTGCTACAACGATTCGCAATTTTAGTTCGAGTAGTTACTCTTACACTACTTTCCGAATTTCTCCGAGATAAGATTCGCTATCTGTTCAGCGTAGCCTTGAATCTCGTCGATATCCTCGCCCTCGAGCATAACTCTGATAAGTGGTTCGGTACCTGAAGGTCTTATCAGAACTCTACCTGAACCCTTCATCTTAGCTTCAATCTCAGCGATGAACTTCTTAATCTCTTCATCTTCAAGAGCAGTTGCCTTGAGAGCGTTATCCACTCTCGCATTTACTAATGCCTGTGGGTAAATCTGAATCTCATCTCTAAGCTCACTGAGCTTCTTGCCCGAATCAAGATATGCCTTCATGAACTGCAGGGATGATAGAACACCATCTCCAGTAGTTGTGTAGTTCAAGAAAATCATGTGTCCTGACTGCTCTCCGCCGAGAACAGCCCCTGTCTGTTTCATCGACTCTAGTACGTATCTGTCACCAACCTTAGTCACATCAACACCTATACCATATCCATCCAGATATTTATGAAGTCCAATGTTGCTCATAACTGTAGCAGTTATCTTGTCGGTTACGAGAAGTCCATTGTCTTTGAGATACTTTCCACAGATGCATAGTACTCTATCTCCGTCTATAATGCGGCCCTGCTCATCTACGACAATCAATCTGTCAGCATCTCCGTCGTACGCAAAACCAACATTAGCACCGAGCTCTATAACCTTCTCTTGTAGGTTCTCTGGGTGTGTGGATCCGCATCCGTCATTGATATTGATTCCATCCGGCTTATCGCTGATTACTGTAACTTCAGCGCCTAGAGCTTCGTACACGATGTGAGCAGTCTCAAATGACGCACCATTTGCAGTATCGAGAACCACCTTGATGCCATCAAGTCTCTTGTCGATGGTAGTAAGCAGAAAGTCTGTATACTGCTTAATCGCATTAGCGTCATCCTCGCGGCAGGTTCCGAGCTTCGCACCTGTGAATTCATCTGTGCTGATCTCCTTCTCACCTAGTATGATAGCCTCAATCTCCTGTTCAACACTGTCGTCAAGCTTGTAGCCTTCTCCGTTGAACAGCTTAATTCCATTATATTCAAATGGATTATGAGATGCCGAAATGACTACTCCCGCATCTGCATTATATTTCCTTACTAGGTAAGCAACCGCCGGTGTAGGAACGACTCCGAGTTTAACCACATCTCCGCCAACCGAAAGCACTCCTGCCGTCAAAGCGTTTTCCAGCATATCGCCAGAAATTCTAGTATCACGTCCGATTACCATAACCGGTCTCTTCTCGGTTTCTCCCAGCACGAAAGCCGCTGCTCTACCTATATCGAATGCAAGCGAAGCTGTTAATTCTGTATTAGCAACTCCTCTTACACCATCTGTTCCAAACAATCTGCCCATTAACGTCTCCTTAATTCCTTAATATAACCTGCAAAATATAAAGTTCTTCCTTAAGATTCACCTAAAAGATTCCACTAATATCGTTTGCATGACTCAACATCAACCGATATTACTGAATTGTTATATTTATCTGTGCACTCTCAAGTGAAGCCATCATACCAGAATTGTTGGTTAAGTATACAGTAACAGTGTGCTGTCCTGCCCCAAGGCCACCTGCATCTGCACTTATCACAAATGATCCTGCTGTGATATTTACCAGCTTCTCTTTGCTACCCGTCACGATAACATTAACTCCACTATTAGCAGTTGCTGTATGCCCGCTGGCAACGTTGTTAATGTTGATTGATCCGGCAGGCACATTCACGGTCTTTGATGCACTCGTGCTGACCTTGACCCTAAGCATAACATGTCTGGATTCGTTGGCAATACTTACCCCTTCCGGTAGGTCATAATCGATATTTACATCTTTAGTTTCAGTTATTGAACTGATATCCATATCCTTGGATGTGATTTCTGTTACACCCTTGATATCCTTACTCCGACCTTTAATAACGATGGTGTTTGGCGCAGAATATGTGCGTGATACGCTTCCATCTTGATTATTAGTAACCTTGATCTTGAGTTTAACTACTTTAGTCTCACCCTTATATGCGGTTACTGAAATTTTCCCCGGGTCTGTCGTCAAATAATCTATCTTGTGACCGCTTCCGTCTACAGGAATAGCAGGTACACTAAATTCCTTCGCTTTATCTGTAACATTGTTAGCGTCAAGCTCTAGCTTTACAGAGTCTACGTTCTTGATCAGACTCGCAGCTCCCTGAACCTCAACTTCCTTATTGGAGTTTTTCTTAACTACAGGTTCGCCTTCCTGACCGTCCTTGTACGTGGTATATGAACTAACTTTCTTTACTTCTAGATCCTCGACTGTAACCGAAATGCTACTCTCGCTCTGAGATTTGACCGTGACTGCTCCGGGTGCAGCAACCTGAACAGCTATCCTGTTCTCGCCCTTGTCCGCATTAGCAGCATTCACCGTTGCAGAGACCTCTGACTTCTTCAGATCATTTATCGCTGAACGTCTGCCGACAAGTGTTACTGAAATCTTCTCTGTATCCATCTTACTAACAGCTAAATCGTTTTTAGCGAGAGATCTAGAATTAACAACTGTTACTGGAATATTTGAATAGGTTCTTGTTATTGTGGGGTTAATACTGTATACAACGTATAACCATGCGGCAAATGCTATCGCAATCGAAAGAGCCAAATTGATTTTGTTGATTTTCTTTTTGTTAGAATCGTTATTTTGCATCGCGCTTTCCCCCCTTCCGGCGTACTAGCTTCGCAACCTTACCATACATTCCTCTATCAGACGGTAAGTACATGTTGAGAAGCATCTTCTCAATAGTCTTGAGGTCAACGAACCTGCGTATCTTGCCATCTTCAGCGATTGATACTACTCCAGTCTCCTCAGATACTATTATGATTAACGCGTCACAGACCTCGCTAAGACCGACACCTGCACGGTGCCTAGTTCCGAGGTTTCTGCCAATGTTCTTCTTCTCTGTTAAAGGGAATACACATGATGCAGCGTGAATTCTTGCTCCACGAATGATTACACCACCGTCATGAAGTGGTGAGCCTTCGTAAAATAGATTTCCAAGAAGTCTAATTGAAATTTCCGCATCTACAACTACTCCCGTCTCAATGATATCGTTGAGCATAGTATCACGCTCAATAGCTATAAGTGCTCCCGTTCTTGTCGCAGAGAAATCGTCAATTGCGCTCACCAGTGCATCTACCGTCTCAACGGCCTTGTTCTTGTCGATGTTGCGGAACGAGTTTGTGTTCATAAGATTCTTACGCCCCACCTGTTCGAGCGCCCTACGGAGCTCTGGTTGGAACAGCACAACAACTGCAAAGAGCCCCATTGTGAAAAGACTCTTGAGCAGCCAGTTAAGTAGGTATAAGTTGAATATGTCCGATATAAAAAATGCAACTACAATTATTACTAGTCCTCGAATGAGCTGCATTGCTCTAGTTTCCCTGATAAAACCAATCATCTTATATACAATATATGACACGATTGCTATATCCAGGGCGTCTTCCAGTCTGAAATTAGATATAATACTTTGAATCGAGCTCAACATATCGGCATCCCTTCCCTCTCATAATAGTCCATTTTACATGGCATAAGTCATATTATTATACTATTTCGAGCGGGTTTTATCAATAAGAGCGAAAGTGTGGTTTTGATGTGAATTATAAGAATAAGAGGCTTACGCCTTGATGGCATATGCCCCTTATATGCAAGTGTATTCCTAAAACAGGCCCTTCGTTATCGTTTAATTTTAATCATGAATGCAACACTTTTTTCATGACGTTCAAACTTATGCTCTATCCCATAGCTGAGCAAGATATTTCTAACTATATATAGCCCTAAACCACTACTATTCTCTTTTCCAAGATCAAAGTTAACTTCAAATAGCTTATCGCAGTCTAGCTGTTCAGCATTCTCGTAAGAATTTTCAATATAAAACCAGCCATCGCAGGCACCAATATTAATACACCCCGCTTCGTCCGAATACTTGATGGCATTACTTACCACATTAGACATTACAACCTTAAGCGCAGTCCTTCCTACATAAATCTGTTCTTCTCCTAAATAGTTATTAATTGTGATTCCTCGCTGAGTAGCCATTACAGAGTACTTTTCCAGTATCTCGCTCAAAATTTCTTTTATATTAAGCAGCTCCTCCTCATCACTAAGATGTTCAAGTGAAGACACTGACAGTATTTGTGAAATATTTTGAGAAAGGTTATCGACTATATCAATACAACTTCCAATATATTCGTCATGATTCTTATACTTGCCAATGTTATATTTCATATTTTCAAGAATAATTTTGAGGCTGGCTAATGGAGTTTTTAGTTCGTGAGAAGCACCTCTAAAGAAGTCGAATTTTAGCTTTTCTAGCTTTATAATCTCTTCATTCTTGACCTCAAGATCATCTATCAGTTCAAGTAAAGCTACATACAAGTCATTAATTTGCGCTTTGAGCTGTCCTATCTCATCTGATGATTCGATAGGCAAAAGAGCGCTTCTATCAAGCTCCATCATTCGAGTTGTAACTTCTTTTATTTCTTGAACATTTCTTGTCAAAAGTCTTGCATATATCAATGATACTAAAACTGATATCGCTAGCGAAACTGCCAAAGATAAGGGCAGAAACTTTAGGATTAATCCCTTAGCCTCTTGTCGCATATCAGCAGTTGAAACAAAATTCACTGACAATTTACTGCCATCAGCTAGCTTAATATTACGAGTCTCTATAATTAAAGAATTGTTATCGCTCGACTTGTCAATGCTATTTTCAGCATTCTCACCGATTTTCACCTCTCCCGAGTCACTGTTTGAATCAATGAAAGCCTTAATTTCACTGCTTCTCGAATAGAAGGTCAAATACTGCTCAACAAACTGTTCATCCTTTCCCTGCAAAGCTGCAGAAACTTCATTAGCCCTGATATTTATTTTACTCTTTCTATTCTCAAGGTACACTTTAGGGAACATAAGAAATACTACGAGATGGACAACTATAATCAAAATTCCGAGTATGGCGAACGTTTGGACAAATAATTTGGGGAATATCTTCAAGTTTCTCATTTTCTCTCCAGTTTATATCCTACATTTCTAATAGTCACTATGCAATCTAGTCCAAGCTTCTTACGAAGCTCCTTGATATACACATCTATCACGCGATCGAATGGCGGTTCTTCTGTCGCTTTCCAGACATTATCTATTATCTGCTCTCTTGTCAGTGCTCGCCCCTCGTTTTCAACCAAATATTTTAGTATATCGACCTCTTTAGCATTTATATCTACCGGCTCATTACCTAGCGTAGCCGTATAACTGTCAAAATCAACATCAACATTGCCATAACAGAATTTGTCATGCATACCATAATGACGTTCAATCAACGAATCTACACGAGCACGTAATACCGGTAACGAAAACGGCTTCTCTAAATATCCATCCGCCAAACTCGTATATGCATCAATTTTATACTCTTCATCGCTAAATGCCGTAAGCATAAGAACAGGTAATTTGCTTCGTTTTCTAATCTCCTTTAGAACTTCTAAACCATTAATATATGGCATCTGAATGTCGAGAATTACAAGACTGATATCTTGTTCATCAAATTTTGCGAGAGCCTCCCGTCCATCAGGTGCTTCAATCGTATTATAACCAAACTCAGAGAGGAAGTCTGCGACTCCCTCCCTGATATTCTTATCGTCTTCAACTATAAGAATCTTCATTGACCCTCCAGTCTTTATTTCACATCTATCAGCAACTCCTTAGGTCTCTTGCGAAGGATGCGATATGTGGATATGATTAGCGAAATTGCCAGTATCACCGTCATGAAGAGCACTACATAAATGAATGCCCTTGTATTGATGATAACATCTAAACTTGTCAGAGTCTTGTTAAATCCGTCAACTTCTGCTCCACCTCCGAGCCCTGATGAAGCGGATTCTTTAGCTATACCATCAGCAATGCCTCCCGTTACACCACGGAGAACCTTATTACCAATAACCTTGCCGAGTGCTCCGGCTGCAAAGAAGGATATAATATAGGCCGGAACGGCTACAAATATAAGTTCCGCTGCAAACTGTATCGCAATCTCCTTCTTGGTTCTGCCGATTGAAAGAAGAACGGCTACCTCTTTCTTCCTTGAGTTCATCCAGAGGAACAACAATAGCGAAACTACTATCCCTGCAAATATAATTCCGCCAACAAATAATTTGTTTGCAGATGAGTATATTCCCGAAATCGACTGTTGTAGTGCCGGATAGTTCGAAGTGCTCTTAACTAAAGAATATTTATTCCAATCGACATCAAGTCCTTTAATATTCTTAATGACCTTATCGAGGTTTTTATCTCCTTTTACAAAGAAGGTTGCGTCTTGGTACACCGCTGATTGCTCTGTGTTTCCATACAGCTTTGCGGCCGTGTCTATATCACTGATTATGTTGTTCTCATACAGTTCAACAGCTGCACTTGCACCACCTTTATTGTGACCGTCAAAAATTCCCTTTATTTCAACTTCTATGGTTTCGTCTGCCTGTTTCTCGTTATCGGCATCATATTTATTAGACTTAATCTTAATCTTATCACCGACCTTGAGATTATTCTTTTCAGCTAAATCTTTATGAATCAGCACCTTGTTCTTATCAGTCTTCTCCAGATGTTTTCCATCTACAAGTCTAAAGGCACCCGATACAAACTTCGTCTCTTTGGATGAATCATTAACTC
>NZ_CP016199.1:623683-629367 GCF_002243385.1 Mogibacterium pumilum | reverse complement strand
CACCATTACCGTGCTCTTAAACTTCTCTATTCGCTCTTCATCCTCATTGCGATTTGTCGCTTCAGTTCTAATTATGTCATAGCCTACAAGATCAGCTACTGCTCCTATACGCTTGACATAGTCTTTTACATATCCGGATTTAACGATCTTATTTATATCTTCATTGCGGATATTTCCGCCACCTCTCGGGGTACCCGCATTAACCTGGCGGTTTATTTCCATAGTGAAACTATTAGTTATGTTTCCAAAAGTCTTGGCTGCTGCTCTATTAGTAGCATCCTTGATTGATAGACCAATCATACTTAGAGTTGCCATCGCTGTGATAACAAGCAGTATAATTAGAGATTTCAGTCTCTTTCTTGTGACATATGCTAATGCATTTTTTATCATCGTCATCCTCCTAGCTCTGCTTTCTCGTCTCTTTGAGCTTCTTACCACTAAGCTCCATCACTACATCTGCCGCATTTGCAACCTCTTTACTGTGTGTAACAACTACGACACACTTGTTTCGCTCTTGGGCTAAAGTCTTAAGAATTCCTATGATCTCGCTTGCGGTGGAATCATCAAGGTTTCCGGTTGGCTCATCTGCAAGTATTACGGGAGCCTCGGACGCAAGTGCTCTTGCTATCGCAACTCTTTGCTGCTGACCACCGGATAACTTCATCACATTTCTCTTAATCTCACTACTATTTAAACCAAGCTTCAGTAGTAGTTCATCAGAAGCATTTCTATTTACAAGCCTAACATTTTCAAGCGGTGTTAGATAGTCTATTAAATTGTAATTCTGGAACACGAGTGAAATATTATCTCTACGATGGTTGCTATAGCCATGCAATGCTATGCTCTTACCATTGAAACAAATCTCTCCCGAGCTAGGTCTATCAAGTCCTGCCAAAAGGGATAGGAATGTCGACTTTCCCGCACCTGATTTACCGGTTATAGCGTAAAATTTGCCAGCTTCAAAGCTGCAATTAATCGATGACAGCACCTTGTCTCTCGAGCCAATATAGCTGTATGATGCATTTTTAATTTCAATTATCTTCATGCTTTCTCCTAACTGATTTTAGATAGTATTTCCTTTGGGCTACGTATTAGAATTGCTCCAGATGTTATAGCAACCGAAACGATTATTATTACTATGAGCAATGCATAACTCATTGCAAATGTCATGAGCTCACTACTAATGCCCCCTTCACTTAACCCTCGTGCCAAAGCACCCGTTTCATCACTTCCTACAAATCCGCCTACAATGAACGATAGTGCAATTTTCCCGATTATAAATGAAGCTATCATCGCCGGTATTGATACGAATATTAGTTCCAGTATAAACTGTCCAACTATCGCCGCTTTACTTACACCAATAGATAAAAGAATCCCAATCTCATAAATTCTCTCCCTTAACCACAGTACTAATATAAGCGAAAGTACAATTGTACCTCCTCCTAGAATTGCCATTGTCATGACTCTCATGATTTTTCTTATACCGGTAAGAGATTTTGCGGCCTCTTGAAAAGCTCCATTATTCTTAGTCGCTTCAAAGCTCGACCAATCAACGTCGAGTTTCTTTATTTTTTTCTCTACAGTTTCCAGCTTTTCAGGACTGTTTGCTGTAACAGTTACCTTGTTAACAACTCGATTACCGCCTTCATACCCTAATCCTTTTTGGCTGGATTCATAATCGGCAAACATCGTGTTCTCACTGAGATCTGATGGCAGACCTGTATGTTGTTCCTGCATCTTACCGGAGAAAATCCCGACGATTTCGAGAGTTTGAGTTTCTCCACTTGATGAAGTACTCCCATCTGTTTTTAGAAATTTTAGTTTTACTTTATCATGTAATTTAAGTTTGTTTCGATCTGCAAACTCTTTATGAACCAGAACTTTTCCCTTGTCTTTTGATGAGATGTGTCTACCTTTTTCTAGGGTAAATACACCACTGCTGAATAGCAATTCTCGCTTTGTACTTCCGGTCGCCCTCACAGCAGCTGCGTTGCTTAAATCTCCTGATACGTCATCTCGTCTTACAGTCTGTTTGCCTGATACAACATTGCTCCCTTCAAGGCTAGCTATACCTTCGTACTCCGGCACAATATTACTAATCTCCTTGATTCGCTTCAACTCATCAAATTTGTTGAGTTCAAAAGTGCTTTGCTCAGCCTTTCGGACTATTGATAACGATGAATTAGAGGCCTTATATAATGTTCGCTCCATACTGTCGCTAGATACAATTATATTTAAACACACATGTATACATGCGAGAACCACAGTCAAAATCACGAAGATTATAAGTGCCCTGTACCTACGCCTGGTGACATAGGCTATTGCATTTTTTATCACTTTACATTCATCCTCCTTCTAGATTTCCTCATTGGGCATTTGCCTTAACAAGTCAAATATTACTGAAGATATATGAAATGTTTATGAAATGGAATAATATTTTTTTCAGTTAGTATAGATTGCTTAACAACAGCGATTTTTTCCAGCTATTTTATCCTATAATCCCTAAAAAAGTAATAGGCAAATGCACGATTCTGCATTTGCCTATTACTTTTGTGTGCTAAATATCAGTCTAATTGTAGGCTTTATTCCCCACAACCAGCTTGATTCACAGCTGTTGATCTAGTGTATATATCGTTAATTATCGAATTAAGCTCTGCGTTTTAACCTTACAACACTTATTAGAGCAATGATTGTTACAATAAGAACTCCTGCATAAAGGGCAACTCTCTGAACATCTCCAGTCTTTGGTCCCACCTTTTGAACCTTTATAACTTTCTTCTCTACCTTATTTGAAGGAGTTTGTGTTGTAGCATCCTTGTACTCAGGATACACATTAGTTTCACCCTTAACAAGTGCTGTATTCACATCAAATGCCTGCCCTGTCTCGGCATTCACCCAGTGAGAGAATACCTTTCCTGCAGGTGCTGCAGGTTCTGATGGTGCGACTGCTCCAACTAACTTTAGGTTATTGCCACGGATAGTTGTGAGAGACTTTATCATCTTGCTATTATCATTATTATCAAGCGCTTCCTTGGTCTCCCAGAAATTCACCTTTACAGCCGGCGCCCACACGTATGCTACCCCATTGTGATTCTCGCCTACATTATATGTGTAAGCAGAATGTGCAGCATTAGCCGGGTCAGCTGCTATATTGATAGATTTATTTGAAAAGCCCTTGATATCAAAACGTGTTAGCAACTCTCCGTTAGCATTTTCAGGCTGTTTTGCAACCTGATTACCACCTGCAGTAGGAGTTACTACACCATCAACTACATGCTCTTTGTAATCCTCAAGTACCGAGCCGCCCATGATAACCGAACCGTTAGTTCCTCCTGTAAGTATAGGTACTGAACCGTTGTCAAACGTTTCTCCATCAAGTGTCACATGAGGCTTACCGCTGGTATACAGCAGGCTTCCGTCAAGTGCGTACTTATATCCTTCAACCTTGAGGATACTATCATCACTTGCGGTAACTTTTGCCCTTCTTATGCCACTAACCGCTGTTCCACCCTTAGCCTTAACTAAGAGTTTTCCACCCTTAACGATATCAATAGTATTAGCAGCATTGCTGCCGGCATTGATACCTCTTGAAGCCGTTGTTGTGTTAACTTCTACTGTAGCTCCATCAATTTTCAAGGCACCTATTCCTGCAAGAACCATTCCGTATGAGTTTCCGGCTCTGCTCTCATTAATTGTAACCTTGGTATTAGCACCGGTTACCGTCATCTTTCCGTTCATATAGAGATCGCCAAATGTGCCATTACCGTTATTTTCGAAAGTGACTTTAGCTCCATCAGATACATTGAAGGCACCACCATCGAGCTCAAATCCTCCTTCATTTCCGGAGGTGGAACAATTTCTAATTACAAATGTGCCGCCTTTAACGTTAGTGGTGTTACCACCTGATAGTCCATATAAACCAAATCCAGGTGCACCATCTATAGTGAAATTCGTGTTTTCAAAATTAAACTTTACTGATGCATCATTAGACCATATACCGTAGTTAATAGGTTTCTTAAGCAGGAAGCTTCCAGCTCCTGTAAAGGTTGTATTTGAACCTGCATATCCTCTGAAATCACCACCATTAAATACAACGTTGGCTCCGGCATCAGCTTTAATGGTGACAGTTCTCCTGATATGAACCGGTGCAGTCATTGTATAATTGTATGTTCCTGCAGGGAATTCAATCACATCGTACTTATTACCCGATGCATCCGTAGTTGTTCCATCGATGATAGCCGTTAACTCAGCTGCTGTCTCGCTACCTGTAGCTGTGTATTTAGTAGCTGCGTATGCCATATTGGATGGTATAACCATCAAAAGAGCCAATAAGAATGCTAGAACAAGTGCTACATTCTTACCATAACGAATTGAAGCTTTCATATGACCTCCTTATAAGAATAATACTTATGTTTTTAATTTAATACGGATATTATACATTATAATGACACCACACGCACTATATTAATTTACTAAATACATATTACATCGTCATATTTGACATGCCCTAACAAATTCTCATAAATTTCAGAAACGAGTGTTCCAAGACTCGGTGCAACATACTATATTTATCCCTTATATTTCCCCTTCCGGCGCTTTTGAATCACTACTTTTATATATACCGATTATCACCGGCTAAATTATACAGAATCAAATGGCAAAACAAAACGAGGAAACCTATGTGATTCCAATTGGGTCTCCAAAAACAATTGGGGTCTGCAAAAAAATGAAATCAAGTTTGGGGGATGCCTTTTTGGGAGTTGTAACATTTAAGTAGAGTCTGTAAATCCACCAAATTCTCATGGTAGTATATCAATGAAAGGATTGGTGAAACTATGCAATACGACAATTCATTCAAGCAGGAAGCCCTCGAACTTTCAGCCGAGATCGGTGTCAGAAAGGCTGCAGAGCAGCTTGGCATTCCATATTACACACTTGCTGATTGGCGATATATCCGAAAGCATCAAGGTGCTTCATATTTTGTAAGCAGTGGTTACAAACGTAAACCTGTAGACGAGAAAGATCGTCGGATACAGGAGCTTGAAGCCGAACTGCGTGAAACCAAGCGAGCCAATAAGATACTCAAGGATGCCCTCGGTTTTTTCGCAGAAAGCCGAAAGAAGTAAAAGCGCATCATCGCTATGAATCCATTCACTACAGAGAAGGCAAATGGTCTGCAAACTCTATGTGTCATTTACTGGAAGTGAGTGAGTCAGGCTACTACAGGTATCTTAAGAATCTTGGTAAGCCTGACAAGGATGCGGTTCTTTCGGTAGCTATACAGACCATCATTGATGAGTCTGTATTCAATGACAACTATGGAGTTTCCCGTACGCAGATGGCTCTTGCGCTAAGAGGGCAAAAGGTCGGTATACGAAAGCTCAGACGAATCATGCTCAAAATGGGACTAATCCATGAACGAAAGTGCAGACCTAAAGGTCTGACCAAAGCTACAACCGAGATTCAGGAGAAGGAAAACCTGATCCGGCAGGACTTCTCCGCAGATAAGCCATATACTAAGCTACTTACAGATATATCTCAGATACAATACATCGATGGAAAACTGTACATTTCACCGATCATAGACTGCTTTAAGGGGAGCTCCTATCGCTCATCATGCGTGATAACATGAAGAAAGAATTATGTATCGATACTCTTAAAGCTGCACGGATTAGATACCCAAT
>NZ_CP016199.1:619949-622107 GCF_002243385.1 Mogibacterium pumilum | reverse complement strand
AATAGGGTAGAGCGAGGGCGTTAGCCCTCAACCCTCCCGTTGCACCGTACGTACGGGTCTCGTATACGGCGCTACATCAACATAGAATCAAGCGTTAATTCAGATAATACGCCAAAGGGTCGACCAATCCCGGTCGGCTCTTTGTCTTTTTGCCAAGTATCGTTGGATTGAGCAGGAAATTAATATCCCGAATAGTAGCCATTCGGTACCATCCCTGCCTTGCGTTTGCCACGCTTAACAATCTTTTCTCCTCAAGGCCACATTCCTGAATCCTATTCAGAGCCATCAGGTTCTTGAATATGGTCTTCGGCTTTTTCCACTGTTTGAGTATCACTACTCTCACCTTGTGCCTCAGCCATTGTCCATATTCATCAAGAAAGCCTTTCATGCTACCGATTCTGTAGTAGTTTATCCACCCCCGGATGAGCCAGTTCAGTTGCATAAAGGTAGACTTTATGGTTCGCGCAGCCGCTTTCTTCCGACAAAGAATCTCACGAGTCTTCTCATAGAGTTTCTTCTTTCGGTCTTTGGCAAGCCTGCACTTCCAACCGTCTTTGCTCTTCCAGAATGTGAATCCCAGAAAGTTACTCTTCGTAGGTCTTACTACCTTTGTCTTAGTGGCACTGACTCTCAGCCGAAGTTTGCGCTCCAGCCAGCTTGTCACAGACTTCATCACTCTGTCTGCCGCCATTTCACTTTTCACGAAGATGTCGCAGTCGTCAGCGTATCTGACAAAATGAAGTCCCCTTGATTCCAGTTCCTTGTCGAGCTTGTCAAGGTAGATGTTGGATAGTATAGGTGAAAGAGGTCCACCTTGCGGTACCCCTTCTTCACTTGGGCTTACCAAGCCATCTTCCATGACTCCAGCTCTTAGAAACTGTCGAATCAGTCGTAGCGTTTTCGCATCATTAATGCGTTCTCTGAGTATTGAAATTAACTTGTCATGGTTTACCGTGTCGAAATACTTCTCGATGTCAAGGTCTATCACCCACTCATATCCCTCGTTGAGGTATTCGAGGGCTTTCTCTATCGCTCCATGGCAATCTCTGTTCGCTCGGAACCCATAACTATGGTCACTGAAATATTTGTCATATCCCAGAGACAGTATCTGTGCTGTCATCTGCTGTACAACTCTGTCTGTGACTGTCGGTATTCCGAGAGGTCTCTTCTTGCCGTTGGCTTTAGGTATGTAGACCCTTCTTACCGGACTCGGCCTGTATTTACCTTCACGTATCTGAGTCTTCAGCTCTTCCCTATGAAGAGTAAAATACACGTCAAGTTCATCTACCGTCATCCCATCGACTCCGGCTGCACCTTTGTTTCGCTTGACGTTCTTGATTGCCTCGTCAATATTCCTGTCCTGTAATATCCATTCGATTAATTCCACTTGTTGCTCCTCTTTCTGTTCGTAAAACTGCCGGAAATCATCCCCTCTACCTTTTGCCTCCACAGACTTACGTTTCTGCTTTCAGAGCATATCCTCGATTTCGGATTATTCCGACCTTGCTTGCAGTGATTTGCAATACATTGACATTAGACCCTTCCCGTTCGTGCTCCCGGTACTATGGTCTAAGCTGACTCCCGGACGCAAGCCTTTTCCGCACGTGTTTCCACGCCGTCCGGGTCTCCCGGGGTAAGACATAGTTCTTTCGCCACACAACCTCCGGATTTACTGTCTCGGTGATACGTTTACCTTTTGGGCTTCGGTTTGTGTAGCAACCTCACCCACCGTTTAGCCTTGTATCCGGTTTCTGTTCGTAGGCTCGATGGCTTTGCTACACCGCTTCCTTCACTTGAGCATTACTGCTTTCCGCTTGCGGTTCGCTACACTTGGCGGTAAATACCCGTGACTGGACTCTCACCAGTAAGAACTGTGCCATGCCCGGCACACCGACAAAAGGTCGGTAGCATATGCCACCGACCTTAATACATCTAAAAGTTCAGGTTCTATAAATTCTTTTGGGGTTTAGGAGGTACCTATCCATTTCATTGTGGTGTTTTAAACCCCTACCTATACACTTGTTGGGGTAATAAAAAAACACCCCAAAAAAATCAATGTTGTCCCTGACAAGGGGTACACATCATAATTTGGATAATCTAAAAAGGACGGAGATTTAACCATGATTAGTTAAATTCTCCGTCCTTTGTTGTTCCTCAA
>NZ_CP016199.1:609472-619924 GCF_002243385.1 Mogibacterium pumilum | reverse complement strand
GGAGGCAGCCAATATACAAGCGATGGTTTCAGAGCTATACTGGCAGCAAATAACATACAACAAAGTCTGGGCGGTGTTGATCACTGTTATGACATTGCCAGAATAGAGAGCTTCTTCGTTACTTTGAAGAAGAAACTCCTGTGTCGTATCCCGATATAAAGAATGAAAATGTCGGAAGTAAAGTTCTGGATCTTCAAATATGTATTCACCTACTACAATACGGTACGAATATATACATCTAATCCGAGCGGGCTTCCTCCGGCAGAATATAGAAGGATGCTGCTCGACGAAGCCCTAGCGGCTTAAATCAATTTTGGGTGTTTAGAGACTGCACTTTTCTTGACATCTCCATTTCGTACACCTAGTTTGGGGGCGAACTTTAGGGGGCTAAAGTAAAATTCAAAGACAGTTTAAGAGGACAGCACTTGAGGTGTTGCCCTCTTTTTCTCATTTCTCTTATCATTATTTTATTCGTAATAAATTTAAGAGAGGAGATTTCTACAATGGATAATATCATAAAGTTCCTGAATTTAGAAGATTCAGACGTTGAACTGGTCAACCAGCAAATCAAAGGAAAGAAACGTATCGTCACAATCCAAAAGAAGCTCTTTCCGCATTTTTGTCACATATGTTCCTACCGCATGCATTCCAAAGGTGTCTATCCAAGGACTATCAATCACCCCATCATGCAGGATGATCTGCAGTTGGTTCTTATCGTAAATCAGCGACGTTGGCAATGCACCAACCCTGCATGCAGGAACATCGTGACTGATGAGTTCCTATTGTTTGAAAAGTATAAGCACAATTCGAAGCTTACCGACCTTATGATCATCGATACCTTCAGAGATTCAAACTTGACCGCTGCATATATCGCCCGCAAATTTAACGTATCAGATACTTATGCTCTCACTACATTTTCCAAGTACGTAGACATGCACAGGAGACCTCTAACTGAAGTTATCTGTATAGATGAAGTCCACATGGAAGTCTCAAAAGTCTGCAAATACGTTCTTATAATACAAGATTTCGTTACCGGCGAGCCTATAGATATGATCGCTAACCGAAGGCAGGAGATAACTTAGCCAGACTTCACAAATCTGCCTACAGTGGAAAGGAATCGTGTAAAATATCTGGTGTCAGATATGTACAGACCGTACATCGCATATGTTGACAAGTACTTCCCCAATGCCATCTCCGTTGTGGATTCATTCCATGTGATTAAGCACATCAACAATCAGCTCAGGCTCTATCTCAATAAACTTGCCGGAAGTCTCAAAACCCGTGACGAAGAACGTCACAGAGCACGTGAAGCTTACCTGCAAAGAGAGATCAAATTTGTTCCTTCAAAGGAATACTGCCTCGTAAAGCACTTTCAGTGGGTAATCCTTTCCAATCCGGATAATCGTAATTATTCTGCTCCTCCACGATTCAATTACAAGCTTGGTTATTACCTTGATCTTCCCGAAATCGAGCACCTCCTTTTTCAAATAAATCCTGTTCTTAGTCAGCTCCGTCGTTTAAAGGATAAATATGTTATATTTATCAGCTCTTACGGAAATGATCCGAAGAAAGCAAGACCGGCTCTGCGTCAGTTGATTCAGGAGTACCGCAATTCCCGCTTTCCCACGTTTAAAAGTATAGCAGATACTTTGGATTATCACTTTGAATCAATCATCAATTCGTTCATTGTAATGCAAAGGTACTGCGCGGACGGTACTCATCTCAGTCGCTTATCTAACGGTCCAATGGAGTCACTGAATCGTATTGCGAAAGATCTTAAGCGTAACGGCAGAGGTTTTAGAAACTTTGAACATTTGAGAAACAGGTTTTTGTTCGCTGAAAGAAAAAAACGCTCAAATGTTAGCTTCGCCTCTACCACCTGAAAAGTATCGGGTGAAGACCGGCATCAAACGAGGCCCGTACAAAAAGAAATAGTCTTGAAATGAAATTTGAGGGAACCAGACGTCTGATTCCCTCGTTATTCTTAATTCTTTGAGATGTTTTCAGCCCCCAAGATTATTTGGAGTTTTCTCCGGAGCCCCCAAACTTGAACCCCAATTGTTTTTGGATAAACCCCAAACTTTTTTGATGAGCCTTCCAATTTCCGTATTAACCTCGATTCCCTCGTTCATTCTATTTATGGCAAATTATGTTCTGATAAACTTAAACTTCTCTGTTAAAAGCTTACTCTTTCCAGCTAACTCTGCGTCTTGCCACAACTGCCAGGACTGCCGAAGCAGCTCCCAGTGCAATTAGATATCCACCTATATAATTTCTATCTCCCGTCTTTGGTCCTCCCGTCTTTGTACCGCTTTTATTTCCATGCGTAGTTGTAGGAGACTTCTTATCAGGTGTGAATTTCCATTTGCCGTACACTACTGTATTCTCCTTCATATTTACAGACGTTACTATACTGGAATCAAGATTGTCTTTATCTGTTGACCACCCTGTAAACTCCCATACACCGTTTTTCCCATTTTGGGGTGCAACGATTTTCTTTGGAGCCTTATTTAGAGTAACAACTTCCTCATATCCCAAGCCTGTTACCATATCGGGAACAGTGAAACCTGCTGGAGCATCACCAATCACCTTATACTCTAAATTGTATGCCTTGACATTTATCAGCATCGGTACCGTGATGTCAAGCTTTGAAATATTTTCCTGAAAATTAACATTGAATCTCTGGTCATCCCCCGCTTTTGTAGGAATACCTTTGATCTTAACAATTGTATTATGTGCACCAGCATCGTATTTTGCATCTTCTGCCGAAAGCCCGTCAGGTAATGCTCCTACAATATTAATCTTATCGTAATGCAGCTGCTTTGTGACTTTTTGTCCAAATTCGCTAGGATAATATGTGTAGGAAAAATCCGGAAAAATCAGCGACTCACTGTAGTCTTTTCCTTTTACAGCATCCGAAACACTATTGCTTTTCACCTTGACACCTACCGTAGAGGATATCTGTCCATAAAAACCGGAGGAGCTGGCAACATGACCAAAGTATGTATCGGATATATGCGTTATGCCACTACCTTTATTCACCGCGGTGCAATCCGTAAATGTACCATTTGAAACGTTTGATACTCCGAAAGTCACTAAACCTGCATTAAACTTGCAATTTTCAAAGGAAATATTCGCACCTGCTTCAACCTCTACAGGTCCGTCAAAGGTCTTACCACTAACTGTTTCCTCTCCGCTGTAGGTAGTTTTTGTCGATTTACCGTCATACAGCTTAGCAATCATGGCTGCATCCATCTTGCCGTTTTCACCCTCATAAAGAAGTTCTCCATTTGCCTTGAATGTATAAATATATCCATGACCGTACTTATATTCTTTACCGGCTTCAACTAAATAATAATGAGAGGCATCTGTTGAATACCATATCGGCTGCTTCTTCGTGCCTGCTGCCCCTGTAATCTTCTCATAAACAGCGCTCCACTTATCTCCATCAGTAAATCCGTATGCACTGCTTCCGGACTTTACTGTCACATCATACGGATGATACACATCCTGTGTTCTGCTGGCAGCAGAAGCAGTATTAAAACCGCAAAATACAATAATTAAAGCCAGCAATAACACAAATACAATGCCTTTTTTCTTGATATAACTCATCTCATTCCCTTTCTTAATCATTAATATCTCCAGTAAAACTAATTCGTAATTATTACCACAGATGGATAAAAACACACAGCAAGTTAGTCTACTCTTACTAACTTGCTGTGTAATTCTACCATTTCTATTTTACCGATTCAATAACAAAAGTAAAAATATTTTTAGTCTTTGCTGTTTACCTCATCTGCTCAAAGGATTATTTCTCCTGTACTTCTTTACCTGTCAGATGTTCTATTTCTATCTCAAACATCTGTACGGCATTTCCGGTAGCTTTTATCTCATCCAACACCATTTTTTCATTAGGATAGTATTTCATTGCAAAGTTTTTCAAAGCCTCTAACATATCATCCCTATTTTCAATTGTCCGACATCTTCCGAATACAACTACACTCTGTACAAACGGAGCCCAACTCTCTTCCTTTATTGTCTCATTTCCATATACGGTAAAACATATTTTATCTGATACCTTCAACGAATCGACTTTATATCCTGAACGTAATCCGTGAAAATATATTCTATTCCTTTCCTCATCATACAGATAATTTATAGGAACTGCATAGGGATACCCTTCATCACCATTTACAGCGATGATACCTCTTGGTGCTTCACGGAGCAGTCTCTTTGCACTTTCCTCCGAAAGTTCCTTTTTCTTATTTCTCATTTTTCTAAACATAACACTTCTCCCATGTTTATATTTTTTGAACTATACATCAATTACAATTATGCCATTTAACAAATCAAAAATGAACTTTAACTAATAATTTATCATCTAAATTACTTCCGAAATAACCGCACCAAAAAAATGTCCTGCTGCCGACGATACCATTTCAGTTATTTTATTTACAGATTCTGATTTTTTCGCCAGTTCAAGCACCTCATCCCCTGCCTTGGTACAGTCATAAGCATTAGCTCCATAGTGATTAGGCAGTCCGTTTTCGGATATCAGCCCGGCAGCAAGCAGTTCTTCCAACAAGGTCACAAACTGTTCCTGATAAATCCTGAGAACGGAACAGTCAATATACTTATACTCACTTATCGCTTTTAATAAAACATAACGCCGCTCTGCAGAATTTGTTAACTTGTATCTATGAAAGTCTCCCGGATATCTTGTTCCCTTAAGGATGTTAAACTCACCGTTTTCATATTGTAATCCGGGTATTTTACCCGAATTCCTTTTTACTGTGCTTAACTTAACCCCTGCTATATTAAGGAATTCATCAATACTAATTTTATTTTCATCCATAAGTTTTCCCCGCAAGTTTTCGTTTATTCTTTAATAATTTGATATTAATTTCGATTATTGTATCACGTTAAATAGGAAGCCGAAACTTTTGTTTACGACTTCCTGTATTATTACAGACACAAATCACTAATTAATCGATGTAATTGACAGTATCTGATTTCAATTATTGGATATCGGACTCATATGGGAGCTCTAACTGTATCGCTAATTCTTTATGCGTTTTCTCGAAAACATAAGCCCAACAAATGCCGTTACAGAAACAAGCAGAAGTGACACATATGTGATAAATCTGTTGTTATCTCCGGTTTTAGGTCTTGCAATATCACTAGGGGTGTGTGTATTTGTGATAATGATATTCCCATGATCCTTATCATCCAAGCTTACCGTATAACCTTTCAGTTTCCCTACTTCCTTTACGGTATACTTTATGTCCTTACCTTTCTCCTTCTCCGGAAGATTGTTCCATGTATAGCTCCATCTATTTCCTGCTTTCAGTTCTACTGCAGCTCCTTTTTTCTCTCCGTTAGCATATAGCTGTACTTTGATACTTTCAGGTCTGATTTTATCCTTATCGTTGCTGTCGTTCCACCTCTTGGTTACTGTAACCGAGGTCTCTTTAGGAGTATAGCTGTTCTTGATGTTATAGCCGTCATTACTGAAGTTATAATCCTTTACAGCATTTTCCGTTACGGTATACTTTATCAGCTTTCCACTCTCATACTTGTCAAGATTGGTAAACTCGTACTTCCATTCTCCTATCGGATTAGGTTTTACCGTAACCGTCTTGAAAGGAGCGCCATTCTTAAGCAGATTAACCGTTATCTCTTTAGGTCTCTTTCCGTCCTGGTCATTCGCATCGTCCCAGGTCTTTGTTCCTTTAACGGATATTTTTTCAGGCTCATGGGTGTTCACTATTTTTATATTGCCTATATCGCTGTCGTCAACGGTAGCTGTGTATCCGGCAATATTCGTTGTTTCCTTTACAGTGTACTTTATGTCCTTACCGTCAGCTTTCTTTGGAAGCTTCGTCCATGTGTGTGTCCACCGGTTTGTTGTATTTAGCTCTATCTCCGAGCCCTTCTTTTGTCCGTTCGCATAAAGCTGTACTTTAACGCTGTCAGGTCGCTTACCGTCCTGATTATCTGCGTCATTCCATGACTTGGTTACCGTTACGCCTCTCTCCTCAGGAGTATAGCTGTTTTTGATGTTAAATCCGTCTTTGCTGAAGGTATATCCGTCTACATCATCTTCAGTTACAGTATATGTTATCTCCTGCCCGTTTGCATACTTTGGTAAACCTGTAAAGCTGTATTTCCAGTTATTATAAGCTGTAACCTTAATTTTTTGCTTCTCTTCTCCGTTAGCCAAAAGATTTACCATAATTTCCTTCGGACGCTTTCCATCCTGATTGTTTTTATCCTCCCAGGTCTTTTGCCCTTCTACCTTGATCTCCTCCGGAACGTGTTTATTGGTGATGGTTATATTTTGACTGTTCTGATTGTCATAATATGTAGTATATCCGCTTACGGAGCCCACTTCCTTCACCGTGTATTTTATGGTTTTTCCGGCTTTCTTCTCGGGAAGATTGTTCCATGTGTAGCTCCATGTTGCGTTTGTGAGCTCTATTTCAACTCCTATCTTTAGATCATCACCATATAGCTGAACCTTGATGCTGTTAGGGCGTTTCCCGTCCTGATTGTTTGCATCGTCCCATTTCTTGGTTACGGTTACCGAGGTCTTGTGAGGAGTGTAGCTGTTCTTGATGTTAAAGCCCGTGATTTCTGCAGCATATTCAGCTACCGGATTTTCGCTGACTTTGTATTCAATTTCCTTGCCGGTGTTATCATATTTAGGAACACCCTTGAAGCTATATAGCCACTTCCCGTTTGCGTCTTCTTTAACCTCCGTTGTTTTAACGGTGTTGCCGTCTGCCATAAGATTTACGGTGATTTTTCCGGGACGCTTTCCGTCTTGGTTATTTCCGTCATCCCAGGTCTTTTCGCCCGATATATCGGTCGTATTTTTTATCCAATAGCCTACAAGCTCTACATCACCCTTCGGCATCTCAAATGAGTTGTCATCATCCTTGACACTTACCTTCTGACCGCTTTCGGTATGCCAGCCTGCGAAAATATATCCCGTCATTTTTAGATCAGGCTTTACATCTACTGTTGACTTATAATTATATGCCTTGGAATCCACAGGTGCCGCCGGACTTCCTGCAGGGATTTCCTCGCCGTTCGGGTTCTTGACTACCTTATAAGTAACCTTATATTCCGACTTTTTATTCGTAAGTGTGAAATCCTTATTGTCACTCGCCGCATTCGGATCGGTGAAGTCGATTACGAATTCCTTCGAGATTGCGGGATTGCTGTTATCGTAGCCATCCGGAGCCTTGGTCTCCACCAGGCGATAGGTCTTGCCGCTTATGAGACCGCGTATATTTAAGATACCGTTTTCATTGGTGTAGAGACGGTCTCCGTTCTTGCTGCCCCCGTTGCTCCCCACAATCGTAATATGGTCCTTCACATACTGGGAATCCGTATCAATCCAGTTCCCCGCGGGATCCTTCTCCTGCAGCTTGAATTCCGCCTTTTCAATGCCCTGACCGGTCTTGGCGTCCGTCTTCAGGATGGCTGCCCCGTCCTTATAGGTAAAGAGGCTGATGTCACCTACGACAAAGAGGTTCTTGGCTGTTGCCGTTTTATCTGTGAATGTTGCTGTATTTTCAACATACGCACCTGTCCTCATAACAGGCTTTACCAGGTCAGCTTTAAAATCAAAACGGCATCCTGTAATAGGCCAGTTCTTGATCTGATCATATACTTTATCTATAAGTTCAGGAGAAGTAACCTGTTTAAGATCATTATCAGCGGTGATTTCATACGTAGGAAAGAATAATTTTACAACCCTTTCCTTACCCAACTTGTCGCAAAGTGCACCCCAAGTATACATTTTGTTCGGATCCTTTGACCCTATCTTCCCGAGACTCGCCACAAGTCTCATGTCTCCGTTAGGGTTCTTATATATCCCATATTCACCCGGCTTAAGAGAAGCCTTGAACTGTTCATAAGACTGTCCCGAAGCTGCTTCTTTTTTTGTGAAAAAATCATCGAATTTCAATACGCCGGTCTGTGTCGGATTATAACAGGTAGTAGGCTTGCCATCGCTGTAATTTTGTCTCAATACAGGAGTTTTGCCATCTTTATATAAATGCACGCCTCTTGTACTCAGGTTGGTTAATGTAATATTCCTGTAGATATCACCCGGCAGCGTATCCTCCATGTACGCGGTCTCTGTGACTGAATACGAACCGAAGGCCTTATCATAACCGAAGAGGAATGCCGCCGTCGTAGATGAGTCCGAAGTTGTGTCGTTTTCTTTGCCGGTAAGCGGAGATGTCAACTTATATCGGTAAGTTGAACTGTTCCATGCAATATTCCAAGAAGTACTTATATTAGTACTTGAAGTTGCACCGGATTTCGAATGTCCGTTGCTAAAAAAACTTGTAGGATCGCCAATCCCGGGTGAGGGATAGCTTCCGTAGAATTTCGCAGTTTGAGTCAGCCAGAAATTCGATTTGACATTTACATTCACATTTTTGTCGTAGATCTTTATCTTATCAATGCCGGTAGGATTTGCCGCATATGCAGCGTCGACCTCCGCCTGTGTGTTAAAGCCTTGACTAAAGCATGCAACTCCGTGCATCGTTGTCGAAATGGTTATCTTTGCCGCCGTCTTGGCGTTATTCTCCTTGGTGAATTTAATTCTAATTTTATCCTTAGTAATCGTAGCCTCGCCCAAAAGCGATCCGTCCTCAGAATCCAGCACAGAAAGACCATGACTTTCATATAGCTGTCCCTTATCGGCCGTAACCGGTATTTCGATATAATCCCCTGAAAGAATCGGTGTCCCCTTATTCACCGTCACGTCGATCTTGTAATCGACATCCGCACCATATTTGACGGATGTTGAAAAATCATTAACGTTCGTTGAATCCTTAATCTCCGCATTCGATGACGTGATGGAATCAATCGTCATCTTGCCGGTGATATCCGTCTGCGTCTCTTCCGCAGATACCGGCATAACCGTTTGAAACAAAGTACTGAACAAAAATAGTAATGTCACAATTATTGCAAGTACCTTTTTCTGCAATATGCTATCCATATTGTTTCTCCTTCCTTTTTCTCATGCAAACCAATCACACTATAATCTTCACTAAGTTTATTGAGCTTGCAGAAACTACTTCTACCCGGAAGATTGGAAAATTTATCAAATCAATATCAGTTGTTCAACAATGTCACAATTCATCTGGTAACAAAGGTACACTTTTGCATACAACTATGTTAGACTGAAGTTGTTTATACTTGGGAGGGTAAATTTGTCTGTAAATAAAAGTGTACATATTTTTCCATTTTTACTGCAAAAATAGATGTACGCTACATATTAACAACTTTCCCTTTTGACTCTAAATATTTAAGCTATTTGCATTTAGCAAATAGTTTAAATCTGATTGAAGTTGGATTTTCTATTTATATCCGCATTGTTTCAGCCAACTTTCAAAGGTCACATGATTGGTTTCAAGCAGTCTTGCTCCTTCACGAAGACTTACTTTTCCCTCATTCCACATATCTGCTACAGAAGCAAAACTCTCAGGGATTGCTTTGCGCGGCCTTCCAAAGGTTACTCCTCTCTTCTTAGCTTCTCTTATTCCTTCCATCTGCCTTTGATGAATGTTTTCACGTTCCACCTGTGCCACATAAGAAAGTATTTGCAGCACCATGTCTGCTATAAACTTTCCGGTAAGACCGTCTGCCTTTTTTCTGGTATCCAGCAAAGGGAAATCAATTACTATAACATGTGCTTCTTTCTTCTTTGTTATGAACTGCCATTGCCTGATGATTTCATCATAGTCTCTCCCAAGCCTATCTATAGACTTTACATAGATTTCATCCTCTGATTTCAACTTTCTTAGCATTCTCTGGTAATTTTTCCGATTAAAGTTCTTTCCGGATTCTCTGTCAATAAATATACATTCCTTTTCTATTCCGCAATCAGAAAGGGCTGCTATCTGACGGGCGATGTTCTGATCTCTACTGGAAACTCTGGCATATCCATAACGCATAATATAAAACCTCCTTTTTTCTCCTACACACTATTGTAAGAAAACCGGAAGATTCTCTTTTCCTTGCTGTTATTCAACTATGCTTCAAGTATGCTTCAAGAAAATCAATCTCTGTCTGTTTTTACTTCCTATTTCAGTAGCAACAAACATGTTTAATATCATTCACAGCAAATGCTGCGGTCTGAATGTTCACAAGTAATAGGGTAGAGCGAGGGCGTTAGCCATCAACCCTCCCGTTGCACCGTACGTACGGGTCTCGTATACGGCGCTACATCAACATAGAATCAAGCGTTAATTCAGATAATACGCCAAAGGGTCGACCAATCCCGGTCGGCTCTTTGTCTTTTTGCCAAGTATCGTTGGATTGAGCAGGAAATTAATATCCCGAATAGTAGCCATTCGGTACCATCCCTGCCTTGCGTTTGCCACGCTTAACAATCTTTTCTCCTCAAGGCCACATTTCTGAATCCTA
>NZ_CP016199.1:606304-608462 GCF_002243385.1 Mogibacterium pumilum | reverse complement strand
AATAGGGTAGAGCGAGGGCGTTAGCCCTCAACCCTCCCGTTGCACCGTACGTACGGGTCTCGTATACGGCGCTACATCAACATAGAATCAAGCGTTAATTCAGATAATACGCCAAAGGGTCGACCAATCCCGGTCGGCTCTTTGTCTTTTTGCCAAGTATCGTTGGATTGAGCAGGAAATTAATATCCCGAATAGTAGCCATTCGGTACCATCCCTGCCTTGCGTTTGCCACGCTTAACAATCTTTTCTCCTCAAGGCCACATTCCTGAATCCTATTCAGAGCCATCAGGTTCTTGAATATGGTCTTCGGCTTTTTCCACTGTTTGAGTATCACTACTCTCACCTTGTGCCTCAGCCATTGTCCATATTCATCAAGAAAGCCTTTCATGCTACCGATTCTGTAGTAGTTTATCCACCCCCGGATGAGCCAGTTCAGTTGCATAAAGGTAGACTTTATGGTTCGCGCAGCCGCTTTCTTCCGACAAAGAATCTCACGAGTCTTCTCATAGAGTTTCTTCTTTCGGTCTTTGGCAAGCCTGCACTTCCAACCGTCTTTGCTCTTCCAGAATGTGAATCCCAGAAAGTTACTCTTCGTAGGTCTTACTACCTTTGTCTTAGTGGCACTGACTCTCAGCCGAAGTTTGCGCTCCAGCCAGCTTGTCACAGACTTCATCACTCTGTCTGCCGCCATTTCACTTTTCACGAAGATGTCGCAGTCGTCAGCGTATCTGACAAAATGAAGTCCCCTTGATTCCAGTTCCTTGTCGAGCTTGTCAAGGTAGATGTTGGATAGTATAGGTGAAAGAGGTCCACCTTGCGGTACCCCTTCTTCACTTGGGCTTACCAAGCCATCTTCCATGACTCCAGCTCTTAGAAACTGTCGAATCAGTCGTAGCGTTTTCGCATCATTAATGCGTTCTCTGAGTATTGAAATTAACTTGTCATGGTTTACCGTGTCGAAATACTTCTCGATGTCAAGGTCTATCACCCACTCATATCCCTCGTTGAGGTATTCGAGGGCTTTCTCTATCGCTCCATGGCAATCTCTGTTCGCTCGGAACCCATAACTATGGTCACTGAAATATTTGTCATATCCCAGAGACAGTATCTGTGCTGTCATCTGCTGTACAACTCTGTCTGTGACTGTCGGTATTCCGAGAGGTCTCTTCTTGCCGTTGGCTTTAGGTATGTAGACCCTTCTTACCGGACTCGGCCTGTATTTACCTTCACGTATCTGAGTCTTCAGCTCTTCCCTATGAAGAGTAAAATACACGTCAAGTTCATCTACCGTCATCCCATCGACTCCGGCTGCACCTTTGTTTCGCTTGACGTTCTTGATTGCCTCGTCAATATTCCTGTCCTGTAATATCCATTCGATTAATTCCACTTGTTGCTCCTCTTTCTGTTCGTAAAACTGCCGGAAATCATCCCCTCTACCTTTTGCCTCCACAGACTTACGTTTCTGCTTTCAGAGCATATCCTCGATTTCGGATTATTCCGACCTTGCTTGCAGTGATTTGCAATACATTGACATTAGACCCTTCCCGTTCGTGCTCCCGGTACTATGGTCTAAGCTGACTCCCGGACGCAAGCCTTTTCCGCACGTGTTTCCACGCCGTCCGGGTCTCCCGGGGTAAGACATAGTTCTTTCGCCACACAACCTCCGGATTTACTGTCTCGGTGATACGTTTACCTTTTGGGCTTCGGTTTGTGTAGCAACCTCACCCACCGTTTAGCCTTGTATCCGGTTTCTGTTCGTAGGCTCGATGGCTTTGCTACACCGCTTCCTTCACTTGAGCATTACTGCTTTCCGCTTGCGGTTCGCTACACTTGGCGGTAAATACCCGTGACTGGACTCTCACCAGTAAGAACTGTGCCATGCCCGGCACACCGACAAAAGGTCGGTAGCATATGCCACCGACCTTAATACATCTAAAAGTTCAGGTTCTATAAATTCTTTTGGGGTTTAGGAGGTACCTATCCATTTCATTGTGGTGTTTTAAACCCCTACCTATACACTTGTTGGGGTAATAAAAAAACACCCCAAAAAAATCAATGTTGTCCCTGACAAGGGGTACACATCATAATTTGGATAATCTAAAAAGGACGGAGATTTAACCATGATTAGTTAAATTCTCCGTCCTTTGTTGTTCCTCAA
>NZ_CP016199.1:587429-606240 GCF_002243385.1 Mogibacterium pumilum | reverse complement strand
AATAGATCCCGAACTTTAAATTGCCTATGCGTTGAAATGCGATTATGACGAAATCAACTCCATTGCAACATATCACAACGCAGGCAGATACATTGATAAATACATCGAAGATCTCCACGTTTATGGGATACCGGAATTTATTCCAATTTCTAAAATGTTAAAGAATTGGAAGTATGAGATTGTTAACAGCTTCTTGACCTACAGAGGCAGGAGAATATCAAACGGACAGATAGAATCTATGAATTCAAGAATCAAACTAATCAAACGCAACGCTAATGGATACAAGAACTTCTATCGTTTCAGGCTTAGATGTCTATACACCCTTAACAAGCACTCATCCATCAAATTCTAATCAGTAACTGAGCAAAAGCCACTCTTTGATTCCAATTAAAAAGACGATAATCAATTCAATGTGTAAAAATGATTATCGTCTTTCTTTTTTCATAAAACACCCCAAACTTCGTTAAAGGTGATTTTTACAAAACCCCTAAAAAGTTTATAGAGCCAAAATACCCTCCTTACTGGTCGTCAAGTAGGGAGGATCATATCATTGATTTACTGTTCCTGTGTTAGATTTTATGAAATTTTTAGTTATGTGAGTTGAAGTTTTATCATTCTAATTGTTACTTAATCTATTTAAAGCTTCAACTTCACTTTTAACAAAAAATATATCATTCCCTTGATTACATTCATAAATAAAGGCATTTAGAGTATTGCTCTCATAATTATAAAAATCGCCTATAATTGCTAATTTCATTTTATAATTAATTAATTTTTGCAAAATATTTCCTGCGATTTTATTGCTGATATGAAAGAACTCTTCTGTAAGATTATCCTTACTAATGATAAATTTATTTTCTCCTGTTTCATAAGCGATTGTCATAAACAAATCTAAAAATGACTGTTCATCTGATATTACAATCGACTCATCTTCAATTCGTACAACTTTGGTTTTATCTTTTGATTCCAATATTTAATGTTTCACTTAATTCCCTCCAAATTATTTTTTGCTATTCTAAATCCCAAATCATCGATTCTAAAATCCGAAAAGCTCTTTCTCCGTGAAGTGGCTCCACAAGCTCTCTTTTCGCTTGCAAAGCTCCCACCTCTAAAAATGCGATAGTTTCCATATCGTTCTTCATCATACAAATCAAAACACCATTCCCAAACATTTCCAATCATATCAAAAATCCCAAAACTATTTTCTTTTTTTGTTTTTACTTCATGCAATCTTCCACCAGAATTGTCTTCAAACCAAGCGATATCCTCAATATTATCGTATCGATATCCTTCACTATTTCCTCTACAAGCATATTGCCATTCTGCATCTTTCGGTAATCTAAACCCATTTTTTGAATCATCTACTACAATTTCTTCTGAAACAGAATCGAATGTATAGCACTTTTCTAATGAAAGTTTTTCTGAAAGTAAGTTACAAAATTGAATTGCATCCATCCAACTGATATTTACAACTGGAAAATGTTTTGTTTGAATATTATAGTCAATATCCATTACATAATGATACAATTCATTTGTGACAGGTGTTTTTAACAATAAAAATGGTTGAATCATTACTAATTCCTGTTTAACAATTTTTTCTTTTGCTATTCCAGGAATAGACATTTTGTAATCCGAACTTAACCACTTGACCGGATCTACAAAATCTCTGATTAGCTCCTGACCTTCCAGAATTAAGACCATATTTTCTTTTAAATATCTCATCAAGTCCATTTTTCACACCTGTAAATTTAAATTTGTTTATCTATATTAATTAGTATTATACCATTTTCAATGGCTTTTCACTGTAAGATTTCCTACTTGCCCTCAAGCATCCATCAGAACATACGAAAAAAACGGAAAAGGTGTATACAATAAAAAGTGCACCTCCAAAAGTTAGTTTGGTGTCTAACTTTTGTGGTGCACTTCACGATTGCCATCGACTTTAATTATACTATGGATTACTTGTGTTTACGTCTATATATTACAATTGCGACAACCGCAATTAACGCAGCCACCAACACTACAAGCAACGCTTTAACATTTGTCTCGTCTCCGGTCTTAGGTCTTCTAACCTTAGTTGTCGGTTTTATCTTCTTTTCATTAGGTTTAGCACCCGGCTCAACAGTAGGCTCCTTCTGCACTTCTATAGTATATCGAATAGCATCCGGTTCTGAAGCAGGCTGTGTGAAGTCCCTGCCGTCATTTGTTTGGACAGCAGTCCACTTGAAATCGTAAATCTGTGAATTTCCCGCTTCAGTAGTCGCTCTTCCTGAGAAGACTCCTTTAACAACACCTTCAACAGTATATCTTGAACCTGCCACAGCACCCTGTTTTACGGATACCCCTGTAAGATTAAGATCCAGCTTGTCAGGAACTGATGTTACATCATTATATAAATCAATGAATTTATCATAATCCTTCTTTAAGGTCATAGTGACTACAACCTTGTTACCTACTTTCTTTACTTCCTTAACCTTAAATAGCCCATTATCGGAAAGTTTTGCAGTCGGATTATCTGCAAGATTAAGGTCGTTAGGCACAGTCAATTCAGCAGTAAATGTACTATCGATGTCTTTAGTAGTGATGGTGTTTGCATTGCCACCGTATGCATCTTTTAGATCGTTAATCTGCTTCTTAATCGGACTGATGTTGAGTCTGCCTGTATATATCAAAGATTCTCCAGCCTTAACTCCATGAACTGCTGTGTGTTCCGTATCTTCGCCAATGAGCAGATCGCCGTCAAGTTTAGCATCCTTCTGAATCAACGTAGGATTCATCAGCTGAGAAGTATGCTGAATAGTCTTATTAGCGGGTTCATTCTTAAGTAAGAAATCTCTTCCTGCCTCACTCTGTTCAGCGATCCAAACAAAGTTATATGGCTTTACGGTTCCTCCAGCACTAATCGCAGTACCTGTAAATGAACCTTCCACAGTACCCTTAACTGTCATAAGAGTACCGTTTGGCATGCCTTCCTTGACTACAACTCCCGGTATATCTACATCTAGCTCGGATGGTACAGATTTGACATCGTTATAAAGGTCGATGAACTTATCGTAGTTTTTCTTGAGCTTCATAGTTACGATAATCTTACGACCATCTTTCTTAACTTCAGTAACCTTAAATAGCTCATTATCCGTTAGTTTAGCTTCCAAATTGCTTGGTATATCAAGACCCTCCGGCATAGTTAAAGTTGCAGTAAATGTGCTACTCACATCTTCGGTAGCAATAGTATTTGCATCGCCCTGATAGCCGTTTTTCAAAGCTTCTATACGTTCCTTAATTGGTTCTACGTTGAGTCTGCCGGTATATGTTACGGAATCTCCCGACTCAACCCTATACAGCTTGTCACTCTCTGTATCCTTGATACTTCCGTTCTTACTTGTCAGGATATCCCCTACCAGAGTCATCATCATAGGTTTCGAAGCGATAAATGTATATTGAATCGTTTTATCCGCAGCACCAAGCTGATCGTCCTTACCGAAATCTGCCTGTACACCCTTCCATTTAAACTTAAATATCTTGTTTGTTCCTGCTGCAGATGTTGCAATTGCATAGAAATCTCCGCTCACATCACCTTTGACTGCAAGTTTTTCACCATCTGATACCTTGCTGTTGTCAAGAGTTAGACCTTTAACCGTAAGCGATAGAGTGCTTCCATTTGCTAGTGGCGAATCAACACCGACTGAGTCAATCACTTTCTGAAGCTTCTTATAATCTGTCATACCAGCTTTGAGGCGGAACTTAACTTTAACGGTGTTACCATTTACTGTAGTCTCACCAAGTTCAAATGCATCTCCAAGCCCTTTGGCTTCAACTTCAGGGTTGCTTGGTATTTTTATGCCTTCCGGCACTTTCAATGTGGCGGTAAAGATTGACTGTGTATCAGTTAGCTTAATAGTTTCAGGATTAGCCACCGAATCCGGGAACATATCCTCTATAGCTTTCATTTTAGCACGAATTGAAGTTACATCCACCGAGCCTGTAAGGTTCACTTTGTCTCCCTCACGGATCACTTCCGGCTTGGCACTCTTATCGGCATCTTTGCCCCAAATGTCCGCAGGAAGTTCCTCATCAGTTTCAATCTTTTCTACACTAGGATCCTGCTCCCACTTTAGATAATATGTGGTGTCACTTGTAATTTGCGGATTATCTCCATTCACAGTCCAAAGCCATGATGTATAATCATCGAAGCGCCACTTCCTTCCGCTACCGTCACTCTTATCATTCCATCTATAATTATCGGCAATCAGAGAACCAGGCTTCTTCGCATTCGTATCCGGTTTGAGCTTATTGTAGTCCAGCCCGTTTAGAAGCTCACGCAACTTCTGACCATACTCCGCTCTCTTCTTCAGAACGGCAACATCCCCGCCATTAGCGTCCTGCACTATATCGAAGACATTTGGATTAGTTTTGAATACAGAATTTTCCGAGAACTTACCTCCGTTAGCCGAGAACGAAACCTTATACTGATCATTGTCATATTGTGCATACAGATCAATGTTCTTGGTATTTGCATCAAAGCTTAATTTGTCGCCTTTCTGATACTTTTGTCCCTGACCGTTTGTACTCTTTGTCCAATGCTTAAACGACTTGCCGTCAACCTTGAAGTTCGGCTCCTCCTTAACAACATCTTCATACCCCAGAACCGAAGCTTCATCGGCCGACTTGTCAACACTTACCATGTATTTAACATTATTACCATTATGATACACAATGGTCTTAGCATCCCACTTGGCATATACATCACGGTTTTCAGTAATCTTATCGTTCCAATCAAATGAATGTTCCTGACCGGCATCATCTTTATAGAACCAGCCGAGGAACTTTGTACCTTTAGCGTCTGTAGGTGTTCCGGGATTGGTATTTCCTACAACATCGTCCAGCTTGTATCCGCGGATTGTCTCAGCGTTCTTTGTCTCCTTAGTATTGTCCTCAAATTTCGCATTAGAGTTATTGAGTGAGAAAGTTACTTTGGCAGCAGGAGTCCACACGTGCTTTTTGCCATCACGCGAAGCCTTCGATACCTTGTATTCGTATGCATTGCCATTTTTATTGATAGGATTCAGCACATTTACGGAAGTATCTGAAAGCGTAAAGAGTGAAAGAAATTCATTTCCGTTTTCTGCCCCGTTTGTAGGTGTCGTAGTATTATAATTATAAGTTTTATCATATGCTACTAAGAACGAGCCGCCCGTAACCACATATGTACTACCAGTCCCTCGATTTGCTCCTCCGTTATCTGCGGTCTTATCCTTCGCATCTGTATTAACAACTGAATTACCGGTAAATGTCAGATAGCATGGCCCATCTGACTGACCTGTTCCATATGACGGAGTATACTTCATATTTGTCGTTTCAAGGGTTGAGTTATTAAATACAGCTTCAGCTGGTTTATAGTTGATATTTAATCCACCGGCAGTGCTGTTTTTAATTACAACCTTTGAATCAGTAACCGTAAGCTTGGCTGATAATGTAATTCGCGAACCGTCACCAGTTATTGTTGATCCATTCTTGAGTTCAGAATCTCCGAGTATTGCGAAAACCTGCTTATATGCAGATGACCCCTTTGCCTTATATGCATAAAAGTCGGAATGGTCAAGATGCACACCACCTCTGCCTTTATCAGGATCAAAATAGTACCACACGCCTTTAGTTGTCAGAGATGCATCAAGCATATAAAGGCCTGAATATTGTTCGCTTGATTCATTTTTCGCCTGAACATTTACGTTGCATCTGATAAACCTTGAATCTGTCGTATATGAAAACCCTCTGCCCGTGCTTTCCAGCGCAGATACGTTAAGTTTATTTCTGGCAGAACCCTCAAATTTTCCATGCTTGCCAAGAGCAAAACCTATTTCGTTGCCGTCAAGGTTGTAGTTTCCATCTCCTACGACGGAACCTTCCTGAACTGTTAAAGCCGTCTTAAACTTGCTCATCTTGAGAGTGTTATTGCCGGCTTGCAGCTTTGCACCATTTGAAAGCATTATTCCGTTAGCACTTCCATCGCCAGTTATCGTGGTATTACCTGCAATATCAAGTGTTACTCGCTTATTAACTGTAGAAGCCTTAACCGCTGCAGCTCCGTTATCGAAGGTGCCGCTTAAATGAATAATATCACCTTCTGAAGCAGCATTCACCGCAGCATTAAGTGTCGGATAAGTAGTAGCCTCATCAGCACCTATCCAAATCTTGCCACTGGAATCTGCATTTACAGTCAATAAAGACTGCGGTAATACAGTTCCGACAACGACAATCATCGTCAGCAAGATTGTCAGAAATTGTCTCACATATTTCTTCGTCATATGCCTTTCCTCCTTCTAGAAATATATAATCTACTATAAGCTCCTTGGCTTATTTATACAAAAATAAATATACAGCAAGAAGTCTTTTATGTATAAACATACTCTTGTAGTATATCATAATAATTAATATAATACAGCTTTTATGACAGTACGATAAAGAAAACTAAAAAGCACTTTCCGAATTTCAGAAAGTGCATATCAATGTGAAAATACTATGCAAATATAAATCTAAACCTAAACCATAGAGACTATGTTTGACTCATTAAAGAGGTACAAATATGCTTCCTTAACCTTTAACCCCGTCCCCTCCTCGAGAGCCCGTCTATATAACGTTATCTGCTCCTGATACTCGTCCTTTATACGCTCAATATCTGCATCTCTATCTCTATAACTAAGCCTGTTGCTCTTGTAGTCAAGAAGAACGAGGTCATCCCCATCTATGAAATAACAGTCGATGATACCCTGAACCAGTACACTCTTACCGTGGTGTTCTGTCTTTAAGGTAAAAGGCTTTTCTTTAGATAGCAAATCGTCTCTAGCTGCTTTACAAGCACGCACTCCTATTTCAGTCTCAAAGAACGCATATATCTTACGTAGATCAAGAGCTTTAAATACAGCTTCAGAAATCGCTCCATTGATATGAAGAATCTCTGCCCTTTCATCGATGTATGATTTATCACACTCCCCAGAATCGGTTACTGCCTTCTTGAAGTCCACGAATTCCATAATCCTATGATACGCAGTTCCTATGCTTGCCGCATCTGCACTAGCTAACCTCGCCACTCTGGCGTTCCTATTTTCGATTTTACCTCTATAAACCGATTTCTCCTTCGCTTCCTTGTTAATCTCACTGACAGAGTATTTCGCTTTAGTAGATAGATCGTCCTTATATGCATACTTATAATCGAGTCGCCTCTTAACCTCTTCATATTCCTCACTCAGCTCAATATCCATCGGAAGCTTGTCTGTGATTAAGAAGTTATTTACCCTACGCGGAAGCGACGGCATCTTGACTTCATGCATATCGTTTGCTGTGTATTCATTGTATTTCTCAGAATCACACAGCTTTCCCATAATCCTGAAATAGCTAGTTCTAGAACGATTATCGTCAAGAACGAAATCTTCCGTCTTCTCACATCCGATAAGATATAACTTCTCTCTAGCACGGGTCATCGCAACGTATAGAACCCTAAGCTGTTCATGATATTCATCCTCACGAATCTTGGCAGTTATCTTCTTCTGCATAAGTGTCCTGCGCCAGTAATGCTCATCTGGGTTAACGTACGCCAAAGCGATTCCAAGCTCATTGTCGAACTGGAAGCCTTTGATGCCAGATGAGTAATTGAGCTGGTTACCCATACCTGCCACGATTACGAACGGGAACTCGAGCCCCTTACTCTTATGAATGGTCATTATCCTAACTACATCATCTTCTTCACTGACCATAGACGGCTGTCCCATCTCAACATTCTTGGTTCTGAGCACCTCAAGATAGCTGATGTAGCTGCTGAGCGAGGCAATACTAGACATCCTAAAAGCTCCAGCCCTCCCGACTAGTGCTCTTAGATTCGCCTGCCTCTGCCTGCCGCCGTACATTGCGCCTGCAAACATATAATAATTGGAATCTTCTAGCAAATACCAAATATAATCATCCAGCTGCATCATCTTGCTGTGAGCTCGCCACTTCTCGATGGTCGAAAAGGCTGCGTTTACTCGAGACTTAAGCTTATCGTCACTGCCATTTGCACTGTATTCGAGGAGAGCGTCACAGTACGACTGCCTGCGGTACTGCACATCTCCCTCTGCTTCCTTTGTTTCCGCTATCTGCTTCTCCTTTGCAAAAGCTCTCACTTCAGCGAGCTGCTCTGGAGTAAACCCGAACACCTCCGATCTGAGCACTGAAATAAGCGGAATATCTTGATGCAGGTTATCCACGACTTTAAGTATTGCCATCGCAACAGCAACTTCAACCGTGTCAAAATAGCCACCATCATCAGAGATGTGGGACGGGATGCTCTTGCTCATCAGAGACTTGTAATACATATCTGATTTATTCTTGGTAGAGCGGAGCAATATGGCTATATCTCTAGGTGTGGCTCTTCTAACCTTGCCACTCTTACTATCATAGAATTCTTTACCGATTATTCCGCTGACAATATCTGCAACGTGTATCGCTTCAATCTCTGCTTTGGATAGAGCTTTGATTTCTTCAACAGACTCCTCTAAAGCATTATCTATTGACCCTTCTATATCAACAATCTGTGAACCTTGAGATGTATGGTCTGTATCTGAACTTTCCCCATCGGTAGATTCATCCACTTCCGTTAATAGCAAGTGTACTTCTGGTTTCAAGTTGTAGTCAGGATGTGCTGCAAGACCCTGATATAACTTCTCGTCATCGTCATAGCCATCCATCAAGTCTTGGAATACATAGTTAATGTAGTCGATTGTTGCCCCGTTACTACGAAAATTCTTATTGAGATTTATCTGAATTGCGTGGTCATTGTGCTCGTCTTTATATGCTCTAGATGTCTCCTCAAATATATGTGGATCTGCCTGTCTAAACTTGTAGATGCTCTGCTTTACATCTCCTACTTTGAACACGTTGTCTTCGCGCGCTACACTGCCGATTAAAAATTCCTGCAGGGTATTCACGTCCTGATACTCGTCTACAAATATAAACTCAAAACGTTCTCGAAGCGCTTTTCTCGCCTCTTCATGCTTTAAAATGTTCGCTGTGATATGTTCCATATCACCGTAGTCAATTACACCTTGCTCTCGCTTCTTAGCATTATAAATGCATTCAAACTCCTTGAGCAACGCCAGATAATATATCGTATACTTGTATGTCTCCGCCTGTTCCTCAAATAGAGTCTTAATAGCTGCAAAATTGTACTCTTTAAAGAAGTTCTGGAAGTTCTTCTTGTACGATTCTCTTCGAGGCTTACAGTAGGCAGAGACTGATTCGTAATCTTGCTTTTCTCCTGCTCCATATGAGAAAGTACCGAAAATCTTATTTCTAAACACTTCCCCTACGGCATCTTCCGCCTCATAGAAAGATATATCGCTATCTCTCGCAGTTTTCATTGCCTCAGCTAGAGTCTGAAAAGCCTCTATTTCTGAATCGAGCTTCGCTGCTGTATTAGGCATATTTAGACTAGTTAAATATTCGTGCAGTCCAAGAGCTTCGTGGAGTGCATCATCCACGACCTTACCTGCTTCAGCCCAGAGTTCTTGGAACATCTCGCTTTCACGGTAATCCCCGCTCTCTGGCAAGCGTAGCTTCTCCGCCATGCGTTCAGCCCATTCGAAGTAATCTGGCATACTTCTGAGATCCGCATACGCTTTGACTAGCTCTTGCATAAGAGCCTTATCATCGCGCTCCTTGCTATAGCGATCAAGAAACTCACGGAACGAGCAATTCTCTATAAAATCATCCTGCTCGAACCCACGCTCGAATACTTCTTCAATGGCCTCCATCTTCATAATTTCAGCTTTGAGACTATCGCATATCTTGAAGTTCGGCTCGAGATCAGTTAGGTAGAAAAACTCCTTGATAACGCGGTTACAGAAACTATGTACAGTCGATATATACGACCTATACATCTTACCGAGTTGCTGCCTCAGCTTCTCCGCTCTCTCGGGATCAGAACTCTTTGACGCCTTGATTGCTTTGTTGATTGCCTTGGTCAGTTTGAGCCTCATCTCAGATGCCGCGGCATTGGTAAATGTCACCACAAGCATGCGGTCAACATCCGCCTTGCCCTGAACTATGATATTTATGATACGCTCAACGAGCACCGCCGTCTTGCCGGAGCCAGCTGCGGCTGATACGAGAATGCTTTTGTCGATAGTATCAATTGCCATCTGCTGATCAGGTGTAAATCTGACGTCTGCCATCTTCCGTTCTCCTTAAAATAATGATGCTACTATTATATGATGTTTGTTATCACGTGAAAACCCCACGTAGTACCGAAAATGCGCATTTTTATCATGACTTTTGCCTCCTAATCATCACTGTATCTTCTAGAAATAACGACTGGTCTTGTGTATACTTGGATATATAGGAGGATAGCAATGATTAAACATAGACCAACAATGCTGATGATTCTCGACGGTTACGGAATCCGTGAGGAATCTCACGGTAATGCGATTGCTGCCGCTAAAAAACCCCATCTCGATGCACTTTTTGCAAAATACCCGTTCATCACACTGGAGGCGAGCGGTGAATTTGTCGGACTTCCTGATGGGCAGATCGGCAACTCAGAGGTTGGACACACGAATATAGGCGCTGGAAATGTGGTGCTTCAGGACCTTCCGCGCATCAATAGGTCAATTAGTACTGGCGAATTTTACAACAACAAGGTGCTGCTTGAAGCTATGGAAAATGCAGCTTCAGACCACACCCTTCACATAATGGGACTCTGTTCTGACGGAGGTGTGCATAGCAAGCTAGAGCACCTATACGCAGTTCTTGAGCTGGCAAAGCGTTCAAATATCAAGGATGTAGTGGTTCACTGCTTCCTCGATGGCCGCGACGTACCGCCTCGCAGTGCTATGACTTATCTAAGTGCTCTTGAGGCGAAGTTCTCCGAGCTTGGACTAGGGAGAATCGGAGTTATCTCTGGTCGTTTCTATGCTATGGATAGAGATAAGCGCTGGGAGCGGCTCGAGCTTGCGTATGATGCACTTACCCTTTCTGAAGGCGTCAAGACAGCTTCTGCAGCCGAAGCGATTCAGATATCATACGATAAGGACGAGTCAGACGAATTCGTGCTCCCAACGATCGTAGATGATACACCTATCAAAGACGGTGACTCGGTCATCTTCATCAACTATAGACCTGACCGTGCACGCGAGATAACTCGTGCTATCGTAGATCCTGATTTTGATGGATTTGCAAGAAAGAAAACTCTGTCGAATCTCGTATACGTGTGCATGGCTGAGTACGATGCGTCGATGCCTAATGTAAAAGTCGCTTTTCCACCAGAAGTCGTTGAACCGACTCTCGGAAGAGTGGTGTCTGCCGCAGGTCTAACTCAACTCCGCATAGCTGAGACCGAGAAGTACGCACATGTGACATTCTTCTTTAACGGTGGTGTCGAAGATCCAGTTAAAGGCGAAGACCGCATCTTGATTCCATCTCCGAAGGTTGCAACTTACGACCTTCAGCCAGAGATGAGTGCGCCATTACTGACTGAAAAGGTTCTGGAAGCGATAGACTCGGATAAGTATGATCTCATTATACTTAACTTCGCAAACCCTGACATGGTAGGTCATACAGGTGTTTTCGATGCAGCGGTAAGCGCTATAGAAACGCTAGATGGACTCGTGCAGCAGATTGTGGACAGTGTTCTGGCTAAGGATGGTCAGATCCTACTCACAGCCGATCATGGAAATGCCGACTACATGCTAGATGACAAGGACAATGTGGTTACGAAGCATTCGCTATCACCAGTTCCACTGTGCCATATCGCAAATGAGTCAAAAGCCTTCAAGATACCTCACGGCAAGCTGGCAGACATCGCTCCAACGCTTCTGACGCTAATGGGCATCGTTGTTCCAAAGGATATGAAGGGAAAGGTGCTTGTTTAGCTATGATTTATACGGTTAATACTAATTTAACTTTAGTTTATCTCAGTAAAATCAATGCTATATACACCATTTATCCTAACAATCATTAAGCGATTAATAATATATAGAAAGCATACATTTTCAGATACATATCTTAACTGTATGCTTTTTAATACTTTTTATGTATGTTGTAAGCAACTATCAAGCTTTGACTTAACTACAGATTATTTCTAAGTTTTTTGAGCTTGGTCCAGCAATACACAATCAAGTAGATATCAATTAAGGCTAAGAATATGATTATAATACTTGCAATACCCCTAGGAGATTCAAGCCCAAATACTGTCTCCGTCATCATGCTTCTTAAAATCAAAAATAAAGCCGGAATCAATGCTACAAATATTGGAATCAGTCTCATCTTGATAATCCTGTCTATCATATTAAGTTTAGACTCGTCATCGGAAAATATTTCATTTTCTCCGTCAACATCCTCTATATTCACGGTTTTTTTGAAATAATTCCAACCTAAAGATGAACCTATATATTCCCAACCATAGTCCTCGTACATTTGCAAGTAATCGTCAGACACTATGTTATTCTTAAACTCAAGCCTATATGAAACGTCCTGAGGTTCGCATTCTTTGAACGTAAAAAAACATGGCATACTTACCTTAACAAGTTTCCATCCCTTCTTGTGTTGCTTTTCAAGCCACGCCTGTTCCTCATTAAAGTCCGCTATTGTGAAGAATCTAATCTTCGTTTGTCTTTTACTCATTATATTCACCCCCTATACTGTTAATATAAATCCTCTTGATACGTTTTATTTCTATAGCAAGAATTTCACTGCCTAGTCCCGTAATCTCATAAATCTTACGCTTTTCAACTTCACTCACGAATCGAATTAGCCCATCTTTTTCCATCTTAGAAAGTGTCCCATACATCGTTCCAGGACTGATATTGACTTCCCCTTTTGTCATATCTTTGACTGCTTGTCCGATGCCGTATCCGTGCTTCGGCTTCTGTAAACAGAAAAGTATGTAAAAGGCTGTCTCAGACATTGGAACGTATACCCTTTGTAATTTTGAATCCATTCGCTCCTCCTATATCAGGTTTTGATATATCGCATCTCGATATATCAAGTATATCGTGGTTTGATATACTTGTCAACATTATTTTTTATTAAAAAATAACTGCCATTAGTATTGAATTTTCAAGAGCACTAACTTTTTTTACCAACTCGTTTTATCCATGAGCTTATTTTAATTCTCGTAATTTCTCTTATGTTTAGGCCTAAAAAAAGGAATCACAGAGCGATTCCCGTGGTTCCTTTTACTCTAATGGATTCATATTTAAGTTACCTATTCATATAACTTAACTCTTTCAGCTATATTCTCTTTATCCTTTGACGCTGGTTCTATCACTATTCCACCAAACGGCATCTGTGCGACTAGCTTCCAGTTCTCTGGCAGTCCGAACATATCGTGCACAAAATCATCAATCACTGGATTATAGTGCTGAATATTCGCACCAACACCGAGTTCACGCAAAGCGCTCCAGATATTAATCTGAAGCATGCCATTTGCCTGATTCGCCCATACTGGAAAATTCTCAGCATATACTGCAAACTTCTCTTGTAATCCACGCACTACATCTTCATCGTAGAAATACAGAATAGTCCCTGCCGCAGCCTTAAATCCATCGACCTTCTCTCTTGCAACTTTGCCGTCAAACACATCATAAATACCGTTCCACAGATCATCCTGTTTATCACCAAGCGCAACCACTACGCGTGCACTTTTCATGTTAAACGCATCAGGCACTAGCTCCGTTACTTCATTTATAAGTGCATGAATCTCATCCGTACTCACCGGCAGTTCTTTGTTAAGTTGGTAGTAGCTCCTTCTAAGCTTTAGTCCTTCGTAAATTTTCATCTATATCCTCCAAATATCTTTATATCTCCAATGAATTATGGCTACATTGTACTCGATAATCCTCGATGAACTGTGAAGGTTAGCGGAAAAAGATTTTGCAAAATATCAGATACTTACTATGCTGAAAATCTTTGCCTATCCCAAGGATCATGGAATGCAATTGGTCCTTCGGAAAATGCATACTCATGTCCATCCTTGTTTTTTCTTGGAATTTTTTAGCATACTTATTCCATATTGCATTCCCAAAGTTTCCCACACAAAAAGCCCGCATCCCTAATATGACCCCTCCTTACTATTTATCAAGTAAATAGGGAATATATCACTTCCGCAGGCTTTAATTTCTTGTTTTCTGATAACAAGTATTCAGGTTTTTCTACATACTAGGCTTCTTTACTTTACTCACATCAAATCCGTAAGGCTTCTTGATTTCCTTCACTTCATTGATATCGCGATAGAAAGCCTGGAAATTATCCTCGTTGTCAACTGTAATTCCAGAAGAAGCATCTTTTAACTTAGTAGTAATCTTAATCTTAGTTTCACATGGAGTTGGACCACCTTTTCCCTTCCTCATTACTAGATGAATCTCCAGCTTACATGACTGTATTGATTTCTTACCCTTTGTGAATAAATTGCTTTCAGGTATAATTGCTCTCTGCATCTTACCAATTTGGTCAAGGTTTTTAGTCGCATCTCCTTTATAATCTAGGTAGAAGTAGTTATCGTCCTCTGTCTGTTTAAACTTGTCTGCATAATGTTCATACACATTTAAGAATGACGTTTTGATGCCTAATTCAGGACTACCTATTTCCTTTGTTTTCTTCCATTCCCACTCAGAGTTTCTAGATGCTAACTTTGTTCCCACATAAACCTCTTTTGATTTTGGGGAATAAACCTTACAACCCCGATTCAAGAAGTCAATGCTTCCAAGCTTTAATAGTTTCTTATCAATACCATCTGCATCATAAGATTGACTAGAAGAATCCATATAATACTCACTGAACATCTGTGGGTCAAGCTGTATTTTACCATGTCTAATATGGGTTTCTCCCTTGAGAATTCTATCTTCTCCATTAGAAGCCAAGTACCTTCTATAGGAAATCGTCTCATATTCTAGACTTTTTACCTTTTTTATCTTTTTAACAAATGTTTTAACATCGCCACTGCCCTGGCCACAAGCTGGTAGGGATAGAATCATAATCATGGCGAGCACTATCAAAACTATATTTCGTTTCTTTCTCATTCTATTGCCCCTCCTTTAAACACCTTTAGCCTTGTCAATGCCTTTTGGTCTGTTAACACGCACTCCTGTATCCTGTTTTGAATATTTAACTGTACTTTTGAATTTTTTGCTGCCAAGGCTGCTCACAGTATTACCGGAATACTTAATCGATATTGGTTTAGATCCATCCTTTGAAACAGTTAAATCAACAGTTGCTTTTCCACTTTCATCTAAATCGTTAACATAAAACGTAGTGTATGCTGCACCAAATAAAATATCGCTATTTGCACTTAAGAACTTCAAGTCATCTGTCTCGAAGTGAAGCGTATAACTGTTTTTATTCTGAATAATAGTAATATCTTTTTTCTTTGTCCTTAGAATATCAATTAATTCTTTGTTGAATCCCACTGGCAACCTATATCGATTGCCTGCATACATTTTCTGTTTCCACTCCTTATCTTTGTCTTCTTTTCTATACTCTTCCAAGTCAGTTCCATAGTACTCCATACTACCTTTAACTTGCTTTATCTTACCACGAATGGATTGTTTTATCTTACCACGAAACAACAAAGGACCCATTTCGAAAGATCCATCAACTGTATTATTAAGATCTTTTTCTCTTTCCTGTTCATTCTCAATCTTATTGTTAACATAGTGAAGATTCGTATCTATATGAATTTTTCCATTCCTCATATTGTAAAAGGCATCTAATCCTTTATCAATTTTTTCTTCTTTGGTTAACTTTTTGTTGCTATCCTGCTTATTACCTGACGGTCCGCATCCAACAAGACCAATTAAAGCGATTAAGCTGATAACCAATATGACTGTTCTTTTCCTGTAGCCTGCCATATCTAACCTCCAAACCATTGATCATCTTATAATACTATCATTCATTATAAATATATTCTTTACTATGTGCAACGCTTCTTATATGTAATTCAATTTACAAATTCAACTATTCACTTCGCAATGCTTCAACAGGATTGCGCTTAGCCGCTGATTTAGATGGGATTAAACCGGATATATACGTTAATAAAACTGAAATTCCAATCAACACCAGTGCGGCGCTAACAGGCAGATTCATTATATGATCTACATTGAATTTAGAGAGCACTATGAAGTTAATAGGGATGCTCACAAGATATACGAACAGTATTGCAAACACGCCCGACATCATGCCCTCTATGAATGTTTCAGCGTTAAATATATTTGCAATATTACGCTTTGAAGCCCCCATTGCACGCAGGATTCCAATTTCTTTTCTTCGTTCGAGCACTGAAATATATGTAATAATTCCAATCATTATCGAACTGACAACCAGTGATACACTAACAAATGCAACCAACACATAACTTATCATGTTTACAATATCCGTAACAGATGACATTATTGCGCCCATGATATCTGAATACGTTATCACACGCGACTTGCTTCCTATCTTCTTCATGCGCGTATTATAGCTGTCAATACCGGCAATAATCTTATCCTTTTGTTCAAAGTTACTTGAATATATTGATATAGACTCGGGGCTAGACTTATCGGCGTATCCCATCTTTTTGAGATTAGATTCATAAGTCACCAAGCGGGTATTCATAAACTGTGAGAACAATGCTGCCATCTGTGATTGATCCATATTTAATGAAAAAGCTTTAGCAAATGTCGTAGGGTTCACACTAAATGCATCTTTTAGTGTCCCAAGCATCTGTCCATTCATTACTGCGGCATTTCTAAGTTGCGAACTCAAATTCCTCTCCATTGCAGTCATCACCTGATTCATGAATTTAACCATAATTTGGGTCATCCTACTTTGCATATAGTTATTCAGCGCATTTTCTATTTTAGTCTTAAAATCACTATTTCCAAGTTTTTGAGCAATCCTAGTTGCAGTATTAGATACAGCTGACCTAACCTCGTTACTAGATAGATAAGATGTTACTATTTCATTTTGTGTCGCCCCGGGATGTTTTGTCGCATAGTCATTTGCATATGCCGGATAACCGGCAAGGAGGGTTGCCACTAATTGGCTTGTCTCGTTTGCAACCATCGCTTGATCTTCCGGAGAAAGAGTGATGCCTTGCTGTTGCAGATATAATGGAAATCCTGCAAATTCTTGTATAATGCTACTCATCATACCCTGCGTCATGCTCGTCATATCTATATCTGACATGGCTTTTGCATAATCCAGATTTGACAATGTACTACTGCCAAATAAGCTTCTGAGTTTAGTCGCATCAAATTTGAATGCACTTGCAAGCATTGCCCTATTCACGCTGAAAAGTTTACTCATATCAAAAGATGCTTCGTTTGATTCCTTCAGCGAAGCAAAGGTTTTGCCTGTAAATACATCTACATCAGGGTTTGCCAGTTGCTGCTTGACTATATCTGCATCCTTCATTCTATCAATAACTTTAGAAGTTAAGGATGGCAGATATCCTATACCAGGCTGTAATGCACTTGTCCTCGATTTGCCGTTAGGCTTAATAATTCCCACGACTTTGAGTTCAATCCCATTATCCAGTTGACCATCCATAAAAGACTCACTTTTAGATTGATCGATCCATGTGCCGCTCGCTATGTTGTATGAATACACTTCGCCTGGTGATATTACACTATATTTTAGACTTAAGGCATCCTTATATCTAAATGGCTTGCGTTTCTGTTGCTCTAGTTCAAGCCGACCTGTCTTCCGATAGTTTATAACTGCATCATTATATGCTTTGCGGTCATAGTATCCTAATTGATATAGGCTGTAGTCAGGTATTGAACCATCTTTATTTAGCACGAGTACAGCCTCATCATATGTCTTTGGCCATTTGCCCACTACTACATTATACTGCTCTCGTAGAAGCTTCTCGTTATCAACCATTTCGTAAAATCCTGTCCGAGATACATTTTGAATACCAAAGCTCTCGTAGTTTACATCCATGTCATTTGAGGTATTGACCTGAATAGAAGCCATACCATCTTTCTTCTGATAAATTAGTGGTGTTATACCGTAATTATATGTGATAACAGCTGCATTTTCTCTAACGGGATTACCTTTTGTATCCAAGAATTTTTTAAAAGCAACCAGATCATTATGACGAGTACTGCCAAATACCGACCCAAGTACTGCATCCTGCTTTATTTCCTTGCTTTCAGATTTAGCTGCACTACTGCCGTTATTGCTCCCTTCTGAACTGTTAGCTCCTCCAGATGATGAATTTGATTCCGTTTCATCTATCGTATTCTCAACTTTTACAGTATCAGTCCCCTTGTTGTTAGGACTCGAACTCTTTTTCTCCTTAGATTTTCCACCCATGCCTGAAAACATGCTTGATATATCTGCCGCATTTCGGGATATAGTAAGAGGATATGAAGATAATGTATCTTCCTCGACTTTGGCAATATACTTATTTACACCATTAGATAAGGCTAGTATAGAGGCTATTCCGATAATCCCTATCGAACCTGCAAATGCAGTAAGCAAGGTTCTTCCTTTCTTGCTCATTAAGTTTGAGAAAGATAAGGAAAGTGCTGTTCGGAAACCCATTGATGTTTTCCCCCCAGTATCTTTATAGCAGCCACCGCTTGTATCTTTATAGTAGCCTTTCGATAGTTCATTTGCTTTAATCTCTTCTGCTGTGACAGGATTATTATCTTTGCGTATCTGACCATCTTTAAGTGTGATAATTCTATTCGCATATTGGTCAGCCAATACCGGATTATGCGTAACCATGATAACTAATCTATCTTTGGCTATTTCTTGAAGTAGTTTCATAACCTGAATCCCAGTCTCAGTATCAAGG
>NZ_CP016199.1:575723-587404 GCF_002243385.1 Mogibacterium pumilum | reverse complement strand
TCAGTATCAAGGGCACCGGTAGGTTCATCTGCCAAAACAATCTCAGGATTATTAACTAATGCCCTCGCAATTGCAACCCTTTGCATCTGCCCACCAGAAAGTTGACTCGGTCTCTTATCTTCATGTCCGTTTAGTCCCACTTCCTCAATAACCTTCTCAGCTCTCAATCGTCTCTCTTCTATTTTTACACCAGATAGAGTCATCGCAAGTTCAACATTTGATCTTACTGTTTGATGAGGAATTAAGTTGTAGCTCTGAAAAACGAATCCTATTCTATGGTTTCTATACTTATCCCAATCTGCCGAGTTATACTCTTTAGTCGAAACACCATTAATAACTATCTCTCCTGAGTTGGCAGTATCAAGTCCACCCAAAATATTTAACAGTGTGGTTTTTCCTGATCCAGAGGGTCCCAGAACAGCTACAAATTCATTATCTCTAAAAGCTACTGAAATTCCATCCAGTGCTTTTTGAATAAAATCACCTATCTTGTATTCTTTTCTTATTTCACGTACTTCAATCATATACTTGCCTCACTAGGTTAATTTCAATTGTTCTTTTCACTATATCGAAGTATTTTAGAAAAGTATACTCTTCTATTGTATGTTGTCAAACTTTAAACTCTATAGAATAAGTCAAATAAAAAAGGCTTCGGTAAACCGAAGCCCGAATAAGCCGTATGGACTATCTCCTTAATAGTTTTCTTCGTGAACTTCGAAGAATGACTGTGGGTGAGCGCAAACTGGACATACTTCAGGAGCCTTAGTTCCTACACAGATATGTCCACAGTTTCGACACTCCCATACCTTAACTTCGCTTTTCTCGAATACTTCCTTCATTTCTACATTCTTGAGAAGTGCACGGTATCTCTCTTCGTGGTGTTTCTCAACTTCACCTACTAGACGGAATCTAGCTGCTAACTCTGGGAAACCTTCTTCCTCGGCAGTCTTTGCGAAACCTTCATACATGTCTGTCCACTCGTAGTTTTCGCCATTAGCAGCATCCTCAAGATTAAATGCAGTATTACCTACACCATCGTTAAGCTCTTTGTACCATAGCTTTGCATGCTCTTTCTCGTTTTCAGCTGTCTTGAGGAATAGTGCAGCAATCTGCTCAAATCCTTCTTTCTTTGCCTTTGATGCAAAATATGTATACTTGTTACGAGCCATCGACTCACCAGCAAAAGCTGTTTCTAGATTCTTCTCTGTCTGTGTTCCTGCGTACTTCTTATTTGCCATAATATTTATCCCCCTTTATGTATTTTGTTAATCTCAAATGCATCAATCAGTTGCATCCGTTTCATTTAGATTATACTACTTTATAATCAGTTGTGCAAAACTATTTGCATGAATTATTTTTCACTTAGCTGCACATTTTGATATACAACGCTTACACAACTAAATATGATATAATTTATTGATTTTATGTTATTAAAACACATGGTATTTATCTATAAAAATTTAATTTTAAAGGAAGTATAACAACTATGACGACAGATAAAAACATCAAGAAGTATGGGTTTAGAGATAATGCAATATGGATTTCCATCCTAACATTTATGCTCATAGTATTGAGCGAATTTATGCCGATGACCTCTATAAACGGTACGTTATTCAGCACCAGCTACACTAAGACATTTAACCTATATTTCTCTTTTTGGGCTATGTGGTTAGTCTTCATATTAACAATTGTAATCATCAAAAAAAATCGCTTTATACTGGATAAAGTAAAGTATAAAAATGGCGGCAACACATTCAAAAACCTAATTGTAGGATTTGGCCTTGGAGTTCTCATGAATGGTACTTGTGCTCTTACTGCATACCTTCACGGAGATATAAAACTCAGCTTCGACAAGTTTGAGTTCTTTCCTATTATACTAATGTTTATAGTTGTGTTCATTCAGTCTTCAGCAGAAGAACTTGCCTGCCGCGGTTTCATGTATCAGAGGCTTACATATAAGTACCATCATCCGTGGGCGCCAACGGTAATTACTGCGGTAGTTTTTATGGTCCTTCATCTTGGAAATGATCATGTTTCCTTTCTTCCGATGGTAGATCTCGTTATATCAGGTCTTGTATTTGGTGCGATAATTCACTATTTTGACAGCCTTTGGATGGCTATGGGATGCCACGCTACCTGGAACTTCACACAGAACATATTGCTGGGGCTTCCTAATAGTGGCTCACTGCCATCATATTCAATATTTGTATTAGATCAAAATTCTTCCAGAGGTAGCTTTGCTTACGATACGGGGTTCGGTCTTGAGGGAAGCATTATGTCCATCATAGTTCAATTACTTAGTTTAGCTCTAATGACATATGTATATCGCAGGTGCATCCACAAATGTAATATAACAAGATAGTACACTACTACCGATAATTCCATATTTACACAATCTTCTAAGTGTACTTCTGCCCTTATTCATTGTTTATTAATATAGTTTTCATAAATACAGCATCTGCTTCGATTGAGAACATATTACGCAAGATTTTTGAGTGATAATTTTGAGTAAAGCGAACGCGTTATAAGATTGTACTAAAACATTAATATCGCATAAACCAAAAGCCAGAGGCATGAGCCTCCGACTTTTGGCGATTAACAAAATGACTTAAATATGTAGGTTGAAAGTATGATTATTATGGTCTTGGATTAATTTGCTTATGATTGTTAAATACAATCATATATTTACATGTATATTTGCATTATCTGTACGATTCTTTGAATACTGCTTCTTTGATCACATTCATCCGCTTTAGATATTACTAAGCGTTTACCAATGCTTCTCCAAGAGCCTTGCACTGTGCTATTCCTTCATCGTCAGGTTCATTGTTACAAATCACCGGTTCTTCTACAATTACAGCACCGGCACCTTCCATACGTTCCTTCCAAGAACGCATCCACTCGCCATCGCCCCAATCGTACGATCCGAATAGAACAATCTTCTTACCTGAACAACAACCTTCCAGTTCCTCGATGAACGGTTCAAACTCTTCCTCTTCCAGCACCTCTGCACCCATAGCAGGGCATCCTAGAGCAAGTTTGTCTTCAGCCTTTACATCTGCAACGCTTATCTCAGATACAGACACAACTTTAGCATCAGCACCGATACCTTCGCCAACAGCGTTGGCCATCGCTTCAGTATTGCCTGTAGCACTCCAATACACTACGAACATGTAAACACCTCCTGGTAATTATATACTGTTTGTTGTTAGTTATCTCTAACTAGTTGTTATTATATTAGAGGCGTCTAACTTTGTAAAGAGGTTTTTGCAATTTTTCATATTTATTTTTTTGAAAATCTATTTAAGAATCACTTTCGAATCATTTAAAGATATGAAAAATGTGAGGAGCGAGCACCCTCAGCTCGCTCCTCACATTTTAGGAATATAGAGAAAATGTTGTCGATGGTATGATTCCTAGTGGAATGCTCTACCATATTTACTTCTGTTATATACCATCTTGATTAAACTATAAGATAAGACCATACATCCTCCCGAAATTATTAAACCAAATGTTGCACTTACCATATCATTTCCCTCCTTAATCAAGATTATTTGTCGATCACTAAAATCTTATTTATGTTTACGTATATTCTATCTGTTTGTTTCGCTTTGTCAATGCATTATCATGTATTTTTGTATGTTTATTACAATTGTTTGTTTGATGTCTGGGCAATTTTTGTTTATTAAAACAATAAAACGAGCTCATCTGTTGTGAGTTCGCATAAAATTTCTACATTTGCATTATTTTTTCCAAAAACATCTATATGTAGTGCCTCTTTTCACTTGCTCTCTAATAGTTTTAATGCCGGTATCCATCATTAATCTTTACCATGTATGCATTTGCAGCAGGAGTCTTGCCCCACACTTTCGCATAGTAATCGTCACTTAAAAATATATAATGACCTGCATACATCTCGGAAATGCCGCTCACTTTGATGGTGTATGACTCCCTCGCTGACTGTATCCATGCCGCCGAGAATATTGAGAATCGTGGATTTACCGGCACCGGACGCACCAAGAATTATTACCAGCTCACCCTTGTTGATTTCGAAATTGATATCGTTATTGGCTATGACTTCAACTTCTCCGGCCGTATATCGCTTGTAGCAATGTCTCATCTCTATATACGCCATAATAACTTGTATGATTAGCTCATTAGCTAATTCATACTCTACTCCTTACTTTATATCCAGAAATTGCTCGATAAACTCGCATACATCTCTTACGCAGTCATCACAACTACGGAGAGCTTTACCACCATCAATTCCCTTAAGTGTCTTGCAGACCACCGTCGAATTACGATCCTTAAAAGCTTTAGTCAAATTGCGAATCTCACCTGCAGTCTTTGCTTTATTATCATTCTTTAGACTTAAAATCATAGCTGCCCCGGATAGACATCCACAGTGACCTTCCATACCTCCGAGTCCGCCACCGAAGCCTTGTCCTATAGAATACAGCATATCTTTATCCGCTCCAACACAATCCGCATATGTGCAAGCAATTGCTTGCGCACAATTGTGTCCGTTGTGTTTAAGTTCTACTGAAAACTCGCCTCTTTTACTCATTAGCTTTTACCTTTCTGCCTTTTATAAATTGATTATTATCTTAATTCTATCTTTGAATTTTTGTTCTTTCTTTTCTCATACATAGTGTACATATCGTACCAAGGCTGAATATCAACCTGCTAATGTTAATAATATCACTCGCATGACGAAAAGATAAGGTAACAATGCGAATTCATAAAAACAAGTTATCTGATAATTCGGACAACTTTCTAGTAATTAATTACTTTTTAGGGTTATAGGACAAAAAGAGTTGGTGACTAATCCCAATAATTCTGAAATTCAGATGACTTATGCAGCTCTCCCCAGACCACCGCATCTCCCCATGTAGGGATAGATTAAGTGCGTTTATCTAACTCTGAAATCTTCTGGTATATCGCTGCAATACTTTTGTCCGTTGGCATTACTTTTAATAGTTTAGACACGGAAAGCGGTCTTGGTGAGTGCACATAGCACCACCAAAAGACCGCTTTTATTCTTCTTTCAACAGATAGTCCACGGTGATTCCTTAGCAAGGCTCTTAGCCTTGCATTTATACCGCCTTCTATCTGGTTATTTGTAGATGGAACCTTACCTATCTCAGCTATTAAATCTTCATCCAAGTAAGTAAATAGAGTGCCTTCTTTTACCAACCTAGAAAGAGATCTCTGTGCCTTTAAAAGTCTTTCATGCGTTGCTCTCCAGTTGCCGTTTTCATCTAGTGACCTTTGACTCAGAAACTTGTTGTGTCTTCTCATCCAATCTAAGAATTCATCTACCCATTTATCTGCTTCAGATCTAGTTTCTAGGTGGAGTAGTCTTTTAGCAAGAGCATATAACTCAGCCCCAGCAAGGGTTTTAGGTCTTGTTGTAGTATATCTTCTTACTTGAGAAAACACATGAAAAAGGCATCTCTGGTGCTTTGCATGAGGCCATACCTTTTTTAAAGCCTTATGAAATCCTTTTCCTCCATCCGAAACTACAAGTGCAGGCTCAGTAATCCTGGACATTAATGAGATCCATGCATTTGCATGCTCATAGCGGCATAAGTACCAACCAAGCACATTATTTCTGTCACAGCAAATTAAAACACAGGCATTGCGGCATAGATAAATTCCATCTACGAACACTACTGAATGCTGTTCTTCTACAACTGGCGGTAATGTCCATATATCCCAAAATTTGTAGGTTTTTCTCCTAAAGGTACGACCACCTCCAGGCATATCCTTTTGAATATCTTTGCTAAAAAGCCACTTAAGAAATATATTAAGCTGCTTGGTTAGATTATCTATTTTAGGTGTGTTTATTGACTTGCATTTCTTACAAAGCCACCTTTGTGATCCTGACTTATTCTTCCCATATTTTATACAAATATTTCCACAAACAGGGCAAATAACACGTTTCATTTTACTATCCTCCTAGAACACCATTTCTAAGGAAGATATGACCCTAATTCACCTTTAAATTTCAAGGGTTGCAAGCATTTTTACCAACTCTTTTTGTCCATCCTGTATCTTCTTTAAAAAAAGATATAACCGCTGTAGCCATTGAAATTTCAATGACCACAGCGGTTTTCACCAACTCTTTTTGTCCTATAACCCACTTTTTACATCATTTGATCTCAACGAAGAACAGCGCAGTATACCTATTATAATTAGGGTAATCAAAGTTTGATGACCCAATAAAAATAGCGACCATCATGTGATTAATGAATTGGTCGCTATTTGGTTATTATCGCATTTCGCTATCAGATTCTATATACTTTTGTTTCACCATGTTATCAACGATGTACCTATACTCGTTTCTTTCTTTTAACCAGTAACACAAGTAGTGCCAGAAGTGAAGAAATCAGTATATATCCATATAACGAGATATTACTTGAGTCACCAGTCTTTGGTGATTTTGGTTTATTAGGCACTTTAGGTCTTTCTTCGGTATTGGTAATTGTATATCCATCTTCGGCACTTCCGCTTATTACAGACTTGTACCCGTCAATTGACACTTCCTTAATTGTATAAACAACCTTGTGTCCATCTGTCTCATCATACTTAGGTAGGTTATCAAACTCATGCTTCCAGTTTGTTGCCGCACTGAGTGTTGCTTCCTGCTTTTCTGTGCCATCTGCTATCAGCTTCACTTTCACAGAGTCTTTTGCCTTGCCAACCCACTTCTTCGTAACATTAACCTTTGTCTTCTCTACATTGGTATTTGTTACTGTGAAACCGGATGCCATATCGCCTGTTATCTTGGTCTTGTAGTTTGCAACAGCATCTTCCTTAATAGTGTAGACTATCTCATTACCATCTTTGTACTTTTCCAAATTTGCAAACGTATGCTTCCAGTTATTGACTTTATTTAAAGTAACCGAATCAACCTCGTCATTACCTGCAAACAGGCGGACTTTTGCCGATGTCCCTTCCGGTCCTACCCATTTCTTCGTTACAGGTATGGATATGGTTTCTTTTTTATCTATTATTGTTTTCTTTACTGTTTTTGTTGTCGAATCAAAATCTGTAGCAGCGACATTCGTGTCTTCAGCTAAAACATATCCCTTGGGAGCTTATGTTTCACGGATTATATAATCATCATGAAGCAACCCACTTATCTTGGCATATCCATTTAGATCCGTTTCAACCTTACCTACAACCTGTCCAGAGCGAACACGCACAATATCGAACTTAGCACCTTTTAGTGGATTACCTGATGGATCCTTTTTATTGATTTCAAGAGAGTATGTATAACCTTCTCCAGATCCACCTGCTTCCATTATTTGATAAGTAACACCATGTGAGTAATCTTTATTGTTATTGGTAAAAGTTGCTTTATTCTTGAATTTTTCACCGGCAACCGGCTTATAAGGTATTTTCACGCGGTATTCAATTAATAAGCCCTTACCTCCAGGAGAACTACCGATATCAAGTGTAAATTTGGAGCCATTATATGTAATTTTATCTTTATATTGTTCCGTTACATCTTTTTTATCCTTCAGTTCTAGTCCGGTTCCACCATAGGTAGATTCCCATTTACCTTCATAAATGGTCATTTTATCAGGAATGTAGCTTGCAGTTGAATCTAAAAGTTCATCTACAACCTTAGCATTTACAAATGCTTCATTCTTCTGATTAATCTTAATCTGGTAAATTCCTACCGTACTATCTTGGCTCCACATCCATCCCGCTTTAAGAATAGGTAATAGCTCAATTATCTTAGGCTTATAATTAAGGTTTCCTGCATGAGCAGTTTCCCCATTATTACTTAAATCCACGGGAATAGTCTTTTCTGTATTGTGGACTTTATTATCAATCTGCGCATTGAAGAAAAACTTTCCTTCTAAGTCAGATTTACCTTCAACATACTTGGTATATGTTAGAATTACTTTAGTTGGATTACCATCTACCAGCTTTCCATTGGCAACAATATTACTACCATCTTTAATTTGGAATGTGCTCGGCGATGCGGACACAATCCCTGCAGGTAAAATAATCGTTGACGTATCACCCTCATGTACTATATTGTTTGGTAATTTATAATCAACATTAATACGAAACGCCTGCCATGCAGCTATTGTTCCTGTCATAGGGCTTCCGTCAATTTTAGCGATAGATGCACTTGTAATTATATTATTACCCACTTCTCCCGCATATACAGGTTCGTTAACCACACCTTGAAACAAAAAGCTTAATGTCATTATCATAGATAAAATTAAGCTAAAAAACTTTTTACTTCTCATAAATACTACAGACCTTCCTTCCTTATAATCATTAATATCTATACTTTCAGCTGATTATATAACCTGTCCGTATAGTTCAGCATAGTACAGATATTCGCATAATAACATATATACACCATGAAATCTATTTGTTTATTAAAACTGCATTAATCAAATCCATATTCATCAATAGTTTCATAAATTTTGTTGTTTTTACAAGGTATGCAATCCTCTACCCAGTTCCACCAAAAATATCCTCCGACGAACCTTTCGTGGAGCTTGGGCATGCCATAATACTTTTTTACCATTTTGATTTTACTTTTTTCAGTTGCACTTTCAGCGGTATTGCCACACTCTCCTATACCAAGAGAGGCTGATGGGAAAATTTTACCAAGTTTCTTAAATATACTCTTCCATTTAGGTTCATAACCCTTATTATCATCTTCATAATAACTTACAAAACAGTAATTTACAGAATCAGACAATTCGGTTGGAATGTTTTTTTCCGTCCAATCTATCATATCCCTCTGAGGTGAATCGGTACAATACAACGTCAATGCTGTTTTGCTTCCTTTTCTCTTGATAAATTCATTTGCCGCAGAAACCTTATCCACAATAAGTTCAGGTTTCTGTTTTATCCATTCTATTCCATTAACTTCATTTCCAACTTCCCAAACATTAACATATTTAGACAAATATGTATAAGAAGTTTTAAATCTTTGAAGATACCCTTCACGGTCTTCATATTTATTCATTTCAAAAGAATCCACTGGGCAGGCCATAATATCTGCATAAGGTTTTATAGATTTAAAAAGTTTTACATATTCAGAAGGGTTTGTCTCTATTGACATAACTATTCTCACTGTTGGTTTATGTTTTAAATTCTTCAACCCCTGTAACACATCATTTAAATTAGTATCATCATACCACGCATCATCAATAGTAAGGCCATATATCATTTTGTGCTTTTTTGCATCGTCTCTTGCAGATTTATCTTTCTTAACATCACCACAACCGCACAGGAAACTCATTAAAGTGATTAAAATCAATATACAACAGACTATCCGGTAAAACTCATTGTTTCTTAATTGCATTCTATTATCATATATAATTTTTCTTCGCCACATAAATTTTATTTCTTAATCTCCTGGATTTATATTCAAATGTTAATAATAAATATCATCCATCTCAAAATTCGCCATCACCAATAACAGAGTTAACACTCGATTCTCATACCGAACAATAATGCCATAGTTACAAGCTTGAAAACCGGTTTCTAAAACTGATTTTTAAACATAGGTTACAGTAAGTTCTGTATGAAAAGACATTTTATGAGAATATCTATACCAAATAACATACGCATTACTTACGTTCTTTCATATAACTCTCAATTTCCAGTAGAGTCAATTTACACACTTGTATGTATGGATACTCCTTATACTCACCTATTGTAAATACAGGCTTCATTAATTTGCATTTTTTATGCTTATTATTACATAGATCGTCATGATCTTTAAATATTTTGTAAGAAAGTCGTCCTTCACCGCTTTCTATTTCATAAATACCGCATGCATTTTAGGTCTTGGAATCTCAACGATTACGTTGGTTGCAGTTATTTTTATATTACAACTTAATCATGATTCTTTTTGTATTTTTAATCAGTATTTATCGGAAAAGTAGCAATAAAAATACTTCCTTTTCCTTTTTTTGAAACTATATCAAGCTCCGCTCTGTGAAGATCAGCGATGTCTTTAACAAAAGATAACCCCAATCCCATTCCGCTGTTTTGCGACTTATTTCTTGAGTCTTCAACCTGATAAAATCGGTCCCATATATTTGCCAAATGATCTTGCGAAATGCCAATGCCATCATCCGCCACTTTTAGGACAGCTTTATCAAGGCTGTGTTCCAATGTTATCCATATTTTACTTTCAGTGAATTTTAAGGCATTGCTAACTAGATTATCGATCATCCTTATTAAAAGTAATTTATGCCCCCTAATCCATAATGCGGTCTCAACTTTAATTTCAAATGCAATATCCGATTCTTCCCACTTCCTTTCATGAGTTTCGCAATATTCAAACACTAAATCTGAAAGAGACAAACTCTCTAAATTAGACCAATCCAATTGTTGTGTTTTCGATAGCTCGAGAATTTGATCCGTTATACTCGTCATGAGCTTCGCCTGACGGTGGATAATGGATAGTGACTCCCTGGACGCTTGAAGAGTATCGGCATATTTTCCCCCAAATTCACTTTCAGCCAAAATGACCGATAACGGAGTTCTGAGCTCGTGCGAAACGTTTTGGTTGAACCGCCTTTCTTTATCAAAATTCGTCTGAACGGATGAGATCATGTGATTAAAGACATTGGCAAGCTTTGCAGTTTCAATATATAGGTGTTTATACGAGTACTCTACACGTTTAGTATAGTCACGACTTTCTGTAATATCTTCTGCCATTCGCGTAACATCCTTTATCGGTAAAAATCCACGATTCAGAATTCTTTTACCGCCTAAGGCCATAATTATGATGGAAATTGGAGCAAATATTGCTAAAGATAATAGGAACAAGCTCAGTTCCTTGCTTAAACCTGATATAACACGAATTCCACGGACCCATTTTTGTTCTTCACTATTATACACATCAAAATAATAGAATTTGTATTCAGATGAACTATATTGGGAAAGCTTACCAGATGCAAATGGTGCATTTGCATCAAACCCTCTAGGAAGGGTGCCTTTCTCTAGCGTCTTATCCCGATTGTAAATGGCAAAGTAAATCCCATCTTCAAATGCTTCGTAGTCATCCAGCTCTGTTGATAACTCCATCGTCTCGTGTTCAAGTTCAGTTCGGACAATATAATTAGACCACGTATCGGATATGGCAAATGCCGCCACAAACATCACTACGAAAATCAATGCTATAAATACTGTGTACCAAAGTGTCACTCTAGAAACAATGGAATGTGGCTTAACTTCTTTCCTTTGATTTGAAAACATAACCCATACCCCTTTTAGTCTGAATAACTGACGGATCTTGCAGTTTCTTGCGAATGTTTTTGACTAAGACATCGATGATGTTGGATTCTCCCTCATAATCGAAATCCCATATGTGTTCTCTAATATGTTCCCTGCTCAAAATAACATTGGGATGCCTGACTAAGCATTCTAGTAGTTCATATTCCTTAGATGTTAGATCAATCGGAACAGAGTTTTTGGTAACCGTCTTTTTTACAAAGTCAAGACAACAGTCACCGAACTGCACTGTGCTTGTAAGGTTTTCCCTGTTTTGACGCCTAAGTAGAACTCTAATTCTTACCAGCAGTTCATCAAATTCAAAAGGTTTAACTAGATAGTCATCTGCACCTGCATCCAAACCGGTTACTTTATCTTGTAATGTATCTCTGGCAGTCAACATTAAGACTGGA
>NZ_CP016199.1:569588-575698 GCF_002243385.1 Mogibacterium pumilum | reverse complement strand
TGGAGTTTTTATATTATGGTTTCTAAGATATTTCAAAACACCAAGACCATCAAGTCTAGGCATCATAATGTCTGAAATTATGACATCGTAACTTGAGACTCTGATATAATCCAGGGCCTCTTCACCATCATAGGCTGCATCAACGCTATACTTTTGCGTCTTTAATAGCTTTACTATACTCCTATTCAAATCGGCTTCATCTTCAATTACTAATAATTTCATGTGTTTCGCTCCTAGTTTCTTGTTTTGTATTATATCATTTTTACATGAAAAATTTCGGCTAGAAAAAGGACTGGACGAACCAATCCTTCATCATTTTAGACCACAAAGAATTTGATAACCAAGAATTTCCAGTCGAATTCTCGCACGGCACGTACATTTATTATTTAATCGTCATGACCTTCAACATCTTCCTCTATAAAAGACCCTGTATTCGCATCAAATTTTACTTCGATTTTCTTGTCCCCTTCTATTACTGTCGCTTCATATACAAGTGTGTTGTCTTCAACCTCCAGTTTTACCTTCTTTATAATTGCCTTAGGATATTTTGCTTTAACCAGACTTTCTGCTTTATCCAGATCATTCTGAGGATTAGCATTGATGAGCATCTTTTCTTCCGGATCTGCGCTAAGCTCTTTAGCCTCGACCTTCAATAGTTTACCTGAATTCGCATCGACTTTATATTCCTTCTCAGTTTGACCATCCAGAATAGTTATTTCAAATACAGTTCTACCAAAATCCACGTCTTTCTCATACCCAGTAACCTTGCCACTATTTGATTCCTTGAGAGCTATTTCTTTAGCTTTCTCAACAGTCAGCTTAGTTTTTGTGTCAGCATTTGTCCCAGATGAAGTATTGCTACTTGAGTTATTTGCACATGCTACTGCCGCTCCCAGAGCTGTAACGAAAAGTGTCAAAGCTATTATTTTTGCTGCTGTCTTCATCTTAATTGTTTTATTCATAATCTACACCACCTTTCTTCTTTCTTTTGGATTTAGCGTTTCCTATTGGTTGTATCTTAATCAAGAAAAATGAATCTAAAATGAATTTTAAAATTATACTTCCTTTTCTTTGTGCAGTTTGCAATGCAAGAATGATTGTGAGCTTATAACTTTCTTTTTAACTCAAGGAATGAAATGGAAATGGATATAAGCCCTTTGAGCGTTTAAAACAAGATGCCTTTATACTCTTAACAAAGAATCTTCTATTATATTTTGATAAGTTAAACTAAAGAAAATAACGAAATGATTCGAATGAAATACTTTCTTGATTCCACATAAAAAACAGAGATTATTATTCTCATTTTCGAGAAATAATTAATCTCTGTAATCATTTTAGACCACAATCTGTGGAATAGGATTTAAGGCTCTACCCCAAAGAAAGTTATGGGTTTAAAACTTTGATAATCCTTTATCTATTATGCTTTTTAATCAAAGCTACCAGTAGTCCAAGTACAGCAGCTAAAAGCACTGTGCAATAAAGTATTATATTTGTCATATCGCCCGTCTTAGGATTATGTCTCTTGACTATTTTCTTACCATATGACTTGTCGCTTGGTATATTAGATTTTGGCTTATCGATACAGGTATTTGTAACAACAAATCCGCTTGCTGCATCTCCGTTATCTCGGACTTGTAGTTTGCAATTGCATCTTCCTTGACTGTGTACTTGATTTCCTTTCCATCTTTGTACTTATCAAGTCCTGCAAACGTATGCTGCCAATTATTGCCGGCATTTAAAGTCACAGAATCAACCTCTGTATCTCCTGCATACAGGTGTACCTTTGCAGCGTTACCTTCTTTACCTACCCACTTTTTGGTTACAGGTATAGATACTTTGCCAGTGATGGTATTTGTGATTGTAAACCCATCTTTTGCTGTTCCACTTATTACAGTGTTATAGCCATCTACTTTAACTTCCTTGATTGTATAAACAATCTCGTGACCATCCGCACTATCATACTTTGGCAGATTCTTGAATTCATGTTTCCAATTATCAGCAGCTGTCAGGTCAGCACTTTCCTTTTCTGTGCCATCTGCCAGTAGCTTTACTTCTACCTTGTTTGTGCTCTTTCCAACCCATTTCTTCTCTACAGGCACTGTCACCTTCTCAATGTTGGTATTCTTTACAGTAAATCCGCTTGCTGCATCTCCGGTTATCTCGGACTTGTAGTTTGCAATTGCATCTTCCTTGACTGTGTACTTGATTTCCTTTCCATCTTTGTACTTATCAAGTCCTGCAAACGTATGCTGCCAGTTATTGCCGGCATTTAAAGTCACAGAATCAATCTCTGTATCTCCTGCATACAGGTGTACCTTTGCAGCGTTACCTTCTTTACCTACCCACACCTTCTCAACCGGAATGTCCATTGATGTTGTCTTGAACCCGACTGCAGAAGACTGTCTAGTTAAAGTTGAAGTGTTACCATCAATATCGTAGTCAAGAACAGGAGAGATTACATTAACTTTTCCATTATATCTGCTCGGCAAAGTCTTGCTGACCTCATAATTTAAGTCAATTGTACCCCCATCGCCAATCGCAAGCGCCTTCTTTGAATCAAACACAGCCATATCCGCATGTGCAGGATCAGTTACTTCATCGTAATCGCCAAGCTTTGGTGCCTGGTTAAGACTATAACTCTTGCCGGGCTTGAATTTAATGTATTTAACCTTAAAATTGGACGTCATATCCGTTCCGGTCAGTTTTAGAGGCCACTGAGTCTTTCCTTCAGGATGATATCCTAAACCGTTATCTTTATTCTCTAAAAACAGAGGAACGTACAGTGTGGTATGCTTAACAGTTTTAGTCGTGTTATTACGTACGATAATCCTATGTGTTACTTTGCCTCCTCTATCTAAAATTGGCGTCGTTTCTTTTTTTGTGCTCTCTGTACTAGGATCATATATATATGTCTTATCACCCTGATCACCATTTGGAACAATCAAACGCGAGTCTGCCTTTACCTCATATGCTTGGTTTACTTTAATGCCTGTTTTTTCTGACAGAGAAGACATGGGCTCCCCGCCATTAACTGCATTGCCGAAATCAGCCGTGTACTTTTCTGTTGTTGAATTTGCACTATCCCAACGCATATTCTTAAGTTTAGCTCCAATATCTTTGAAGTCCTTTGTAGTCATTCCAAGGAAGTCATTGATATGATAAGTGCCGACTTTGGCGTCCGTATTTGTTGCCACATCCATACTAATCTCGGAAGTCTTCCAACTGAAATCCGGCTGATATTGCCCCCTGGTTTCTTGTCCAATATCAACAGTGTACTTCCACACTTTGACCTTCTCGCTCCCATGGGTAAACTCTCCGACATAGGTCGGCTTTGAAAGTTTTCCGTTTGTCACTTTTAGGTTGGAGTAGCTAAATCCTTCAGGCATCATAACGTAAAAGACAGGTTCTTGCAGAGGATTCCAATCCCAGTTTGCATCACTAGTCTTTCCGGATATATGGAACTTATCCCCTCCGTTAATTTGAGATTTATCAATAGTTCCAATTCCGTTTACGACCTTAGGCGGGCCTGATTTACCAAGCACTTCATATGTATTTATGTCCTTAGGGGTGCTCCCAGTGTTATAAAATTTAATGGTACTCTTGACATCGGCATCTGTTCCCTTCTTCCAGGTTCCAAAGACACCGCCTGGCATATATTCCCAACCGTAATATGCGCTCTCATCAATGAAAGCCGAATTGCGTCCACCTGGCTTAACGTTGTAAGCATTTGTCTCTGAATTAAAGTCGTAATTGGTGTTGTCCTCATACTTCATTCCATTCCATTTTCCAGGAATTGTTCCAAGATCTACCTTAATGGTTTTGATGGAATCGTTGATTCCAAGACCTAAGTCTGTATTCTTAATTAATGTAGAAACTCCGCTATGTGTCAGAAGATTTGGATCAATCGTCCCGCTTCTACCATCTGCAGAAGTCCACGTCAACATACCGTAATGCATTCCGGTCGCATATGGAATGGTGACACCGCGAATGATTGCTGTATCATCCTTATCCAAAGTCATCTCCAGACTCTTGGGCTGAGATGCCGTCCCCATCTCATTGCGAATCATCAGTCCTCCAAAGCGTACGTTATACGTGTCATATTTTTTCTTGGCCCAGTTAGGCATGGTATCACGTACGTTTACCTTGGTAATCAACTCTGGGGTGGAACCATCCAGAATTGTTATTTGCAGGTTTTGTTCTTTAGTCGTAGATGTTCTACCTATATTTTCATTCCAGACCGTCTGACTCAAATTCTTAAGTTTAACTTGGAATGTTGATCCATTTGGACGTGATGATGTGCTCGGTACTGTAAACTTAGGTTTTAGAACCAAATCCCCCATGAGGCGACCATTCTCTGGGAATGTCACCCGCGTTGTCTTATTAGTTCCATCATCTGTGGTGGATCCTATGACCCCATCCATATGATAGACTCCATCCTCTGTTAATCCATCGAATTGTATGTCGCTCGGATAGACAACATCAATTGTAGTGCTACTTCCTGCTTTAGTAAGGAAGCCTTCACCAGCTCCAGTTGTGCCTACAGACAACTGACTTGTTTGACCACCTTTTGTGACAACTTCTGAATTGACATTAGGCCAAAATCCCAAAGTAGGATTGTCTTTAGCATTTACCGAATACGATTTAGAATCAACAAAGTTGCTACTATCCGTTCGCAGATTCAATTTGATGACATTGTTGAGAATCTGGTTGGTATCCATATTCTCATAAGCCTTATCTAAACGAAATTGAATCTCCTTTGTAGAAGCAATGTTCGTTAGAGAATACTTGCTTCTGAACGCAATCTTTCCCGACTTTGATTTCCCAACAGTGGGAGGCGTACCACTCGGATCAGCTGTAGACGCAGGATACCCATACGGTGAATCGGAATTACCAGTTGGAGACTGTGTCAATTGCTCAAATCCCGTACTGCTAATCGCCCCTGTCTGCCAAGTTGAACCAGGCAGAGACATGTAATATAGCCCGTTACCCAAAGTCAAATCCATATAAGTGTGTGAGAATTGTAAGCTAGGCGGAACAGAGTATGCTACATTCAGGTAGTAATCCTTTCCCTCCTCCAAACTAAGCTTTCCACCAGCTAAAAGATCTGCTTTAACATTTCCTGCTGTATCTGTCACCTCAATCTTTGTAAATTTTAAACCAGTTGTGTCTTCTGCTCGCACAGATACTTGATTACTGAATATCGTAGCAAACATTGTCATAAAGGAAATCATAAAAGCAAATATTCTCTTTCCTTTTTTCATAGAAACACACTCCTTTCTATATTGCTATCCTTTTTACGAAAGTTATACTCGTTTGCTAAATACCACATATTAAAGAAACTCTACTTGTAATCTCTTCTTCTATAGGTATTTGCACCTGCAATACCTGCAATCGAACCACCCGCTATTAACAAATAGAACAAGAGATTAGTATTATCACCTGTCTTTACCGGCTTAACAACCTTAATCGTCTTATCTGGCTTCGTTGGATTAACAGGGTTAGTTGGGTTTACAGGGTTATTAGATTTCTTGTACTTGAGTGTAAAGGTAATCTTGCTCAAGTCATTTGGTGCAATCGCATCCGCTCCGTCTGCTGTCTGTTTGCCGTTCCACTTGAACTTGAAGTTTATTGTCTTTCCACTGTCTACCTGTGTTGCTGTAGCCTTGAAGTTTCCACCTACTGTTCCCTTTACTGTATAGTTAGTATCAGGCTGTGCTGCTGCAGTAAACTTAGCTCCAGGTACGGTTACTTTAAGTGTGTCATCTACTGCGTTTATTGCATCCGCAAGCTCCTTATAAGTCTTGAACTTTGCAGCATCCTTGAGCTTCAGGGTAACTGTTACTTTGCGTCCCTCAAGCTTTGTCTCTGTAATCTCAAACTTTCCGTTTGCTCCGTCGAGTCTTGCTTTAGGCGTAGCAGTACCGAACGTCATGCCTTCCGGTAATTCTATGCTTGCAGTAAATGTTGTATCCATTCCCGACAGCTTAATCTTCTCGCCGTTAGGGTCGTTGAACATATGCTCAATCTGCTTCATCTGCTCCTTGATTGGCTTTACATTTAGAGCGCCGGTAAAATCATGAGTGGCATTCTTATTGCTCTCAAATACCTTA
>NZ_CP016199.1:568701-569563 GCF_002243385.1 Mogibacterium pumilum | reverse complement strand
GCATCCGCTCCATCTGCTGTCTGCTTACCGTTCCACTTGAACTTGAAGTTTATTGTCTTTCCACTGTCTACCTGTGTTGCTGCAGCCTTGAAGTTTCCACCTACTGTTCCCTTTACTGTATAGTTAGTGTCAGGCTGTGCTGCTGCAGTAAACTTAGCTCCAGGTACGGTTACTTTAAGTGTGTCATCTACTGCGTTTATTGTATCCGCAAGTTCCTTATAAGTCTTGAGTTTTGCAGCATCCTTGAGCTTCAGGGCAACTGTTACTTTGCGTCCCTCAAGCTTTGTCTCTGTAATCTCAAACTTTCCGTTTGCTCCGTCGAGTCTTGCTTTAGGCGTAGCAGTACCGAACGTCATGCCTTCCGGTAATTCTATGCTTGCAGTAAATGTTGTATCCATTCCCGACAGCTTAATCTTCTCGCCGTTAGGGTCATTGAACATATGCTCAATCTGCTTCATCTGCTCCTTGATTGGCTTTACATTTAGAGCGCCGGTAAAATCATGAGTGGCATTCTTATTGCTCTCAAATACCTTATCATGCTCTGTTTCATTTCCAATAAGGATATCTCCTTCAAGATCTCCATCTCTTTCAAAATCCTGTGGTGTAGGATTCTTGTACTTGAGTGTAAAGGTAATCTTGCTCAAGTCATTTGGTGCAATCGCATCCGCTCCATCTGCTGTCTGCTTACCGTTCCACTTGAACTTGAAGTTTATTGTCTTTCCACTGTCTACCTGTGTTGCTGCAGCCTTGAAGTTTCCACCTACTGTTCCCTTTACTGTATAGTTAGTGTCAGGCTGTGCTGCTGCAGTAAACTTAGCTCCAGGTACGGTTACTTTAAGTGTGTTATCTACTGCGTTTATTG
>NZ_CP016199.1:545227-568676 GCF_002243385.1 Mogibacterium pumilum | reverse complement strand
GACAGCTTAATTTTCTCGCCGTTAGGGTCATTGAACATATGCTCAATCTGCTTCATCTGCTCCTTGATTGGCTTTACATTTAGAGCGCCGGTAAAATCATGAGTGGCATTCTTATTGCTCTCAAATACCTTATCATGCTCTGTTTCATTTCCAATAAGGATATCTCCTTCAAGATCTCCATCTCTTTCAAAATCCTGTGGTGTAGGATTTTGTGCCGTTGTAAAGCAGTTCTGAAGATTCTCTGCAAACTTAAGCTGGGCAACATCAGAATTATATGTCTGTAATCCAAAACCCCAATCAGCACCTGTCCCACTAGGATAGAAAGAAAAATCGCCTTTACCTGTGATGTTTTCACCTTCAAACTTAACGGCATCAGCTTTACTATTTACAGTAAAGGAATATGGGATATCCACGTTCACAGTATGTGCATTAGGGTTAGCTTTATCAGCATTATACGCATTGTAAATTCCCTGCCAGTTAACATCATTGAAATAAAACTTGAAGTTAACTGTCCTACCATTGACTGTCTTTACAATCTTATTGCCGTTTATGAAAGAAGATTTATTCGTTACAGCTATATTCCCAATATTTACATTTTCAGGAAATGTAACGTTGTACTCAATATATGCAATCTTGTTCCTCCCTTCACGGCCGTGCGGGTACCAACCATTTGATGCGGCGTTAGCCATATCGGCTTCATGAGATTTCATAACCTCAGTCATCGGCACATTCATCTTAACATGTCCGTTGTAAATTGCGCTGTTTCCGTCTGCACCGCACTGTACACTGCCGGTCTTGGTAACATGCTGAGCTATTGGCAATAATGCATTGTCCGCCATAGCCGGAACTGTGGCGATAAGCTGGGTTATCACCATAGCAAGAGTGATTACTAACGCATGAAATCTACTAGTAAATTTCTTTGTTCTCATCGTTCTACTCCTCCTTCTTCTGAATAAATATCATTAAATTTACGGATTTCATTATATACCAAATTATAAAAATTATCCAGCTTTATAATTTAAATAACTTTCAGAGCTGGATATTTATACCAATTTTCAGAGACTCCTATCCCAGACTGCCAATATAATGTATTGATTACCACGTGTAATCATCAAATAACATTTGACAAGATTCAGTAATTATAATTGAATTAATATAGCAAAAAAAGAACTATGCATTAATAATTACAAAAGGGAATTTAAATTACAGTAACCGATTTTTTCAAAATAATATGTATTATAGAGGATTACACATGAGTATATTGACAGTCGCAAGCGGAAAATCAATTTGGCGTGGATACGAGTACTACTTGGACAAAAAGGTCATCTGTTATAACGAAGTTGATAATTTAATATATGATGGCAAAATTTCAGGTAGCGGTAATCATGTTTATGATGTTCATCTAGACATCAACCATCTGAGAAAAACCACCTGTAATTGTCCACATGCGTTCGGTAAACGCATAATATGCAAGCACGCTATAGCACTATACTTCACGATTTTTCCTGATGAGGCAAAAGACTATTATAATCAAGTAGTTGCATATGAAGAAGAAGAGGCAAAACGACAGGAAGAAGCGGAAACCAAGCTTGATGAATATATCAACAGTCTAACAAAAGAAGAACTACGTAATGTTGTTTATGAGCTCCTCTATGACAGTCCGGCATGGGTGCAGGATAGATTCATTCAAGAACATGTTGATTGGTAAACCGGCAAGTTAAATTGAATATAAGCCACGGACTTCCTTTGTATGACCAAGTCTGGCAAATTGGCATTCTGCTTGTAATACCGATTATATGCGTTTATGACGGAGAACGTGGCAGCAAGTCTTCATTTAATAAATGTTTGTCTATCTCTTCTATCCATAACACCTAGTTGTACTTGGGCTGCTGAGGTGGTAAGAGAAATTTATTTCTGAAATACCACCAATCCAACCTCTGTCGGATGATCTAGATATAATGCGGTTTTAGACGTTTTGTTATCCAGTATCATCTTGACTATCAGGATATCTCCACCCGCAGCAATCGTCATCAGCACACCAATTGTAAGCATTAGTACATTATTATTAATACATCCGACTATGCACGGCACTATTCCAAGCAGCAGACCAGGCATCATCACGCCCAATATGTACTGCCACTTCGTAAGTGGCTCACTGCATGTGCAGTATGGTGTCAGATATTTCCAAATCACACCAAATTCGATATCTTTGAATCCTTTTTTCGTAAACCTACTCCATGTTACCCCGTGAATCAGTTCATGCACCACAATTAAAACTAAGAACACAACAAGGTCAGATAGCACCGAGCTAATGGATGCTCGCGATCTGTCAAAATCAGCTCCATCATACCTCAAAACATATGTCACTATAAAAGGTATAGCGATAATCAGCCCATACAAAGCGCCAATGTTTGCCTTAACTGCAGACATCGTTAGGTCTGTCTTAGTGTATCCTTTGCATTCCAGTTCTTTGCATTTTAGCGAATATCTCTCTAACCTTCTTTTCTCAGTAGCGGTAAGTACACGTTCCTCACTTGCCATATATTTAACCCCTAGTTTCTACCTGTTATAATTCAGAAGCAAGGCTATAATCAGAGATCAAATCTATCTGTTTGTTCTCCTCTTATAGTAACTCTAACACCTGCACATGCAGTTGTCATCAGCAATAGCCAGAGTGTCATATCAATATCATTACTTGTCTTTGTCTCTTGCCTTTGAAATTTTAATATTTTAAAGGCAGGTCAATTCTCCAACATTTTTTAATATTATAGTTTCCCTAGTGTAGTCATTTTTTAATTCAGCTTCTCTCTTTGACTTTCACATTATTATACCAATCACCAAGACTGGCAGATTTATCCGTATGTATGTTGATAAGCCTGCTAATTATAGGATCCAAGTGCTCTTTTCTACTATATATGAGTGTAGACTGCAGCATTTTCAATGAATTTAACTGCATTTATCAACGCTATTTTTTTGGGGGGCGCGAGCACTCATTATTTATAAATATATGACATAATCTGCGGTCGAATTTAAAAATTCTTGGTCATGGGAAACAATGAATATTATTTTATCATCACTTTTACATTCATTAATTAGTTTAGATATATTCATCATATTGTAATAATCCATTCCGCTGGTTGGTTCATCAAAAAATACAAACTTAGAGTTCTTGCATAATACGGACGCAATTGCCACTCTTTGTTTTTGCCCGCCTGACAAGCTCATAGGATGACGTTCCTTAAATTCAGACAAATCAAGTTTTCTTAGAATATTTTCAACATAACTGCTTTCAATATTCTTTATTCCAAGACTTACTTCACTTATAACAGAATCAGTAAATAGTTGATGATTAACATCTTGCATCACAAGAGAGGATATTTTAAGCCTATCTGTTTTTGAAAGTTTTTTACCGTCAAGATATATCTCATCCTTAGATTTTCTTTCACAACCTACAAGACACCTCAGAAAAGTAGATTTCCCAATTCCGTTTGTTCCCACTATTCCATAAATTTTCCCAATCTCAAAAGATATATTTTTAAAAAGCAATTTATTTTTTTCGCCGTTTAACTTATATTCAATACTTTTTATTTGGAGACTTCCATCACCTTGAATTTTAGGCACTATAAGATCTGTTTTAGTATTGCTTCTTAACCCTAATTCATTTAATACTTTGGATGGGATTTTCATAAAATCTATCTTCGTATATTCACTTTTTATTTTACCGGCTTGAATCAAAAAAACTCTGTCTACAATATCCATGAGATAAAATATTCTATGCTCTGAAATAATAAGGGTTTTTCCCTTATCTTTAAGCTTTATAAGCATTTCTTTTAAAATCGCAATATTATCTTCGTCAAGGTTTGATGAAGGCTCGTCTAAAACTATTATTTCCGTCCCCGATATATAACTTGCAGCTATACACAAAATCTGCTTTTCTCCACCTGAAAGCTTGAAAATATCTCTATTTAAAAGGTGATTTATCGGAAATAATTCCAACATCTCATTCAGTCTTTCATCCATTTGTGTTTTTGAAAGCCCTATATTTTCCAAATAAAAAAGAAGCTCAAGAGTAGTATTAATATTGAAAAAGTGCGTCTTTGGATTTTGAAATACACTTGATACCAAAATAGATATTTCATGCAATTTAAGATTTCTAATATCTTTATTATCAATCCGAATAATTCCACCCATGGAAGCGCCATCATATTGGACAGCTAGTCCATTGATAGAATTTATAATTGAAGATTTTCCGCTTCCACTTTTTCCGGTAAATAGCACACACTCTCCCTTCTTTACATTTAACGAAATATCTTTTATCACTTTGGCGGAATTCCCATAAGATAGAGATAACTCTTCTATTTCTACCATACAATTCCTCCTATAATCATTATCAGCATTAGCAGCACATAGACGAGATCAACTATTTTCAATCTAACAGATATATATCTTGTTTTTTTAATAGGATTCTCAATGCATTTTGTTTCTGCCGCTTTAGCAATATCATCAGAAATATTAGCAGATATAACTAGCAACGGTACCATTACATACTCAATATATGAAATAGGATTTTTAAATGTAATTCCTCTTATCCTCATAGCAAGCTTTATATTCCGACTTTCTTCTCTAAACGATGGAAAAAATCGAAACATTACAGCAATCGGTATAGAAACAGCACGAGGCAGTCTGATTTTATCCATTGAAGATATTACACTTCCTACATCTGAGGTTTTTACAAAGAAACTCCCTGCACTAAATGGAAGATAAAACATCCTAAATACGGCAAACAACATAAAAACCATCATCAAAATCGCATTCATACTTCTAACCACATCAACATTCGGGACTATTAAACAAAGAGCACCAAAGAACAAGATGTTTTTCAGTGCTTCTTTTTTTAATCCATTCTTGTAAAAAAGAACCGAGAGAAGGAATACAATCCCCCATTCGAAACAAGTATTTACTTTATAAAATACGGCAAACCCAAGTAAGAAAGGCACCAAAAGCTTACTAATTGGATTAGGATTATATGGGTTATCCAAGAAGACGGGCATTATACAATACCCGCTTTTTCAAAATGTTTTTTAAGAAAGGCTTTACCGATATATGCACCAAGTACGCCTCCCACAATTGCACCGATATAGACCAGTATCATGTTGCGATAATTTAAAAGTGCTATGAGTTTCATTATATACTCATGCCCCATGCCTCTTGTTTCAGCCAGTTCAATAACTTTGTCTTTAGCAAGCAATATTTGCATAAGAAAGCCACAAATCCAGGTGTTGAACACGGCAAAGGAAAGCATATTGTATTTGAAGGATTTATATTCCCCCTTTTTTCTTAAAAGTTCAGCAATCACCATACTGATTACAACATGTACTAATATTACGTAAGTGTTTCCCATCGCAACAACAATCAGACCGCAAATCAAACCTAGTATAAACAACCCCCACGGTTTCTGAACCTTTGCCATAAAAAGCATAATAACTATGCCTGTTATAATCCCAGCCAAAGCAGGATATGCCAAGTATAAAATTGGCACCATACCAATCATTCCTGAAGCAAACATAAGCACAAAATATATTACTGCAAATACACCTATTGTAACTAAATCTTTAATTCTCAATTTTTCCATTTTCATAATGTCCTCCTTGAACCGTATTAGATACCTCTAACATATTTTTATAATATCTTGAACTCTCACAAAGTTCACCATCTGTACCCATTGCTTCTATTTTTCCGGCATTTAGCAAAACTATTTTATTTGCATTTCTTATAGTCCTAAGTCTGTGAGCAATTACTATAATCGTCTTATCTTTTATGAGCTCTGACAGTGCCTCCTGAATCAGACTCTCATTCTCAACATCAAGAGATGCTGTAGCCTCATCAAGAAGTATGATCGGTGCATCTTTCAAAATAGCCCTTGCTATTGATATCCTCTGGCGCTCGCCTCCCGAAAGCCTCTGTCCATTTTCACCTATAACAGTATCTATTCCGTCAGAGAGCTTATCTATGAAGTCATAACATCTCGCTATCCTTGCAGCCCTGATTATTTCCTCATCACTCGCATCTTTTCTCCCAATTCTTATGTTGTCCTTTATGCTCGAATTAAAAAGGATTACATCTTGAAAGACTATTGAAAAATTTTTAAGCAGGGTTTCCGGATCAATCTCACTTATATCTTCTCCGTCTATAAAAATCTTCCCACTATCTACGTCCCAAAATCTGGCGGCAAGCTTGGCAAGTGTTGTTTTTCCGCTTCCGCTTGGACCTATCAGAGCAGTGATTTCACCCTGCTTTGCCGTAAAACTCACACCGTTTATAACGGAATAATCGTCATAACCGAAATGAACATCTTTAAATTCAATGTCGTAACTCTTAATGTTCATTTGATTTTTGCCCTCTTGAACAGGCATAGTTTTAATTTCCTTTATTCTTCCAACAACCGCATCAAGCATCACTATCATGGACATAAAAGTGATTATTCCTTCTATAGGAAGATAAATGCTTGTTGTCAACATTAGAAAAGCTATATAAACCAGCACACTTACCTCGCCCGACATAAGCATGTTTACTCCGACAACGGCAACACTTATAATTCCAAGCTTTAAAATTGCAGTAGCTACTCCTGTAAGTGTTCCGGCAACAACTTCACCTTTAGTTTTCTGTTTTGTCGATTTGTTTAGTTTTTCAAAAAAATCAATAAGCATCCTATCTTCTAAATTGTAAGATTTTATTTGTTCTATCTGCTCTATCTTTTCCTGTAAGTCATCAAATACCTTGCGGTTATCATCTATCCAGCTTTGTACTATTTTTTTCTGACTTTTCTTTGAAAAAAATATTATCAGGATAGAAATAGGAATTACCCAGAGTGCTGCAAGCGCAAGCTTCCAGTTGTAGATAATAAGCATAAAAGCAATAATACTTGTGGAGATAGCAGTTGAATACATTTGAGGTACAGCGTGAGAGAAGATTGTTTCATACAAATTCATGTCATTCATCATCGTTTCAGCAAGATCTGCCAAATCTCTTTTCCCAAAATAGGAAAGCGGTAATTTCTTTAATCTTTCCGCCAAACTAATTCTTGAACTTGCACTCTCGTTGTACACATTGGTGTAAAGTCTTACATAATCCCACCTTGCTATTAAAAACATCACAATCATCATTGCTGCAATTAGAGCAACATAATGAACAGGGGTAAAATTATAGTTCTTAAGACCTTTTAAAGCGCCTATATACTGGAATAAAAATATAAAGGCAATTATAGGCGCAAACAACTTTGTTAAATTGACAAGAGTGTGCGAAATGATAGCTTTTTTTAAATTAATCGCTCCTTTTTCCGACATAGCATATCGTTTTATAAAATAAGAAACCATATTTTAACCTCCTATCTTCCAATTTACGGATTTTTGATATTCTTCCCAAAGCTTTTTATACTGCCCATCTACACCTATTAATTCCTCATGCGTTCCTTCTTCAACAATTTTCCCCTTATCAATAACGAGAATCCTATCAACGTCTGTTACTGTAGACAATCTATGAGCAATCATTAACGTTGTCTTATTTTTTGATAGTTTCTTAAAGGATTCCTGAATCAAATGCTCATTTTCAGGATCTGCGAAAGCCGTAGCTTCATCCAAAATTATGATGTCTGCGTCTTTCAGAAAAGCCCTCGCTATAGAAAGCCTTTGAGCTTCTCCACCCGAAAAATATGTACCCTTTGTTCCGTAAACAGTATCAAGTCCCTTTTCTAAGCCTTGTACAACACCTTTAGCTCCCGATCTTATCAAAGCACGATCTATTTCAACGTCCGTTGCATCAGGTTTTGCCAGCAAAAGGTTATCTCTTAAACTCATTTTAAATAGCTTGGAATTTTGAAAAACAAAAGCGATTTTTTTCATCAAAGCTTCTTTTTCAAAATCTTTTATATTAGTTCCTCCAATATAAATTTCACCTGATTCAATATCGTAAAATCTTGCAGCAAGTCTTGCTATAGTAGTTTTACCACTGCCTGATGAACCAACTAAAGCAACTCGCTCCCCCTTCTCTACTTTAAATGAAATATTATCTAAGACATTTTCACCGCCATAAGAAAAGCTTACATTTTTGAATTCTATCCCAGCATCAGAACTTGTATTATTTCCATAAACTAAATCATCAAACTCAAGTATCTTTTCAATTTTATCCAAAGCAAGTTCTGCAAAGTAGCTGAATTGTGTAATCGTCGCAGTTCTCATGATGAAAACGGCAAATGTCGGTCCTATCAGAAAGTAAATAACTGAATTCGCAACTATATTAGATAAGTCTCCATTAAATTTTATTAAGAGCAATGCCACGGGTACTAAGAAAAATGCCGTCGATGTAGAAACAGTTTCAAACCAGGACATTTTATTCGTATAACTCATAGTAAGTTTAAGCACATTTTCTTTGATTTTTATAATTAAGGCATATAGCTTATCAAAGCTTTCGACACTTTGTCCAAATGTTTTAACAACAGGAATTCCTCGAACATATTCCACAGTCTGAGACGACAAGTCGGCAAGTCCTGCATAATACTCGTCTTTCATTTTCTTGGTTTCTGCTGTCATCATTGATGACATTAGTATCATGCCGATAATCATCGGTATCATACTGGCAAGTCCTAACTTCCAGTTAAACATAAAGAAAAATACAAGTAGAACAATAGGTGATATAGTCGTCATCGCCATATCGGGAAGTTGATGTGCTAAAAAAGAATGGGTTTCAGATGCTCCGGATACAATGACATTCCTTATCCTTCCGCTTTCTTTGTCATCGAAATATCCAAGTGGTTTATTCATTAGCTTTCTTACTGAATTCTTAATAATGTTATCTTCCACTTCAAAAGCAAAAATATGGGACATAATTAAACCGATTAGATATATAAACAACCCTATTACAGCAAAGATTGCCGCATATAGTGAGTTCTCCTTTACAAAATCAAAATCCACCATCCCGTTCAAAATTAAGCTATTTACAATTCTATGAATATAAACCATAGGCATCAAAACCATGACGCCTGATACAGCAGACATAACCATAGCAATATACAGTAAATAATTTTTATTACCACCGTAAAGCATCAGTCTTTTCAGTATTGATTTTTTCTTGTTTTTCACCTGGCAGCCCCTCCTCTTCTCTGAAATCAATAAGTTTTATAACTAGCCTTTTCAGACTATTTATATGAATTTACTTTTAAGCTAACCTTTCATGCGAATGGCTTTTTCTTGTTTTTATCTCGCATTTATTGTATAATAGTCGAAAATTTCAATCAATTAGATGCAACTAACTATGTCTATTTGGGATAATGTCTATTTGGGATAAAAAATAAGGATAGAGGTATAATGTGAGTGATTTTTATAATTTTGTTAAAAACTATTTTTCTACAGATGAGTGTGTAGGTAATACAAAATACTCCGCTATAGGGCACACATTCCTTTTCAATACAGCTGATGCAGAAGGTATTTTCTGGTTTTATGAAGGAGATAATTTTACAATTGATATCCATGATGTTTTCATAAAAAAAGAAATTATCCATACAAGTTTTTCCGGCTTGGATAATTTCTATTCTTTTTACTCATCTTATTTAATTACTGCAAATGGAGAGTGTTTTAATCCTTATCAAAACCTTTCTTCAAATTCACTCTATGTTTTAAATACAAAAAATTCTAAAAACTATAGGTTCATACTTCACAAAAACTCTCCCTATTTAGGAATAGGCATAAATTTCAATCAATCCATGATAGACGAATGCCTGTCCTCTTGTAAAAATATAGTTTGTAACTATGAAGATCTATTTTTTAATACCAGTACTATGATAAACAAGCCTTTAGAAAGAATTGCAAAAGATATCCTTAATTGTAAGATGATATCTCCTGCTGCTGAAATCTTCTTTGAATCAAAGGCCAAGGAATGGTTAAGCATTACAATAGACTCATTTTTAAATAAATACAACAATCCTATATCTATTGCTGATGATGAGGCTTTAAAAAATGTCGCTAACTATATAGACGACCATTATGCAACATCTATCTCGCAGGACACCTTAGAAAAGATATCCACTATGAGTGGCACAAAGCTAAAAAAATTATTTAAGCTAAAATATCAATGTACAATTACAGAATATACTCAAAGACGGCGAATGAATATGGCGGAAATGCTTTTATTGAATTCCACACTTAAAATTCAAGATATCGCAGAAGCCGTAGGATATTCCTCTCATAGCAAATTTAGTGCTTGCTTCAAAAAATATAAAGGTTTATACCCCAAAGATATAAAAAAATATACTGAAAATATTCCCGATCTTCATAAGAGCGGAGAGTTTGAAACTTTTCTGTAAATCAGCCGAGAGTGTAAGACTTTTCTGTAAATTGGTCGAGAGTTTGAGACTTTTCTGTAAATTAACCCACTATCATCATTCTGATTATTGTGAGTCCTCTTGGAAAATTTAGAGATTTCCGAACCCTTATGTCATAAGTCTATTTATAAAATGCTTTAACCCTAAAAGAGGCTCTTGCAATTTAAGATGTATGCGCAAGCGATTCTTTTACTGTGCAATACATCTGCTGATTTTCACTGATTACATTAGCAACAATCCCAGCTATACAGGCACTCGGTAAAGTCCAAATTACGTAATTGTTCTTTTGTCGCAAAGAAATTTCCTACGCCACAGTCACCCCACAATATGTAATAATCGTCAGTTCCGAACTCGGAATCCAGCTGGAACAGCAACTCGGTGTAATTCTGGAAGTCATCGTACATGCGTGGATCTTCCTGCGTGAAATGGCCATAGCCGCCTATCTGCGTGTGGTTCGAGATGTCGAGTGCCTCCATAATCTCATCAACCTCTTCATCGTCGATATCGTATGCCTCGCAACCTTCTTCTGCTTGCTGGTCATCAATATGCTCATTTAGCTTCTCAACGAAAAGCTCTTCAAATCGGAAGTCGTACGGCATAATCCACTGGCTAGTTTTTTCAAAGGACATGGCAAATGGTGCACCGTCATTAATCGGTGTGATAAGTTCGTCTTCCTTCTTATCCTTCTGTGGTTCATACATCTCTCTGAGTTCCTCTTCAGAGAAATGCTTGTCTATCTCTGGATAGTAAATAACCCTTTTTTTGCTATCTGAAGTAGGCTTTGTATAGTCGTTGCCCAGATTATAGTCTCCGCCAAATATCCAAAACTGTATTATACCCTTTGATGGATAGATACTGTTCTCAGGTAGCTCCTCGCAGTTTATCTGCGCCAAATACATGAGCTGCTCGCCCTTACCATTAGTCGGGATATTCTCTGTCTTCGGCAAATAGAACCAGCCAGCGACATTGCTGCTTGTCAACGGAGTCTTGGTTTCGGGGATTAAATTTATCTTTATGGTCTCCTTATTCTCGATTTTCTTGAAATCTTCGATGAAAGCTTTTATTTTATCGTTCATAATATCGCCTTTCTTGGTGTACAGAGGTTTGTAATGGTGTGTAGTTTAGGTATAGGTTTCGGCGAAATGATACCGATTAACCGCATATATCTAACGCGTCCCATCGCTGCGCTTTAGTACGCTTCGCAGATCACTTCTGGATTAGCCTCAAATTCTTCGCCGAAGCTAACTAGCAGATATAGTTCGCCCGCTGGCGATTCGCCCACATAGTATCCTAACGCAAATGCATCGTAGCATCCACTCTTATCGAACATTATATCAGTGAACGAGATACCTTCGATATTCTCTTCGGGGAAATTTTCCTTTATCAGGTGCAGTGCCTCCTGATCCAGCTCGCTTATTTCAGTGGCTAGCCTTTTCATCAATGCATCTGGGATAGATTTTACATCCTTTTCGCTGTATCCAGAGAAGCTAAAGTGCAAGTCCTTATCGGACTTGCGGCTTACAAAGTATATTCCTGCTGGTGAGCTCTCCCATGATTTGCCCTGCCAGAGGGCGATGAGTTGTTGTTTGGTCATGTGTGGGTCCTTTATCTGTGATTTAGATTTGCTCGTCTGAGGTTTGGATGAACAAATCTTAAATTTATCGCTTCTATTCTGGAAGATAATAAAGTCTTCCATCCTTTGAAATTAGCTGAACATCTTCGTTATATAACTCTGATGTATCCGCTACAAATTGTTCTTCATTCCCCACTGCTTGTTCAATTATCATTGTGACAGTTTTCATATCAATAGAACGGAACTTGTAGTCATCCTTAAGTAAGCCTGGAATAAAATGGATTGCTCCATCAATGCCTGCTCTCTTTCTGCGAATTTCATTTATATTGATTCCAAGTCGCTTAGTTGTCTTGTAATGCCACACATTGATTCGTTCCTGTGTATCTTCTATCTGTTTTTGATATGTACTCAGCAAATCAATACACTGCTCTCTAGATACTGCTCCAAGATGCAGGACATATCGGAGATCAGAAATCTTATACAAGACTTCTATTAATGACTTCTGGTATGCGCGCCATTTCTGAACTTCGACTATTATCTTTTCGTACTCTTTATAGGATAACTTATTCTTTTTCGTGAAATCTGCTAATGTAAGATTCGCCTGTCCTAAAAGATCTGCACAATCTTTTTCTAAGCTATCCAATTGATATATCTTGGAGATACGTAGTTCATCGTTCTCCAGGATTTCATTTTGGAAATTTGCAATCCTCTTAACATGTGCAACTAGCGAGAATACTCTACTACGATACTCATTGTCTTGAAAACTATGTATCTGCTCTATTCCATCACTAATTATATCAAGCTCGGCATTAATCTGCTTCATGTAATACTGTCCGACTATTAAGGATGATACATTCATCACTGCTGATATGCTATTTGTCGCTATTGCTGTTCCAGATTCAACCTTAACAAGGTTCGCCTGCCCTTTAATCCCATTAGCACCATGGAATATACCTCGATAAGCATCATCCATGGCTTTAGAATTTGCTAGTTTCGTACCCGCTGGCACTATTACTCTATATACAGGTCCAGTTTTAACTATCTGAGCAACATTATTAACTGAATTTCCTGCTTGAAATAATCCTGGGAGCAAGTTATCGATACGTGCTAAAAGCTTGCTGTCAGTTATTTCTACTAATCTTGTTTCATCTTCAATAGATTCTGCTGGAAGTGTTTCAATTTGAATGTCGAGCTCGGTCGTCGGATTAGTTTCAATTGAAACATATTCTTTTGTAGTATCAATTAGTGCTTCTTGCAGTGAGTCGCTAACTAAGTTATTTTCTAGTGTTTTTGTTTCTAGCATGTTGGTGCCTCTTTTGATGCGCAATTAATTTAATAGTTTCACATTATCTCTTTATCCTTTTGTTTCGTCAAATTGTTGAATTATTGCAGATATGCTTACTTAAAAGCTTTAACAATCAGTGATGTTTAGTACCTATGTGGTGCTTTTACAAACATATATATGTTCACGGCATAACAAAACTCAACATTTTAAACCCAGTCCAACTGGTCAACATTTTTCAGTACCATAGTTTCCCCGGTATAGTCATTTTTTAATTCGACTTCATTTTCCTTGACTTTCACATTATTATACCAGTCACCGAGACTAGCACTTTTCCCAGTGTGTATGTTAATAAGTCTGCTAGTTATAGGATCCCAAGTGTTCTCCTCCACTGTTTCTGCAAGAAGATAGTAAGCATCTAAAAATATCAGATTCCTTCCATACATCCAAAACGGAAGTTTAATATCTAGGAGTGGCAATTTTGCAGAAAAAATTTCATCGCCATGCGGAGGCACTGTCTCGTAGTGAAATTCTATTTCACTGCCATAGTATGCAATAGTTGCCCCTTCACAACCGATGTTTTGAGGAATACCCTCCTTAGCTAGTATAAACTCCATAGTTCCTCCCTATATTTTGCTTAGTACACGCTCACCAGTTCTTTCCAAAAAGCAAGACTACTGTCAGAAGCCTCGCTTTCCATCAATTCCACAAACTCTTCTTCAGCGTGTTTCCATACAGCATATTGAGCAGTTCCCATCGCTCTTACAAATTCTTCAAAATCGTAAGCAATAGGTATTATCTCCTCATAACTCATGTCACTTGTTAATGCATATATTTCGCCAGATTTACATTCAAGTAAAACAGTATAAGGATCTCCGTTTGCAATAATTATTAAGTTCCTTTTGCGAAGAACCGAATAATCCTCATATTCCAGATTTCGGTTAATTAGCCAGTTGAGGCTCATTTCATCCCCATATCCAAACTGGTAGCTGAGAAAGCCGAAATTCCCCCAATTGTAGTTTAAAATATGCTCTGAAAATGTCGAATCTAAATACTCTATTTCAAATTCAGATTTTAATTTCTCGATTTCAGACGGAGGAATTTCCTTTTTGCTAAGAATAATTCCATCTGTTATTTCAGCATCAAGTCCATCAGTCTCTTTCATTATTGAAGATATTATTTCGTCGATTGTTAGTAATTGCATCTACAGTTCCTTCCTCTGCTTTATGACTTTATATCGCTATTTAGCCATTAACCTTGATAGCAACAATACCATCTTGAAGGTATTCAAATTGCCAAGAAGTTTCTTCAAATGTCCCCACTCTATATATCTCGCAATTTTATAGTTCTAGGTTTATGCTTTTTTTCGCAAGTTTTCTATGCACTCCGCTAGATATTCATTATCATGCTCTTTGTAAATAGGGGTATCTATATTTCTTTCTTCAAGATCATTATATTGTTCCGACTTTTTCCCCCTGTAATTCTTATCTCTCCATTCTGCTGAAACCTTGTACCCTCTTTTTCCCATTTCATCCATAACTAATGAGTGATAACTAAATAAGTAATATGGAGAATATAAAAACACATAGTCTACTATCTTATGCTTTTTACCCCATCCATTGCCCCTAAGTGCACAACATTCTCTGTGTTGACCAAGAAGCTGATTTTTAGATAACAAATGAATAATTTGTTCATGCCACCTCTTAAATGATAATAATAATAGAACCATATGTCTCTATAAAGACAGACTCTCCTCCGTAGTATATCTTCGTGCATTTATAGCAGTTTCGAATACCGCTTCCAAGCTAGTCAGCAAGGCCGATCTTGCGGAATACTTTTTCAATCGGCGTGTTTTTTTACATTGGTTCAGATCGACATATTTTAATTTACTTAAATGAAATCCACTCTGCTTTTGATAGGCAGGTTATGTGCTCTGTGTGGAAAACCCCTTCCAAAGCACATGGAACGTTTTCTTTTGTATGATGATAACGGAAGCCACATTTTTCCTGCACCCTTTTTGACTTTGTATTACCGTCAAAATAACCAGCCCATATTTTATCCAGTTTCAGGGTATCAAATCCATGGCTCAAAATCTTACGAACTGCTTCCGGTATAAGACCATGACCCCAATACGGAACTCCTATCCAGTAACCAATCTCCCCCTCAGTATCGGGAATACCTATATTACTTGCAGAGCCTATCATCAATCCTATGCTGCCCACTGGTTGCATTGTTTCCTTTAAAACCACGGCATATGTCTCAGGCGAAGAAAGAACACTTTTTATAATCCCCTTACTGTCTTCAATACTGGTATGTACAGGCCAACCTGCAATCGGACCAACCTCTGGGTTGTTGGCATATTGAAATAAATCCTCCGCATCACTTTCTTCCCATGGGCGAAGAATAAGCCTTTCCGTTTCTAAAATCATTTTCTCCTCCACAAAATCAAATTTGTCTTTCTGACATATATTTTTGTATTTCGACGAAAGTTAATTTTCTAATCTGCGTATTCGGATACTCCTTATATTCTTCCACTCGGAAAACAGGAACCATCGTTTCACAGGTTTTATCTTTATTCTTTTTTAGATATACTCGCAAATCTTCACTATCTGCAAAGATTTTGTATGATAATCTGCCATTCTCGCTCTTAATCTCATAGATTCCACAAGATTTTTTCATTGTATAATCAGCAGTTCTCAAATATAACTTAGCAATTTCTAATGACTTAAAAGGAAAATTCCATCGCTGCAAGCCTCTATTTTGATCGTGTTCAATACAGATGCATCTGCCACAAGTTCCACAGATATATTGTGTATGATTTTCCAAGCAATCAAATGGTTTTAAAAGCGGTGTTATTCTATTATCATCAACATAGCATTCCTTGCACATTTCAATATCACGCTCCCTCTGTGAATTCTAATTTGTTAAATAATCTCTTTAAACCAGTTAGCTAAAAAATTCATTTGTTCATCTGTATGAAACCAATGCTCTCCACCTTTCATTGTTGTTAGATTTGCATTTATCTTATTCGCAAAATTGGTCATGGTATCTACTGATGTCATGTTGTCATTATCGGCAAAAAGAATATTTGTTGGTATATCCCAATGTATGGTATTCTTTCTAACATAACTAAAATATTCCCACGATAAAGATTCACCAGAAGAAGTTTCAATTTCTTTCTCTGACATGAGCTTATCTTCCGTTATATTCTCACATTTCATCATGTTCAAAATTATGCTTTCCATATCAATGATTGGCGAAATCAGCATCGCTTTTTCAATAGGCATATCTGTTAAAGATATTAAAGAAAAATATGCTCCTATACTATTGGCAATTAAATAAATTTTATTATATTTAGAGATGATGGTGTTGAAATAATTTATAAATTCAATTTTAGCATCCCATGGGTTTAATGATTTATAATCAAATCCAATGATCTCAAAGTTATCATCAAAAAATTGTTTATAATGATTAGCTTCTTCTGCATTACCGTCCTTACCATGAACATATATAACAGCATTTTTCATTCAAATTTCCTTTTCAACTTCTAACTTCTTATCCCTACGAAATTGGGATATGCTTATTTCAAGCTCTTTACGAATTCCATCATAATATTATTCACCATAGCAGGATTATCAACATTGGAATTGTGATCCGCATGGACTAATATTCCTGATGTATTATACTTCCACCCTTTTTTCTTTCCGTTTCTTGTAAAATTAATCTCATCATATTCATCTCTAGTAGATGGAATGTCAAAATTAATATCATTACTGCAAGCGACTACCCCTACTCTATTATCTGCAAATTTAATCCATATAATATCCTTTTCAGAAGTTATTCCATTTAATTCTTCTTCGGCAAAAACACAACGTATACCTATTCTTCCTTTCAAAATTAGTATACAAGAATTCATATACTTTATTCTGCACATCAGAACATGCTCTTAGCCCAATTTACCGACTCTATATTTTCCTTCAGAACCAATTCCTGCCATATTCCGGCATAATAAATTCCTTCCGGATCTTTGGCTGAATTCTTGCGTTTACTCTCCCTATTGTTTATCTTGTGTATATTGTCTACATCATATGCCTTTTCCTTCTTCCATGTTGCCTTGGCTTTTCCAGGCATTGAAAGTACTCTTTTTTTATTGTAAGAAAAAATCCCACATCCGGGCATATCCGGTGCAAATGACAGATGTTCTGTAGCTGTAAATATCAGATTATTTTTTTCTTCAAATATCCGTTTCTCACAAGCATGTGGGTGCCAGAAAAATTTCTTTTGCTCTTGAGGATCCAAAATAATTTCTCCTACCTGAAGATATCCCCATATAGCCTGCATTTCTCTACCATAGTATGGATCTTCTAAGTATCGAGCTTCTAAATTTTTATTTCTGCTTACAAATGTATATTTTCCATTGCTCTCAACAACATGCTTAAAATTACCAAAAAACAAAAATAAGTCTCCCTTGGCTATCCCATTATTTATCAGATATGATGCAGACTGGTTTATTTGCCCAAATGCAGGTTTCCACCCTTCAACTGGCTCTACTCTTCTTGTAATATCCAGGTCTGGATCAAGGTGACAGCAATCATCACCTCTATAGCCAAGATCTGCAAGTATCTTATTTAGCAGAACTCCATTACAGGTCAATTCATTATATGCAATTTTATCCTTATCGTGATTCTTGCTCGGAATTGGAAATGAAAGCATTGTACCATCTTTAAATATCGGGCTTACTATACCGCCATTATTACTATCAAACCCCTTCCTGCTCAATATTACCTTCACCTTGAATCCTCTTTTCTACTTTCAAACTTGACTTGATGGAAATAAAAACTATCCGTTATCATTTTTTACTTGTTGTTCATTTCAAAACTAGGTTATTTGAACCAATTTCTTAAACCTTCCGATTGCAAAACTTCAACATGCGGTCCACACTGTAGTACTCAATAAAACATAATCTTATTCCACTTTATCTACAGAAGAAATGTACCATCTTATTTTTATGTAATAGACATCTATTCCATCCATTGACCAAACACAGTATCCGCTGGATTATGCTACAGCTCGACATCTAGCTTAGATAATAATACTACCATCTCATCATGTTCTCCTGTTAATAAAGTTGATTCCTGTAAATACTTGTTGGGGTATTTCTTGAGCAACATTTGGATATACTCAATTACTGATTCCCGATTGATTTTCCCGTTCATATATTCTTCCAGTATGTTAAATAATCCTTGCTTCTCCTCTTCAGTTGCCTATTTTTTCCGCATAGACAAGGATGACTTGGGGAAATCTCTGTATTTTACAAAAAAGCGTCTCCGAAGAGGCTCCTTTATCAGCTTAAATGACTCCTAAAAAATCTGTTGCCACATGAATCGCCAACGGGATGCAGATATTGTCTCTCTTCTCAATGATCCAGCAATATGCAAGGTGCCACAAAAACGTAATGCATATCTGAACCGTAAACAAGGCATCCCATGGCCTGATCTGCATCTGGTATGGGATATGCGATGCAGCAAACATTGCTGCGCCGATCAAATAGCTGGCTTTCCGATTGATGCGCGGCAAAAACAGGTGGCTTTGTATGAAGCCTCTGTAAACAAGTTCCTCCTGCAGTGCGATCCAGAAAATATAGTATAGCCATCTGTGGATTGCGTACTCCCATGACATATGGAACAGATAGAACCCAATCAGCAATTCGATGACGAGTACGCAGCACATCACAATGCCATCCTGTTTTAGATGCTTCGGATAGAATCCAAGATCCTTCAGGTCGTGGTTTTGCAGATAAGTGATGGTCACTACTGCGATCGTGGGAATGATTACTGCGCCCCAGTACACATAATCGTTGCAGGAAAACCTGCCCGCAAGATATAAGCATAGCATGTCCAGCAGCCAGATTGCTATCGCTAAATAAATGCCATTTTTAAACTGTTTATTGTACATACTATTGCCACCATCCTCTACACATCAGCTGTCCAGTTCTTATGGACTGGACAGTGTCCGTGCTATCTTGAGATATAAATGAATTATGCAAACTGGGAATTACAACAGAAACAGCAGGATAATTATCGGCAGCGCTTTCTGATAGTCTTTGTTTACAAAACATAAGATGCCACATAACTAATGCACCAAATGCAGCGAACAATCCAATCCAGATACTTCCTTTAGTAAAGATGTGAGCAAGTCTCCATACTAACCCAGGAATTAACACGCCAAACGGAATTTTGTCATTATAAAATAACTTTTCAAAGGCTTTTTGCTTATACATAATGACAAGGGGAAGAAGGAACCCCTCGGCAATATAGTATATATACCGGAAGATGAACTTGATTGCCCCAAGTTTTATAAATTCTATGTATGGTTTATAGCATCCCCAGTCGAAACATTTAGCCGTAATACTAATAACAAAACACAACAGGACAAGAATGTATTGCTTTCTTACCAACGGTTAATTATCCGAGAATATTGATTTTTGTCGTCCCCCTATCCATAGCATCAGAAACCCTAACAAGTTCCAAGCCACTGTAGTTATAATCCAGTGGTAAATCATCTGCGTTATTGTTGCTACGGAAAATCAATTCCCATCTTACCTTCAATTATGGAAACCAATAATTCAAAAGCAAATACTGCGCAAGCATATAAAGCAACCCACAAATAATCGAAGCTTGTGATTTTCTTCCAAGTTGTCATGTTTAGTCTTTAATTTTCTCTCACAAACTTATTCAAATTCACTAAATTCAGTATAATATAGATTCTTCTAAAATTGCAATTTCAAGTTGAACACTTACAACAAAATTTCTCAAGCCCTTGATAGAGAACATGTCAGGATTGCTTTTCCTGACAATTTCTCTTCTGCACAGAACGAGCATACTGTCAAGACTATTGAAAGTACCCCAAAGGGGTTGTCTTGACAGGCTGTGAGTTTGTGTCACTTGAATATCCTAAGCCGTCATTCCGTATATTTTGTCAAGTTCTGCTTCAAAAAGTTCATCCGGTGTATGGTAGTTCAAAATCTTTCTAGGAAGGCTATTGCACCACACCTCAACATCTGCAATTTGTTTGTCTATGTAGCTATCAATTCGTTTTCCTTTGGGGATGAATCTTCTAATCAGACCATTATGTCTCTCGACTGATCCTTTCTCGCAAGAAGTATAAGGATGAGCAAAATAGACCAATGTCTTACTTAAATCTTCCAAGTCTGATAACATTGAGAACTCGGAGTCATTGTCGGTCGTAATTGACTTGAAGATGTCATCCCTGTGCTCACTATACTGTTCCTGTAAGGTGTGGAGTGCTGTCATAACTCCATTTGGGTTTACTCCTTTTTAATGTTTTTTATTCACTTACATTTTACCAAAGAAGTGCCGTATGGACTTTTTTTATTAAATGTTCAACTTGATTTTACAATCTACCAAACTTTTGTAACAAGCACCTTAGGTGTGTATCCAAAATCGAAAAAACGATAATTTGCTCTTACACCTACAGCTGTAGCAAGTTAAGTAAGCGTATTAACCCTTACTTAAAGACAAACAAAAAATAGGCATCTCTGCCTGCTTTCATGTTTGATTTCTTGCTACTTGTTAGGGAGATCCTAAGACCCTGCTCGGCTAAAAAATCCGTCTTTCCGTGCTTATATTTTTTAATTTTCAAGCACGGTTTTCTGTTTTTTTGTTTTCAGTTCAAGCTCTTCTTTTGATAAAAGTTAAAGAGTATTTGTAATGTGAGCGTTATAAATTTGCCTTCTACAAAGCAATCTTCTCTGCGATAAGTTCAACTACTTTTATGGTTTCTAAAAAATTCAAATCACCTACATAAAGATTGTCTGATAAATATACCTTCCATAATTCTTTAAGATAATCGTCATCCTTTATGTCCTCTATAATCTCTATTGCCTGTTTCATAAGCGACAAACTTTCTCTTCTGTTTGCGGTTGAAATAATCGCTTGTTTTAGAATATCAAAGTCAATATCCTCTTTTCTTAGGTTGTATAAATTATATAAATCATAAAAATCTCTCATCCTTGTTGTTGAGATATTCCTTTTAATAACGCTCTCATATTTTTCAGCCAATATCGTCTCAAGCGGATACGCCAAAACCCTAAGACTTTCATCTTGAAACATACAAGGATATAGGTATTCAATCTCCTTTGGAGTTATGGCATCTCCTGTTGTAATGTCAATCTTCATATCGTTTTTAATCTTGCCGAAATTAGCTATTAAATGGACTCTGAAGTTTTCGTATTCATCTTCTTCTCGTATATGGCTTATGTCCGCTATTTCAAATTCTATACCATCATCCACCTCTACATTTATAATTTCTGAAACAATATTTCGTATAATTTCTTCCTTCAATGGCACGCCTTTTATAGTGGTGTCCATATCCATCGTGGTACGATTATCAATCCCTATCATAGAAGATATAAGAAGTCCGCCTTTGATAACAAAATTAAATTTATACTCGGATTTTGACAGTCTTTCCAAGAATCTTTCAAAGAAAAACATTTGTAGAACTTCCTGTGATCTGAGGTTTTTAGAATTTGCAATGTTTCTTATTTGGCCTTTCAAACTTTCCGAACCTATCATCTATAAAACCTCCGTGTATTTTCTGATTTCATCTTCCATGCCAAGAATCCTGCTGTATTTAATAAGATTTCTGATGTTCTTGTCTTTACTGTTAAAGTATCCGGTCATTGCACCTATAAATATCTGCTTGTCAATTGTTTTTCTTTCCGAAACAATATCACATATACATCTTTCCATGTTATAGCATTTAACATCAGAGCCAAGTGGTGTTTTTGTCTTAATAACGCCTAAATGGAAAAAGTCTTTCTTTACATAATGCACTTTGATGTTTGGAAATTTCCGCTTGATATGTCCGGCATTATACCCTTGTGGCACACTGATATGAAAAATATTAGGTGTTCTGTCGCTGAATCCAAGAAGATACAAAGCTGTATGAAAAGAAAATACCACTTGCTCATTATTAAGTGATATAGCGGCAAAATCATCATCCATGGCATCTTTTTTCTTATAGACGCCATTTTTAACCCGCTCCAGCTCTCCTTTTTTTACAAGTGAAGCTAGGACATGTCTTTTGATGCCTATCTCTTCCGCCTGTTTATTCGTAATAATATTACTTTCTAAAAAGTATTTTTCTAAAGCGTTCATCCCATCACCTTCTTTACATTTACGCTTTTATTGTAGATTATTAAAGAGTATTTGTAAAGCATGGAGCAAAAATACAGAAGCTCTTTGAGGAAAATATTCCATAAAAAGCTTCTGCAAATTTAGCTTACGAATACCTGCCAATTGTTGGCAAATATTTAAGAAAGAACATTAATTGTTAAGCATTCAAATATGCAACGGCTTTATTCTCTCCACATTCAATCGCCATTTCTACCGATTTAACGGCTTTTTCTAAAATAGATTTACTTTCACTCCTTAAATTTTCGCTCTCGATTAGCAGCTGGCTTATTTGCTCTTGCTTTTCTTTGGTTATAATCGGAATGATTACATTTTCTATTTCACTCTTTTTCCAATGATTAATGATTGAACCACCTGCGTCTTTTTCCGCTTGCATTTTGACAGCTACAGAATTTAACACTAATGTTAGATAATCAGGTAGCACCCTCTTATCCTTAACATCGAGGTGTAATATAGCAGATGATGTGATAATATCCTCATCTTTATTCACCTTGTAGGCTGTGCCGACAGAGCCATCTTTTGATAAAAGGATCGTGTCTTTCTTTGGTCTAATACAATCTTTAAATTCATTCTCGGATAGATAAATACTCGTATCTGTTAAACCGAATTTAGTTAAGTTCTGTATTCTTATAAACGGTGTTCCTTTTGTCTGATAGCTTTCACTTCCCGGTTCAATCGACTTTTTAATTGTAACAAGATTAGATAACTTATCACAGTTGTTGTCCGATAGTTTTTCAAATAATCTGTCATATTTTTCTTGATAATATTCGCTATCTAATCTTCCGCTAACACCGAATGTATCCTTAAGATTTTTAACAGTATAATTTACAGATTTCAAACTATCAAACAAACCGATTTCTTCATAAAGCCTGAATACCGCAAGGTTAATAAAGTAGCTTGCTTGCTCATTATAGTAGGCAATTAGTGTCTGTCTGTCTGTCTGTCTGTCTGTCTGTCTGTCTGTCTGTCTGTCTGTCTGTCTGTCTGTCTGTCTGTCTGTCTGTCTG
>NZ_CP016199.1:524843-545202 GCF_002243385.1 Mogibacterium pumilum | reverse complement strand
GTCTGTCTGTCTGTCTGTCTGTCTGTCTGTCTGTCTGTCTGTCTGTCTGTCTGTCTGTCTAAGAAATTTTGTGCCGTCTCTTCATCTTTGTCAATAGCTATTTCGACGGCTTCCGTAGAAATGTTCAAAAGGTCTTTTGCCTTTTTTGAATATTCCATACTCTGCTTGATATAGCTTGCGATTTCGTCTTGAACACCCTGTTTCAAGAGAGGAATAGGAAGCTTCACAAATTCCTCTTTTGCAATATTCGTTAGGATTGTTCCTGAACAGCCTTTCTTCATCAAATTTAACATCAATGAAGATTTGAAAACCGTTAGCAAGGACTCCCGGTTTAGTTTTTCAGAATTTATTCAGTGCATCAAAGACTAATCTGCCACCCGGAAATCGTTCCGCCATAGCAATGACCATAGCCTTGACCTGCCGTGTGCTAAAGTTATGAAATACTCCGGCCGCATAAAAAACCGCCCCGTCCCCGGTATCTATCTGATACATCCAGGAAAAATCATTCAGATCACAGGCAATATTTTCTTCCCTTTCTCCTGCAGGTATGATCTCATTGCGGCATTTGATCACATCCGAAAAATCCAGATTGTAAATGCGACAAGCTCCATTGTCAGCCCTTCTCCCCGTCATATTTAATCTGCAGCCGAGATTTACGACAGCCGCTTGGGAATGGTCTTCAGATAGTCCGTAATCTCCCATATCATATCTTTCTCTCGCATGGCGCCTTACAGTGCACCATACTGATATAAGACGCTCTTTTCCTTCCCCTGTAACTGTGAGAAATCGTAGTTGAGGCGCTCGCATATTTTTGTGGCGTATGGATCTTGATACAGTGTCGGGAACTGCTCTACACACAGTTTCCACCCATAGAGCGGCACAATCAAGGTATCCTCTACAATGCCTTTTCTGATCTGGATTTTGTCCGCCATAAAACACCTCACTGACTCCGCTTTTGAATTACACGCTTTACATGTGTCGGCTTCTTCTATAGCCATGAACGCAGTTTTTTTGCGTTCTCCGACTGTAAATTCTCTATTATTGACTTGGATAAAAGCAAAACCTTATAGGAATAGTAATAAAAGCTGTAGAACAGATCGTTTGGAAAGAGATTGTCTTCCTCGTATCTTTCTGCATCCGCTTCCTCGTCATATTCCTCCGACCACAGATACTCCTCTTTGAGCATGTCGGCAAAATGCGGGAGCGGATCGTCGTGATCGTATTCAAAGGAGTCATAAATTGACTCTGCTATATACATAAAGAGTTCCAGTAGCTCATCAAACAGTATTGCTGCAATATCATTTGTCTCCTTTTGTTCATATGCCTTTCGGAAAATCCGGAGAAGAAATACCATAGCAAAAGGTGTAGCATGTAATAAAGTGCTCTGGTGTTCTATATTTATGGCTATCTCCTCACCGTCACGCATCACATCATCCAAATTATCCATTTGGGATAGGGTGTTGAGGTACTTGGGAAAATCCGTCGCCCTGCCGTATATCGTGGGCAGTCTATTCCAGGGAATATCGCTGATCTCTATGCTTTCTATATATTTTTTTGTCTCTTCATCAACAGTTCTCAATTCGTAATCTCCTTACTACAGGCCAAATGATCCTTGCCTATGCTTTGTATTATCATAAAACAAAGCAAGTTGCCGAACTCATAATCAGGATGTCCTTCTGTCCCGGGAATGACAATTTTATCCTTATATTTTCCCCTTGAATTGTCAAATCAAAATTCAATAAATGCTATCACAGTCGCTCCTATCATCGGAAGCCTATAGGGACTTAATAAAAATCCGATAATAAGTGCTTCTATTGCTGCTTTTGGATTGTATAACATAAAGAATGGACCAAATGCTACAAACACACAGATTATCATTATGATATACAGTAACGCCATTCCTATACTAAACAAGAATGTTAGAAATGCAGTGATGATACTAAGCAGCAAGCTGATTGGAAACAGTATTATTTTCGTTATCCACATAATCAATTCTTATTCCTCGCTTCCTAAATCATTCTTTGTATCTCCACACACCATATAAATGCAAACATTCACATCAATATAATTTTTTAGGACTTTTTTCGTCCTCCGTCACCATCTTCATCAAAGACATAATGTTTGTAAAACTGCTTAAAATGCAGGATTTTCACGATTTCACTCTTTGTATCAACGCTATGCACTCAACATGCCCCAAGACAGCAGTATGGATGTCACCCGTCTGCGGAAACATATCCAAATTTCCGTCTGTATGCGGAAACATATCTACAAAATGCCTGTCGTCGGGAACATATCAACCCGTTAATACGGGCAATAAGGGCAGTTGTAGTCATCGATATCATCGACCTCAATAGATGTAATCACTTTATTGCTTTTGCTGTAAACAGCCCTTAATTGCACCTGTAATCCCAACGTGGTCTCAAGATTGCATATGTCCCCATTTTTATCTATAACTTCCACATCCATTTCGTATTCTTCAATCTCTTTTATATCAGAACTGTTTATCACAGATGTGACCACGCCGATACAATCCATAGTTATTCCAAGCAGTAATCTGTCATTATCAAGTTCGGATATGTCCTCTATTTGCGGTCCGACATCAGATGAAAGCTCTTTAAGCACTTCACTTCCCCCGGGAACTAAAACATCAAATCCTGACAGACTGCAACCTATCACTTTTGAACTCACAAAATCCCGCACTGGTACAAGGAATCCAATTTCGTTCTTTTCAATTCCATCTACAAGAACTTCATGTGCTTCTATTATATCGAGTTTCTGTTTCGCATATTTGTTAATGAAGTTTTTCAGACTGTTCCAATAAAAGAATCGTGATTCTGAAATTTTCATTTCCGATAGATCTTCCAGCAGATCCGGATGTAATTTCTCTCTGTCATTTTGATCTGCGAAATCCCGCGTGTTTTCAGTAATAAAATGGATTTCTTCACTGTCATATCTTCGTGCAACCTCTAAACATGTTTGCCAGACAAGATAATCCCTGTATCCTGTGCTACCGTCTGCTTTAAACGGTTTTTTCGTTGCAAGGCTCTCTTCACAACAATCTCATGCTTAATATCCGGATAGTCTTCAGCAACTGTCATGCCGCTCTCAATGATGAGCATTTCCAAAAAATCTTTATACTCGTTGCATTTTTCTTCTACATCTATTTCATCCAAAGAAACCGGAGGATCAGGTAGCATTTTGTTTAAATCCCGAAGCGCATTATTTACCTTCATCACCTGCTCCATAAGGTTTTCTTTAAATTTATTACAGACCTCATCAACTACAATTTGTCCTAATACAATCGTGCCAACTCTCTGCGCCACCTCAAATTACGACCCTTTCATACGATAATTGGAACAAAGAATATTACTATCTATGAATATCAGCATATTGCTTCCCCGCATTATTTTTACATCCAACTGCAACTTTTTTCGTCCAAATCAGTTTATAATTGGACGAAAATCATTTGCTGTCGGCACGAACATAAAACGTGCTTCTTCCTGATCCTTCTCGGATGATAAGTCCTTCTTCAGTAAGCTTCTTTAGTGCTGCAAGGGCTGAAGACCTTCCTATGCTTGGACAATGAGCTACAACATCAGCACCGGTGAATTTTCCAATCTTCTCCTCCGTATATCTTTTGACGATGTCGTAGGCAGTACTTCCATTTCCGGTATCAGTCATTAATCCGACTCTTTCCTCAAACTCTGTATAGCAAGCCAGAATAGCCTGTAACATATATCTGATAAAAGGCGTCGGATCATTTTCCTCTTCATGCCATCCGGCATCAGACGCTTCGAGCATATCGTAGTACCAATCCTTTGTTTTCTCTATCTGCTTTTCTATACTGATATACTTTCCCACACTATATCCATTCTTATATAAAAGAAGTAATGTAAGCAGTCTGCTCATTCTCCCGTTTCCATCATTGAATGGATGGATACATAGGAAATCGCATATAAATGCCGGAATAAGAATTAAGGAATCGATTTTCTCATTTGCGATAGCCTGTTCATAGGCATTGCAGAGATTCTCTACTGCATCCGGAGTATCGTAAGGGGCAATCGGAGTAAATCTGGTAAACACCGTCCCATCCGGCTTTGTCTCATTGATATAGTTTTGGACATTCTTAAAATGTCCACCATAAGAAAAACCTGCCCTTTTCAAAAGATCTCGATGGAGCTGGAGTATATAAGAAGGACGGATTGGAATATATTCATTGCTTTCGTGGATGGTATTCAGAACATCTCTGTAACCCATAATCTCATCTTCATCACGATTCCTTGGAGTTGTTTTTTCTTTGAAAAGCTGTTTCATACGAGTGCTTGTCGTAACGATGCCCTCAATCTTGTTAGAGCTTTCAGTACTCTGAATCTTAGCAATTTCAACCAGACGATCCAGTTCTACTGGCTTCTGGCGAATGAATAAATCCTGTCTTCCTTTACATTCGTGAATTTTAGCTACAAGGTTCAGGATATCCGTATCCCATGCTTTTTCTGTCAGTTTACTATAATCAAACGATCTCATAAGAACTCCTTTCATCCAGCGTTCTTCCTTTTCGTCCAATTATACTCGATTTTGGACGAAAAATCAATCGGTTGGATAAATCGAGTAGGGGCTAACAAGTAGCCCCTCTCACACCACCGTACGTGCCGTTCGGCATACGGCGGTTCAATTCAATTAATAATCCAGACAGCTTTGATTCCAATTAAAAAGACGATAATCAATTCAATGTGTAAAAATAATTATCGTCTTTCTTTTTTCATAAAACACCCCAAACTTCGTTAAAGGTGATTTTTACAAAACCCCTAAAAAGTTTATAGAGCCCTTTTTTACAAACAAAAAAGGTGTTAGATTTTACTCTAATCACCTCTAAATTTTGTGTATTGCAACTTACTGCTATTTAAAATAAGTTTAATATGTTCCTGTTAAATATATAGAAAATTCTATCAGTTAAATCTTAAATGTACAACCAGTGTCCTGTTCCATCTATCTGCAAAATACATATATATTTTTGTACTTAACTTTAATCCATGACAATCCTTTAATGCCTTTTGGAAAAATCCATCTACTTCTAAAAGCTTGGTGTTCGTATACTTTGCAAATTCCTTTGGGTTATCTACACTAAAATACATTTGTGCATTTGTATTTCCCGTTTTCTTCACATATTTATTGGCAAGTTTTAACCCTTTAGAATTTGTAGCATCAAAGACTAATTCTCCATTAGGAATTTGAGCTTTCATCTTTTTAATCATCTCTATAATTTTAGACTCATCAAAATACTGATAAACACCCGAAACAGAAATCAGTGTTGGAAGTGTTGTATCTATTTCTTTAATCCAATCAAGCCTGAACATATCACCTGAAATAAAATTTTCGTTATTGCCATTTCCAAGCACTCTTTTTCTAATTTCGATAACACTCGGCAAATCTACTTGATAAAAGTTGGCAGTTTTATTTCCTATACGATGATAAGCAGTTTCTAAACCTGCACCTAAAAACACTACATTTCCATCAGGATTATCTTTAAGAAAACTAATTATCTTTTCATCTATTGTCTGTTGTCTACAAACACTCGCCATATAAAAATATTCGTTGCTGTTTTTGTCTATGCTGTCTGTCGGTATATGTGACTCTAAAGATAAAGCCTTTTCATCATAGAAAAATTCAGGGAACTTTTTTGTTGCATATATTCTTCCTACAAGCGGGATATACAGGGTATCTTCCACACCATTTAGTATGCTTTCAACACTCATCATTTCACTCCTTTCTTCATCTTAATTGCCTGCAAATCAAAGCTTCTCCTATAGTATTCCTTTTTCATTTTTCCTCATTTGCTTCTACTTTTTCCTCTGCAATTTCAGTGTACTCTTTCAGCTTTTTCTGCAATAAATTTTTATCTATCAGTTTTAAGGTGTATTCCGATACCATTGTTGGTGAAAGACTTCTGCTAAGTGCAAATTCTACAACCTCATCATCTTTTGATGCACAAAGAATAACTCCGACACTTGGATTTTCCGTTTGTTTCTTAACTTCTCTATCTAATGCTTCCAAATAGAGATTCATCTTTCCTATATATTCAGGCTTAAATTCTCCAATTTTGAGTTCAAATGCAACTAAGCATGACAGTCCTCTATGATAAAATAACAGGTCGATGTAATAGTCATGATTTCCAACCTGTACCCTATACTCATTTCCTATAAAGGAAAAATTTTTTCCAATTTCTAAAACAAAGTTCTTCAAGTTCTCAAGTATTGATTTTTGAAAATCTCTTTCGTTACCACCCTTTGGTGCATCAAGGAACTCTAAAACATATTTGTCTAAAAATAAATTATGTGTTTCTTGTTTTGCTTTTTGAATTGCCGGCAACATATTGCCATTTGAAAGCATAAAGCGTTCATAGTAACCACTATCCATCTGCCTTTCCAACTCACGCTTTGAATATCTTTCTTTTACTGCCAATTCAATATAAAATCTTCTCTCTTCTTGGCTTTTAGAAGCTGACATTATTTTCAAGTGATTAGTCCAACTCAATTGTGTCACCAGTGGTGACACTTTTTCATCATCTTTATATAACTCGTAGAATTACTTCATTCTGTAAAGTCCTCTACGATTAAATCCCTTCAGCTCAGGATAGTTAGTCGAAAAAAATTCTGCCACATTATCAACAAATCCGGAGCCATAAGATGCTTCTTCAGTTTTTTTACTAATATATTTTCCTATCTCTTGATACATTAAGATCAACTCTTCATTAACTTTTCTATATGCACGATCTTTTGCATTTTCTACAATCGTAACAATCTCTTCAAACGGATTGTTGTTTTTCTCTGCGTTAATATTTTGCAAAGAAGTCTTTTCTTTATCCATAAGTTCCTCCTATCGGCATCTGACATCTACAATTTATTTCCTACTCTGTATATTATCCTCGATGAAAGTCTTTGAATTAACAATTTGTATTTTCCCCTCATCTACTATAAAAGTTACATAATCTCCATTTTCAATTTCTAATATGTCTCTAATTTTCTTTGGAATGGTAACTTGTCCTTTTGCCATAACCTTCGCATTATCTATAAATACTTCCGCCATAAAGTACCTCCGCATTTCCTACTTTCCCTACAAAAAGATTATAGCATTTTTAAGTCATTTTTTCTACTCTGAAATTAGTGGCTACTTACTTCTATATTTCAAAACAGCTTCATTTATCTCCATTTCAATACCTTTCAAAAATTCTTCCTTTGAAGATTTACCGCTTGCAATATCCGATAATTCCATTTCCCACTTTGCAGTTGTTTCTGACGACTTAAATGTATCAGATACTATTGCTACAAGGCTGATCCCTTTATGTGTAGCTACAAGATTTTTCTTATCTCTTTCAACAAAACCTTTTCATCAACAATATTATCTACAAAGTGTCCGTCATAATCCAATGATGAAAAAAAGAGCAAGTGGTTTTTTCTGTCCACCTGCTCTAAATACTTTTCATGTTCTCTTTCCCGCCAGTAGACTTTGTATATCTCCTCACTGACTTTTACCTTTTGTCCGTTTACATATAGATAAAATTCTTTTTTCATTTTGAAGTCCTCTAAAATGAACGAAATTCGTTCTTTTTTGAAATGTATTTAATTGTTTAAGAGAGTATGCGTAAGCACAGACAATTACAAGGATTATAGAAAAAAGGAGTATTTTTATTCCATTTCAATTCTACAAGGAAACTTATACACTTGTTCATCTCCCTTTCCCTCCATTCATTATTGATAAATAGCATCCATACCCTCAGCCTCTTTTGATTATTTTCGCTTTTATATCAAATGTCCTTATCTTTATGCTTTGTCTTTCCCCATTTTATTAAGTTCACTAAGCATCATAAGTATTCCAACAGTAATCATAATGAAATCTACCAGCGGTTGTGTGAACCATACCGCTTTTATTCCAAATGCCATTGGCAAAAAGATCATTGCAGGAACAAATAAGAATAACTGTCTAAGCATAACAATCATTCCGGCTTTCTTTCCATTTCCGATTGATTGGAAGAATGTAATCGTCATAACCATCACGCCGTACAAGATAAATACGGAATAGAACAATCTGAAATTTCCTACTCCTTGTGCAATAATGCTTGCCTCTACACCGAACAAGGAAAGGATCTGACTTGAAAACAGTAAAGATGGAAGCCAAAAGATTGCTGCAAGGATAAGTCCTCCAATAGAAAATACCTTCATACCTTGTCTTACTCTATCAAACTGTTTTGCTCCGAAGTTTGTACCAACAACAGGTTGCAGCCCCTGACTCATTCCCCAAAGCGGAATAAAGGAAAAGGCATATACACGAAGCGATGCCGCCATCAAAATTCCGTTCGGATCTCCACCATATTTAAATGCCATTTTATAAAGCATGGTCTGCTGAATCATAAACAGAAGTTGCATCATCATAGCGGATGAACCGACAGAAAACATTTCTTTTTTGATTTCCGCATCAGACTGTATCTTATAAATTTTAACAACCTTACTCTTTTTCAAAAAATAATGTAGTGTTACAGCAGCTTGAACAAACTGTGCTGTAATCGTAGCAAGGGCAGCACCTTCAATAGCGTATTCGCCCATAACGGTCATTAGTATCGGATCAAGTATGATATTAAGCAAAGCACCAAATCCCATAATCAGCATGGCTTTTTTCATCAGTCCTTCGCCACGCATCACCATATTGGCAGACTGTGTAAAATTCACAAATAGAGAACCTATAAAAATCACTCTAAGGTATCTGATACCATAGGCTTTAATTTCACCTGTTGCACCGACCATATCTAAAAAGTGTGGTGCGAGGAGGATTCCTCCGACTGTGATGATAGCAGAGAACAAAATCACCCAAAAGATTAAGTTACCCATAATTTTATCTACAGTTTTCTGATCCCCTTTTCCAATGGCTCGTGATAGGACAGACGCAGAACCTACACCAAGCAAGGTTGAAACACCGCTGTTAAAAAAGGTGAGGGGCATTGCAACACCACAAGCGGTCATTGCTGTTTGTCCTATAATTTTTCCGGCAAAAATCCCATCCATCAAGGGATATAGACCGATGACTATCATTCCGATTACCGCCGGAGCTGATAGCTGAAAGAGTAAGTCTATCGGCCTTTTGGTCAGTAGTTGTTCTTTCATATCCTGTTTCAAGTACTTACCTCCATTTATTACAAATATATTCTTACAGTATTTTTACGCCATTATTTTTATTTTGTAGTTCTACCATATTCTTATAAATCCCATTTAAAGCAATTAGCTCATTATGCGTTCCTTGTTCTGCAATATTCCCTTCCTTGATTACAACAATATTGTCGGCATCCCTAATCGTATTTAATCTGTGAGCAATAACTAATAAGGTTTTATTCTTTACCAATTCACTAATTGCTTCCTGTATATAGCTTTCATTGTCCACATCAACACTTGCTGTTGCCTCGTCAAGAATTACAATAGGAGCATCTTTTAACATGCAACGGGCAATAGAAATTCTTTGTTTTTCACCACCGGATAAAGTTGCTCCTCCCTCTCCAATCATTGTGTCAAATCCATCAGGAAGTGCCATAATAAAATCATAGCATCTTGCTTTCTTGGCTGCTTCTATAACTTCTTCTTTCGTTGCATTTTCTTTCCCCATGGCAATATTGTTAAAAATCGTATCTTGAAATAAATAAACTCTCTGGAAAACCATACTGATTTCCGACATCAATTCAGATAGTGAAACATCCTTTATATTCACTCCTCTAATCAAAATTTCACCGGAGTCTACATCCCAAAATCTTGTCAAAAGATTTGCTACTGTGGATTTACCTCCCCCGGACTGTCCAACTAAAGCCGTCATTGTATTCTTATTCATTTTGAAACTCATATCATGCAAGACCTCTTTTTCACCATAAGAAAATTTAACATGATTAAAACAAATTTCAGGTTCTGAGGTATCAGATTTTGAAATATGTTTTTTGCCCACATCTTGCAGTTCAGTTTCATTTAACACTTCTTCAATACGATCCAATGCAGCGTTCATTACAGTAAGCCTTGTCGCTTCACCATAAAGTGTTTTTAAAGGGCTGAATAAGTCAAACACAAACAAAATAAGCCCCAACATATATGGAAGTCCCAAAGTTCCTTGATGATTAAGATATAAAGCCACTGCTAAAATAAATGTAATCCCAATTCCATAAATAATATTTAAACCGGTTGTCCATGGTGTTATTTTATTTTCAAATTTTATAGATGTGTCCTTTGAGGATATAAAATTATCTGTAAGAGATTTAGAATTTTCGCCTAAAAGGTTGTAACTTTTAATAACACTGATCCCCTCAGCAAATGACAAAACTGCATCGGTGAGTTTTTCACTTTGTTCTTGTCTAATAACCGCTTCAGATAAAGACATTTTATTCATGCTATTTGCAAGCAATGTTGCAACCAGTGTTACACACACCGCAATCAGTCCAATTCTGTAATCTAAAACAAACATGAATACTGTTAGCACAAGCGTTGATAATACATAGCTCATCATATTGGCAATCGTACTCATGGAAACTTCTTCAATAAAAGCCATGTCCGAACTTAAAACAGAATTTATTTTTCCTAAATTACCTGCTGTAAAATATCCCATCGGAAGCTTTCTAAGATGATTCCCAAGCTCCATTCTTTTATCAGCAAAAATCATAAATCCGGCTGCACTTTGTAATTTATCGCTTAAGAAGTGAACCACAGCTTGTAATAAAACCATTAAAACAAGTCCTATTCCTACATATAGAAAAGTTTTGGAGGTATTCGTTTTTTCATAAAATCCAATCAAAACGGTAAATGCAATAAATATCGGCATTTTACTTAATATAGATTCAACAAAGGCAAATATAAATGCGGACTTTATTCTGTTTTTGTATTTACCTGATAAATTTAAAATTCTTGAAATTAGTCTAAACATTCATTTCACCTTCCTTTCTGCTGATTTTCCAATCTTTACTAAATAGTGTCGCATCCCATAATTTGCGATATTCTGCTGAAGATTCTAATAAGTTTTTATGCTTTCCATTTGCAACTAAATGACCATGATCCATAACTAATATCTGATCTGCATCTACAATAGATGGTAACTTGTGTGCAATAACAATTAAGGTTTTCCCTTTTACAAGTTCACGAATAGCTGCTTCCATTTTCTCTTCATTTTCAGGATCTGCATAGGCTGTTGCCTCATCAAGTACAACAATCGGAGCATTCTTCAAAATAGCTCTCGCTAACGATATTCTTTGTCTTTCTCCACCTGAAAGCATTTTTCCTGCTTCCCCTGCTAAAGAATAAATACCATCCGGAAGTCTATTTAAGAATTCCATACACTGAGCTTTTTTAGCTGCTTCAATAACCTCATCATCACTAGCAGCTAAATTACCAATACGAATATTTTCTAAAAGCGAGGTATTAAATAGATATTGGTCTTGTGCTACATAAGAAATTTGTTTGTTGAGTGATTCCAATCTTATATCTTGTATGTCTTGTCCACCAATACTTATGCTTCCATCTAAAACATCATAATAATGAATTAAAAGTTTAGCCAAAGTACTTTTTCCTGAACCGGATTCGCCAACAATCGCTGTCTTTTCACCGGCTCTTGCCGTAAAACTAACATTATGAATAACATTCTTAATATAGGTTTCAGGCTGTCCGTTTTCTCCCATCTTGCTTAACTGATAGCCAAAGATAACATTGTCATATAAAATAGTATGCCCTGTTCCCTTAAAATCATTTTCTCCCTGTTTTAAAGGAGCCATATTTAAGGCTTGTTCTAAAGCAGAAATCTTATAATTTAACTGTGGCATAGTTGGTAAAAATCCAAGAGCTTTCAGTAGTGGTAATCCTATACTTAAAGAAAGGCATAATATCAGTATTAAGTTAGAAAGACTTGCATAGCCCATGTATACAAAGTAACCACCAAGCGGCAATGTTAAAATAATCGTGCATGGAAGTAAAGCACTGTATAACGCCATCCATGGCCATGCCGTCTTATACCAAGCGAGTGCATAATCTCTGTAATTACTGATATCTTTAGAAAGGCGCTCATAAGACTCTGTTTGCTTATTAAATACTTTTACAACTTCCATACCGTTTACATACTCAATAATGGTATTATTCATTTTTCCACTTGCCATATAATATGGTCCCATTTGTTTCATGCCTACAGAGTACATAATCATCATTGCAAGAATGCTAACCGGAATAGAAGCTAATGACATTAACGCTAATCTCCAGTCAATAAAAAACATTGAAACATAAACCATAATAGGTACAATTAGGTTAGCTATTCCTTCAGGAAGTGAATGGGCTAAAAGCACCTCTAAACTGCCAATATCATCCACGAACATTTTTTTGATTGTACCAGTCCCTTTTTCTTCAACAACACCCAATGGCAGATCTTCCATTTTTTTCTGTAAGGATGTTCGAAGTCCAAGTAGCGTGTTGTATGCTGCTTTATGGGATACATTAAGACCTAAACCTCCTAAGACAGCTTGCAACACTAAACAAACTAAAATACTGATCAATAAAATAGCAAGTCTTTCAAATTCTAATTGCTCACCTAAAATAAGTGGATTGATAATCTGATATGCAAATAGAAAGGGTAGCACACCCATAATCACACTAATAAGCATAATAAAACTTGCTAAGTGAATTGATTTTTTATGCGAACCTGCATATTCAAAAACCTTATTTAACATAGTTTTTCTCCTTCAATAAATTTCCTTTTTATCCATAAAATCCATAATCAACGCTTCATTTCCCTTTACAGATATTTTTTTATAATCCTTATCGCCGAGCATTAAGACGGAATGACAGGTTTTAAATAACAACTCTAAGTCATGAGTAATTATTATAATTGGAATCTCCTTTGCTTTTTCTGTCATTAAATCGGACATAATTTTCATACTTTTATAATCAAGACCTGATGTTGGTTCATCCAGAATTATCAACTTACGACCGGATAAAAACGAAGTAATAATCGCCAATCGTTGTTTTTGTCCACCGGATAATTTCTGCGGATGATTGGTTTTTTTATGCCACAGGTCTGTATCTTTTAGATATTCTCGTATTTTTTCTAAATCACTTTCCGAGTTTTTATCTTTACAAAATATCAATTCATTTTCTACTGTGTCTAAAAAAATCTGAGCATCTACATCTTGTAATACACAATATGAGTTTCTAAGCCTTTCCTTTTGTTTCTGTCCATAGCTGACATCTAAATATTTTTCAGATAATCCGCATAATGCTTTTGCTAAGGTACTTTTTCCAATACCATTAGGCCCAATCACTCCCATTATTTCGCTCTCACCAATCTCAAAGGTTAAGTTTTCTATCAAGGTTCTTTTCCCTTGATGGATACAGGCGTTATTTAATTTTATGTAGCTTTTAGCCACAATCGGTTCTTTTTTTGATACCAATTCTCTTTCATTAAGCGTTCTTAACTCAAGCTCCTTACATTTATTATTACTAAGACTCCCATTCGGAAAAATATCACATATTGTACCGTCTTTTATATAAATCAATCTGCTAAAAATCTCTTTTAAATAATAGAGCCTATGTTCCGCTATAATTATTGTCTTTCCCATCGCCTTCAATCTGAGAAGTATTTCACTGAAGTGTTTTATACTATCGTAATCAAGACTGCTTGATGGCTCATCAAAAAAAATAATATCCGTATCATAGATAAGAGTTCCAGCTATAGCAACCTTTTGCCTTTCCCCTCCTGATAACTCGAAGATAGACTTTTTTCTTAGATACTCTATTTCAAGTAACTGCATTGCTTCGTCAACTTTTTCTCTTAAGATTTTTTTCTCTAACCCTAAATTTTCACCAACTAAAGCAATTTCATCTTCAACCACATCACAAAAAAATTGATCTTTAGGATTTTGAAACACATTGCCAATATATTTAGCTAACTCTCCCTTTTTATATGCCGTTATATCTTTCCCTAAAATCTTGATTTCTCCGTCAGAATCACCATCATAAAAGGATGGAATAAGTCCGTTTAGCAGTCTTAAAAGTGTCGTTTTTCCGCATCCGGAAAGACCTGTTAAGACTACAATTTCGCCTTTTTTTACAGACATTTTTAAATCTTTTAATATCAAATCCTCTCCATAATGAAAGTACCTTATTTCTGCCTCTAAAACATTTTCCATAAACTCGCCCCCAACAAAATCAACCCTCCTACTATCATTGAGATATCAATAAATGTAATTTTCACCTCATGAAAACTTGTTTTTTCCCCATCGTATTCAATTCCTTTTGATATAATTGAACAAGTTAAGGTATCACTTATGTCTATGCACTTATACATAAGAGGAACAAAATATAATTCAAATGTTCTAATTGGTTTGAAAATGCTTGCTTTAAATCCTCTAATTTTCATACCATTATTTATTTCCTTCATCCTAATAGAGATTTCCGGAATAAAACGAAAAAATACTGTGATTCCTATACCTATTCCACCATCAATTCCAATTTTTCTAAATGCAGCAATTAGATGCGAAGAGCTATATGAAGACAGAACTCTTCCCAAGATGAAAAGTGGAGCAAACTTCAACACTATAAGTAGCATTGTATATATAGAACCAATCAAAACATTTCCTAAATGAGGTTTCAGCAAATAAATAAGTCCACATACTATAGGCAATGAACATATCGTTCTAAATGCTTTTTTAATTGAAAATAAGAATAATAGTCCTAAAACAAAAATAAGTGAAATTAAGTATTGCCATTGTTCTCCTACTGTTAAAATAACTGAAAACAGTAAAATCAACCCAACTATAGTAAGCGGGTTGATTTTGTCTGATAGTTGGTATTTGTTTATATTATTTTTTTCATCTCTACAAAACACTTTTTTTCTTCCTATCACTAAAAAACTTATTGTAAATATATGTTCCAAAATAGGCACCTATAACTGAAGCCACAATTGCAATCAATAAACAAATCAAGATATTTTTAGGTGTGTAAAAATTGTAAAGGAATGTTGCGTAATCGGTTGTAAACATCTTTGGAAATTGCTTTGTAAGTCCTTCTACACCAAATACAAACGTAAAATACATAGCATGTAAGGAATATATGAACATACCTGCTCCAAACGCAGCCCCAATCTTCATATTCTTATTTTCATAATTTTCCTTTTTACCAATTACAAGTTCTGCTAAAAGTCCTGCAATAGCACAAACAGCAATTACTGGCCACATTCCCATGAGAACATAGAAAACACCCATCAATAGGAAGTATAAAAATGCTGTACCTCTTTGCCCGACCTGCTTACACATAATAACAAAGACCGGTGCTACAATAATTGTTGGCAGGGCTGATGATAAATATAAACTTGGAAGCATCCCAAACGATCCCGTCAAAAAACCTAATCCCATTGTTAATACAAACCCAATAACAGAAAATACTGCTATTTTTACAATACCTTTTAAATTCATAATTTTGTCCTCCTTGTTTTTTCAATTCGATATATTTCTATTTTCATACAGAAACAATATCCGGTTTTATTTTTATTCTTCTGAGATCTCGAAATATAACTAAGTTATGTTTCGGGTAAAAAAATTTGTCTATATTCCTCGTATCTTTTTCCATCCCTCATTAAAGAACTCTGAAATCAAAGTTGCATTCAATTTCACTTCTTCTTTACTTTTAGAATGAACTGCTACTTCCGATAATGCATAAAAGTACGCATGGTTGATTAGATGAATTCCTCTATTAGTTATCACATTATTTACATGATCCGCTCCATATATCATACTTAAAATTTCAAAGTGATTTTTATCTTCTTTCTCAATAATTCCGTCTAAAAAGTTGTTGAATTTTGTTCCATAAGAACCAAAGACCAGTAATTCAAATGCATCTTTATGTTCAAAGAAATATAGAACCATTTTAATAGCACCTTGTGCTTTTGATTCCAAAATCTTGGAAATAGTTTCTTTCTTTATATGATTTTCTCTTTTATAAACATCAAAACTCTCATCTTCATACATGGCATAAGAATTTTGTATCTGATTCACGATTGGCTCTACTAATTCGGTGAAAAGAGCTTCCTTATCTTCAAAATGACCATAAAAAGCACCGGTAGTTACACCCGCCGCTTTGCAGATTGCTCTTAAATTAGCTTTTTCAAATCCTTGTGTTTTAAAAATATTCTTTCCACAATCCAATATTTTTTTATGAGTTGCTTCGTAATCACCATTAGCCACGATTTACTCCTCCTTTCTTCAAATATAACTTAGTTATATTATACTACCTGCCATCTCAAATTTCAAGAATAAAAGTTGTAATATTTTACTTTTATATGGTACAATATAAAACACAAATCAAATACACGCTTAATGCTTGCTACCTTAATCACACTTTTGTAGCAAGCACAGTGAGTGTACGGACACTTACGAAAAAATTGATGAAGCAGCCCTTTGGAATCTGCTTCTTTTTTTATCAATTTTTAACTTGTTAGGGTGTACCCTAAGACCCCGAAATACATTCAAAGGAGGATTTACCTATGGCAAATAGAATACGAAATGAACGACTTGAAATTAAATTGACAGAAGAAGAAAAGGCTCTTTTTGAGGAGAAAAGAAAACTTGCGAAGTGTAAAAATATGAGCCACTTCATAATAAAGAGCCGTCTGATAAGGCATTCTATGAAGAGTACAAATCACAGATTATCTTGTACCAAAATGCCATTGCAGACCTAAAAAAATCTTACTCCAAACTACCTAATTCTAAAGCTATTTTGAAAGAGCTTGATTTACTTCACGAAAAAAAGAATACCCTAATGCAAGAGTATTCTTCATCAAAATCTGACATGAAAGAACTGTATCAAATCAGAAAAAATTATGAGAAATATATGGGCAAGGAGATGGAGAGGTAACCATCTCCTTTCACACATTCAGAGTGTGTGACAAAAAGTCTGTAAATTAAAGAATAAATTAGCCTCCTGTGGTAGTATAAAAACACCATAGGAGGAATTTTTATGGCAAAGAAGAAAGATATCTACAAAATCAAACCACTCAATGATAATAAGAGAAATATTATTCAGTCTCTTATTGAAGAATATGACATTGAGACAGCAGAAGACATTCAGGATGCACTAAAGGATTTACTAGGCGGAACCATAAAGTCCATGATGGAAGCAGAAATGGATGAACATCTTGGCTACGACCCATATGAACGCTGCGAGAAAGACAACTACAGAAACGGAACTAAGAGAAAGAATGTTAGAAGTAGGTACGGAGAATTTGAACTAGAAGTACCGCAAGATAGAAACAGCACCTTTGAGCCACAGGTTGTTCAAAAGAGACAAAAAGACATCTCGGAAATAGATCAGAAGATAATCTCTATGTACGCAAGAGGTCTTACAACAAGGCAGATATCTGAACAGATAGAAGATATCTATGGCTTTGATTGTAGTGAAGGCTTCATCTCCAATGTTACAGACAAGATATTGCAAGATATCGATGACTGGCAAAAGAGACCCCTTGATAGCGTATATCCAATAGTCTTCATATATGCGGTTCATTTCTCTGTGCGCGAAGACCATGTAATTAAGAAGCTTGCAGCATATGTAATGCTTGGGATAAATGCAGATGGAAAGAAGGAAGTAATATCTCTGCAGATAGGTGAAAATGAGAGCAGCAAATACTGGCTTGGTGTTCTGAATGAATTAAAGAACCGCGGAGTGGAAGATATTATGGTCATTTGCGCAGATGGATTAGCAGGGATAAAAGAAGCGATATATACAGCATATCCAGAAGCAGAATACCAAAGATGCATCGTGCATATGGTAAGGAATACACTTAAATATGTAAACTACAAGGATATGAAATCGTTTGCAAGTGACTTAAAAACCATCTACCATGCGCCAGATGAGAAAACAGCGTATGAGAACATGCATGAAGTAACTGAAAAATGGAATAGTAAGTATCCTAATTCTATGAAACGCTGGGAAGAAAACTGGGATGCTGTAACGCCAATATTTAAGTTCTCGCAAGATGTGCGGAAGGTAATATACACCACAAATGCAATTGAAAGTCTAAACAGCACATACAAGAAGTTAAACAGGCAGAGAAGCGTATTTCCAAGCGATACAGCATTGCTAAAAGCCCTCTACCTATCTACGATGCAGGCAACGAAGAAATGGCATCTTCCAATAAGGGATTGGGCAAAGGTATATGGTGAATTTTGTATAATGTATCCAGGCAGAATGCCAGAATCAAATTAACCTATATAACTCAAGAGAAGCCAGCCTAATGGCTTGGCTTCTCTTGACATGCGTAAGCAAATTTAATATATTGACCTAAAGGCGTATTCCCTGCAAACAGCGGTATACATTCAATAATCTACCACAGAAGGCTAATTTACAGAAAAAGTTTCACACACTCTCCCCCGGAGAGCCGCACTATGCCTATCATGGTTACTAAAAGCACAACTCAACAGACCTTCCTACGATAATGCTCTCTTCTGTGGTTTTCAACCTGAAGGCTTTGAAACTAAGTCCGTTTTCAACACAGCGTTTAAACAGCCTGTGTACCTCTGGATCCCTACTTAGATCAATCGACCGTATCGTGGGGCTTAAGCTAACGAATAGCATACAGCACCTATGTCCTTCTTCAAGAAGCTGATTCAGGTGCTTTAGCTGGCGTATGATTCGTTCCGAACGTACCGTAGGAAAGACAGTCTCTTCTTCTGTTGAAAGCACCGTCTTGATCTCTATTACCGTCTCTGTATCCTTTATAAAAAGATCTGCCTTGTAGCCCTTATAATTATGCTCTTTCAGAATCTCTTTTCGCTTTCCCAGAAAAGAAAAACATTTCCTTTTAAGCTGCTCTTCTAAAACGGCATTTACCAGAGATAGGTTCAGCAATATAAGGCTATTTCTATATTTTACGGCAAATAATGTGAAGTCCGTTGACCCAGCATTTTCTCCGGGCGGCAACAACAATACGGTCTTATCCGACAGCTCGATAAAATTTGACAATCTGCTGGAGGACGCGACATAGCAGATATGCTGTTCGCCTTGTATATCGACCATACATCTGAATCTGTTCTTTAACTCAAAACAAAATATGCCCGTGGTAAGTTTTTTCTCTATGAGCATGGCTTGTTAACATCAATCACATAACGAGCTAACAGCCGGCATTCCGTTTGTCTCAATTAGTTCGCCAATCTTAAGGAGACCATAGACCATCAATGCCCTCGCATAAATATATGGCGTTTCCAATCCGGGATAGATTGCCCTAAGCAGCTGTGATAACTGTCCGTCCTTATCAACGGTACCTATATTGTAATTATTACCTCCGCTATCGGAAACCGCATAATTACCTGGGTCGAATTCCTCAAAATAATTCTTCAGTGCATACGCAAGAGCAAATTTTGTAGCTGTGATAACATTCTCAAATTTACCGGTTTCCACAAGGGTTTCAGCTATGTCGTTTGCTTCCTTCGACAAGCGGATATTCACTAAATCTGTCATGACAGCCTCCTATTGCTTTTCAATCTGGGTATTGAACGATGAATAACGCTGCAGTCTGTATTCTCGCTTCAAGGTCGGCCCAAGAGTGTCACGAGCAAACTGCTCATCAATTTCATGGGTATACGCCAGAAGAACAATTTGCTCAGACATCTGCGGGAGTGCCTGTGTTATTTTGCTCTTATGTGTTGGATCCAAACGACCAAACGGGGAGTCCATAATAATCGGGCCTCTTAACGGAGCATTCTTATGTAGGGCTCCGATTAAAGACAGCGCAACAACATGTTCAAAACCGGAAGATCTTAAAGGAACTATCTCCCCGGAAGAATGAACCATAAACAAGCCATAGTTGTCATTAATCATTAAGCTGGTATAATCTGGATCATTACTTATTTGGACAAAAAGAGCCGTAGCATCACGCTCAACATCGTGCTTCAGTTTGTCACGATAAGAGGCAATTCCTTCCTCAAAAATGCTGTTTATAGCCTCGCATAATTCTACTTTCTTTTTTGCTGTCTGTGTTTCTTTGTCCGTTGAGAGTTTATTCAGCTTATCTTCAAGTGTTGCCAAGGCCGATTCAACCTCTTTGATTTTTTCCTGTTCTTGCTGTATTCCCTCTCGTAGATTGTCTATTTTCTTGTAGCAGGTTGCAAGCTGCTTGGCATTTTCCTTTGTATCTTTTGAAAGCTCTGCAATATCCCCATGCCTCTCCAGTTCCTCACGAACTGTTTTTCTCTGGCGAGAAGCATCATCTAATTCAACATCCAAAGTTGAAAGCTGCGCCTCGAGGAGTTGTAAAACATCTTTTTTGCTTTCGGCACGCATGCTTTCCAAAGTGCTTTTTCGTGCCCTGAGTT
>NZ_CP016199.1:491507-524818 GCF_002243385.1 Mogibacterium pumilum | reverse complement strand
GTTGCTGGCGTTCTTGTGTTTCTTCTGGGGACAACCCGCTGTACTCCTTCGTGGCTTCAGCTATCTTTTTTAGAAGCTGTTCGAGCTTTTCACCCTCAACATCCTGTTCGCATACCTGACAATGGTGTCCCTCTGCCGCTGCCTTCATTTCTTCAACAAAACGACTTGCTACATTATGCTCGTTATCTTTCTTTTCAAGTTCTCTAAGCTGTATTTCTATAGCACTCAGAATGCGTTCAACACGGCTGCTGACCAGACCTTTCCAGGCATCGCCGGTTTGTACAACAATATTTGCAAGCAATGCTTCCCTTGCCGCTGTTTTTTCCGCGATATCACCGTCAATATCATCTAATCTTTTCACTAGATCCGATACATGTTCGCTTTGCTGAGCCTCATCTTCAAGCTTGGCCTTATTGTTAAGTTCATCAGAAAGCTCATTCTTCAGTCTATCCAATTCCTCAGAATGTTCCTGCTTTTCGGCCTCCAAAACAGGCATTTGTGCTGCGATTTTTTGTGTCTGGTCATTGCTCTGGGCGATCTTATTTTTTTCTTTCCTGTACTCTGCAAGAACGGAAGCTGTATCGGTAGCTCCATTAGTTAAAACCGGCACTCCAAGAATCTGTTCAATTGATTCCTTAATTGTCGCTCCTGTATTTGTATCCTCTGCCAAAAGTTCCTCGTATTCCTGAAGCAACTCTCCATCAAACAGGAAAAACCTGGATACCTCACTTGGCATTATCAATTTTAATTCATGTTCCCTTTGATCTTGTGAAAGGATAGCCCCTTCCTTCTTTAGGTAAACATGTTCTTCATAATCATCATTTTTCTGGGGATTGGTGATGCCTTTTCGAACAACATATTGGCGTGTCAATTCATAATGTACCCCATCATTGAGCATCTTAAGAACGACTTTAAAATCATACTTGCCATCCTTTTTCCCTTCAAGATTGGCGAGGCTCGGAAGATCCACATCCTTACCGCGTCTGTTCTGATATTTTCCGAAAAGAGCATAGCGGAAGATGTTTAAGAGCGTTGTTTTACCCCGCCCATTATTCCCCCAGATAATGGTAACACCATTGGCATCCACGAAATCAACAGTCTGCTGTCCCTTAAAAGGTCCAAAATTCTCTATTACCAAACCGGTAAACTGTAACATGACTTACACCTCCTCAGCGACTGCTGTCTTCAGGAAATCGGCAATCAATTTTTTCGTTGCCCTTTGTGCTTGTGGACGGCTGTCCTGCTGCTCAAACTCACTTGCGACTATGTCCCGGATAAGTGATTCTGGAATATCAGGATACTTCTCCTGCCTGATTTTTTCGAGGACGCCAATTAGTTCCTCAACTTCCACCTTACTCTTCATCATCGTCTTCGATACCTCCATCCTTTATGGTGCTATATTCAATCTGATAGTCCACAGCAATGTTTTTAAGATCGGTAACGCAGGCGGGATTCTCTGCGTTCTCACCAAATTGAATCGCTCTCGATAATTCTGCAGAAATAATTGACAGTCCTTTTTCATTCTCATTCTCAGAAACCACCGGAACTGTAATTGCATCGTACAGATGTGCAAAAAGCTTACCGGCAGAGTTTCTTAGTATTCTGCCACGCCTTTGAATAAACTCACGCGGGTTCTGGGAGGATGCAAGTATTAAGGCGTCAGTCGTTGAAGGAATGTCAACACCCTCATCCAGACATTTGATCGAAACCAACACTCCACCGTTTTGTGAAAAATAGTCGAGCGTCATATCCCTGTCGCCTTCCATATCAGCGTAATATTCATAGGCATCAAAGCCTTCGGCTCTTGCTTTCGAACAAACAGCATTGAGTTGCGCAATATTATCGCAATACACGATCCACTTTTGGCCTGACTGGAATTTTTCCTTCAAAACCTTAATTGCAAGAGAAACTTTTCCGGATGCATTTTTTACAATTCGCGACCGATTGATCAGAAGCTGCTTAAGTCTCGGATTAGAATCGATATTCACGGTTCCGTCCGGCGCATTGCCTGTTCGGGCCATCAGCTTCCTTATTTCATCCGATATTTCATCCCAACGCTGCTGCTCTCCATCCGTCAAACTTATTCTTTGAGGAAAATAAAAATACCGAGTCAACACTCCGCTCTTAATAGCATCCTCCAAAGTAAAAGGCGGCGGAATCAGCCCATCAAAATATTCAAACAGTGCGGCTGTTCCTACAGGATCACCGTAGCGTCTTGGTGTGGCAGACAATCCAAGTCTCGCGCCAGTTTCAATATTAAGTATATTTCTTCTTTTAGGGCTACCCATACGATGGACTTCATCTGCCACAAGCATCAGATGGCTGCCTTGGCTAAGTTTTTTTATAAACTCGTTTGAGCTTGCCGTATCCATTGTTGCGATGATAATCCTGTGTGAAGCCTCACCTTTTCCGCTCCATGCAGCAAGCTTTCCTGGTTTCTTCCACTCTGTGTTGCTATCGCCACACAGGAGATAGTAAATTTCAAGCTCCGTCAGGGTCTCCCTAAGTTCCTTATTCCATTGTTTAAGCAGGTCTCTCGATGGCACGAGAATGAGAACGGTCTCGTTTTTCTTTAAGGCATCATTGATGGCGCACATAGCAGTGAAGGTTTTTCCGCTGCCTGTGGCATGCTCAAAAATGCCTCTGCACCCATTCTTTTCCCAAGTTTCTAGAGCATTTACCTGGTGCTTGCGAGGCGTTCTAGCTTCCGGGTCCTTCCCGGGCTTCCATTTCAAGGCTCTGCTTTTTGATACTTTTATCTCTTCAAGCAGTTCTTCCCACTTTACTCCTTCCGTCCTTGCTCGCATAATTTCTTTTGCTGCCGATGGGAACTCGTAGATCTGTATTCCTGATATTCTATGTCTCCACAACTTATTGAAAAAGGTATCTGCCTCTTCTACGCGTTCTTTATCTCTCTGATCCAACCAATTAGGAAAAACATCTATGGATTCAATATTGCCGTCCTCAGCAAGGCCTTTGAAGGTCTCGTTCATTGAACCCCTGAAACCCACCTTATTCCCCTGTCCATCGCTGAAGATTCCAACTTTGTCATGAAATAGACGTTTTACAGCTGGAGCTTCACTGCCCGTCGGAATAGCTATCTTGACATCAATTATTCCTTCCACGACAAGATAAGCCAGAAGCTTTGACGGAGCAGATAGATCGGGGCTTTCAACCATAGCCTCAAACTCTTTAATAATGGAATCTGCAAGTAGCTGGCTACTTCTGGCGTTATAGCCTTCTGAAAGTGCCGCTTCGTCGGCCTCGGAAATATAAGGAGAACAAATCAGCCTCATCTTCCCAGAATTATTGATAAACTCCTTTAAAGCATCCCAAGCTATTATGTAAATAGTACTGCCGAAATAGCCTGATATACGGTCATACTGTTCTGCCGACCGCATACATGGCAAGTAGAACTCATTTGCGATATCATGTTCAGCTTTGTTATATGAAGTAGCAAAATTTATGTCACTTAATGCCATCTGCCGCCTCCAAAACGTTTTGCCTCATAATACTCATCCGTTCCCGGATTGCTTCATAAAGATATTGAGGTCTTGCAGAAACAATAATCTCGTTATTTGTCCTGCTGCTTCTTACAATCTTTTTATATAAGGCCATTATTATAGCATCTGACTTCACCTGAATATTACTACTGAAAGCAATGTTTTCATGCTTGTCCGCATCCCATAATACGAACACACCATCCTTGCCTTCCTGCGCATAGGCAACAAGCAACGGAAACCGGCCATCAGAATAATCAAGAGAGGCACGTTCTTTTTTCTGCTGACCAGGAAGAATTATTTGCGCCTTGTATTCATCTGCCGCCCTTCCGCCGGGTGGATTTGTCAAATTATACAGGTATGCTCTTAGCCGATACTCTGTTCCCGTATTGGAACAAATATCAATTAATAGCGGTGCACTATCTTCGTCGCTTACCCAGAGTACATGCTCACCGAGACCTTCGATAAATCGCTTGTTTAATTCCTGCTTTTTTAGTTTTTTGGGCTTATCAGACATTCCGGGACACCTCCTGATAGGCTTCACCAATCCAGGTATTTGCTTCTTCTACGTAGCTCTCTACAGTATCGAAGCCCGCGAACAGTCTTTTTAAACTAACGGCGACATGCCCAGTCGTACCACTCCCCAGCCAAGGATCTACGACAAGATCTCCTTCCTTTGTTGTTGCTTTGATATATTTTTCAGGCAAATATAATGGCTGCGTTGCCTGGTGCTCACCTATCCTTGCGGACACAGGTCCTGTAAGGATATTCTTTGGCAAGGCTCCCAATGGATTGGGCTGTATTTTTTTAGCCTTTCGCACATAAGTGTTCCCGTTTGCTCTCGGCTTGTACTCATAATCCTCATAGGTTTTAACACTATGGGATTCATACGGCCTGCGGATTGCATCGATATCGATTGTCCATTTGGGTGCCACCGAAAACCATAAATTCTGCTCATATGCATCCTGGCATGCCACCCTAAGCCCAGTTGGAGCCGGATTCTCTTTTACCCATATCTCAATATCAACACAATGCAGCCCCCATTCCTCTTCCAGCATTATCGCCAGTTTTTCTATGATTAGGGATCGCTTTGAAGAAGCTCTCGTTGAGGCTTTCTCTCTGTTTGCTTTTACATTTATTACCAAAAAGCCGTCGTCGCGAAGTTTCAATTTCGCTGCATCTATGAACGGCCTGATTTTTTCAATATACTCTGAAGATTTCCAAACTCCATAGTCCCGCTCAGCATTTGGATACGGTGGAGAGCCATAAACAAGCTTTATGGATTTATCCGGGAGTTGGAGCATTCCCTTTGCACCATCCATACAGGCTACAGAGAAGCCTGCTTTATGTATTTTATCAATCATTATCTGTGTTGCCTTCCTCAGCTTGTCCCATATCTTTGATTTCCTGCTCAAGCCTGGCACTAGCCAGTTCACAATAATCAGCATTCGCATCTATGCCGATCCATCGCCTATTATTTTTCATTGCAACTGCAGCGGTTGTTCCCGATCCAGAAAACGGATCCAGAACAACATCTCCTTCGACGCTTCCGGACAGGATGAAGAATTCGGCAAGCTTCTCAGGGAATCTAGCAGGATGGGCGATTCCTTTTTCTCTACAAAGTTTTATAAAAGTATCATTGCTGCTAGTGTTAGCTATTTCAATCACAGAGCCTGGATCAGAGCCGCCATTATTTGTCCATACTTTCTCGCAGTTAAAATTATGTGTGCTAGGCCGGATGTTCTGGTTCCGATCTCCCTTTCCTTTTCCGTCGAGATATTTTTGCATATCCTTGCTATAAGGCTTTCTGATCGGATCTAATTCAAAATTCCAAGTGTCAGATTTTGCAAACCAAAAGCAGTATTCATGAGATTTTTTTGTCCTGCCATAGCCACCGCGAGAATACACATTTGGCGGAGTCGCCGGATTATGCCAAATATAGTCCCTCACAAGGTGAAACCCGACCTGCTGACACAAGGCAAGCACTAATTCAAAAACGTACAGGTGCTGAAAACCGTCAACCACCTTGTCGCTTATATTAAGGATAAAACTACCATCAGCTTTAAGCAGCTTATACATCTGTTTCGCCTTCGGCAGAAACCATTTTACATAGTCCTCGGGTGAAATTGATGAATCTGTATTTCCATAATCCCTCTGATCAGCATATGGTGGTGATGTCAAAATCAGATCTATGCTATTTTCCGGCATGGTTTTCATTATTGTCTCGCAGTCTCCCACGATAAATTTACTTTCAAAAGCCTTTAGGGTTTTATTTCGCCTTCCCAAGGTCTCACCTCTTCTACTCAGTTTATTCAGCCACCTTATCCTCGGCAGCAGGTTCAAGCTCCATAATATCCGACAATTCACAATTTAATGCCTTGCATATTCGAACAAGGACATCCGTTGTCACATTTTCATTTTTGCCAAGCTTCGCCATCGAGGTCGAACTTATACCTGCGGCTGCCCGCAAATCCTTCTTTTTCATATCTTTATCTATTAACAGCTTCCAAAGCTTTTTGTAACTTATTCCCATTACAACTCCTTCATACTGCCTTCATGCTACCTCAGCCTAGGTCAGCCTACCCTATCTGAAATATACACTGGAATAATCTCAAAACACCAATTTCAAATTCCCAAGCTGATAAATCGGATAAAAAATTTGCTTTCACGGATATTGTACCATTAAAGGCATCTGTTTTCAATCAAAATGTTAGCCTGCCCGTTTACACAGGCTTTAAATCCGGCAGCAATATAATAGACTGTAGTCTTGTTAAATTCAAAGAGTACCATTTTTTAATCCAAAATAATTTCACTCCCTCATTGACAGAAGGTCTGTAACATGCTATTCTAATGTTAACTGTAAGCTGGACAGTTAACATTAAATCGGTAGAAAGGAGCATATAATGGAAGAACTCACCTTCGGTAAATATTTAGCAAAATTACGAGAAAACAATGATGTCACTCTTCGTGAACTTGCCAGACAAATAGGTGTTTCTGCGGCTTTTTTAAGCGATGTGGAGAAGGATCGTAAGCCTCCTCTCACTGCGGAGCGCCTCGAAAAAGTCGTTGTGGCGCTGCATCTGTCTAAGGAAGAGGCCGATGAATTAAATATTATTGCCGGTAAACAAAAAGGCACTATTGCGCCAGACCTTCCAGCATATATTATGAACGACTATGTCAGTAACGCTCTTCGGACCGCAAAAGACTTAGATGCCGGAGAGGAAGACTGGCTCCACTTTGTTGAAGAGTTAAAAGCACGGAAGGGTTAAACATGGGTAGATATCAACCAGTATTAAACATCGGAGAAAACGGTATCCCAATAATATCAAACGAAGAACTGGATACCATCGGCGAGCGCCTTGTGGCAGATTTCTCTCCTTCACTGGTTTTCTCACCGAAAGAAATAGATATTGACCGATTTGTCACTCGCTATCTAAGTTTGAAGCAGGATTTTTATCTGCTGTCTCACTGTGGCGTATATCTGGGCACAACTGTTTTTCAAACCACAGACTTTTTGCCAATATACGATCCTGATACCAGGCGGGCTGAATATGCACATGCTGATGCCGGAACCGTCATTATTGACTCCACCTTACTCGAAGAAGCACAAGAGCATCGATATAGGTTTACTATGGGACATGAGGGAAGCCACTCCATTCTGCATCCCTCTTACTATCTCAATACCATCGGAGTAGACGATGAAGAACGCCAATTTGCATATGTTCGATGCAGAGCTGATTTCAGTGTTTCTTCAGAAACCGTAAGGCATAACCGTTATCATCTCTCAGATAAAAAACGACTGGAGCAACAAGCGAACAGACTTGCTTCCGCTATACTGATGCCGCGATGTTCGGTAAAGATGGCTCTTGCACGTGTTCCCAACCGTGGTCACAGGGATTGGGGCCTGTTCGCCGCGCAAAGATTAAGCGAAATATTTAATGTGTCCCATGAAGCAGCCTTCTATAGATTGAAAGAGCTTGGCTACATAGATCGACTAACACCTTATCCCGCATTCTGATTCTGCTACAAATAGTGGAATTCCACTGTTTATATTTTACCTTTAATGTCAACCGTTAGGCTTACGGTGAACAATCAATAAGGAGGTGATTAATTACCAATGGAAGTACGATCGAATGGGGCGTCAGGAAAGTTTTTATTTGACTGGCACCCCGAAAACAACTGCGTCGACATCGTAAAAAGCGGCACCTTTTACCGAGTGGAACTGTTTCACAAAGCATTGCCTGCTTTCAAGATAGTCGATAAACACCCGTGGGTTCCACCCGATAAGGCGAAACCAAAAGAATAAAACAGTATTCTCAGAACCGCAAGACGGTCAGAAGGATAAAGCAATCTGCTTAATCTCTCTGATCGTCTTTTTTTTAACCGTCCAGGTGCATGACATTAAACTGCTCCACCCCAATGCTGAGTCGTCCTGGACGCAGGCATGCTGAAAAGGCTCACCGGAGGGCAACTGAATATTGTATCAGTCATTTCAGCAGCTGACCAGAAACCGATAACGGAGGATTTCCATTATGGGCTGTTCGACTATTACCAAAAATGACTACTGCCATGGATTTCCTCCAACAGAGAAAAGCCAAAGGAGGAAAAACCATGGCAAAGAACAGAGACAATCATTACACAGACTTCAGCAACCGTACATCTTTCAACGGCATCCCCTGCCGCCCCGGACAGGTTCTCGCTCCGGTGGTAGCAGACGAAGAGATGACGACAACCCTCAAGCCTTACGGGCTCATCTGGGACAACTTGGAGTCCTGGACGTTCCCACGCTCCGCGGAGAAGGTTTCGGTCGCGTTCATCCCGGTCGAGGAAGCCGAGAAGGAAGCAGCGATGAAGGACTTCAATTACCAGGCTCACGCATATCTCTGCCGCTTCAAAAAGACCGCGGAAGATGACCATCTTTCTCTTGAGAAGTTCGCTGAGGACGCGGAAGATGAGGACGGCGAGGGTTATGACCCCACCGGCACGACCAAAAACGAAGACAATGCCTTCACCTATATGGTAGTCGACATGCTCGTTGAGGATCTGAACAAGCAGAACCCGCTCTACGGTCAGGTTTTCCGTCTGCTCTTCGACGGCTACAAGAAGGGTGAGATCCTGAAGGAAGTCGACCTCGGCAAGGAGAAAAGCCAGGGCTATGAATTCATCAAGAAAGTTCAGACCGAAGCGGCAAAGCTTTACGACAAAAGCTACAGATAATCCGGCGGCTTGACCACTTACACAATCAGCAGCACTGTCCATTCCGGTCGGTGCTGCTCTTTTATTTCTGTGCCAACAATTCTGTCAACACGAGGGCACATTTTAACAAAAGTGTCAACTCGACCCCCATTTTCAACCACACTGTCAACTCGGTAGCCGAAAATCCAACCATCCTGTCAACTCACAGTCTCGCCATGGATATGTTTACACCGACCGTTATTTCCGGAGACAAAACGAGACCCGGGCAGGTACCACGACCCTCCGGATCTCAAGAAATGCCATGTTTTCGGGCTTTTACGCCTCTCTTTTCTCCATCAATACTACGCACTCGACATGCATCGTCGCCACAAACATATCAACTGGTGTTGCCTCCACGAACTCATAACCAAGTTCGCCAAGCAGCTTGATATCGCGAGCCAGTGTTCCTGGGTCGCAGGATACGTAAACTATCTTGTCCACCTCACAACTTGCGACTGCTCGGAGAAGTGCCTCATCGCAGCCTGCGCGAGGAGGGTCGAGGATGGCTATCTTTGGGGCATTTTTCTCGATGTAGTCGATGAAAAGCTTATCTTCCTTATCGAGGAGTCTCGGCATCACCTGTTCGGCGCGGCCTGTGTAGTAGCGCGCATTTACAATACCGTTGATTACGGCGTTGCGGTTAGCGTCGATAACGGCGTTTTTTACAGCCTCGATTCCGATAATCATGCCAGCATCAGCCGCCATGCTGAGTCCAATGGTTCCGATGCCACAGTAGAGATCAAAGACGGTTTCGCCACCCTTGAGACAGGCGTATTCCCTGACCTTGGCGTAGAGCTTGCTCATCTGCTTCGTGTTGACCTGGTAGAATGCAGGCGCAGAAATCTCGAACTTCATGCCGTCATCAGTGATGTCGGTGATTGTGTTTGTGCCTGCCACAACCTCGTAAGCGGTTACGGGTTTGCGGACATCTTTTGCCTTGTTCACCTCGATAACCACGCTCTGTAGGAAGTACGGTTCAGTTTCAGTCGAGACCGCATCGATTGCGTCGCTGATGGTGTATATGATCTTCTCGGCGTTTGGCAGATGCTTGGCTGTGCTTGTGAATATCAGCATCATCTCACCTGTGCCCTCGCAGACCTTGATGGTGAAGCCTCTTAGAAATCCTTTGCCGTGTCTCGCATCGTATACGGAAATCAGCTTGTCCTGTAGGAGTTCTCGGATTGCGTTGGCTGCCGCCATCGTTGCGCGTTTCTGGAGGAGGCAGTCGGTACAGTCGACTATTTTGTTGCTACCTCGCTTGTTGAAGCCGACGAGCGGTCCAGCGCTCGTCATCACCACTGCAAATTCAGCCTTGTTGCGGTATCTAAGCATGGATTCGAAATCCTCGCTGCCAGCACTATCAGCCTTATCAGCCGGCCCTCCGTCGGCTCCGATCGTATCTTCGGCGCCCACAACTTCCCTGACAGTCGGCTCCTCAAGGGCGCCTATGCGCTCGAGCTTAGTGATTATATTTTTGCGCTTGATACGGAGCTGTTCCTCGTAACTAAGCTCGAGCATTGAGCAGCCGCCGCAGTCCTGATAGTACGGGCATGGCGGCTGCACTCTAGCTGCGGAAGCCTCAAGAAGCGTGATTGTCTCAGCAAAAGCATAGCGCTTCTTGAGCCTCGTGATGCGGGCGCTAACCTTATCACCTGGAACGGCTCCCGCCACAAAAATAGCAAGGCCAGACAACCTGCCCAGTCCCTTGCCATCATCAGTCATATCTGTAATTTCGAGCTCTATTGTCTGACCTTCAGTAACTACAAGATCAGCAGTCTTCTCTATGTTATCGCTCATTTTTACCTCTGAATATTTTTTAAATTTATCTTTGCTTGGTATTGATTTTTAATGATGCGTTTGCTAAAATTAATCCCCAAATTTTATTTGCGAAAAGCTTGCTTCTAGTCTTCACATTTGCTAAAATCGCTATCTTCACAATCTGCATGTCTTGATTTCTCAAATCCCAACTGCTAAAATTCACCACTTATATATGAGTTATGGCTTGATTTTTATTCTTCCAACAGCTAAAATCGACCACTTTTGTGCTTGCTTTTTGAGTTCCAAATCGCTAAAATCCCATCCTCAAATTCGGCCTTGATTTCTAGCCTCACATCCGCTAAAATCTTCCAAATTTTCAGATATTATGCTCTTGATTCGCAATCTCACACCTGCTAAACTCCAAAACTTCATCACAGCTTGCAATCACTGCCTTTTCACATTCGCTAAATCCCACATTCACTATTCGCAGGTCTCAGATCCTAAACTACACACTTAAACCTTACCTCTCCAGCCCCTCCGCTATCTCCTTCAGCTTCGCAAAGCGCTTGCTAACGCCCGGTTTCTTGATTGGCGGGCTCAGGGCCTCGCCTATCTCCGATAGGCTGGCACCTGGCAGCTCAAGCCTGAGCTCTGCAGTGTCGCGAAGTACAGGATCGAGGTTCTCTAGGCCAAGCTTGTCTTTGATGATTTCAATATGGCGGATTTGTTGTTCAGCGGCGGTCAGGGTTCGGTCTACATTGGCATTGTCGCAGTTCGAGATCCTGTTTACTTCGCGCCTGAGCCCTCTGCCGATTCTGATATTTTCGAATTCCAGCATCGCCTCATTGGCACCCATGATTCCAAGCATATCACTGATGTATTCAGCGCGCTTCAGGTAGACGATGTGCTCTTCGCCACGTTCGATTAGACCAGCTGACATATCGACGAAGCTTCCAATCAGCTTCTTGAGATCTTGAGCGACATGCATGCTGTTAAGCACAAACTCGAGGTGATAGCTCTTCTTGGGGTCAGACATTGTGCCGACGCCGAGAAATAATCCTCTGAGATACGAGCGCTTACAGCACTTATTCTTGACAATCGGCTGATATATGCCGTCACTCAGGAACTCGTCACCTTCTCGGATGAGAAGCATCCCAGTCTCACGGAGAATCTGCAGACTCTTCTCTTCAGGTCTGATTACCAGAGAATATCTGTATCTATAGTTTCCGCGCGATTTACCGGGCATCTGCGAGTTTCCAACTTCAATTCCTGCATTGCTGCCGAAGTATTCCTTAATCAAAGTCTTATAGTGCCTGGCAATCGCTGGGTTCTCCGTAGATGCGACTATAGTAAATTTTCCACCACCAGCAAGTCTGAGGCTGCCTGCAACCCTGAGAAATCCCGTAATTTCCGCGAGCATGCAGCACTTCTTGCTCGGCATAACGCGCGCCAGTTCGCCCTTAGTCTGTGATGAGAAAGACATCTATCTGTATGACTCCCTTCAAGTAATAAATTACATCCTTAATTACCGCATAAGAACTAGCGCTTTTCTATCGACTGTCTATAGCTATATCGCTTATTTATAGCTATCTAGCGACTATTTATAGCTATCTAGCGACTATTTATAGCTATATCACTTATTTATAGCTATCTAGCGACTATCTATAGCTTATTTATCGACTGTCTTAGCTATTTAGCGTTTATTTGTAGCTTATTTATCGATTATCTATAGCTATATCGCTTATTTATAGCTATAGACAGTTATTTATCGCTTATTTATAGCCTATTTGTAGCCTATTTGTAGCTATCTAGCGCTTATCTACAGCCTATCTATTTCTTGCTAATTCCCTTTGCGATGAAATCAAGGTCTCTATGTGTCACTGTCACTCTGTACCCGTCCTCGTGGAAGAGCTCCGCCATCTTGTTGGCGATTGCCACCGACCTATGATGCCCTCCTGTGCAGCCAAATGCTACATTGAGATGATACTTTCCCTCGTGGATATAGCCGGGAATCAGATCCTTGAGGAGAGCGTGGTACTTGTCTACAAACTCATTTGCAAGATCTGACTTGAACACGTAGTTTACAATCTTCTTGTTGTTACCAGTGAGTTTCTTGAGGCTCTTCACGTAGTATGGGTTCGGAATGAATCTTACATCTACCATAATGTCCGATTCGCTCGGAATACCGTGCTTAAAGCCAAATGAAGTCACGTTGATGTTGAACTGATTTCCTTCCTTGCCGAGGAATATCCTCCTCATCGCCATATTGAAATCTGCAACCTTCATAGTGCTGGTATCGATGATAAAGTCCGCCTTCTTGCGTACGCTCTCCAGCCTTGCACGCTCCTCCTCAATTACCGCCTGAGTAACCTTTCCACTTGCTAGAGGATGGTGCCTTCTCGTCTCGTTAAATCTTCTCACCAGCGTTGGAGTTGAAGCATCTACGAAGAAGACATCGCTTTCTATCCCCTCACTGTTCTTGAGTTGGTCGATTACCTCAACTAGGTCGGAGAAAAACTCACCACCGCGGACATCGGCGACGAACGCAATCTTATCCATGCCGTTTGTCATTGAAAGTTCCACGAAATTTATTACCAGTTTAGGAGGCATATTATCTATGCAGTAATATCCCTGATCCTCAAGCCAGTCTGCAGCCTTCGTCTTGCCTGCTCCCGACATACCTGTGACTATGACAATCTTCATCTCTTACCTCTTCTCAATATTGACAATTCTCTCTATGTCTAGCCCCGCTTCCAGAGCCCTCTCTACGCCAGCAATATAATTCCCCACTTTCTCCGGCACATGCGCATCACTGCTTATGACAAATTTCACGTCGTAATTCGCCGCCATCTCAATCTCTTTTCTAGTGAGATGCGTGTGACGCGTGCTGATTTCCATCAGAGTATTCGTCTCTTCGCAAGCCTTACAAAGCTCTTTCATATCGAATGGTCCCTTATCACCAGGGTGGGTCAGAATAAATATGTCATTCTCATAAAGAGCCCTAAGCGCCATCTCTGTGTTTTTATTTCTGAGCTGTTCCCTACTTCCGGACGGAAGACCTGCGTGCCAGCATACATAGTTTGCAATCATATATCCATGCGGCAGGCCGTAGTGGTATCCCGCATTGACGATATCGAATTTGTGAAAATCCTCTTTCTTGATATCTAGTCCATTGGAAGAGTTGATGATATTCGCCTCAACTCCTAGCAGCACCTTAACATTTGGAAACTTGCGCATCGCCTCTTCAATATCTGCCCGCATCGCCGAAAGTTTATCCATCTTGAGTCCATAGAACTTATGCCCCGGTCCATGGTCTGTAATCGCCAGCTCGTTTAACTCCTTTGCGGAGGCCGCAGCGACATTTTCAAGAACAGTTCCCTTACCGTGCGCATATCCTTTACCATGCGAATACCTCGTATGCGTGTGGTAGTCCGCCGTCAATTTATATAGCTTCTTAATATTATTTTCCATCAACTTATCGCTTTCTTTTTCCCCAGAATACCCTTCTTAAACTCTATTCAACATCGATAATTCTGACCTCCGGCTCGAGCTTGATTCCCGAGTTCTTATATACTTCCTGAGCCACGATATCGATCAACTCTCTTACGTCCTTAGATGTCGCACCACCGATATTGATGATGAAACCTGAATGCTTTTCGGAAACCTGTGCACCTCCGACTGTCCTACCCTTGAGACCAGCCTCCTCGATTAGGGCTGCCGCATAGCCTCCGGCAGGTCTCTTAAATGTACTGCCCGCACTTGGGAAGTTTACCGGCTGCTTCGTTCTGCGCTTCTCAGCGAGCTCGTTCATCCTCTCTGTGATGGCTTCTTTATCATCCTTGTGCAATCTGACCCTTGCAAAAAGCGCAATGTCGTCATTATGCTGCAGTACACTATTCCTATACGAGAACTCCATTTCCTCGCCAGATAGCTCGTATACCGTGCTTCCGTCTAATTTCATCAGAGTTACGCTCTCGACTACGTCCTTCATTTCTCCGCCGTACGCACCGGCGTTCATAAAGAGTGCGCCGCCAAATGTTCCCGGGATTCCTGATGCAAACTCGAGTCCTGTAAGTCCATTGTCTCTCGCAAAATTAGAGGTATTAGATAGCATGCGTGCTGCACCAACTCTAATCTCCTCGTCACATGATGGCACAACCTCGATATGTTCAAAGTCACCACCGAGCATTACTATCACGCCACGATAACCTTCATCTGCGAATAGTAGGTCAGAGCCATTTCCAACCAGCATGTACCTTACATCTTCGCTGTGAAGAAGTTTCAGTAGCTCGCTCAGTTCATTTTCGTTACATGCGGTGACAACTACATCCGCAGCACCACCGATACGAAATGACGTGTGCTTGCTCATCAGTTCATCAACGCCGACCTGAGCTTCGGGGACGATTTCGTTTATTTTATTTATCAGGTTTGTGTTTGGCATGTTCATCTCCAAATAGTTCTCCTTCTTCTATACCGAACTTGGCGTAATCCGTGTACGACCTAATGTCTGTCTCCTTGCTGCGCTTTCGAAGCTTGTTGTTGGTTAGCTTGCCCGCATATCTGTAGAATACTGCAAAAACAGGAACTCCGAGTGCCATACCTAGGAAGCCAAACAGTCCACCTCCGATAAGTACTGCGATAAGTACCCAGAAGCTGCTTATTCCGATTGCACTGCCGACAATCTTAGGGCCGATTACATTTCCATCTATTTGCTGGATCACTAATATCATAATAATGAAGTATCCAGCCTTAACAGGATCCTCCAACATGAGCAGGCAAACCGACGGAATCGCTCCTAGGAAAGGTCCGAAGAACGGAATCACGTTAGTTACGCCGACAATTACTGCAATCAGTAACGCAAGTGGCATATTGAATACAAGCATGCATATATAGGTGAGAATTCCAATTATTATCGCATCGAGAATTCTTCCTACTATGAATCCGATAAACGTCTCGTTTATGATTTTTGCAAATTCGTAAAGGTTTCTCGACTTCCGCTCGGAGCATGTCGCAGCAACGATCTTGCGAGTATTTGCAAATATTGTTTCTTTATAATTCAACAGATAGATTGAGATGAGTATTCCTACGAAGAGATTTGCACTGCCGCGCACGACACTAATGATCTGAGCCGAAACCATATTGGCTAGATTCTGGAAGTTATCCTTCAGTATGTTGTCTCTTATCCAGTCGATAATCTCACTAGTTCCTGCGTTCGCGGCCGCATTGATCCACTTAACAATCTGTGGAAAATTCTGAAGATGGTGCTCCGACCATGACGAGAAGTATGCCAGTCTCTCTGGCATGGTATTCATCAGGTTGACTATGCTCATGACAATCTGTGGCACTACGAAATACCCGATAAGCGCAAAAAAGGCTACGATTATCAGTATGGAGATCGCGCTCGCACCGATCTTAGAGATTGCGAGATTTCTCTTCATACGGGTAGTAGCATCATCCTGAGGCATGTTTCGTCCGCCAGCAAACTTCATACAAACTGGTCCTTTACAGTCCTCTGGAGAGCGATTTCCGCTATCTCTCAACTTCGTATAAATAACCTTAACCAGCTTATTATATATAGGGCATAGCAGGAACGCTATGAACACACCGATATACACCGGCATAAGCGTCTTATTAATAGTCGCCAAGCCGGCGGTGAACTTCGTCTTATTAAGTACGTTTGACAGCATAATAAGCACGGAGCCACTGATGATAAAAGCGAGCGAAGCTTTGACATATGGACTTTTTACAAATTTTCTTAGCAAAATTCTACCTCTCTATCTGCACATACTATACATAATTATATTACTATAAAATGTGTGTCTTTTGTGGCTATCTTTGTGAAAATACATGGGAATTCACCATATACTTTGCTCCACCGATATTATAGATTTCTATTTGAAGAACCTTGTCTATACTGCTATGATGATAATGTATATTTTATTTTAAATTATTAGTCTGGAGGTGTCACAAGATGAGACTAGACGCAGCAGGTAAGGCATGCCCTATTCCTGTAATTATGGCAAAAAAAGAATTAGACAACGGTACACAGGATCTCGAGATTATCGTTGATGGACAGACACAGATCGATAACCTGGCGAGGCTCGCTAACGCATACGGTAGACCTATTAGTTCAGCTCCAGAGGGTGATAAGTTCCTCGTAAGCTTTGCTGATGGTAATGGAAAGGTTCCTGAGAGTGCAAGCAGCTTTGCAGATGAGAGCTATGCTGTTTTCTTCAACAAGGCTTCCGTTGGTTCTGGAGATGCAGAACTCGGACTTAACCTCGCCAAGATGGCTATATTCACTCTTTCTGAAGGTGAGAAAGTGCCTTCATATGTTTTATTTATGAATGAAGGTGTTAAACTAACTACGGGCATCGAAGAGCAGATTATCGATAACCTAAACACTCTAATTGAAAAAGGGTCTAAAGTTCTCGTATGCGGTACTTGCCTCAGTTTCTTCGGAATCAAGGAGGATTGTAAGGTGGGAACTGTAAGCAACATGTTTGATATCCTCGGAGCGATGCAGGAAGTGTCCAAGGTTATCACTCTATAAAGACGGAGCATATATTTTATGACTGAAGAGTATTATCTGTATACATTCGAGTCGACTCACGGCGCTATAGCTACTGAAAAGCTTCTAAAGCCTCTCGGCTGCACTATCATGCCCGTTCCTCGCCATATCTCGACTAGCTGCGGCATTTCGGTAAGAGTTACTGTCGATAAATTCGACATCTCTAAGGAAACTTTCCTTGGAAACACAGATCTCTTACCTGATGAGTACCACGTATATCACATCACTAACGATAAATCGGACAAGGGGCTCGGCTTCAAATTCGAGCAGATTCAGCTATAAACTACGCCGTAGATTGAACTGGGATAGAGAGAATTGAGAGATTAAGCGAGACATAACGCTAACAAAACCAAAGAGCGGGGCAGCTGCCTCGCTCTTTATTTGTGCTTTACCTGATTAACATTCTTGGTGCAAAGACACTCCCTATCGCTTCAGTGCCTTCGCTTCACTATGTACTAAGCAACGCTGACACCAATGGTGATGATAGACTCTTTCCCAGAGCTATGCGAAATAACTTTGATTTTGACCAAAGTATATCCGTTTTCCGTCATATCTGGGTGATCGAGCACTTCCAGTGTTACGCTTCCGTCATTTGGAAAATTTGAGATTAAAGCCTTGTATTCATCAAGAGTTGGCTCAGCATCTCCGACTTTCTTGTTGATTATCTTGGATGACAGCACTGGCGTAAACTCATCCTCGACTTCTGTTCCCTCTTCAGGGTTAAAATTATCGTGGTTATCACCTGTACCTGGATTTTCATCGACCACATCCTCGACGAATGTGATATAAACTGCGAAATTAGCATTTTTGTTAGATTCATAATCCTTATTAACAGAATTGAAACTGAATTTATAACCATACTCATCTATAGGGAATCTGCATTCATATTCATAATGTTTGCCGCTCATAGATGTAGTTCTAGCCTTAGCCTTCTTGCCGAAATATTCCTTCTTGAGCTTAACAGTCTGTCTTGGCGATATATTGTTGCTATTATCCTCAGCCTTAGCAGGATCAGTCACTTCTTCCCAAGTCTTGCCATTATCGAAGCTGTATTCCATCTTGGTGATGTAATCTGTGCTGTACGACTCGAAGAATATCGCAAATTCAGTGCGTCTCTTGGAACCCTTGTGTGTGATTTTAGCAATTAGCGCCTGACTCTTAGTCTCGTCTGAGAGATTCATTTTGTCGTACAGCTTCTCGCCAGTATCTCTGTTGGTAACTTCGATTCCGTATTTGTCGAACTCTGAGTATGGAACCTCAATCTTTGTTCCATCCTCCTTGGTAAGCTCAACCTTAACACCTGATAAATCAAGCGGCTTCGCAATGTCCGACTTCAGAACTCTCTGTCCTGTATAACCGTTTATTGCCGTAGGTTCGAGTACATTGATTTCAGTGATATCATTTCCAGTCTTCTTGTCATTCTCAGAAAGTTCCAAAGCATTGTCCACGGATAGACCGACTCCTCCCGTAGTGAGCGTAGCGCCCGAAATCGCGTCCATCATCTTCTTACACTTGTGATTCTTGCTCAGATACTCTCTGATTACTGGCGAAACCATCTCTGCTCTTCTCGCATCAGAAATCTTGCTCGCATACTCTTTGCCCAGTAACTTCTCGGCTTCCTTGGCCTGGTCCTTTGCGTGCGCAATCTGGTCGATGTACTTTCTATACACCTTGAGAATAGCGACATTTCTCTTGCCTTCTTCACCACATAGATATGGTATTGCTCTCGCAGAGATTGCCATATAGTCTAGTCCAGAATATCCCTGACCTTCGACAAATACTACATTTTCGATGATGTTGTTCTTGATTGTTACTATGGTCTTAACGCCGCCTCTGGCCTCGTCAAATCCGTCTCCGAGTCCAACGTACTTTCCGTCCTTAAGGTCTGATCTCCTCATGAAATCGCTTATCTCTTTCTCTATCTGTGCCTGTCTATCTAGCACAGGAGGGACAGGCTCACCAGGCGTTGTTCCTGGGTTTACACTTGGATTCGTTCCTGGATTCGCACCAGGTGTTGTTCCCGGATTTGCTCCAGGCTTCTCGCCAGGCTTAACATCTGGCTTAGTACCTTGCTGCGATGGGCTTACAGACGGCTTCGATGGACTTACCGAAGGAGTACTTCCCACTGGCTTAGCTCCGTTCGAAACTGAGCCCTGATTCTGCCTAGTATTCTGAGAAATAACGTTTCTAGCTCTTACGCCACCTCTAGAATTCCTTGCAAACACGCTACTGCCACTATCTCTGCTACTACTAGTCTCATAGTCCCCCGCAGTACCCTTATCTTCACTCGCCTGTGGCTCATTCTGCTCTTTTGCCATATCCATATGCTCTTTCTTATGGGAAACTGCAGATTTCTCTGGTTTCTCATCTCCCCCTGAGAGCATACCGAAGGCTATTCCCCCTGCCACTGCTAGAATGAGCGCCCCAATCAATATCGGTTTTAAGATCGCATTCTTGCCCATTAATTCCTCCTATAACAATAGTGAGTAGTATTAAGTTGTGAGTTAGTCATGACTAACTTTAGTATAACACATAAATAAGTATAGCCTTTATCAAACTTTTAAATTACATGTATTGTATATGTTTATGTACTAAAAAAATACAAGGGGGAACATTTACCAGAGATATCCGTGTAAGTGCAGCATCATATTAGTTCACAGCCTAAAAAAATAGAGGGGACACTGCCGCACACCCTCTACTACCTAAAGAAAGTACCTAAATTTAACACTCATGAATATGGTATGAATATGTTATTTGATTATATATGTATATATATATGGGTATATCTTGATTACTTATCCTTGTCTTCATTATGCTTTTCTTCTCTCTTGCGCTCTATATGCAGAACCAGCCCCGTGAGAGCGAAGAGAGCGATAACGTTAGGTATTACCATCAGCTGGTTAAACATGTCCGAAAGCTCCCATACAAGGTCATTTTCAGCGCACGTACCTAGGAAGATAAATACTAACGCAATCACTGTATATATCTTTGCTGCTTTTTCGCCGAACATATAGATCATGTTGATCTTACCAAACATATTCCATCCTAGGATAGTCGAGAATGCGAAGAAGAAGAGGCAAACTGCTACGAACGTCGGACCAACTTTATCGCCAAATGTAGATGCAAATGCTGTCTGCGCAAGATTTGTCTTGTCGATTCCTTCAGGAATAACGCCTTTACCTATCGGACCATCTGGTGTATACATAGTCGAGATAACTACGAGTGCATTAAGTGTCAGGATTACAAATGTATCAATGAATACTCCAATCATGGCTACGGTACCCTGCTCATGAGGATTCTTAACGTTAGCCTGTGCGTGAGCATGTGGAGTCGAACCCATACCAGCTTCGTTTGAGAACAGGCCCCTCTTGGCTCCTTGCGAGATTGCAGTCTTAAGAGCCATACCGAAACCTCCGCCGACGATAGCCTGTGGCTCGAACGCATACTTGAAAATCATTCCAAATGTAACTGGGATGTACTGGATACGCATTGCTAGTAGAACCACTCCGCCAAGGATAAAGATTGCTGCCATGATTGGGACAACCTTTTCAGTAACGGAAGCAAGTCTCTGAGTTCCACCGATGAAAATGAATCCGCAAAGTATAACTAGAACGATACCTATTGTCCATCCAGGTACTCCGAATGCTGTGCTAAATGTAGCTCCTATAGAATTCGATTGTACCATGCAGCCGAAGAATCCGAGAGCCAAAGTGATGGCTACTGCAAAGAAGCCAGCAAGGAACTTTCCAAAGCCACCCTTAAATGCAGTTCTAATATAGTAAACCGGTCCTCCGAGCACTTCACCCGATTCAGATTTCTCTCTAGTTTCGATAGCGAGTGTAGCCTCTGCATAGATTGTAGCCATCCCGAAAAATGCGATAATCCACATCCAGAAAATCGCCCCAGGACCACCAGTCAGGATAGCTCCTGATGCACCAACGATGTTACCAGTGCCAACCTGTGCAGCGATAGCAGTTGCAAGTGCCTGAAATGAACTCATACCGCTGTCTTGTTTATTTCCCTTGAGCAGTATTCCTCCGAAGGTTCTCTTGAATCCCTCTTTAAAATATCTAATCTGTACGAACTTAGTTCTAAAGGTATACCATAGTCCAACACCTAATAACATGAATATCAACACATAATCTGATAGAAAAGCGTTAATCGTTTGTACAATCGGAAGCATCTGTTCTCTCCTTTAACTAAAAAATTTCTAATCGCTAGTCCCTATGATTCCTAGCGCAATGTACTGATGTAAGTGCATTATAGAACGATATTAGCAAAGAGGGTAATTTGTGTCAACACATAAATATTTTTTATTTTATTATTTGTATATACAATTTTAGCCTCTGATTTTGTATTGCACTATAACTGAAATTAGCTATGCTGACCCTTATACAAGCAAAAGAGACATCTTTCGATGCCTCTTTGCTTGCACGGTATTATTTAACTTAGGTTAGCAGGTATTTATATTATAGTTATTTATAACCGCTTGCCTTAAGATAGCTTATTAGTTCCAAATGTAGTCTTTGTATTGTACTTCTTATCGAAAGCTTCCCTCAATAGCACCTTTGTGCTTAGCGATGATTTTGCACTAGTCTTTACAGTTGTCGAATACTTTCCAGTAACTGTAACCACTATGTTACTATCGCCCTTAACAGCTGTCTTTCCATTAACCTTGATTGTAACAGTCTTGCCGTTTGAATCTACAATCTTTCCACCCTTTTCTACGTTCAGATTCGATACTTTAGTGCTCTTGGTTACAACCCACTTCGAAGACTTGTCTACATTTACTGTCAGTGGTGACTTAGATGTGCTTCCTGCCGAATTATTTTCGATAGTCGCAGAGCCTGTCCACGTCGAATTCTTCGTAAGATGTAGGTTCACATTACTGATGGTATCTACGGTGATATTTCCCTTTAGAGTCTGCTTGATTCCTGTAAATGTCACCTTTCCTCCGTTGCTACCCTGGTTTCCCCAACTATTGGAATTGTTTCCACTAGCGTTGATCAGATCCACCTTAGAGCTGTCAAAGTCAAGCTTCGTATTCTGAAGAACTACTTTTGCATTGGTATTGGTCACGTAGAACATTGCTCCGCCTGAAATTGTCGATTTAAGTTTAGAATCTACAGCTTCAAAATCTCCCAACTTAGAACTTTTAGCTTCCGCATCTCCAGAGGTTGACTGGTAGATGATAACTCCGTTCTTGATAGGATCGCTTCCAGAAATTGCATCGTTTGTACTTGTGAGCGATGAATTGTATATCAGAATTCTGTTCTGTCCCTCTATACCAGCAATCTGGCTACCCGTAGCTGTGCCCTTTACGGCATCTACTTCTATATCTCCCGTTGAGTAAATTAGAGGAGAACCAGAGCCTGCTGTCTTTAATGAGCTATTTGTCACAGATATGTATCCGCCGCCACGATCAGTGGCAATCGCTGCACTGTGATCTCCTTCTGTGCTAATATTCATCTTATTTGCATAGATTACTCCGCCATAAGTTGCATCGAGACCACGTGAGTTTCCGCCTTTTTTGGTCGTAATTTTTACATCGTTAGCATATACTGTTCCATTATCTGTTGCGAATATACCGTTGCTACCTTCACTGGTTGATTCGATCGAAGTCTTAGATATGAACATCTTAGAGCCCTTGCCTACTGCCAAAGCAGAGGAATTGATTCCGTAGAAGTTCACGTTATCTCCGTTAGTATCATCGCCAGACTTTGTAACCTTAGAGTTCTTAACAGTTAGCGTTCCACCACTCTTTGCGAGGAGTGCGTTTACATCTGCTACGTCAGAATTGATAGTCTTGTTAGTAGCATTAACGCTCTTCTTACTAGCAGTTAGCTTACCCTTGTTAGTTCCACTGTAGTCGTAACTCTGTGTGTTAGCTCCTCCACCTGGTTCACCTGATGGCGGCTGACCTGGCGCATCATTCTGGCTAGATGAACTATTTCGGCTATCTGATTGTGGCTGTACGCCACTCTTACCGTCCGCTGGCGGTTGGCCACCTGAATGTGGTTGTCCGTCGCCCTGTCCATCTGATGGCGGCTGTCCAGGTGCTCCATTCGAAGAGTCGCTATTTGACTCCGCTTTGTTCTTGTTTTTAGATTTGGTCGATTTCTTAGTTTTAGATGTCTTCTCCGTCTTACTCTTTGATTTACTTGAATCACTGTATATCTTTGACGGGCTCACATATGTGAGTTTAACAGAACTATCTGCTGCTGAAACCTGCCCTGATAATGAAGACCATCCACTTAATGATGCTGCAGCTATCATCACAGCTATAAGAGCTGCCGCTAACTTATTTTTGATTGCAGCCTTACGCATTTCATCCACATCCTTTCATGATTCCCTGTTTAATTTTATATGTTAGATAATTGCTTTTCGCTAACTTAGCTTATACATATTATGCATAGCAAACTTGTAGCAAAGCTGTTCACTATCTGAAGGACAGATATAGCAAATAAGTGTTTCTGTGGACTTGAATATGAATATAAATGTATAAATTATGTATTTAATATTAGCATTTGTGTATAAAAAACGCGACCAGCATATCGCCAGTCGCGCCCCTCTCTATATTCGCTTGTACGAATCTTATTTTACGCCTGTGCTGTAGCCTTTGCCTTTGCTTCAGCTGCCTTTGCAGCCTTTTCAGCTTCAGCCTTCTTCTTGGCATTGATTGCCATCTTAGCGTGTCTCTCGTTGTAGCTGTTGATTGATCCTGTAGGACAAACGCCCATACACATTCCGCAGTTCTTACACTTCTCATAATCTACAGCTGCAACATTGTTGTTAACGTGAATTGCATCGAACTTACATGCCTTTTCACACTTTCCGCATCCGATACAACCGTTCGAACACTGCTTTCGAGTAACTCCGCCCTTTTCAGTGTTCATACATAGAACGTGAACTTCCTTCTTAAAAGGAACCATCTTGATGATGGACTGTGGACAGTTTACAACGCATTTTCCACATGCAACACATGTGTCTCTATTAACCTTAGCAACGCCATCGATAATTCCGATGGAATCAAATTCGCAGACCCCTACGCAGTCTCCAAGACCGATACATCCCTGCGCGCAAGCTGAATTGCCATTAAAGAATGTCTTGGCACCTGCACATGACTGCATGCCCTGCCACTCAAGAATCTTCTTGGAAGCATCGCAAGTTCCGTTACACATTACCTGTGCTATCTGCTTATCTGCTCCACCTGCAGAACGTCCGAGGATATCAGCAATCTGCTCTGCGCAAGAAGCTCCACCTACGGTACAAGCACTGCAGCTTGTCGACTCATCGTTAACTACTGCGTTTGCGTAGTCTTCACATCCAGCGAATCCACATCCACCGCAATTAGCTCCAGGAAGGATTTCTTTAATTGCAGATACTCTCTCGTCTACCGGTACGTAGAAAGCGTGTGATGCGATTACTAGCAAGAGAGAAGCTACGAATCCTGCACAAACTACAAGTATTACTGCTGTCATAATTGCATTCATCTATACCCCTCCTTACTGGAATAGTCCTGAGAATCCCATGAATGATAGAGAGAGGATTGTTGCACTTACGAGTACCATTGGAACTCCCTTAAATGCAGCAGGCACGCCCTCTTCATTCCATAGCTTCTCTTCACGAACACCTGCAAACAGTACCATCGCAAGTCCGAAACCTACTCCAGCTCCAGCTGTGTAAACGATAGCCTGAATGTATGTGTAGTTATAGTTGATTGCGTTGATTGTCGCACCGAGGATAGCGCAGTTTGTTGTAATCAGAGGTAGGTAGATACCGAGCGACTTCTGAAGTGCCGGCATAAACTTCTTCATGAACATCTCAACGAACTGTACTAGAGCCGCGATTACAAGAATGAATACTACAGTCTGTAGATATGCGATATCTAGCTTATTAAGTAGCTGCTGGATTGGCCATGTTGTAATCTCCGCAATTACCATTACGAATATTACCGCACCACTCATACCAACCGCCGATTCCATCTTGTTAGAAACTCCGAGGAATGAGCAGACTCCGAGGAACTGCGATAGCAAGAAGTTATTTACAAGAACGATCGACATAAAGATGATAACTAAATTTAACATTATGCCTCAGCTCCTTTCTCTTCTGCTGCAACTTCCTTAGCTTCTGCTAAGTTGCATGAATTGTACATTGGGCATGTCCCACAGCTAAACGATGTCTTCTTAAGCGCCTTGCCCTTAGTGATTACGTTGAGCACTGCGATGAGAACTCCGTATACGAAGAATCCACCAGGTGCTAGGTTGAAGAATCCAATTGGTGTGAACCATGAACCGAATACTGTCATTCCGAACCATGTTCCTGCTCCAAGTAGCTCTCTGATTGTACCCATAACTGTAAGTGTGAGTGTGAATCCGAGACCCATTCCGATTCCATCGAGTGCAGAATCAAAGATGGTGTTCTTGTTAGCAAACGCCTCAGCTCTTCCGAGGATGATACAGTTTACTACGATTAGAGGAATAAACAGACCGAGCGACTTGTAAAGTGCCGGCACATACGCCTCTAGCAAGAACTGAACTACTGTTACGAATCCGGCGATTACTACGATGTAGCAAGGGATTCTTACTTTGTCAGGAATAACCTTACGTAGCAATGAGATTACTACGTTAGCTGCGATCAGTACCGCTGTAGTTGAAAGTCCCATACCGAGACCGTTCGAAGCGGATGAAGATGTAGCTAGTGTAGGGCAAGTACCGATTAGAAGAACCAGTACCGGATTTTCCTTGATAATACCATTCGTTAGAATGGATAACTTATTCTTGTTGCTCATTTATTTAGCCCCTCCCATAGCTTTGTACTGTTTTAGACCAGCGAAAACAGCTTCGTGTACAGCCTGTGAGGAAATCGAAGCTCCAGTGATGTGCTTAACCTTCGAATTTGCATCCTTAATAGTCTCGCTTCCAAGATCTGTAAGTCCCTTGTACTGTCCAAGGTGCTTTGGATCCTGAGCCTTAGTACCGATGCCAGGAGTATCCTGCGCGCTCATAATCTTAACGTTAGTGATCTTACCCTTGTTGTCGATACCAACCATAGCAGTTAGAGTACCACCATAGCTGTTGGAATTTACAGTTACCACTACACCTGAGCCATTTACAGCCTTGGATGCCTCTGTAACGTAAACCTTATTCTTCTGAACTACTACGAGCTCGCCGTCATAGTTCTTGAATTCGCCTTTAGCCTCCGGAATCAGCTCGGACTTAGCCTTGTTGGACTCCTTGAGGTTGTTCTCATCGATGATTGGCTTCGTAACACCGTATGCCATAGCAAGTGCAAATGTAACTACGAAACAAATCAGTACGAGCACTAGGATCGGCGAAATGAAACTTGAAAATGCACTTTCTTTTTTCTTCATTATTTCGCACCTCCCTTTACATAGCTCTTATACGACCATCTGTTGATAAGTGGTGTGCAGATGTTCATAAGTAGGATTGAGAAGGAAACACCTTCCGGATAGTTACCCCATAGACGGATAGCCATTGTGATAACTCCACATCCGATACCGAACAAAATCTGACCCTTTGTTAGTTTAGGTGATGTTACATAGTCTGTAGCCATGAAGAATGCCCCAAGCATTACACCACCAGCACATAGGTGGAAGATAGCCATGTTGAAGTCACCCTTGTAGTATGCAAGAGCAATTACGAATACAGTTCCGAGGAACGCACATGGAATTGCTGGGGAAATTACCTTTCTCCAGATTAGGAATAGTCCTCCAACGAGAAGCGCAAGAGCACTCACTTCACCGAGGGATCCGCCTGTGAATCCTAGGAACATATCCATGTTGGATGGAAGGTCAGCCTTGCTAGCGCCACCAGCAACGAGTGCTAGAGGTGTAGGTCCTGTTACGGCGTCAGTCTTAGCTGCCATTCTTGGAAGTGGCCATGTTGTCATCTGTGCTGCAAACGAGATGAACAGGAAGATTCTGGCAGTGATTGCCGGGTTAACGAAATTTCTTCCGATTCCACCGTAAAGCTGCTTAACAACAACTACAGCTACGAAACATCCTAGTACTGCCATCCAAACCGGGAAGCTGGATGGAACGTTAAATGCGATTAGTAGACCTGTTACTGCTGCACTAAGATCGCTGATTGTCTGTGGCTTCTTAGCAAGCATATTGTATATCCATTCGAAAGCTACACTGGCAACTACGCAAGCAATTGCTAGTAGCAGAACTCTAGCTCCGAAAATATATACGCTGGCAACTAGAGCTGGAAGCATTGCAAGCAGAACAGTCCCCATTAATTTGGTAGTATCTTCATCTGTAACAATATGTGGAGATGTGGATACTATCAGATTGTTATGAAATTTCTTGTTATCCATTCTTCTTCGCTGCCTCCTTTACCAAGCCTTTCGCGAGCTTATTGGTAAAACTCAAAGGTCTTCTTGCAGGACATACATAAGAGCAGCTTCCGCACTCCATGCACTGCATAACCTTGAACTTATCAAGTGACTCTGCGTCGTGTCTCTCGTAGAAATCTGCGTAGAGCATAGGAACGAGCTTGAATGGACATCCGTGGTGACAACGACCACAGTTGATACATCCAGTCTCGGTCTTAACTGTAGCTGACTCCTTGCCAAAGCATAGAAGTGAACCGGTATTCTTAACAGTTGGAGTCTCATCAGAGTGAGTTGCACGTCCCATCATAGGTCCGCCCATTACGACCTTCTTAGGCTCCTGCTTATATCCACCGCAGAATGCAACTACATCAGCGATGCGAGTTCCGATTGGAACGAATACGTTCTTAGGTTCAACAACAGCATCTCCATCAACAGTAATTCTTCTCTGAACAAGAGGCATACCCGTTCTAAAGTACTGTCCGAGAATTCCTATTGTTGAAACGTTACATAGAATTACACCAAGCTGTGCAGGAAGAACACCGGCATTCATAACCTTGCCAGTGGTCTCATATACGAGCACACGCTCAGCTCCCTTTGGGTATCTCGACTGCAGCTTGAACACCTCAATGTTAGTGATTCCGTTCTGCTGAATCAGTCTGTTTAAGTTTTCGATAGCGTCAGGCTTGTTTTCCTCGACACCGATGATACCCTTCTCAAGGTTCAGATACTTCATAGTTAGAAGCATACCGTCGAGAATATCCTGTCCATCCTCTACCATAATTCTGTTATCACCTGTGATGAATGGCTCGCACTCAGCACCGTTGATAACGAGAGTAGTACATTCGTCTAGATTTTTTGGATCCATCTTGATGCTTGTCGGAAACGAAGCACCTCCTAATCCAACCATACCACTAGCTCTTACTGCCTTGACAAAATCCGCATGACTCTCAATGTGAGGAATCTGAACTTCTTCACTGATCTCCTGCTTCTTATCAGTCTCAATTACGATATGTGTCTCCATTCCGCCCATCGAAGAACGCACTGATGTAATGTCAGTAACTGTTCCGGATACGCTGGAATGTACCGGTGCACTAACGAAAGCTTCTGTGTCACCGATCTTCTGACCAACTTTGACATAGTCGCCTTTAGCAACGAGAGGCTGACAAGGAGCACCAATGCTCTGCGACATGCAGATTTCAACCACATCCGGAATTGGCATCACTTCGGTCTCACGACCTGCAGTATTCTTGTGATGCTTAACCAAAATGCTTGGTAAACGTTTACCTTGGCTCATCCTTAAGAACCCTTCCTTTCTTAGATTCGTACAAATAATATCCATTGCATGAGAAAAATTATACATCAAAATTCCCTATAAGTCACCTCAAACTTCCTTTAAAAGTACACATTTGGGCTCAACTTTAACTCTCCCCTCTTCATCTACCCCCAGAACCACATGTTGTGCTACTAATTGGTCTCTAATGTACAAGATAACCGATTTATTGAGCACCTCTCCAGGACATGCAATCGGGCTTCCTGGCGGATATGGGATGATAGATTCATAGAGGACTCTACCCTCTGAGTTATATAGCGGAATTTCTTCATAGGTGTCAGGAATTCCGCGTTGCTCTAGCCTTTCTGTCAGCGCAGAATCTGAGGCCGGAGTCGCATGTGCCGCGGGCTCAGCGACAGAATCAGTACTATCCGATGCTGATTCCAGGCGGCTCTCTACGGTTTCCGTGCGGTTCGAGCTGCTTTTCGGTTCGCTTTGCGCGGTTTCCATGTTGTTCGAGTCGCTTTTTGGTCCGTTTTGCGCGGTTTCCATGCGGTTCGAGCCGCTTTTCAGTTCGATTTGCGCGGCTTCCGTGCGTTTTGAGCTGCTTTTCGGTTCGTTTTGCGCGGCTTGCATGCGGTTCGAGTCGCTTTTCGGGTTGCTCGATACGGATTTAAGTTCGGTAGCAGACTCTGAAGTTTGGTTTTGCACTTCTCGAGCAGCCTTTTCCGCGGCAGTGATTCTGCCGCGATACTGTGCCGAGAGGTCACGCAGGACGGCCAGGATATCTTCGTAGTCACCTCTCTCGTTTCCGATTCCCGTCATCAGCATCACGTAGTCGCCATGCGTGAGTTCCACCCAGATGTTTCGCTTCTCGAGCTCCTCCACCAGTTCGGAGCCACCGAGGCCGAGAGCTGACATTGTGATATTGACCTTGGTTTCATCAAGGTCGATGCGATCAATGAGCCCGAGGCCGTCGATTCGGGCAGCCTCTTGGTAGAAGTACTTGATGTCTCTATCCCAGTTTTTGATGAGATTGTAGCCGTCCATCCTGAGTATTTGTTGATTGATATCGAGGCTGCCCATCAGCAGATAGCTCGGACTTGTAGTCTGTAGCATGCGGAGGAGCTCGCTTATCCTAGAAACATCCGGCCTCTCGGTGCAGATGTTGAGAATTGCGGAGCCTGTAAATGACAGCAGAGTCTTGTGCGTGCTGTCAACCACAATGTCGGCTCCGCAATTCTCTGCCGCACGGTGCGGGAGCCCATCTTCGCTGCGCAGGTAATCAAAAAACTTAAGGTGCGCACCGTGCGCCTGATCGACAATCAAAATCCTGCCGTGCAGGTGAACGATATTTGCAATCCTCTCGATATCCGATAGCACACCGTAGTAGTTCGGGCTGGTCACCAGCACGGCTTTGATCTCTGGATCTTCAATCAGAGCCTCTTCGATCTTCTCCGGATCTAGTCCAAGCTGGAGTCCAGTTTCATCATCTATCTCGGGTATTATATACACTGGATTTATACCACCGAGTCTTAGTGCCCCATATACAGATCTGTGCGAGTTCCTTCCCATTAGGAGCTTCTCACCTCTAGGAACAGTTCCGAGAATGGCTGCCATAAGTCCGGCACTACTGCCATTCACAAGAAGCTCTGTGTGCTTCGCGCCATATAGACCAGCATAGCTGTCCATCATGTCTTTGATTCGCTCACGCGGCTGCTGAAGCGCATCGGCTCCAGGAATCTCAGTTATATCATTTCCTATTACATTCTTGATGAAATCTCCGAAACCGTATATCCCATACAGCGTACTTCGCCCTTTGTGACCTGGCATATGGAACGAAATCGGGTAAGTCTCCTTGTGATACATAAGGAAATCAGTCAGGCTGACTCTATCTTTCACTTTCATATGTCAGTATCCTCCTTTCAAACGGCACCTGAAGCGTAGATGCCTTACTTAGTAAAAAGCACAAAGAACAGATTGCGACCTTACCAGGCCATCTAGTTCCTTGTGCTTATGTCGCATAGATATTTATTAAGATCGGAATCTATACTTAATCCGCTGTTCGAAGCACCGTTCTAAAGAAAGTTCGACGTTCTGTTCGAAATGCATTTTGAAGTGCTGTTCTAAATACGGTATGGAACGCTGTTCGAAGCGTTATTCAATTCGCTAATTGAGCGATTTCTTACTTAATTACATCTCTTCCAACGTATGGTCTTAGAGCCTCGGGCACTACCACGCTGCCATCTTCCTGCTGGAAGTTCTCGAGGATAGCCGCCACAGTTCTGCCGACTGCTAGTCCGGATCCATTCAGAGTGTGTACGAATTCAGGCTTTGCCTTCCTCTCTCTTCTGAAACGGATATTAGCTCTTCTAGCCTGGTAGTCTTCGAAGTTCGAACAGCTGGAAATCTCAACGTATCTTCCATAGCTTGGCATCCACACTTCGATATCGTAAGTCATCGCTGCTGAAAACCCGAGGTCTCCTGTGCATAGTCTAACTACTCTGTAAGGAATACCTAGCTTCTGTAGCACTTCCTCTGCATCATGTGTCAGCTTCTCAAGCTCCTCGTAAGAGTTGTCAGGATTTGCTAGCTTAACCATTTCAACCTTGTTGAACTGATGCTGTCTGATAAGTCCTCTAGTATCGCGTCCTGCAGAGCCCGCCTCCTTACGGAAGCATGGCGTATATGCCGTGTAGTACACAGGCATCTCTTCCGGCTCAATAATCTCATTTGAACGAAGATTAGTAACTGGGACCTCTGCAGTTGGAATCAGGAAGAAATCCTTTGCAGGTACGTGGAACATGTCGTCCTCAAACTTAGGAAGCTGTCCGGTTCCAGTCATAGCCTCGCGGTTAGCCATGAAAGGTGGTAGAATCTCGATATATCCCTGCTCCTCTGTGTGCAGATCGAGCATGAAGTTGATTACTGCTCTCTCAAGCCTTGCTCCGATACCTTTGTATACTGTAAAACGAGATCCCGAAATCTTGGAAGCACGCTCAAAATCCAGGATTCTGAGGTCCTCTCCAATGTCCCAGTGCGCCTTTGGTTCAAAAGTGAACTCGGTTGGCTCTCCGAACTTGCGAAGTTCGAGATTCTCCGTATCATCCTCTCCGAGCGGTACATCTGGGTGTGGCGTATTGGGAACGTAGAGCAGCGCCTGACGGAGCTCCTCCTCCACTTCGCTAACCTGTGCATCTAGAACCTTAATCTCGGCGCTTAGCTCCTTCATCTCTGTAAACAAAGCGGAAGTATCCTTGCCTTCTTTCTTGAGCTTTGGTACCTCGCGCGAAGCTGTATTCTGCTTGTTCTTGAGCTGCTCAACCTCTGCAAGAAGCTCTCTCCTCTTGGTATCAAACTTTAGCACGTTATCGATGCCGAAATCGCCTTTGCCACGTCTCTCAACATCCGCTTTAACGCTATCGAAGTTTTCTCTCACTCTTTTGACGTCAAGCATTTCTTAACCCCCATATTTCGTATCTTCCTAAATATTCTTAAAATAAGTTCTTGATATATGTACTGTATGCACTTCTAAGTTCCTCAACCTTATCCTGAATCAGCAGCTCATACTTAGAAGCCGCATCAAAGTCAGATTCGTCAATCGCTTCTCTCGCAAGCGTTAGGATTGATTTGCTATCGATGGAGTCCTTACCGAGCGCAATACGCAGGCTGTTTACTCTTCTCCAATTCATTATATCATAATCAGTTGCTTCGAGCTCGTTATGTCTTTTCTTACAATTTCTAACAAAATCCATAGCATTAGGCAGAATCCTATCGCGAAACTCCATGACCCACTTCATCGACATCTGAGCGCGATATGACATAACTACATCCTTTGCAGTCTCGTCCCCACCCGTGATCTTTGCAATCTCATCCTCAGGTCTGTCAAATGCCTTAAAATTCTCCCACACTGTAGCCGGAGCTTTTCCGAAAAGTTGTTCTCTCTCTTCCTTCGTAAAGCATTCAAATACGTTTAGCTCAGTTCTGTACTCTCTGTCCTTTGCTAGGTAGAAGTCTTCTTCTCCCACTTTTTTGGAGATGGATTCTGCAAGCTCTGCAGGAGTCTTCCCGTTAGATAATACAGCCTTGATTCCGTCGAGCATGAGCATGAATGACGCTCCCACAACTAGATATGTATTGCTGTGTGGGTTTGGAGATCTGAGCTCAAATCTTGTAGACATCGGATTCTTCTGGTCTCTGACTAGTCCGATTAAAACAGTTCTATTTCTGGACGGCGTCACGCAATCCTTGCCGAGCGATGTTACGATGCAGACTGGCGCCTCGTATCCAGGTTTTAGTCTTCTAAATGCATCGTGAGTCTGAGCCACGAAAGGATTCAGAAGCTCGTAGTTGTTCAGGATTCCCATGAGCGCACCGAAGCCAACAGGACTCATATACTCGTTAAGTCGATCCTTAGACTCGAATAGGTTAACAGTTTTGCCTGACTTCAGCTTTGCAGCTACGCCAAGGTGAGTGTGCTCTCCGCTTCCCGCAACGCCCGGCATAGGCTTTGCAAGGAAAGTCACCTCAAGGTTGTTCGCTCTGAATACATCCCTTACGATATGTTTAATCTGACCTTCGTTATCCCCTGCTTGCACAGGGGTTGAGAATCTCCAGT
>NZ_CP016199.1:488695-490174 GCF_002243385.1 Mogibacterium pumilum | reverse complement strand
TGTGGCGTTAGCATCTGCCACATCATCTGCAGAGAAGAACATGTCAGCTTCTTCATCTGGCTCGTCATCGATTGTATCAAATCCTAGCGTAGCGAGTTCTGACTCCAGGCTTGTCAGCTCTGAATTAACTGGAGCGGCAACCGCCTCCGGCTCTGTCTGTACAGGTTCCTGTACGAGTTCTTCTGCGGTCACAACATCTCTAGTTGGCAACTCTACTGTCTCAGATGGATCCTTACCAAGAAGCTCAGCTAGTCTCTTCTGAAGATTAGCGATTTCACTTTCAATTGCCTTAGCAGCTTCTGCGTCCTCAGCGGATTCAGCAGTTGCAGAAACTGCCTCTACTGTTACAGGTGCTGCTGTCGGTTCTACAACCGGTTCAGTCACCGGAGTTATAGGTTCAACGGCTGTAGCTGCTGGTTGTTCTGTCTTTTCAGCCTCTTCATCCATATATAGCTCTGAGTAGTTAACTGGCTCCTCATAAGGAACGTCTATATCTTCATCGCCAAATGCGAAATCATCTACTTCCTCTTCCTTAAGTTCTTCTTTAGGCTCGAGTTCGTAATCTGTCTCTGGCTCCTTGTTATCATCTGTAAGTTCATCATATGAGAATGACTCTGGTTCATCGTCATCATCGTCATCATCGTCAAACTCAAATGCTTCAGCTTCAGCACGTTCTTCAGCGCGTGAAACTCTGCTTGGTGTCACGTAGTCGAGGTACTGGCTTACAGTCTCCTCGTCTTCGTCTGTATCTTCAATCTTAACATCAAAATTGAATAGATCATCATCTGCTCTCTCTGCAGCAGCTTCTTCCTTATCATCCTCTTCGTCACGAATAAATGCAGAAAGCTCTGTCTCAAACTCATCTGCTGGAAGCTTGAACTCATCTCTAGTATCTGCAGCAGATACGTGAACCATGTCATCAACAAAGTTGTGTGGTGGCTCTGCCTGGAATACTTCCTCATGCGACTTGCGACGAGCATTCAGATACTCATCAAAATCTGCAGAAGCTGCATCTAATCTGTGCGAAACTTCCTTTTCATCCGTCTCGCTTGCCTGCTTCTCTAGCTCAGCAACGATATCATCCTTGAGCTCAGTGTATCCTTGAGTATGTTCTCTCTCTTCGTTAGGAAGAATAGAATCTCCAAAATCGAAGTCTGTCGAAACGGATGCTTCTTCAGCTTCCCTTGCAGCCTTCTCGCGCTCTTCCTTCTCCTGTTTCATAACCTCGATGAAATTCATTGTGCGTCCACGACCGGATGCCGGAGCAGCTGCGGAATCACGCTTAAGCATTTCCTCGAGCGAACCAGACTCTTCAGCCTTGTGCTCTGGCTGAACAGATTTAGAGCTCTCCCAATCACTATTAACAGAGCTGAACGACTGAGTAACTGCCTCAGTCTCTTCATCATCAATTCCAGTTGTTTCCCAAGGAGATCTGATTTTCCTAATAGGTTTCTTATGACTCTCCTCAATTACTGAACT
>NZ_CP016199.1:483811-488670 GCF_002243385.1 Mogibacterium pumilum | reverse complement strand
ATCCCCTGCTTGCACAGGGGTTGAGAATCGCCAGTCGATTTCGAGCTGCTCCATGATATGGTCGTAACTTCCGGAATTTCCCATCTTAGCTCTTACGCCACCAACCTCTTTGTGTCCCATCTCTACGCCAAAGCCGTAGTGATTGAGTATCTCTATGGTCTGTTCGAGCGCTGTATTTACAGGTCCGATAGTTCTCTTCCAGTACTGTTCCTTGAGCTCCTGTGAAGTCGAGAGCTGGTCTCTGTCAGCCTTGTCGTCTGGAGTCTTTACCCAGAATTCTAGCTCTGTTGCACTAGTCAGGTTGATTTCCTCGATATCGTCAATCGAGTTGATTCCATCAAGGTAGTCTATGACATATGGATATTGTCTCAACATCTCCATGAGTCTAGTCTTAAATCTGTTAATTGACTCCTTACAGAAAATTCGTGAACCGACCATTCTGTCGTTGTTGTGCCTTAAGAAGGACGGAATTCTGAGTGTTCCCACCGGCAAACCTGTCGCAAAATCCATATTGTTGAAATTATACTCAACATACCAGTTCACATCCTTGTCTGGAAGGATGTCCACTCTGGCATTTGCAAGGTTAGCGATCTCTGGTAGCGCTACGCTGGAACCATCTGTCTGAACACCGTTCTCCAGGAGCTTCTCCATGTCATTGATGAAGGTCTTGATCGGAATTTTCTCATCCGTAAAATGACCTCCAAGGTCAACTCCCGCAAATGACACGAACTTAACTTCAGGGTGCCCACTTAGCACCTCTGTAACTGACTCAATTCCGTGTTCGTCTGCCGGAATCGTAAAGAGCATCTTTTCTAAATCGAAATTTATCATAACCTCTCCTTATCTCGCAAAGTTTAAAGCTGTTCAATCCTAGTCTTACATCATTTTCACTGAAGTTGTGTCCCCTAAACGCTCTGTGTTCAGCTTATCCTGCTAACTGGTCAAGATATCCAGATAGTTTATTTAGATATTCCCCATAAGCCTTCCAGTCTCCATTCTTCTGAGCCTTTACAGCATTATCGTACGCTTCCTTAGCCTTGCCAATCAGCTCCTTCTGGCTACTTGAGACGCTAGAACCACTTGACGAGTTACTGCTTACGCTGCCTGAATTTCCCGCTCCATCCCCGAACAGAATCTCAAGTGCCTCATCCAAAGTGGATGCGTAAGCTATCTTATCTCCGTATGCGACAATTACTCGCTTAACCTCAGGAATAGCCTGATTTGAAGCCTCGAGATATACCGGCTCTACGTACATTATAGAATCATTTACAGGAATTATAAACATGTCTCCACGCTTATATGTAGTTCCTGACGAATTCCATAGCGAGAACTCCTTGGCAATCTCCGAATTCTGGTCTATCTGCGCCTCGACCTGCATAGGTCCATAAACAGTTTTGTTCTTAGGAAGCTTATACACCACGAGCTTGCCGTATTCATCTCCATCGTTCCTAGCCATCATAATCGCAGTCATATTCTGCTTCGACTTAGGCGTAAACGGAATCATGTTGATAAACTCAGCGTTCTTCTCGCCTGGTAAATTAAATATGAAGAAGCTCGAGCTCATTGGCTTTTCCTTCGTTCCGTATATCTGGTTTGCAATATCCCAGAGATCTTCCTTCTGGTAGAAAACCTTCACCTCATTCATGTGGTACTTGGTATAAGCTCCAGCTTGAATGTTGAGAAGCGTCGACGGATACTTGAAATGCTTCTTGATTCCAGCCGGAATCTTATCCTTGCTCTTAAACAGCGTCGGATATATTTTAGCATAGGTCTTTGCTATCGGATCAGAATCATCCACAACGTAGTAGTTTACATCTCCGTTGTAAGCGTCCACTACGACCTTTATCGAGTTTCTGATGTAATTCGTCGATCCAATCTGTCCCGAATAAGGCTCGGAATATGGATAGCTACTGCTGGTTGTATATGCATCGATAATCCAGTATAGCTTACCATCAACGATAGTCATGTAAGGATCTTTTTCATATTCGAGATATGGCAAAATCTTGTTAACTCGTTCAAGGATATTTCTATGGATGATAATTCTCGAGTCAGAGTTGATGTTTCTAGACACAAGCATCTGCATGCTTCCCTCTCTGATAGAGAACAGCAGCCTATTTACAAGACCGAGTTTAATACCGGCTTTACCCTTGTACTTAGTATACTTGTTACTGTTGCCATCCGGGTAGTCAAATTCCTGCTCATCTCCGTTTACTATGATGTAATTGTTGGTGAGTTCACCGAAATAAATCTCCGGTCTCGTAATCTTAATCTCTGGAATATTCGACTCCGGCGGAATGTTCTTAATGAGAACATCCGGCTGGCCGCTCGCCGTTACCGAATTAACTTTAGACAGTGTAACCCCGTATCCGTGGGTATACTTAAGATGTTTGTTGATCCATGTATCGCTTATCTTACTCTCGTTAATCTCACGAGCCGACAGGTAAGCCTGTGTCTCAGCGCCATTGATGGTGTATCTATCTACGTCAACATCATTGAAGTCATAGTACTGACGAATACTCTGCGTCTGGTTATAGTAATCCTTTACCGGCTCGTAGTCGTTTATTCTAATGTTGCTGATAGTTGGCTTGTTATCCGCTATATCAGCAGCAGTAAGATTGTTCTGCGCCGCAAAATAATCCACCTTAACCTTATCGAGTCCATACGCATGATTAGTGTACTGGATGTTATTCTTGATATACTTGTTCTCTTTGTTAATTTCATCTGGAGCAACGATAAGGTTCTGTACTCCAACCCTAAGAACAGTTCCGAGGAAAAGCACGCCTATTATGATCATTGGAACTCTCGCGAGTTTCAGATATTCTTTCTTATGCACGTGCCTTACGAGACTTACCGCTCCAACTGCTGCAAGCACTGTAACGAGAAGGTATGCTTTCTGCGTAATTGCAATGTCGGTAAATCCTGCGCCATATACTGTTCCTGTGTGTGCATGTAGCAACGTGAACTGCTTGAGCAGGAAATGAATACCCAGCATAATGTAGAAAATGACGCCCAAAATCATAGCCTTGCCAGATGCCAGGCTAAACAAATGGTCCACATTGAGCTGGTTAACTTCACGCCTCCTCGTGCGTTTCTTAGCCTGCTGTCTTGCTTTATTGCCAACACCCTTGACGAACTTCGTAATATTATCCATAGGGTCTTTTCTGCCAAATGGAATGCTATTATCAGGTCTGCCATACTTTACTTCATCGTCTTCTTCCGACTCTGCCTTCGCTTTTCTAGCTGCTTCCTCTGCTTCAAGATCTTCGAAAACATCGTCCTTATCAAAGATATCAGGTGTCCTTACAGACAGAAGGACTGCATAGTAAATAAGGGTAACGATCACCACGCCGATAATTACGAATATCGCGATTGAGTTCAGCTTAGACAAGAACTCAAGTTTGAACACATAGAACGAGATATCTAGTCCGAAAATCGGGTCCTTAAGTCCAAACTTTGATGAGTTTGCAAACATGAGGAATGATTGCCACGTACCGGTTGCCGTTACAACTGCCGCTGCAAGTCCAAATACAACTGAAATCACCCATGACAGCACGTTAAGTTTGTGCATATCTGGGATGTCATGCGACTCAATCTTGCTAAAGTATCCTTTTCGCAAACTATTGAGGTATATGCGCACAAGCAGACCAGCAAGGATGAATGTCACTATTCCCAGTTTCACCTCTGTTGCGAGTTGAGTCCAGAAAACCTTGGTAAACCCAAGTTCTTTGAACCACATCCAGTCGGTAATGAATCCAACACAATTACCTATAACAATAAGAATAATGGTAGCAACGAGTATTAGCTTACGCAAAGAGTGCTTTGCCTTATTCCCCGACTCTTTATTCTTTTTCGATTTCCCAAAATTATTTTGCATATCAATTAAATCCCCAAAAACCACATAATGCAGCGGTAGCCGTCAAGCATGCCGCTGCATTTACGTTTAAATTACTCCTATAGTAGCAATTCAGAATTATCACCCAGCGATGCGAAGTTTGTAAACTTTCCAATAATTTCGCTGATACGTTGAGCAATGCTGCTATCTGGTGCAAAGTTGAGTATGAGTATAACAACTAAAAGCATCACTAGCAGGATTGCTACGATAACTGCAATTACTGTGAGAACTCCGCCCTTGCGAGATTCTTCATCATCATCGTCAATTACAGATGGTGCAATAGTACCTGCATTGCTTGCTGTGTTAACCGCAGCCTGAGCTGGTGAGCTAACTAGAGTTGTAGCAGCAGTAATAGGTTCAGTAACATTAGCACTGTTGCTTAGTTCTGATCCAACTTCTTGCCTGGCCGCTTCAAGCTTAGCTGACTCTGCCTTTACTACAGCTTCAACTGTCTCGTGATGAGCCTCAACTGGAGTTTCCTCTTCTTCCTCATCCTGATATTCAGCTAGTACATCCTCCATCAGTGTGTAGTCTGCACTTCCATCCTGAAGTTTCTTGTACTCTTCATCAAGAAGCTGCTGGAACTCTTCGTTCTTGCGATAGAGGGTGTAGAACTTATCTATCTTGCGAGTTGCTTCCATGCCAGCATCTTCGGCGTCTGTGCCAAAGAGATCCTTCTGTAGGTCGTCAATCGACATAACCTCTTCCTGCTTTAGCTCGTCACTGTTCTCGTCTACAACTGTGGCGTTAGCATCTGCCACATCATCTGCAGAGAAGAACATGTCAGCTTCTTCATCTGGCTCGTCATCGATTGTATCAAATCCTAGCGTAGCGAGTTCTGACTCCAGGCTTGTCAGCTCTGAATTAACTGGAGCGGCAACCGCCTCCGGCTCTGTCTGTACAGGTTCCTGTACGAGTTCTTCTGCGGTCACAACATCTCTAGTTGGCAACTCTACTGTCTCAGATG
>NZ_CP016199.1:482307-483786 GCF_002243385.1 Mogibacterium pumilum | reverse complement strand
TGTGGCGTTAGCATCTGCCACATCATCTGCAGAGAAGAACATGTCAGCTTCTTCATCTGGCTCGTCATCGATTGTATCAAATCCTAGCGTAGCGAGTTCTGACTCCAGGCTTGTCAGCTCTGAATTAACTGGAGCGGCAACCGCCTCCGGCTCTGTCTGTACAGGTTCCTGTACGAGTTCTTCTGCGGTCACAACATCTCTAGTTGGCAACTCTACTGTCTCAGATGGATCCTTACCAAGAAGCTCAGCTAGTCTCTTCTGAAGATTAGCGATTTCACTTTCAATTGCCTTAGCAGCTTCTGCGTCCTCAGCGGATTCAGCAGTTGCAGAAACTGCCTCTACTGTTACAGGTGCTGCTGTCGGTTCTACAACCGGTTCAGTCACCGGAGTTATAGGTTCAACGGCTGTAGCTGCTGGTTGTTCTGTCTTTTCAGCCTCTTCATCCATATATAGCTCTGAGTAGTTAACTGGCTCCTCATAAGGAACGTCTATATCTTCATCGCCAAATGCGAAATCATCTACTTCCTCTTCCTTAAGTTCTTCTTTAGGCTCGAGTTCGTAATCTGTCTCTGGCTCCTTGTTATCATCTGTAAGTTCATCATATGAGAATGACTCTGGTTCATCGTCATCATCGTCATCATCGTCAAACTCAAATGCTTCAGCTTCAGCACGTTCTTCAGCGCGTGAAACTCTGCTTGGTGTCACGTAGTCGAGGTACTGGCTTACAGTCTCCTCGTCTTCGTCTGTATCTTCAATCTTAACATCAAAATTGAATAGATCATCATCTGCTCTCTCTGCAGCAGCTTCTTCCTTATCATCCTCTTCGTCACGAATAAATGCAGAAAGCTCTGTCTCAAACTCATCTGCTGGAAGCTTGAACTCATCTCTAGTATCTGCAGCAGATACGTGAACCATGTCATCAACAAAGTTGTGTGGTGGCTCTGCCTGGAATACTTCCTCATGCGACTTGCGACGAGCATTCAGATACTCATCAAAATCTGCAGAAGCTGCATCTAATCTGTGCGAAACTTCCTTTTCATCCGTCTCGCTTGCCTGCTTCTCTAGCTCAGCAACGATATCATCCTTGAGCTCAGTGTATCCTTGAGTATGTTCTCTCTCTTCGTTAGGAAGAATAGAATCTCCAAAATCGAAGTCTGTCGAAACGGATGCTTCTTCAGCTTCCCTTGCAGCCTTCTCGCGCTCTTCCTTCTCCTGTTTCATAACCTCGATGAAATTCATTGTGCGTCCACGACCGGATGCCGGAGCAGCTGCGGAATCACGCTTAAGCATTTCCTCGAGCGAACCAGACTCTTCAGCCTTGTGCTCTGGCTGAACAGATTTAGAGCTCTCCCAATCACTATTAACAGAGCTGAACGACTGAGTAACTGCCTCAGTCTCTTCATCATCAATTCCAGTTGTTTCCCAAGGAGATCTGATTTTCCTAATAGGTTTCTTATGACTCTCCTCAATTACTGAACT
>NZ_CP016199.1:461738-482282 GCF_002243385.1 Mogibacterium pumilum | reverse complement strand
CCAATCGAAAGAAACCGAGCTTGTTTTCTTCTTAGGCTCCTTAATCTCTAAATCATCCGATCCGAAATTAAAGTCGAACTTCGTAGAAGATTCTCTCTTGTCCATCATATTCCCTTCTCTATTCGACGAACTAAACGCTGTATGTTCGTGTACTGACGGTTCTGCATCAAGGCTTAATCTTGCACCACATATACTGCAAAACTTAGCGCCTTCTCCCACTTCGTTGCCACAATTGCTACAGAACATTGTTACCTCCCAAATCCACTTAAACCACTCAAGCGAAAGTCTCGCTTTTGTGCTGGTTGTCAATCTTCTATAAAGATTCATTGAAAATTATACAACAAGGATAAGTTAATATCAAGATTTCGCTTGCAATTAGTGGAATTCGCGCAATAAATGTAGGATTTTGTGCAAAATTATCGTCACTTAACACTGCTATTTCCACTTTTGTGATAACACTATCTGTAAAAAAGCATGCGCAATATCACTAATCTGGAATCAGTTCCACCTGTGCTCCTAATTAGTGTGGAAATGGAAAAATTCCCGCACCTGTTTGAAGCCGCGCTGCTTCTTTTATTAATTGTATCACTATTGATTTTGCTAAGGTTTAGTTATTTTGATGAATTGAATATTTATAACGTATTTTATAAATACATTACTAGTGAGTAGCCAGGATTTTATATTAGTGCTCCACCGCTTGTAAATACTCCTATTCAATAGATATGGGGGGGAGAAAGTGAGAGTTGAATATACGGAAATCAGAAGCATAGTTTATTAAAAACAAATAAAGCAAAATTTTTCTAAACTTTTGCTTGACTGCCTTTAAAATCAATGCTAAACTATACAAGCTGTTAAGCAAATAACTCAATATGTGTGATTAGCTCAGCTGGCAGAGCACCTGACTCTTAATCAGGGTGTCCAGGGTTCGAACCCCTGATCACGCACCACGCAAAACACCGCAATTCCAACGAGTTGCGGTGTTTTTATTCATTATGTGATTTTTCGCTTATTGTCGATATTACCACCTAATACCACATGTCAGTGTGGTACAAAGTGTGGTATTTTTTTCATCATACATGAAACAATAAAAAAAGAGAGGGCATAACCCTCCCTCGTATATGTAATCTCCTCACCTGCTCCATTAATAGACAAATATCAACTACACAACGCTGATTGCTCCGCCCTCATCTGCCTCAACAGTCACCTTGTCGTCAGTAACTAGTGCTCCATCTTTGATAATATAGACGGCATCACCTTTGACAATCCCCTTGTCGACTCTCGAGCCATCCGAATTAAAATACTGCCACTCGTCTTTAACTTTAACCCAACCTGTGCACATCACTCCATCTGCATCAAAGTAATAGCTTTTACCATCTATTTTGTGTACTCCATTTACATACATAAAACCATCTTTTGGATCTAAACAGAACCAGCGATTATTTAGATAAGCCCAGCCTGTTTGCATTTTGCAACTAGAGTTAAAGTAGTACCACTTACCTTCTATCTGTTGCCAACCATTAGCTGCATACCCATCAGAATTAAAGTAGTACCAAGCTCCATCTAGTTTCTGCCAGCAAGCTTTGTAGTAAGAGCCATCTTTATTTTTAAACCACCAACCACGATTATCTTGAATCCATCCATAGCTCTGAAAGTTCGGAACTACAAACCCTCTAATGAATCTGCCATTAGTAGCTATCTTACGATATCCTGTACTATGATTGTTGTGAATATTAAACTCAAATACATTGATATACTTGCTGTCTGCTGATACAACGATACCTACATGGCTAGCGCCAGTGGTATTATCTCCTCTACCTGAGTCCTGCCAAGCATAGATTATCCAGTCCCCTGCACTTGGGATGTAGGCATCATTCTCAACCCAAATTCCCATCTGCTTGGCTTTACTAACAATAACACCTACATTAGCAGAGCAAGGATAAGATGTTCCAGCTCCACAAAGATATGCTACCGCTGAAGCACATGCAGCACAGAAATTAGCTGAATATGTCATCGCCCAGCCATCAGGCTTATGTTTATTAAACTCGTCAATCAGAGTCTTATGAGAACCACCCTGAAAAGGCATCCCATTATATCTAATTGCGGTATTAACGATCTGTTCCCGAATTCCCATCTTCAAGTACCTCCGCATTTTTTAATCCTTCAGCAATAAGGTCTTCATGTAGCTTTGTGTTATCTCTACCATAGGTCATAGCTAGGTCACTATCTCCTATGCCTTTAGTTGTCGGGTCTGTGATAACTCCGATCATACTCAAGAGTCCCAAGATAGCTGTTACAATCTTGGTAACATCTGTTTGTGGGATGGGTACTTTAATTCCTAGTGTTTCACAAATCATATACCCTGTGGTTACAACTGCACCTAAAAACATAGCTACCCATTTGCCATTCTTGAATCTTATTTTCCAGTTAATCTTCATTCTTACTTCTCCTTTCTATTCTCAAGAATTCCAATTCTTTTTTCGTGTTCATTTAATCGGTTATCGTGTTCATTGTGCTTCGTCCACATACGTGTATGTGATTCCTGATCATGCAATTCTTGAGCCTTTACATCGTCTTCAATCTTCGAAATATTTTTACTAAGTATTTCAACTTGAGCTGTAAATGCTGATACAGATTTATCCAACCTATTTATAGGTTCACTCACTAGCTTGCTAAGGCTATAAATTAAGCCTGCTAACGTTGATAGCCCTAATATGATTGTTCCTAATGCTTCTGGTGACATTTCAAACCTCCTTTCTTTGACCATAAAAAAGACTGGGCTTGTAACCCAGTCTTTTTAGATATTTTTATTGGTACAAAACATTAATCTCAAAGACCTGTTTTTGTAGTCCTGTCAATCTTCCGTTGACTGCAATTTCAACGGTTTTCTTCGAACTATCCCAAGAATATCCATAAAACACCGCTGTCCATATATCATCGGTGTCAGCCTTATGTAAAGGATGTACTTGTGCTAGCAGCACCTCACTATCTTGTGGGATTCCTAGCTCTGCCATAGATATCGACGACATTGCCACACCACCGTTAGTCGCTATTGTTACACTCTTGTTTGCAACTTTCAACTGTGAACCATTGCCTCCACCATTTACTTTGCCTATTGCCATTATTACGTATCCTCCTTCTGATTAAACGGTGACTTCTTTTGTTAGCCTTATCACTGGGATTGTAATGTTTCCAAAGTTATTTTTTGAAACATATACTCGTACAAATCCTGATCGTGTCTCGCAGATTTCATAAATTAGATCACTTTTCCCTGATTCTAAATAAATATCCGGGATGTGTTCTTCTGTACAGCGATTAATAGGTATATCAATTCTAAAAGGATATTTAGCATACGTATTATCTTCAACAGCAGCAGAGCTGTATATTTTGACATCTGTTTCAATTGTTATCATTTTAGACATGCTATTTCGTAATTTTCCTGCAGTGGTTCCATCTATAGCTGAACTTAGCAGATTCTTAATCTCATCAATTGCTAAATCCATTACTCTTGTTGTAGTGATACCACATAAATTGTAATTTAAGCGCGTGTCTGTAATGCGCTGTGTAGATATAGCATTTGTACCTCTAGCTACAAAGATTTCAGCTACACATAACTCATATGTGCTACTGTTTCTTGTCAACTCAGGTGCTGATGGATTCGCAGATGGAGTCCCTTTAAGGATATACCAATCCGTTGCTCTTACATCAAGGGCATCATTATGCCTAACAATGACTCTATCTATCCTGTCCAAACTTTCATCTGCTGCCTGAACCGCAAGTGTCCTACTCTCGGTGGATAAGCCTCCTGTGTGAGGGTCGTCATCATAACAAAAAATCCCTCTAATTCTGCCCATACCAGGACTCACTACAACCGACATCCCCACTCCCGGAGTAGTTTCCCATCCTCCTGGATATACTCCATCTGTCCAGTTTGCGAATGCCTCAATTCTGTGATCACTTGCTCCTGTCAAACGGTCCCATGGAGGATTTGCCGATTGATCATATATTGATTGATAAGGAAATGCTCTCATATTTCACCTCTTCATTTCTTCTCTTTAACGTTTAATTTTCTTGTGCCCCAGCGTTATAGTGTAGGTCTGTGTATTCTTTTCCCAAACTTCATGGACTTCTATAATCTGGGCCTCATATGTAATCCCCACTTCTGGGATTTCCACCAACACAATATCTCCAAGATCGTAATCTATTAGATATCGACAACCTGCTATCTGTAGTGGTGTAACTTCTATATCTCTAATTACATAATGATTTAAAAGTTCAAGCTGACACATCTGCACAATTTGCGCTTTAATTTTAGATTTGTTAGATGCTGTAATATCAAGTCCTTCAGGCATAGAGAAGTCCATTGACATCTCTTTTTGTTTAAACCTATCCTCAACTTTAAGAGTGCTTGTAAAAGAATCTGACTCATAGTATTTGCCACCTACATAGGAAGTTCCGCTATAGCCTTCTTTTACAACGTCATCTGGGATTTCTACATACCCTGTGCATTTATGCTTATATACAGACATATCTTGGGAGTAGACGATTTCTTTCGCATTACCAATTCCTTTTGAAAAGCGAATACCTGTATCGCGAGGTTTAACAAACTTAATTTCCCAACCACCATTCCAATTAATCTGAAATGATTCCTGGTCAAGAGCCAAGATTCGATACATCTCCACTCCAACGTCAAGACAGCGTGTTATTACTTCATCTCTCTGTTTCATGGACTCACTATCGTTCGCTTCCTTAATGCCTTTGGCATTTAGGTACGACATAAACTGATCATTCATGCGCTTTGATGCAACAATTGTCATTCCGTGACCTGTTGTAGCATCATTGGTCATATCCTCTGCAAACTTACCTTCTGTTGTGACATATCGACCATTTGGATCGGATTTATACGAAGGCTTGTATACAATACCAACCTCTCTGCGACCTTCGGCCATTATGTAAGCAGCTTCAATATAATGCTTTGACTGCTGATAGAGCGTAAATCCTCCAGGTTCTGTATTGTTCCTATCCCATAGAAGTTGTATATACTTTAGTTCTCCTATGCGGTTCATATTTTCGTCAAATGCAAATACTTTCATAGTTACATATCTCCGTTATACAACTTATGATAATTGACAGTACCAAACATCTCCTTGTTGCTGACTAACACGTTATCACCCGTCTTTAACATAGGTTCACCAAGCACAATCATATCTTTTAAAACATTTTTACCATCTAGTTGGTAAACTCCATTTTCGGAATCTATATATAGAGACTCTCCTGAACCGACTGTTCCGTTGTACTTTATTAGCGCATCATTGATTTTCACTTCAGGATTATCAACTGCACCGTGAATAGTAATTGTAAACAGTGCCGGTGCATCTCCGTCGTTATATACGTAAACTGTTTTATTTACGTTGATTCTCTCAAATACAGTATATGCATTAGCCGGGAGATTTTGATTTGGTTCAATAAATGCATACGGATAATGCCATAATGCCGACTGTGTATAGAAGTTCCTTACAGTGTCGTCGAGTGACTTCCAATATGGATCAGCTGCATAAAAAGTAATCTCAACCTCTTCATGAGAATATAAATCTTCTGTATGCTTAGGAGTCAGTAATTCAGCATCTAGGCAAACCTCTCTGCCATTAAAATACGACTCCACTCTGAATTTATGAAGCACATTAAAAAAGAACTCCATAAATCTTCGTGAAGCCGTTATCCCTGTATGACTTGTAATTTTATATTTCAGAGTCCTGCCCTTAACTCTTTCTCCTGAATGCCAATCACCATATCCACTTCCTTTTGCATCGTAGTAGTGTTCAACTTCTACGTTACTTGTACCAGCCTTACTGAGCAGTTCGTAATCTTCTGCACCATCTCCTATATTCATGATGGCGCCATCGTCTCTGATAAACTTCAAAAATATCATTTATGCATCCACCTCCAATCCTAAACGAGTTAGTTCAGCTAATTTATCACGAGCATCTGCAGGTGTGTAGACTCTTTCATGGAAGTTTATCTCTTGCGTGATTGGTCTAGCATTAATCTGTTCAACCTTGTCTATGAGTTTATCGAGTAATCCTCGTTCTTTTGACTGCATCATAATTGAGGTCCTAGCTTGCACTGGAAGCGTTGTTCCTTTCGCAGCACTCGGAATGCTAATTTGCTTTTTTACTCCAAGTCCTATGGTGATCGGATCAACCTTCATAGCAGCCACTGTATTATTAGCAACTTGTCTAGCTTTCTTATACAGAGCCTTTGATTCGCGCATCATGCCAACTCCCACACCTTGCGTAATTGGTGCTCCGACAAGCCTTGCCGTTTTCCTTGATGGAGACCGAGACTCTATTGCTTTTTTCATATTATCGACAACTGCATTCGCTATTGCTATACCTGCAGCAATAACCTGTGCTTTTGCTGCAAGTATTCCGGATTTAATACCTGTACCTGCGTTGTATCCGACACCATAAAACGAAACACTACCTGCACTTGAACGTGCTGCATTCATGAGGGATGACATAGCAGATGAAATTGTACCTCTCCACCCATGAGGAGAACTTGATAGCTGAGATAATCTAGGAGCGAATGCGCCTTTAAGGTTTGCTCCTCCTGCAGCTTTGTTTGCTGCAGATACTAAACTATTCATCGCAGCTTTAATTCCACCAGCATAATTTTTAGGAGACTCTGATAATTTATCCAGCTGATCATCAATAGATATATCTGATTCCTTGATTCCCTCTTGTACGCCGCCCATCATATCCTTAGTTGCAGCTTTCATCTTTCCACGATTACCTTTGACTCTCGCAGTCTGTTCTCCAAGCTTAGAATCTATAGCAGCTAGCTCTTTTTGTTTAGCTTCTGCAGCAGCCTTTACGTTGTCGGATCCAGTCTTCTTATATAGCTTATTCAATGCCTTAAGCTCTTCAGCTGTATCTTGCCTTTGTTTGCGAAGTTGTTTCTTGTTCTTTTTATTGATATCAGCCATCGCTTGAGCATGACCATCCAGCACTGCATTAATCTTGGAGTAATTACCTTTTTCAAACTCAGCGAGTGCTTGTTCATATCTGGTAATGTCCTTATTGTACTTGTTAACTTGGGCTGCCGCCTTGCTTTTAGCTCTTATGAGCTTTGTCTGTTTCTCTTCGTATTCGCTTACCTGCCTTGCAGACATCCTATTAATTTCGGCTTGAGATTTGGTATGCTTATCAAGCTCTCTGCTAGCTTTGGTGTATGCCTCTGTCGATTTACGGATATTTCTCTGTGCAGTCTTATACGATTCCTCATATGCATCAAGCACAATTTGAGCTCTTTTTTTAACAAGGTAGTTATCTATGGCCTGGCTAAGCTCACCATAGTTCTTAATTACACCATTCTGCATGCTGATTTCAGCACCTTGTGATTGCAGTATCGATACGATAGCAGCAGCTCTACCTTCATAGCCTTTTTTGACACGTCCGGATGCATCCACGATACCATCAAGTTCTCTCTTGAGATTAATAGCGTTTTCTACTTCTGCGCCTTTTTGAACCATATCATTTGCAGCTGCTCTTCTCTGGCTATTATATGCTTTCTCTGCTTCCTCGTTAGCCTTAACAAGTTTTAGAACTGCGCTGTAATCCTTGTCTGCTTCCAAAGCGTGTGCCTGCATCGTCTTCTTTGCCAGCTCCACTGCTGTTACAAATGCTAGTACACCAACTACTATAGCTACATAAGGATTGATTCCGGCCATTACAGCTTGCGCTCTACCTAGAGCAAGAGTCTTTGCTTCTGCAAGTGTAAGCTTCTGAGTCAATAATCCAACCACTACACCAACACCGGATATTTCCGCCTTAGTGCCTTTTAAGCTCAATCTAGCTATAGCTGCCATCTCAATTTTGTATTTCTTTACTTCTAGCAGCCCTCTACTCCAGAGACCAGCTAGTGCACCTGCACCAGAGGTCACTCTCGGTGCTACATATAAACCTGCAATAAGAGGAGATACTATCTTGAGAACATCAATAAGTGTTCTTACTCCAGCTACAGTCTTTTTTACGTTGAATTTATCTACGAATTTGATAGCGTTAGGAAGGAGCGATGACTTAATTATGTTGCTTACGCTCTCCATTGCTTCGCCAAGTTTTGCGTGGACATTATCCTTTAGGGTCGACCAAAGACCGATTACAGTTTTTGACTGTGTTTTCATGGCATCATTAAACTGACCACCTGCAGATGTTGCTGTCTTCATAGCATCCGCTACCATATCAAAGGTGATTTGACCTTTTGCCATTTCATCCTTCAGCTGCGCCATGCTCTTTCCGGTCTTCTTGGATATGATAGTAAGTGGGTTAAAGCCTGCATTAATCATCTGTAGTAAATCTTGCCCCATCAGACGGCCCTGTGACTTAACCTGGCTAAATACCAGAGCCAATGCCGAGAACTTCTCCTTATTACCAAGTGATATATCTCCAAGCATTTTGAGGTCACTTTCTATCAGATTGACATTCTCTCCAAATGCCAACAGCGTTTGAGATGCATTTGCTAGATCTGTCATTTCAAACGGCGTCTCTGCGGCAAATTTCTTGAGCATTTGCATATGCTTTGTAGCTTCCTTCGTGTTACCCAGCATGGTCTTAAATGACTGATAGTATTGTTCCATCTGTGCATTGTATTTAACTCCGGATACCATAGCAGCTGTAATAGCTGTTCCCATAGCTATAGCTCCGCGTTTTGCATATTTTGCAAGCTGATCTGTAAGCTTGCCTCCCATGCCACCTATCTTTTTAGCGCCCTTATTAAAGCCACCTGAGTCGAGCTTTGTATTGAACATCAGATATCCTGCATATTCTTGAGCCATAACTAACCATTCCCTTCTTTAAGTAATTTATTGAATCTGTCTACAGCGTTTTGTTCCTCTTTTGACCTTTGAACCTTAAGCTCTGCAATATCTGCATTTTCCGCCCACCAATCAATATCACTTTCTGTTTGCTTACCCTTTTGTTTCAGCAAGCGTTGAGATACTATCGTTGTGAAACTGGATTCACCTACTTCTGAAAAGGCCGATAGAAAGTCCCACCAATGAAAAAAGGCTTTTCCACGAACGGAAAACCCCACGGTTTTATCTACTGCCGCTATTATGAATCTCAAATCCTGATTCCATGAATATAGTCTTCTTTGACTGCCGGCAGAAGATGTTTGATTCAGCTCTCCACCATTTAGAAACCACACTGTTTTCTCTAGTGCTTCTTGTAAATAAACTCCTGGAATTACTGCATCTTTGAAGATTACCTTCATTGCTATAAAAAGCTTTTCACTATCTGTCAGTTCAGGATCTTCAAACATCTGCATCAAGCGGATACCAGCTCTATAATCACTCCTGATAGAATATTCCTTTTCTCCTAGCTTAATGCTATTCGGCAGAGTCAGCATTCTCTTCTTCTGCCTCTTCAGTAGCATCAATTACTTCTTCTGTAGGCAGCTCCTTTTCATCTCTAGGTAAATCTTCTACTATTTCAGAACAAACCCTGTCGATTCTATCAGATCTAGTTTGAATTTCCTTCTCAAAGATAGGATACAAAGCCATGAGCATTGCTATCATGATATATTCCCCATCACTATTAATGGCAACGGAGGATGTGTCTCCAAAAACAATTTGAGCCTGTCCTTCACCAAAAATACTATCAAAAGCACCTCTGAACCAACTGTCTATATCATCCATAAGGTCTGCAGTTTGAGATGTAAATTCAGCTTCAGTAATATCCCCTGACTCCTCAATACCTTCTGCCCTCTTTGAAAAATCTTTCATCTTTTCTTCCGCTTCATCAACCAGTCTCAAAAAGCCTTTAAGCACTTTCTGATCTGTAGGATTAAACGAAAACTTCCGGGATGGATCACCCTGCACATACAGGGTGATTGTCCCGGTATCAAAATTCAAATTTGTACCAGTCATGTCATTTAGTCCTTTCTTTTACAGAGTCTTTGTAAACTTCTTTGTAGTAGGATTGAACTTACCCTTCTCATTCACATTCGTATAGTGGAGCTCGTAAGGAATCTGGAAAGCATCCGTGTTGCCTCCAAGAGACTTAACCTCTACGATTACACCTTTCTTGATTGCCGGATATTCAGATGATTCCGGTTCAGCAAATAGGTCTACATCTATTACGTGTGTTTCACAGTCCCCATGCGTCTTAAGCCCATCAGCAATTCCTTTTAAAAATGCAAAGGTCTTTGTTCCCTTATCAGCCTTATAAGGTGAAACGGACATGCTTGGAGAATAACCGTCTACTGCCGTACTGTTCTTACCAAGAACATTTTTGGTCTTGCTGACATTGGCATTGAGCTCTTCAGTCAACGTATCGTTATCTTCTCCAATTGCCTCATAGTCGAAGTTAGTTCCACCTGCATCCGGAATTCCTAAAAACGTCTGCCATAGTTCTCTTTTAATTACATTACTCATATTGTCCTCCTATTTTCTCTTCTTGATTGTTAGTATTAACTCTACTTGATATACACCTGCACCGCTTTCCTCGATGTCATACAGCATATGATTTGATGGAACTAGATTGACCGCTTCATACTTACCAGGTAATTCAGGTAGGATTCCTTCATCAATCTTTGTTTCGATCCATTCCGAAAGAGACTCCAAAAAGTCATACATATCTTCTCTCGCAGAATTATCTACGGCCAAATCCTTTGCGAAAAAGATATATGAATTTTCATAGGTCTTATTCCCAAGAACATCCGTTCTCGTTCTAGAATTCCCTGTTGGTGCAAGTGCGGAAGTTCCACCTTTTACACCTCTCTTTCCCGGTGTATAGTCCGTTTCCATCTCTGACATATTTATAAGCTGCATTCCATCATACGTGGCTAAATAATCTTGTACGCTTTTAATAATACTCATTAGTTTTATCTCCTCGTTATTGCAGCAGCTCCGGACAGTATGCTGTGTAGATATTGCCTTTTCATACGCTCAAACCACTTTGGTCCTCTTCTAGGTGCTCCGTGATACTGCATATTACGGTTTGTAAGCTTTTTAGGTGCTTTTCCAACCATAAGCCTGCCGTAGTAGTGATATCTAGCGTATGGTGCGTTATACACTACTTCACCTTCACCTGGTACAGTTCCTAGTATTCCGGACTTATCTAGCATGCCCGAGCGAAATGGAACCATTGGGCTACATAACCTAATTACTTCATGATCAATAAACTTTTGAGCTTTATCAAAGCTTTTGCCCCATAGATTTCCAAATCCTGGATTCCACTTTAGCTCCGCAGTGCCATCCTTAGTTACAACAATGTAACCTCGCGGTGTTTCTATTTTGTTTGTCATCTTGCCACCACCTCTATATGCTTTTGCCCATCACCAAAATCAAAATTTTCAGCCGATGTGACGAGAAATGCGTTCTTGTGATATAAGATATCATTTGCCTTATTTATGGCTGTTATAGGCGAAACTCCGTCGTATATGATGTCACCTTTTTCTATGATTACATCATTGATAGATGTAAGTGGTATATATGCAATCAGTTTAGATGAGGATTCAACACCATGCTTTCTGATTGTTTCTCCCTCGATCTTCTCTACATGCACATCATTTATCACCCTGGTTAACCACTTCTTATCTTCCAATTCGTGATAAATCGTTACAGTCTGTGTGAACATGTTCACGCCCACTCAACTCCCTTCCGGTATTCGGATAGATAAAGCATGGCTGCATTAAGCAGTCTATCTTTATCAGATACACTATTCACACTGTAGTGCTTTGACCATGACCCTACAGTCTGACTCTCCAGCACCCCCTGATCTACGGTCTGCTTTGCCTCTGCAACAGCACATATACCATGCTTATAATCATCTGCTTCAACACTAAATCCTACGAAATATTTTCGAATATAAGCACTGGCGAAAGCTTCACGCCCCCGCCAGTCTTCCTCGGATATTGCCTTGCCGCAGAATTCGTCCGTGTAAAACTTATATTCAACCATTAAGGCCTCCTTGCTTATCCAAGCACTCTTGTCGCAAGTTCAGGATAAATTGCTGTGTAACCGTAGAGCACATCCATCGACAGCATCTCCTTCTTTTTCGTCATGTCATAACCTCTTACTACACGAAGAGAGATTCCGTTGTAGCTAGTTACGTAACTCTCAACTCCTGCTGGTGCCTGAAGTGGTCTTGTTACATACGCAAAAGCCATAGGGTTAAATGCAAGGTTTGCAGTATGGCTCTTAAGCACTTCAGCCTGTACACCCGCATTAGCTGTAATCTCTGGAGCTACACTAACGCGAATATCGGTCCCTGAAACTGAGACATCCTCTGTAACAGCATACTGCTTTCCAACAATAGTGATAATATCTCCCTTAACGAGGGTTCCTGTAAGTCCTGTTCCTGTAAGTACAACCTCGTTAGACTTTACAACCTGTGTCTTAACAGTAATGTTACCGCTGGTTACCTTGAGTGTACCTGCAGTATGTTTTCTCACAGCCTGGGACATGTAGTTATCAAGTCCCATTACTCTACCGATTGAGCCCTCTCTGAGAGCACTGGTAGAACCTGACTTCTCAGCATTAACGATTGCTGGGACAGTGGAGAATGCAGCATCAGCTTCGGCATCCCATACTCCAACTCTTCCAGCAACTGGCACGAGCTGCTTATTAAGCTGCTTTCTCACATTTGCAAGATCCGTTAGCTCAGTTGGTGTCGTGCCTGCCTTTCCTACAGCTGTAGGAATGAACTTATATAGATCTAGTCCATCATTGTTAATCTTCTCTGCAAGAGCGACTGCTGCTGGTTCAAGAAATAGTCTGTTTAGGTCATCTACGTTAGTAGCTCTCTGTATTGCGCTAAACTCCACATCTACTGTAGCTAGCTTGTCTAGTTTAACCTCTACAGATTCCTCCTCTATTCCCTGTGGCTTAACTCCCTGTGACTCATTGAATTCCTCTGCAATGAGTTTTACAGGCTTCTTGACCTGAATCTTGGTTCCAAGTCCTGGCACAAAATCATTCGAGAAATCTCTGTGCACTAGGTTAGGGAACACTAGATTGTTCACTAGTCTAGGCAGTGTCTGTCTTGCGATATTTTTTACTTCAAGAAAATTGTTTGGCATAATTCTTACTTCCTTTCTTTTTCTTCGAGTCTTTTGTAATACTCTTCATCTGATAGTTTGTCGAGATCAGGCTCTGCTCCGCCTCCGTGATTTCCACCACTCGAGAACCCTCCTGCTCCGCCAGTTACACCATCGTCACCATCATCCTTTTTAAACAATGCGGGTGATGCTTCCATCATTGGCTTTAGGATGTCAGATAGACCAATAGGGTTACCCTGACTATCAAAAGCAAACTTATCGATGCCACCATGTTTATACATGACGTAATCAGGATCCAGTGCCCCTTGACCTCTTAGTGCATCCTTTAAGGCGTATTCCTTTTGTAGGTCGCTAGTCTTCTTTTTCTCTGCTGCAATATCAGCATCATACTTATCCTGCCATTCCTTGGCATCATTACGCAGCTTGTCAACATCGACCCCATCGAACTTATCGACCTTCTCTTTCAGACCCTTGATAGTCTGATCAGCAATATCAAGTTCTTTCTGTTTGTCCTGTGCTGTCTTATCCTGTGCTGCTTTAATGTCTTTGCCATTTTCTGCAAGGATGTTTTCGACGGTATCTTTCAGCTTTTCATCAGATACTCCAGCTTCCTTCAAAACTTTCTCAATCTCTTCTCTTTTCATTGTGTCCTCCATTCTTTTATCCGCTACGCCATCTTTTACGGCAGGCGACGCCGATGCGGCTCACATTTTACGCCGATGAGCAGGCGAGTAATAAAATTCAGTCAGTTTTACGCCTTGACTGGGCGAATATAAAAAACAGAGGTGCGCACCCTCTGCAATTTATCTGATGTTATAAGCACCCTGCCTCTTCAAATGCTTTTTGTAGTTTTGGAGCTTGAAGTGCTATCCAGTCAACAATCTCTTCATTTCTTGCCCAATCTGAACTTACATCAAGTCCAGATTCATATAAAAAGGCATGTACAATCTCGTGTCTTAACACCTTCTTTTTATATAAATTGGGATTGGCAACTGTTTCCGAAGTTGGTTCAAAGTCATCAATTACAATCTCCTTTGAATAAAATTCGCAGATGCCGTCTGCATGTTCGAGCTTGGGAGTTTCTTTTCCTATTTGCCCCTTGATGCTATATTCTGTCCCAAGTATATTTACTTTGTCTTTTAATTCTAAAGATTCCATTATCTCTCCTTTTCTTTGCATGCAAAAAGCAGACCATTTGGCCTGCTTTAAAATCTAGTTATTACTTAATGTTTGAGCCTATTGTTATTACGTTATCCGATACATTTAGGAGTTCAGGACTAATAAGCGTGCCCATGTAGTCAACATCTTTTGCAGATTCTAAATTCTTCAAAATCTTGTATGCTGTTTCAAGAGCATTCATTATTCCCCTTCACTTTCTCTATCATCATAATCATCGCACGCATCTATAACACGGTCATATATACGCTGCGCATATACTCCTATTTCATTATAGAACTCCATCTTTTTATCAAATCCGTAGCATACAATCATGTCATCTAAAGCTATAAGATATTCCCCAGCATCAGCGCGTTCTAATTTTTCCGCAGCAAGCTCCGGCCATTCTTCCACATATGGTTTTAAAAATTCTTTCTCATTAAATGTGAATTCAATAATAGGCATTGTTTAATCACCCTCTCCTATTGGTTTGCACAAGTATACCAGTTTTAGGATCATATACAGCCTGACAGCCTGAGCCTATCAATGTTACTGTATCCTGGTGCCTTGAAACTCTTTCATTTCCTTTTGTTATACACTGCTTTAAATCTTCAATGCTTACACCTGCACGGTTAAAATCTTTGTCTAGTGCGGAATGACCAATCATTCTGCCAACAAAATGGGCTGAATAATCCTTAATCTCAATTCCCTGCGGTGTCTTTAATCCTATAAGCTGTTCATCAATTTGATGTGCTTTTTCTTTGTATGTGGATAATCCTAGTAGCGGTGAGACTTCTCCTCTTTCAACAGATAACACATATTTTTTGAATAGCTTGTACTCAGGAGGGTTATTGTACTTCATGTCGTAATAGCTTGCAAGTGTTTTTCTCATTCCTTGACCTTCAAGAGAATAAGCTTTACGAAACCACTGGTAATATTTCCTCGCTTCCCATTGAGATTTACCGGCTTCACCTTTTCCAAAACCTGCTACTATCATACGGTCATGCTGTGATGGCATGCCTGTCTGATTTTCCAGGTTCTTCAATTTTTCCATATATGATCGCATCTTTACGCTGGATTCTGTTGTATCAAGTCCTGCGGCTTCTTGCATTAGGTATTCTCGTTTCCATCTCCTCCGAGCTCTTTCGTAATACCTCTGCATCTGAGATACTTCATACTCTGTATAATTCTTGCCATTGTATAAGTAATCCTTAGCTATATATTCGGCCAACATCTCATCGCTATAAGCAGGAGTTGATAATCCAGGATAGAACGGATGGAAATTGTGCCTGCAATTATATCCGCACAACCCTGGTCCTGTTCCGTACCCTGTAACTTCATAGAAGTTAGGGTATCCCGGTTCCTTACCATGTAATTTAAACACCTTGCCTTGCCACACCTCATGTTCAGGACGCGCTCCGGCATGTGCTGTCGTTTCCACGTATTCGCTATCCACATCTTCCGCTCTTGCAAGCTGCATATCTCCAGCTGTCTGATTAATACCGGTCACAATAGCTCTTCTAGCTGCCACTTCTATATTATCCACACGCCCCGAAGGATACCTTACTGACTCAATCCCTTTTTCAGCTAATGCCTTGATTGCATTTCTGATGGCTGTTTCTGTATCAAATGCTCCGGATATTACTTGCATATATGCTTGGTCAAGTATCTTGCTAAACTGTTTGGATGCATTAGCTGCAGTACTTCTCGTGAGATTTTGAAAAGCTTTTGCCGTTCGTCTATATCCGGAATTCATTACGGCTATCAGAGATGGACTAGCTTCCAGTGGTGGGCATTTCTTTCCTGCCATTGTATGAATCCGATCATCATTAGCTATTGTCTCCATTCCGGCTTCTTTCATTAGCTCCTTGATTTCTTGTATACTTCTGCCTGTAAGCTTAGCCAGTCTCTTATTTATTTCCGCCTCAAACATTCCCATTGCTTCGAGTTTCCTCTTCTGCCATTGTGCAGCAGGGATATAGAAATCATAAGTCGATATACGTCTTGCCATATCAGCAAGTATTGCTTCCTCTGTTTCTCTATATAGTTCAAGCAAGCCTTCTGGTGCTTCATGCAAGAATTCCGGTGTAAGCATATATCCTCCTTAATAACTATAAGCTGTTCTATTTTTGATTAAATCCGAACGGATCCTCTTCATAACTGCTTTCAGGAATATTAGCTTTTGCTGTGTCGTCACTTTCTCCATACCACTTAGCTCTATACTCCCATTTATTCATAATGCCTTCTCTTACATCCTGCATGTCTTGGGCCCTTTCAGACGCACTATCAGTAATGAAGCTATCTCCAAGGTCTATTTCAATCTTTGTTTCTGGATCTACCGTGCCACCTCCAAGCTCTTTCTTTACCCATAGGATTGATCTGATAAGTGATTCAAGTGCATCTTTGACAATAAGAGAGTGTTTCCCTGTATTTCTAGTCAAATCTTGACGTCCACCAAGATATTCTGTAGCGGTTACCTGAACTGATCCTGTACCGCTGTTGAAGTGATAGAACTTTGTCCCCAGTCCGCATTTAAACGATAGTAAATCTAGCTGAGCCTGAACTCCCTCCACATTCTCAGATACTCTGAGAGATGGGTTGTGCTCTTGGATAAACTTTTTTGTCCCGTCATCATCTATCAGGTCATCACCTGTTTCCACAAATAGCTGCTGCGCTACATCATCAGGAGTAATGGTCTCTCCTCTTTCATTTCTACGAACAATGCGGCTATTCATGAATACCTTTTTTCCACCAAGCTTGAAGTCCTTGTTGAAATTGTTGTATGCAAGGTCTACGCCTTCAAGGTTGTCTAATGCATTTGCAAATACGGAAATTCCTAGTGGAGAACCAGGAGCTATGTTATTCTCAATGTTTGGCATAACGATAGAAAACAGAGGAACGTTTCCCCCTGTTGTCATTTCTTCAAGTATTCCTTCTGGAAGCTCTCGCTTTATAAGGCTACCCTCTTCAGCTTTGAAGTACTCGTTTGTAATTACATACTGTCCGTCTATCAGCCTGTGAGTTTCAAGATATATCATCTTCTCACCTAGCTGCAGCACCTCAGAGGCAAATACAACCTCTGTTATCTTACCTGCATGTACAGACAGAGGGATTATGTGGTCTGCAGATAGATACTCGATTCTAATATTTATATTCGGATTTGAGATTATTTTATTGTTCCTACCGAGCTTTATATTTTCGGCTCTTAGCACAAATGCACCTGTACCAAATGCAAAGCTCTTTTCTATCAATCGGTTACCTTGCTGACGAAAGGCATTGTTTCTAAGTACACCCTTGAATATATCTTTTTTAGGTGTCTTGTCTTCTTTTCCCTCTTCAGCATCATCCTTTTCTCCGAGTATATATGTCTCGGATGCTTCATCATCGATGGCAATATGTAGCTCATCATTCAGTAGTCCTGATGCCCAGTCTTCGCACACCTGCTTCGCCATCTTTAGTGTATAGAGTTTACGCTCTTTCTTCTTGCCATCTAAACCAACCTCTGCAAAAGTGTGGAATGGAGCATAATATCCCATCCACCAGTCTCTCCATATCGATATATTTTGGTAATAGCTACTATCAAGCTTTATGTCGTATTTTTTATTTAAGTAATCAATAACGGTATTTATATTCATCAGTTACTCCTTTTGGATTCAGGAAGCAGCTTTTTCATAAATCGCTCCCATGAATATTCCCATGCGTCTAATATATCTATGTCACTACTGAAATTATCTAGGCGAACATCCTTTCCCTTTTCAGCTTCCTTTGGATCCCATATCGCTGACTTCAGACCAGCTATCAGAAGTTTGCATTCCGGTAATACCCTCATCCTTCCACTAGCTAGCAAAGTATTACCGCAGTAAACACGATCCGTAATCTTCTTCTTCGCACTATCACCTATGCTTGCTGTGATACCCGCTGCCCTACATGCTTTAGCCAATCCATTTATCAGATACTGTGCTTCATTATCGGCGAATATATAGAGTATGGGGATTTCTGGGAACTCCCTCTTCAGCTCCTCGTAAAATATCAAGAAACTTTTATTAAGCTTGTCAGGATCTATATCCCCCTTTCTCCCTTCGATGTTTGCATCTTTTACTACATCGACCTCCTGGAATCTATAGTGGACTGCTGAAGCTACAAATGTTGTTAACGACCTGTTTCCTCCAAAGTCTATCCCTATTGAGATAAAGTGAATGGTTCTTAACCATTCCTGCTTTTCGCTATAGTCTTTGAATATCCTAATATGCTTACTTGGATTATCAGCGAAGCTTTTATATATGACACCCTCTGCAGCACATCTCTCTCCGAGTATGTCTCTCCTGTACCATATTGTTTCAGGATCATAGTCTGCCATCAGTTCTTGCTGCCTCTGCTTGCTAATCGTTACGTTATCAAACAAAGTGAAATGCTCGTAATTATATCCACTAGGAAACTCACCTGCAGCTGCTTTCTCGGCGTACTTGTCTATGTAATCCTTGTATATCGATGCATATGGATTATCAGGGTTTAAATCCCAAAAGAATTTACGCATCTTAGCTGCTGCCGTACGGTTGATGCACTCTTTTATCATTGAATCATGATGCAGATTTATCTCTGTGGCTATCCACATACCATATGAGTTACCACGAACTTTTTTATATGAGTCAGCCTTGCCACCACCTGCAAATATAACTACCCTTAACTTCCTGGATGTAGATGGTCCTTGTATATACAGAGCCTCATTGCCCTTGAACTTTCCCCAGTGACATTGCCCTCTGAATATGTGTTCAAGTCCGAATCCGTTTGCATCTCCGATATTAAGTTTTGCATTTCCCAGTGTTGAACCACTGGCTAGATGTAGCTTGTCCTTTGTCCTCTTCAGCTCATGAGCAAAAGCAAATATATTATCCGTTGTCTTACCTGCACGGATAGAACCCTCTGCGACATTATATGTGCAGTCTCTGGATCGCCTCATATATGCCTTGTGCTTATCTCCAAACCTGTAAGGAATACTCTTTCTCTTAACAGGCTCTTTACTCTTCGGTACTGCCATATATCTCTTCCTCTAGGTCATCAACATCTTCAATCTCTGCCCCTTCTCCAGTTAAGGCTTTATTAACTGCAGCTGTCTTTGACTTAATATATTCAACTTGAGCCTTTTGCTCTTCTGTGGCTAAGTCCATATGATCCGCTAGCCAAGCTAGAGCCTTTTGCCTATCCTCGAGTTTAATTTTCTTCGTCTGCCCCATAGATATTTCAGCTATCAGAGTTCCGTCTACTTTTGCATCACTCTTGAATCTCATATAGCTTTGCCTTGTTCCATCCTCTGTTTTTTCACTTCCAAATTCTACAAAGTCCGTTATATCCGAGAATGCAATATCTATGTATTTCTGGAAGATGTCAGATGGATTTAACATGGCTTTATTAAGCCTATTTTCCTTTAGCTCCCTAATACACTTTTTGATTTCAGCATTTTTCAGCATTCTGTATCCATTTGACCCTGCTGTTTTGCGGCTACATTTATATGCTTTTTGGTATGCTTTTGTAGCATTAAAACAGGTCACATAATACATGCAAAATAATTTTTGATTAGATGTAAGAAAATTATTTTCGACAAGTTTTTCAGCATCATCACCGAGCTCCTTTTTCAGCTGTCTCTCAGAAGCTTTTTTTGACTGCATTTTTTGCAACGTTTTTGGCGTTGCACTTTGCTCCCATTTTCCGCGTCTTTTCCATGACCTCAAAGTTGATTCTTTGATTTCTAGTTTTTGGGCAATAAGTATTAAGTTTTCACCGCTTTCATAAAGTTCCTTTGCGGCCCTTTTCTTCTCTTCATTCGCTTGCATCGCTCTTCCTGCACTGTTTAAAATCCACAAAAAACAGCATGCAACGAAGCTGCTGTTCAAATTCGTCTTTTCTAGTGATTTTTATACCCACACATTGAAAAAGGACGCCTTGCGACGACCTTTTCCGAATCTTTATAGCTTGGGAGAAAAACCTGTGTCTCTTCGACACTTTCTACACTATCATTTTATCAGGAAAAAAAGTGAATTGTGTGAATCTTGCTTTTTCACTATTAAATCTTCATTTTCCAAAACCGTTTTAGCTTCTTAGTTATTGTGCTTCTGTCATAACCAAGAAGCTTCCCTATCTCTTCCTGGCTTAATCCGTTTATGTAATAGCTACGCAAGATAGTTCTAAGCTCACTATCTGTTTGAATCTCGATAAATTTCTCTGCTTCAATTATTTTTCTTTGCAGCTTCTTCTTTGTGGCTATAAGCCTTTTTATCAATTGGTCTTTGTATATTGACCCGTCATCGTATCCTGTCTCTATTTTGGGGATTGGAAATC
>NZ_CP016199.1:451423-461713 GCF_002243385.1 Mogibacterium pumilum | reverse complement strand
TCCTATAATCTTTGTAGAACGCAAAAGTATATGTGCTTTTAGGAGCACACAAAGACATCTCTATTGCATTAATTTCTTGCTTAATCGATATAAGCTCTTCCATTTCTTTTTTTGTCATATTTCATCCCACTTAAATAAACTTGCTCCCTAGAGCAACTCATCACCTTCTGCAATTTTCTGTTTTTCGCATTCGTATAAGCAAGCTGAACCCGGAACCATTACCTCCGTTTTCCTCGTCTTGCCCGAACAAAGCTAATTGTCTTCCATCATGTTCAACAAGACAGTCCGTAAATGTATATCTTGTCTTGTTGTTTTTATTAACAAGCTTAGAGATATATAGCCCATCTGATGGGTCATTAATAATTCTCTCCATCTGAGATTTCGTTATAGCTTTATCTGAAACTATAGGATCAGGCTTTTCTAGATTTATGGAACTACCCCAGCATCTTTTACTCTTACCCTGTCTAGCCATATACAGAGCTTTGCCAGTGATTCCGCATTCATCAAATTTGAGCTTATCAGAATTTGAAAATCCAGCCTTCCACTTATCCTCTATGACATCTCTATCTACATTTCCAAATATCATGTGGATATGGGGTCTAGCTTTTGAGCCAGTATCATCTCCCTTGTGATTTGAGATTACATACACATATTTCACTGGCTCGCTGGATCTCTTTTTCATCTCCCTGCGTACTCTTGCCACATAGTTAGTTATATCCTTAAGTACCTGTTCTCTGTCATACGGAAGATGATCATCGTCATATGTGAGATCTATACTAAAGTCACCCTCTTTGAAATTAAGATTGCATATTCTGACAAAGTATCTTTGACTTCTTTTTGAATTTAGGTTTTTCTGCGCTAGGGATGACTCATGTCTTTTTTCTGCTCTTTTTATTATTCTCTTTCTTGGAGACACATTATATATTTCTAACTCGAGATAATCTCCAGTGTAATATTTTTTAGTTCTTATCATAGTTATTTAAATGCCTGACTTGTTAATACTCATTTGAACTCTTAATCCGGCATAATGCCGGATGATTTTAACGTATTATTTCTTCCTTATATATATGGAAGAAAGTTTTGAAGCTTTAATTCTATATATGAAAGCGGCAAGCATCTGTAAAAAGTAGTATGTGCTCTTATATATTTATGTCTGATTTTGAAAGGAGTATACCTTCTGCCTACCGCTGTCATATCAAAATTGTTTTCTATCTATATATGTATATACACACTAATATAATTGTTAACCCTGCGAGGAGTAGTACATCTGCTATCATGAATAGTTTATTTGCTATATCCATCCTCTTCATCGCTGTGAAATATAGTGCTACTATTCCAACCATAAAGCCTGTAATTAAGAAAGTTATTATTAAATTAAGCATTTTCTAGTTCTCCAGTAATATCATTAACCTCTTCAGCCTTCCATGCTGGTACTATTGGGAGTGCACAAGTGGTGCATTTATCATGGTTATGCTTCCGGCACCACTTGCATATACCCTCACGCTGCTCTTCCGTATACATAGCTGCTATATCTTTTGACCTAATCAAGCGGAAAGTCTCCTGCCAGTTCTGTATTAATAGGGTCTTCGTATCTTGCGATGATTTCTGCCATGACTCTTTCCTCTTCTTCCAAGTTGGACACAGGAGATTCAAGATACTCATTTACTTTTTTAACACCAAGTAAATCATCAAAGAATTTATGCACTTTATTCTTTCTCATGTGTTTTGGTTTAGCTCTCATTTTTATTCTCCTTTGTATGGCGCGGGTAGCGGCAGCCACGCAATCACGCCATCAATCTCGCTGTCTGTACCGGATAGATATATACATTCATCAACATCAAAACTATCTAGCCACACGCTTACTCCATCTGTAACTAACACTTCTTCTCCATACTCAGGCAGATTCTCGACCATGCAGGACCAGCCATACGTGGCATAGTCTTCCTTTTCCTCTGGTGTTAGCTCTCTAAATATTAGTTTGTTCCATTCTGGTATTCTTTCGTACGCCTTCATATCTTCACCTTTAGCTCCTACATTTCGATACAAACGTTCTGCCACTTTTTATAGGCGTCAAGATAGCACTCATTCTTATCTCCGTTATATGTGATCTCGTAGTACATACCATCTGGCACGTTGGTGCTGAGTAATGCTTTCGAATTCTGTAATGCTTTGCAGAACCATACGACAAATACATCTTCTGTTGTGATGTGTCCATTAATGCTAGCTGGGTTCACTCTATCGTTGTGATAGTTTCTTACAAATTCTTTGCACTTCTTTATAAATTTTCTTTCGTCCATTATTCGCTCCTTAATAATTCATGTATATAACTTCTATTCGTTATGCTCAATCTGTGCATTCTTTAACCTTTCAGCTGTTCTTCTTCAATATGCAGTACCTGAAGTAATGCACTGCGCACCTTTTCGCCTTGTCCCGGATCTTTCGCCTCGATGACTGCAAGGCTCTTACAGCATGATTGAAATATTTCCTGTAAGATATTTACTTGTGCCCTGAATGTTGTAAGTTCATCCTGACTGCTTGCAGATAACTCCTTTTCAAGTCTGGCTATTGTCTTCTCTGCTTCGGAATATGCTTCCTGAAGCTTTGCCTTTCCTTCCTTTACGGCTTCTGCTTTCTCCTTTTCATGTTCAGTCTTATATTTATCTATTGCCTCCTGTATAGCTGTTTCTGTTTTGTTTTTAGCTGTTTGAGCTTTCGCTTTTTCTTTTTCGAGTTTTTCTTTGAGCCTTTTAATTTCATCATCCTTCGCAGTGAGCTCCTCAACACTTATCTCTGATTCGGATTGTTCAGCCTCAAGTTCTGCAATTCGGTTTTTGAGGTTGGCTATTTCATCCGTTCCAGCTTCAAGTTCATTATTTCTTGCTTTGAGGTTGGCTATTTCTGCCTTCAACTCTGTGACTGTCATATCGTTAATATCTTCAGACTCAATCACTTCTTTTGCGACGTCATCTGGAGCGGATAAAAGTGCGAATGCCTTGGAAATGCTCAAATTCGTACACGTGTACGAATTTGAAAATATGCTGTTTTCATCAGATGAACGTTTGGCCAATTGCATCATTTTGTTTGCTTTGGACTGCGAAAAATCCAGGTTATTATCACACCATGTGCCAAACTCTCCATGAGGTAATCGCTCCTTTACTATGAGTAGGCGGCGACCGGCGGATGCTGCCATCATGAGCGCGACGTTTCCAACAGCCTCCATCTGTTGATATAATCCATTTGCCTCATGACACAGCTGCTCCGTGCTCTTATCTTCTAGCTCACCATTGGCTTCATTAATCTCGTAATTTACATCTATAATTGATTCTGTCATTATGCTGCTCCCTTCTTAGGTTTCTTTTTACTTCTTGGCTTGACAATATTTTCCAGCCAGTCATCTACCCACTTTCTAACTTCTGGTGCTGGTAGTCGATTCCCCGTTCCATAGCATTGATATATATGGTTGTCACGAAGTTCAATTGTTATGAAAGGTGTATCTGGCTCATCAGTTCGCCTCATAACAAATACTGCTGTATCCCCTTCCGTTACGCTGTAATAGTATGAAGCAACACAATTTTTGTTATAACGACCTTCCTCTTCAAATCCCTTACAGTTTCTAAGTGGTCGTATAAGATATTCATTATCTTGATAGGCATACTCTTCTAGTTGCGGAAGATACATTTTTTCATAATTCTCTTGTTGCTTTTTACATTTTTCCGCTTTTTCTGCATCTTTCTTTTCCAGATACTCTCTTGAGACCCTATCATGTGCTTCATTTAAGTTTTTAGGATATAGATAGTACTCATTTTGTGGATACCCCAGTTCTTTAAGCTGCACATAATAATCTTTGTATAAGCTTCCTATCTCACCACGGTTACCTGGATCGCTCTGTGTTTTATACTGTTTTTCAAGATATCTAAATAACTGAATTAAATTATTAATTTCTCTTAACTCTTTTATCCAGCCACAACCATAGCCATTTCCACACAAGAATCTCGCATCTGGAACCCATTTTTGGCAGAGCTCCATATGTTCCTTTTTTACTTTGTTTTGCTTCTTAAGGATCTTGTATCTTAATATTCCATCTGTATTGAAATAATCCCATTGCTTCAACTTATCGATATCCTGCGATGAAAGCCTTAATAGTTCAGGTATTGTTATAGCTTTCCAGTTTGGCCTTATATATGTTGGTATTTTTTCAAGCTTGTACTCTACCAGATGCGCAAGTCCTGATTTTTTAATATATTCAACACTTGGATATCTTGCACAAAACACCATCTCATCAATCAGATAGTTAACGAAATACGCATTAGATAGCTGGACTCCAGTTATCCTTCTTATGTGTATATCCATATGTTTCAAGAAGCTTTGTGCAATAAGATCATCTAAATTTATATCCACGACAAATCGTTCATTTGATATTACGTGTTGTGATTTATTCTTGACCCATTCAGGCTCCCCAGTTCTCCAATTTAAAATGTAGCCATATGAATATTGTTCATTTCTGTTGATTACGTTAATTGATTCAATTTCTATCTCAATAATGTCTTCTATTTGCTCAATATTCTTTTCTGCACATCTCCAGTAGCTACATGCTGAGGCGCAGTATATACTTTCATCTTCTAGCCACAACCAAAAGAAATATTGATGCGTTCCAAAGGGAATCGTGGTATGAGGCACTGCTAATTCTCTTGTTTCACAGTGAGGACAGCAAACAACGTCATTCTTATAGATTGTCTCTGTATAATCCCAGGCATGTCCGCAATGTGAGCAATGTGCTATTTTCTTCCAGCGGTTATATACAGTTGCTGCACAGGTCTCATAATTTACCCAATCCTCGAAGTTATCCGGAAAGTGAATATTTATAGGTGAGTTATCTGCATTTCTGTAATTGATTTGCATATCCACCTCCTCTACATAAGGTCAAGGATATCTATTGTTCCTAGACTAGTAGTATTTGATGATGGTTTTATATGGATTTCATAGTAATCATCAATGATTTGCAGCACTTCTTCATCTGTAAGGCATCCGACATTATTCCTTGCATTTTTCCTAGCTTCGGATGTAATTTTAGAGATCAAGTCTTCAATTGATTTACCTTCTGCCGTTATATGCGTTGCCACATCTTCAGTCTTGCAGACTTCATTTAGATGTTCTTCTATGAAATTGGCAAGAGAGCCACCGATTTTCAGTGACTCTTCAGTAATTTGTTCTCTCGCCTTATTAATTACTTCTAAACTCATGATTTTTCTCCTGTTGCTATTACTCTTCTATTAACCTTCAAATTCACCTGACAGTATGATGCTTAGTTCGTACGCTTCCTCTTCAGTAAGAGTGATACCACGTGACATCTTTTCATGCTTAGGATCCCACTCTCGTATGTCATACTTTGGATCATTATCATTCCAGGATACGAGATTAAGTTCCTTCGTCCATCCATTCTTGCTTTCTGAAATAATCCCTATATGTTCCTTGATTTCACAATTAATCTGATTCATTTTTCTCCTCGTTTCTTTATTCTTCAAAGTTAATACCGCATATGCGTCCCATCTTCTTTGATTGCACACCATGACCATATTTACCTGCTTGAGGTTTATCTCGCATAAAGACTCTGAAATCTACCATACACTGAGGACATAGATCATATACTCCCTCTGCTTCTCCTACTACATTGAGCGGTTTGCTACGGTTTCTATAGTCAATTTCTTCTCCGCATCTATCGCAGAAAATACGCTTCATGTTCGCCTCCTATCTTTTGCTAAAACATTTCTCTTGGCTGACCCTCTCTGGCGTGTAGCCTTTCATACTCTTTTTCTCTAGTTTCGATATCCCTTTCTTTTGATTTAATGATCTCTATTAATATTTCTTTCGTTTGTCTTCTAGAGTTATGCGTTGTTCTCAATCTTTCTTGATACTTGCATATTTTCCTTTCATCTTCTCGATTGGCGAATATGAGTTCCCGCATTTGCTGCCTGCCTTCTGGATCATAACGACAATGCCAGTCATCGTTGTACTCACACTGTTTACAGCATTTGTCGCAAATAGTTCCTTTTATGCGACGGCACCAACGAAAAGCTCTATTATCTCTCGGCGTTCCATGTTCATGACCACAGCGATCACATATGCAGCCAGCCTCTACCATTTCCTCTCCTTTATCAATTGCATCCCAGGGCATATAGGAATAACCACAGCATTGGGATGAATAGTGTGGCAGCGATTGAACCTAATACTGCAATCGGTTGAAAGTTTCCATCTTCGTCTGAACACATATACTTAATAGTTTCTACGAATTCCTTCATCTTGATTCACCGACCTTTCACTGCTCTTAATATCGATATTTATTTCAACTGATGCATTGGCTATTGCGTCTGCATAGCCTGTGCAGTACATTAGTTCTGCAAGAGGCTCTAATTCAGCTGGAAATTCAATATCGAATACATCCTCTAAGCTTAGATACAGTATCTTTTTATGACTTTCATATGCCGCCTTTGCAGCTTCAGTTAACTCCTCTTCATTTATCATTGGTTTTAGATTCTTTTTATTCATTGTGATTTTCCTCCGTAGTTTTTACGGTTAATTACACCGTCTTTTATTCATGAGCCTGTCGGCCACATCTGATGCAAAGTACTGCTTCTTTTTTCCATCCGTAATGTATTCGCACCCTGCCATCAGGTTGATAACGTAATCTCTGGATTTACCCAGGTACCTAGCTATGTCAGACTGGCATGGCCAGTTTCCAACTTCCTTTTTTATATCTCTGACTATTGTTTGTTTATCCATTTCTTTTATCTTCAACTTTCTCTTGTTTGTGATGTATAATCACCTCGGGTATACTTATCTTCTGTTTCTTGCTCACAGTTCTCCATCTTGTTTCTCTATCTTCATCACTCTTACTGTTAGTAATTTGATTGCGATTTGTTTAACACTGTGTTAAAATTCTTATAGCCTTTACCGGCAAATTCGTTGAAAGTGGGTGACTGTTTTGTCAAACATTTTGAATTCGCCAGTTCTCGGGATAGCAATTCGCTGATGCGTTAAGGCTTACTTAGTACGCTGAATGTAAACAGCTAAAGTGAAGCGGGATACCATAGAACAAACAGTGACATTGTTTGTATTGGGATTTGTGCGATTATCAAATATAGACGAGGTGGCTCCTTATTTCTATTTGACAATCTTCAAGCTGAAATCGGGGTTAGCCAATCCTGATGAAGCTTGAACAAAGCATTTTGAACAATTGCAGTATCTTCCGAGTAAAAAAATTGCAGACGAACCCTCTCGCATGTCACGCGGGAGGCTTAGTTTTTTTGTAGAAAACTGATAAATCATTTATGCCTAAGATGGTACATACCCTTATCAGTTCACTTGCTTTTAACTCTCTCGCTCGCGATTTATTATTAATGCTGTTATATAGCTGCATATAGTTCACTCCTGATAGAGCTGCTAGTTCTGTTATCTTTAGCTTTTTTTCTTTTCTTATCTCATTTATTATTTGAGCTATTTCCTCACTTTTGATTTGCATCTTCTCCCTCTTCAGCTCTTCTTTGTTCTTTAACTTGAAATATATTTCCTACTTCGATACAATTTGTTTAGCCTTTTAGGCAAATTCTTAAAAAGGTGGTGGTCATCTTGACACAACTTTTGAACTTGCCAGCTCCTTTAATCTAGGTCGCCCTTCGTGGCACCACGACACGTAAAACTGGGTAATGGCAGATTACTGATACAGCGTTAACGTTACGATACGTATAAATCGGTGACTGGCTTAGTCGTTAAATTAGCCCACTGTATCAAGTACTCCTGAATTGTTGTTAGCGTAAGGCTTTATAGCGAAATCGGAATCGCTAAAGTAACAACTTGTCCCATAGAAGCCGTGAGGCCGTTCATGTGTGGCGAAAGCCTGCAGGACAAAAAGGTAAACAAATCCGGCGAAAAACTATCAAAGACGGCCCTTTGGTAGTTTTTTTGTTTACAAGAATAAGTACTCCAGTGTCATCTCAGGAAAGAATGTATCCCGTATTGTAAACATTTCAATTCTTGTAAAGTCCGTTCTTCCAGAGAGCTTATTTGAAATCGACCTTTCATCTTTCCCTATAGCTCTTGCTATATCTCTGTTAGATATATGTTGTTCTTTCATTTCTTTCTGCAAATTTTTAAACATAACTTCTTTTTTATCCAAGTCTTACATTCATAACCTTTACCAATGAATTGGCTATTGTTTCGGCTGACTCAATAGTTATTTCATTGATGTTCATTTCGTCTATAGCCTCGAACAACTTATTAGCTGCCCTCACTTGAATCTCTTGCAGACTTAACTCTTTATCTTCTTTTGTGTTAATGAGCGCGACGACTACATTGGTCTTTGAGATTATGTCATCATCGGTAATATCTGCGATAAGTTCGCCAGTGCTATTTTTGATGACTATTTCTTTTACTTCTTTATTGCCTATTTTCATATGTGACCCCTTTCTATTTTGCTGTATAATCACCTCGGGTATATTTATGAAAGGAGGTGATTAAGTATGAAACTAAATCCTGATTGCCTACGTGCAATACTCTTATTCATCGAAGATGAAACGGACCTGGATAATTCTGTGGTTATCGGGCCGTTTGAAATGCCGTCTTGTTTATTAGACTTTCCGGAAAATGAAGTAATGTATCATATTAAGCAAGCGGAATTGTCAAATCTTATCCTCATGGATGGCTGGTTTGTAAGTGGAAACTGCTCTATAAAATATTTGACTCCAGAAGGTCATCAATTTATAGGCAACATCCAAAGTGAGAAACTTTGGAACCGTGTAAAAAACGTTGCTAAAGACGCTGGGGTTAACACGGTTCAGGCGCTCGTGCAGATAGCGTCCAATGTAGCCCTATCGGCAATTCAATCTCACCTGTAGTTTTTACGACCATAGACAGGCTTACTCTTGCCGTTTCAGCTGAAAGTTTGTCTATGGTGATTTCTGTCAAGAATGTTAGTTCTGAACCATCTAGGTAGAATCTGTTATCTTTTACTTCGAGTTTGTTCACCTGTGCACCTCCTTTTGTTTTCCTCTTCCTTCCCTACTCCCATTCTTTTGTCTGTAATCGACTTAACCCATTCCACTGATGTATAATTTCTTTAACCATAAATTTTCAGGAAAGGAGGTTTAATTGATATGACACCTGAAGAAAGATATGCATTTGAAATAACTGTTGAGCTTATGAAGGCTAAGCTATCTAACTCTATGCTTTCTGTTTCTCAGAAAAGCGGAACAGAACTAGGTTTGATGTTCAAAGAGGTTTATAATCACATTCTCTCTGTTATAAAGAAAGAAGCTTAGTTATAGCCTCTGCTACTGCAGGCACGGACGCGATATGTTCAGATGTAATTAGCCCATCGTTCGTGTCTGTTATCTTTTCCAGATAATCAATAAGCAAATTAGTCGTTCTTTCCTTTTTATCAATTCTCTCTGTTTTATTCTTTTCCACCTGTATCCTCCTTTCTGTTTTGCTGTATAATCTCCTATATAGTTATTTGTTTTTTTGAAAGGAGATTTTCATGGAGCCATTTAAATGTCCATATTGCGATACAACTTTCCCATTAATTCATACTACTTACAGACACTGGCACCCCTCTTTTGATTCTTCTGATAACCAAAGCTACAACTCTATGTATCCGACGCAAATTTCTTTACGTTTTTATCTTTGCCCATCTTGCGAGCGCCTTTCTATAAAAGCGTCTAGTGCTGGATCTGAAACCGGTTCTTTCAATACAAATTTGCTTCCTAACTCATTTGCAACTCAGTTCCCGGATTATGTGCCTGAATCAATAAGAAACGACTACTCTGAGGCTTGTGCCATTGTTAATCTAAGTCCTAAAGCTTCCGCCACTTTGTCACGCAGATGTTTGCAGTCTTTAATCCGTGACTTTTGGGGTATTAAGAAGAATACCTTGTATCAAGAAATTACAGAGTTGCAAAACCATGTAAGCGCTGAACAGTGGAAGGTCCTCAATGCATTACGCAACCTTGGAAACATTGGTGCTCACCCAGAAGCTGATGTAAACCTTATAACTGTGGCGTTAGCATCTGCCACATCATCTGCAGAGAAGAACATGTCAGCTTCTTCATCTGGCTCGTCATCGATTGTATCAAATCCTAGCGTAGCGAGTTCTGACTCCAGGCTTGTCAGCTCTGAATTAACTGGAGCGGCAACCGCCTCCGGCTCTGTCTGTACAGGTTCCTGTACGAGTTCTTCTGCGGTCACAACATCTCTAGTTGGCAACTCTACTGTCTCAGATGGATCCTTACCAAGAAGCTC
>NZ_CP016199.1:441975-451398 GCF_002243385.1 Mogibacterium pumilum | reverse complement strand
TCGATATGGATCCCGATGATGCTGTGAAGATTATTAAGGTAATAGAGCTTTTAATTAAGCAGTGGTACATTGAGCGTCACGAGCAGCAAAAGCTGTATTCCGAAGTCACTAATTTGAGCGATGAGAAATGTTCTCAGAAATCGAATCCAAAATAGTGTCATGGCTTGCTAATAGGTTTCCCTTTAAGTCCCAGTACTGATACAGAAATCGTGCTGGGTTTTCTTTTGTTCCCTCTCCTATCAGACTTACAGTTCGTATAACAGTCATCGCTTTCGCTGAGTCAGTCCCTCGCATAGCTCTTCTTTTATCCATTTTTTCCTCCCTCTTCAGCTCTTGCTTTGTTTAGTTTTCTAAACCTAGTGGCAAAAAAAATACTTATCTATTTCAGTTTCTGAAATTCCTAATAACTTCATTGCTCTGCTCATTTCAGCCTGACTCCATTCAGCATTATTGTTAAGCTTTAGCGACAGTGTAGACCTTCCAATTTCCAGCGCATCTGCAAACTTTTCAAATGTGCTGTATCTTGTTTTAATAAGCAATTTGAGGTTTGTGTAATCGTAATTCATTGCTCCCTCCTTTGTTTAGTTTTCTAAACTATACTGCATAACTTTCTCTCTGTCAACACTTTTGTTTAATTTTCTAAATCTTTTTGTTTGATTTTCTAAACGCCACGTGTATAATGATATTACCTTATATCGAAAGGAACTATATATGGATATTAGAACCAAAAGATTAAATAAAGCGTTCAAAGCTTCTGGATTATCGCAAAGCGAGCTTTGTGATAAAGCGGATATAAACAAAGGGGCACTCTCGTCATATCTTTCGGGAAGATATTTCCCAAAACAAATTGCGTTAGAAAAATTATCCTCCGCGCTAAATGTTTCTATTTCATATTTAATGGGATTTGACACCGATGATACGACAGAAAAAGGAAATCCACGCCCTCTCCCATCGAATATCATTCTGCCTTCAGCGCACAAGCTCCCCATTATGGGTACTATATGCGCAGGAGATGGTGTGGTATGCGAAGATGATTACCAGGGTACGTTTATAGTAGATATAGATGTTAAAGCGGATTACTGCTTGAGGGTACATGGGGATAGTATGATTGGTGCCAATATCTATGATGGAGATATAGTCTTTATTTCAAAGTCTTATGATTTTGTTCAAGACCAAATATACGCTATTGAAAGGTTAGATTACAACGAAGCTTCTCTAAAGAGAGTTACGCAGGATGGCGACACGTTGATACTTAATCCTTGTAATCCTGAGTATCATGCGATGGTTACGGACTATGAAGATGTGAGGATAATCGGGCGATGTGTTGGTGTGCTGCATAAGTATGTGTAGATGTGGAATTAATTAGGAGGTTTATATGGAAGGTTTTGGGAACATTATTTTATACGAGATGGAAAATCACCAAGAGACTGTTTCTGTTACATTTAAAGATGAAACATTTTGGTTAACTCAAAAGGCTATGTCTGAACTATTTGGAGTTGGTGTTCCTGCAATCAGTAAGCATTTGAATAATATTTTCATTGACGGTGAATTAAACGAATCTTCAGTCATTTCCAAAATGGAAACAACTGCGAGAGATGGGAAGAATTACAATACCAACTTCTATAATCTAGATGCAATCATTGCTGTTGGATATAGAGTTAATTCAAAGCAGGCTACTCGCTTTCGCCAGTGGGCAACTGCCACGCTTAAAGAATATATTACTAAAGGCTTCGTACTAAACGACGATATGTTGAAGAACGGAAAGCCTTTCGGTAAGGATTATTTCAAAGAGCTCCTCGAAAGAGTTCGTTCCATCCGTGCCAGTGAAAGAAGAATATATCAGCAAATAACTGACATATATGCAGAATGCAGCATAGACTACGATAGGCAGTCCTCTACTACAAAAGATTTCTATGCTATGATTCAAAACAAATTCCATTATGCCATTACCGGTAAAACCGCAGCTGAAATCATATATTCAAATGCTGACCATACGAAGGATCATATGGGACTTACTACTTGGAAAAATGCTCCAGATGGACGGATATTGAAGAAAGATGTTTCTGTTGCGAAAAATTATCTTTCTCAAGACCAAATTCGCAGACTAGAAAGAACTGTTTCAGGATACTTTGACTATATAGAAGACTTAATCGAGCGTGAAAACACGTTTACGATGGAAGAGTTCGCAAATAGCGTTAATGCATTTCTTGCATTCCGCAGGTATGATATTCTGCACGACAAAGGAAAAGTTTCAAATAAGGCAGCTATTAGTAAGGCGAACGAAGAATTTGATGTATACAACAAGAATCAGAAAATCTTTTCGGACTTTGATAAGGAAATAAAGAAGCTTAAATAGAATAAGTATATCTGGGTGTAAAGAATTATCATGTAAGATAGTATAGATTGAATTATGCCGTTGTCGCATTAAGTGATGATTTAATTTATATTTTGATTATCCAATTGTGGGAAGGAGAAAAGCATGGAATACAATGTGTATTGTGATGAAAGCTGTCACTTAAGGCGCGATTATTCTAATGTCATGGTTTTAGGTTAATTGGCAGAATTGAATGTATATACCGCATAAATAGACTTCATTGGATTCCAGAAATAATAAATATAGCCAACAGTGGTTCTAATAATATAAAAGAATGGAATCACTGTTATAAAAACGGTAAAGGTATTCTTAAAACAAAAAGATGCATTAGATACACCGATAAAGCTATTGATTATATAATTATTTTAGAAGAATCTAAAAATGGTTATGATTTTATAACGGCTTTCCCTGTTCTTTTAAAAAGCTTTAGAAGAAGGTTTGATAAAGAATACTCAGCTTACAAAAACTAAAAAAAGCCGGAGAACCAAAGGTAGTCCAGCATGCTCCTACATACACATTGGTAGTTGAGCTACTTAAAATATATCATATTATGTAAAAAAATCAATACATAATGTTTGTACAATGTCGTACAATGTGTGCACTTTATTTAGTATAAACTATAAAAATAGCCATCACCTGCTGCAACAGGTAACGGCTATAGAAATTGGCATCGCTTGATACACAAAGTTCCAACAAAAGTATATCAGCGATGCCTTGCGATTACAAGCAGGGTACTTTTTGTGCTCGGAAATGGATATGTCATGGCTGATTATTATAAAAAGACATTCACTTTTGAAGGTAAACGCAGATATGTGTATGGCAAGACTGAATTAGAAGCAATTGAAAAAAGAGCTATTCTTAAATCGCAACTTGAGGCCGGGAAGGTAGAGATTAGTCGTAATACTCAGGTCTTTATATGGATTAATGAGTGGCTGGATAATTACAAAGAGCCAGAAGTTAACTATCGATGGTATAAAGATATCCAAGCTATGTGTGAGAGATTTATTGTGCCAGCTATTGGTCATATGAGATTAAGCTCTGTTAAGCCTCTACATATAAAGAAAGTGCTTAACCCTCTTCAGGATTATTCATACTCATTCAATGCTAAAATCTATGATATATTGAATCAAATATTTAATACTGCACTTGAAAATGAGCTTGTTGTTCAAAATCCTATGACTGGTATAAAAAAGCCGCAAGGAAGGACTCCTAAAAAGAGACGAGCCTTAACTAGCGAGGAACGAGAAATATCACTCAAAGTTGCAAATTATCACCGTGGTGGACTATTTATATTGCTTATGTTGTATTGTGGTCTTAGACCTCAAGAAATCGTTCCTCTTCAATGGTCTGATATTGATTTTACATCCAAACGTGTGACTGTTAACAAAGCTCTAAAATCAGATGGGATAGTTCGAGGATTTACAAAGACTAAAGCTGGAATGCGGAGCATACCTATTCCTGGAGTTTTGTTAGATAGGTTAATTGCAGAGCATGATGATGTTACTGATGACTCGTTACTAATATGCGCAAATACTAGAGGCGAGCGATATACTAAGTCATCGATAAACGATTTGTGGAAAAATTTTAAACGTGAAATGAACATAACTGCAGGCTGTAAGGTTCATCCGCAGAAGCACCAGGTTATGCCACCTTATTTTGTTCAAGCGGATCTAACCTTATACTGTTATAGACATACTTACTGTACCGATTTACAGGCTGCAGGTGTACCAATTAATGTAGCTAAAGAACTTATGGGGCATGAGGATATAGCTGTCACATCAAAGATATATACTCATAAATCAGATGTAGCACTTAACAATGCGGCAGAACTAATAGATAAATATAGTCGTGGGGTATAGCCTGTGGTACTAATCTAATAAGGGCTAAAATCACTGATAATAAAACGAGACTCTTAATCAGGGTGTCCAGGGTTCGAACCCCTGATCACGCACCATCAAAACGCAACTCTTAAGAGTTGCGTTTTTCCTTTGTTTTGCTCTATTTTTTTGTTTTGCTCTATTTTATATGTTTATTAATCTTAAAATTACCTAATTCCATCAACCCTTATTTAAACATATTTTCACAACAGTCGCTAATATATATGAATAATATAACGGGGCTACCACACTAAAGTGTAGTAGCCCTGCTTCTTATTTATTCTGTTTGTACTATCATCCGTTCTTCCCTACTTAAGATCCTCCAGTTTGTTTTCCTGGCGCTTGATCTTACGTGTAGTCGTTCTCACGAAATCCTCCTTGCGGACATAGACTTCACGGATACGCTTGAATGGAGCAAGCCCCATATTGAGCTCTGTGATAACCCCCTTTAGCAAAGTTTCAATTTCATCATCTGGTGGAACGCTGCCAAGCTCCTCCTTTATTTCATCCTTGTCAGGAAGAATCTGCACTGCAACGACATCTTCAGCCTCGCCTGATGCAAATACCATCGAATCGGATATATATGTATGCCTATTGATGTAGTCTTCAATTTCCTCCGGATAGATATTCTCACCCGCATTTGTTACGATTACATTTTTAGCACGTCCGGTCAAGAATAGCCAGTCGTCCGCATCGAAGTATCCAATATCACCAGTTCTGAGCCATCCATCCTCGAGCACTTCCGCAGTTGCCTCGGGGAGGTTGTAATAACCGAGCATGACATTTGGCCCTTTGAATAGAATTTCTCCGATGCCGTTTTCATCTGGATTAATTATGCGCACTACTCCGGTATCTACTGGCACTCCGACAGAACCAGATTTATCGTATCTCGTTCTAGCCGCAATCTGAGGTGTTCCTGTTATAAGCGGAGTGCACTCAGTCATGCCGTACCCCTGAAGAACTATTATCCCAAAGTCTTCAAAGTCCTTACAAATCTCTGGTGAAAGTGCTGCCGCACCTGTTATTACAATTCTGAGCTTGCCACCCAGTTCATTAATAATCTGCTTGAAGAGAGTTCTACTCACGTTTACGCCGAATTTACGTGCAGTGCGACTAGCCTTGAGAGCATTCCTGAAAGTCTTTTCCTTGCCCGACTTCTTGATAGTCTTCATGATGCGTCCGTGAATCATCTCGAGTACTCTCGGTACTACGATAACGACTGTATTTCCAGCTTCATGCATATTCTTAACTATGTATTTCATGCCTTCACAGAATGCCGTACTTGCCCCGCGATACAGAACGAGAAGCATGCCGAGCGTACATTCGTAAGTGTGATGAATCGGCAGAATCGAGAGCGTCTTGTCCCATGGGTGGATATTTGCAATGCGGCAAACGTCCATGATGTTAACCGTTATATTGCGGTGATTAAGCATAACTCCCTTTGGGGTGCCTGTCGTTCCAGAAGTGAACAGGATTACCGCCATCTCGTCTGGATCTATTTCCACCTCGGAAAAAGTTGTATCTCCGTCCGCCAGTTTCTCCTCACCCTTGACGAGTAGGTTCCTCCATAGGTGCACTCTTCTGCCAGCTCTTTCAAATTCTGTCGCATCCTCAAGCAGTGGCACCGGCTTATCCTCGAGAGATGTTCTATCACCGTAAAACTCGGTGATCACTAGGTCTGTAATGGTTATGATATTTGAAAGCTTTGGAGCACATTCTGCTGAACAGATTACGATATGGCAATTTGAAGCATCGAGAAGATTCTTAATCTCGTCACCGCCAAGCTCCTTATCAATTGGCACGACAACTAGTCCTGCGTTCATCGTCGCAAGATATGAAGCAATCCATTCATAGCTACCTTCACCGATAATAGCAACACGGCGTTCATCGCTCGCGAGTTCAAGCAACATCGTTCCAATCGCCTCTACATCATGTCCGAGAACTTCATAAGGAACGGGCAGGTACTCTCCTCCACGCTTTGCTTTTACCCAAAATGCCGGCCTTTCGCTGTATTTCTCAACGCTTCCATCCAGAAGCCCTCTAAGCGTCGTAATCTCTCTTATGTCTTTGTACCAGAAGCGACCGCAATCGGAGCCTTTCTTCTCGATAAATGAGTCAGCGCCAAATGGGTTAACTGTAGCCTCACCATTAATCGTGTTGTTCATATCATTCATAGCATGCTCTCCCTGCAAAATACTCTAAATTATCCTAATCATAACATACATTTTGTATTTAATTAAGCTCATCATTATATAGTAAAATTTTCACACAGCCTTTAGATTCAACATATTCATGTTTGGTACAATAAGCAACATAAGTTATTCCGAACGCAAGGAGACAGTATGAATTACGCAAAGATTAGATCAATAGCGCACCTCGTGTCTCTCGTATGCTTACTACTCATTTTCGTAGTATCTACGAGCAGGTACGTTGCTGCAGCTACTCAATCCGATTCGACTCGTACCGGCATCCCAGCAAAGATAACTGCTCAGCACAAGCAGGAATCCGACATTCCAGACTGCACTGAGATCGAAGTTGCTGTTGATGCATCTGTTGTATCAGTTCCAACTATAACAGATGCAGTGGCTGACAACGTTGCTACTCATGCGACTACCAACACTTATTCAGCTCCTCTCGTTGCAACTGGAACGTATACAGTAAAGAAAGTCGAAGATGAGAAGGCTAAGAAGAAAGCCGAAGAAGAAGCAAAGAGCAGTGAGTCAAGCCGTACAGCTACTTCCATAACTTACACTTATACAGGAAGCATTCTCACTAAGTCCAAGGGAACTAACAATGGCCCTGCTGGCAAAGAGACATACTACAATCTCAATATGTCTAGAGTTGTAGCAGCTATGAGCAGATATGGATATTCGCAGTCTGACTACTGGGTTAGAGCTGACGGAGTTAAGATGTTAGGTAACTACGTAATGGTTGCGGCTAGCTACAAAACACACCCTAAAGGTTCTTTGGTTTCCACTTCTCTTGGAACTGGAATCGTATGCGATACAGGCGGTTTTGCAACTAGCAACCCAACACAACTAGACATCGCGACAAATTGGTAATACTTTAAGGTTTTCGTAATAGATATTTATATTGTATATTGGCAAAAGGATCCCTATAATCCCCACGCTACACGAATGTCGAAGAGAGAGCTTAAGGCCGTTGATATGCGGACGAATATATTTGTGATTAAACGAATTAAGAGAAGCAAGCAATAAGCGGGCTTCTCTTTTGTTGTTTCGCGGCTTATATTTCTGCAGCAAAGCTAAATATGTCTGGCGGCTCCTCTCGATTAGTTATAAGATAAAAGTAGTTATGTGTAACATTTGAGGTTATTAACATGGAGAGATATACTTTTTCAGCGACAACGGCTAAATCAGATATTTATGTAGGATTGCTTTTCCCTACACTGATAATGCTGCCTATTCTAGCGATACAATTGATTATATTTTACCTCAATCTCGTGAATACCGTTAAGTCCCATCCATTCCTTTTCGTCATGGTGGTTTTTGCCTGCGTCAATTCCAGCTTTTACCTAGTTAAAAAAATGCACGCTAGATTTGTCAACGACTATATTGCCATACTTGACGAAAACGAAATTACAATTTTGTGTGACGATGAGGAGATTCTCTCGGGCACTGTAGTTTCATGTAAATTCAAGGACGTAGAATCTAAATTTTTCGCAAAAGCTGCTTCATTAGATATCTTTACTGACGATGAAAAAATACAACTTCGTACTAGAGCCAGAGAAGCTCAAAGCTTACTGTCCCCTAACTGGAATCCTTTTGCGACAGGTAGTATATCTGATGTGGATACGCTTGTGTCGCTGGGCATGAGGTTGGAGGAACTCCAGGAGGTTCAATAGCTTTTCTGTATAAAAAAGAAGAAAATCTATCATAACATCATAACAAATATACTATCTATTCTGCTCCGCTAGGCGCTCCTGCTCCGCCTTCTTGTCCATCTTGAACTGCTTACGGAATTCTTCTGGGCTGCTTGGAAGCTTTTTTATGTCGGATTTGTTGTATAGCATATAGTATGGAACATCTTTATTATAAGATATTTCACTTTTGTTTTGTGTTCCTAATACATATCGACCTCTTTTCATTTTATATATAACTCTGCATTTTATACTTTTTTCATTTGTATAAATTTTGCTTCCAAATCCATTAATTATTCTTTTTTTTACACTGGCTGTATTTTCGAACCCAACCATGGCAGCTTCTTTTATCTTAATTAGATAACTTCCACTCTTTTCTTCGTATACACCATAATAAATCCATATACGAGGATGGCTTCTATCCCCATCTTCATCATAATTTTCTTCTTTTCTTCTTGTGTCATCATACATTAGTACACATTTATTTCCCTTTTTTAGCTCAACATAATATCTCGATTGATTTTTTTCTGGGTAATCAGTCTCTATTCCACAAATATATACTGTGTTATGTTTAATTTCAGTGATTGGTCTAGGATTAACCAACATTTTTATTATCATTATAGTTACTATAATTGTAACTATTAATATTATAATTAACTTTATCCTTCCGCTCGTTATTTTATCCACGCAAACACCCCCGACCTAAAGTTATCTTGTCTACATCTCACAGCTCTATCATATTTACTCATATTTTTAAGACTCGGTGCTTCATATAGAATTTTGTTTTCTTCGATATCTTTTTTTATATTCCCATTCTTATCAATAACAAATCTAGATTCTTCTCTAAATTTAGGATCATAATTGTATTTTTCACCAGCAGGATCCACATCTAGCACCGTATGTACCTTATCATTACAACGTGCATAGTTAAAGCTAGAGCAGTTTACCTTAGCATCCTGTGTAGCGTCTTTGTCCAAGAGTGTAAGAAATTTACCATCCCCATTGATTATAAACTCCGAATGAAATCTGGAATTAGTAACAACTTTTAGGTTTATTCCTCCATTTGCGTAACTGTGTCCATCTGGATAAATATACTTTCCTTTTTCAGAATCGTAGTACGCTTTCTGGTGAAGTCTTGCAGATTCCTCTGCTGTCCAGTTCCAGATTTTCTCTTTTACTATATAGTTGATTAGTTTTTCTTCATCTGTACGGCCTTCGTAATTGTCTACTATGTATTTTGCTTGCTGATAAGATATTACATACCTGAACAGATGTAGCTGCTTTCCTAAATC
>NZ_CP016199.1:439421-441849 GCF_002243385.1 Mogibacterium pumilum | reverse complement strand
AACTTTTAGGTTTATTCCTCCATTTGCGTAACTGTGTCCATCTGGATAAATATACTTTCCTTTTTCAGAATCGTAGTACGCTTTCTGGTGAAGTCTTGCAGATTCCTCTGCTGTCCAGTTCCAGATTTTCTCTTTTACTATATAGTTGATTAGTTTTTCTTCATCTGTACGGCCTTCGTAATTGTCTACTATGTATTTTGCTTGCTGATAAGATATTACATACCTGAACAGATGTAGCTGCTTTCCTAAATCCCCTTTCATGCCGCTTGGATAGTATGCTTTTTCTACAGTGCCTGCTAGGCTGCCCCAGAATTTATCATCGGGCTTCATATTTTTGTTTATCTTATCTGCTATGGCTCTTAGTTGGTCAGCTGATGATTTTTCATCCATTTTGTCCATCCCTGTAATTTTCATCAGTACAGATAGTTTCTTCTTGCTTTCGGAAGCGGATATGCTATCTGCCTTCCATGCATACCACATGTTATCAAAGACTTTAGTACCGACTATTTGAGTATCTCTATAACAGGATGCGATGGCTTCAGACATATTAGAAGATTGACCTTTTCTACCAAGCATCTCTTTGAAATACTTGCCAAATTCTTTAATGCTTTCTATTGGCCAGCCCTGTTTTTCCAGCAGAAGCACCTTGGCTGTAACATCTTCCTGATACTTCTCCCAAGTTTTGTCATCTATTGACTTAGGTCTTTTGATGCCGAACATGTTAATAACATCCAGTTCCTTTACCTCTTCCTTTAGCTTTGCTCGCCATGAAGCTGCCAGGTTTGGATGGAATGCGCCCGCTCTAAACGACTTACCGAGATCCGACAGGGCTGCGTTTATCTGTTCTGCTGTGCTGTCTCCGGTGCTGAATAGGTTCTTTGTGGCATTCTCTATATCGTAATACCTTAATTTGAAAACAGAAAGCTCGAATATGAGCTTTCTGAAAATTGTCTACTGACTTTGCTCTGCTAAACGCTCCTGTTCCGCTAGTCGTTCCTGCTCCGCCTTCTTGTCCATCTTGAACTGCTTTCGGAATTCTTCTACGGAGCCAGACAGTTTCTTTATGTCAGATCTATTGTATAGCCAGTAATAAGGGAGTTTTTCATCATATGATTTAACAGAGTCACCAGAGTAACCAAGTACATAGTTACCCTTTTTCGTTAAAAAAATCTTTTCTGTCATTTTTTCTCCATCTTTATACTTATTCCGATAAAAGAAATTTATTTTTTTATTTTTTACTGCTTTTACATCTTTAAACTCAACACCTGTGCGTTCCGTTAGAGTTAAAACATAATTCCCATTCTTTATTTCATAACTACCGAAAAACATCTCAATCTCTGGAGAGCTCCAATACCCATCTTCAAAATAGTCTTCTTTTTTCCTCCTACTGTCATCATGCATCAATATATACGTTTTATCATCTTTAAACTCAATATAGTACCTTGACTGCGTCCGTACAGGATATCTATTTCCAAATCCACAAATATACACCGTATTCATCTTAATATCTTTAACTGGCTGTGGATCCACAACCAGTTTCTTTATCGCAATAAGTGATAAAACAATTATGATTACTGTTATAAACAACTTAATCTTTGAGCTTACTGTTTTATACATGCGAATACCTCATTTCTAAACTTTGCCTGCCTTGTTTTTACTTCTTTAGCATATTTTCGCATTTCTTCAGATTCTGGAGCCTTATATATTGCATCATGACCTCCACCATCTTTTACCCGATTCCCATTATTATCAAGCACACATTTAGAGTTCTCTCTAAACTGTGGTTCATAGTTTGGGCTCGATGGTTCCACATCAAGCACCGTATGTACCTTGTCATTATGTCGTGCATAATTAAAGCTAGAACAGTTCACTTTGGCATCTTGAGTTGCCTTTTCATCTAAAAGAGTGAGAAATTTACCGTCACCATTAATTATAAACTCTGATCGGAATCTGGCATTGGTAACAACTTTGAGATTGATTCCTCCATTTGCTGTACTGTGTCCATTTGGATAAATATATTTTTCATTTTTTGAATCGTAGTATGACTTCAGATGCAGCCTTGTAGACTCCTCCGCTGTCCAGTTCCAGATTTTCTCTTTTACTATATAGTTGATTAGCTTTTCTTCATCTGTACGACCTTCGTAGTTGTCTACTATGTATTTTGCTTGCTGATAAGATATTACATATCTGAACAGATGAAGCTGCTTTCCTAAGTCACCTTTCATGCCGCTTGGATAGTATGCTTTTTCTACTGTACTTGCTAGGCTGCCCCAGAATTTATCATCGGGCTTCATATTTTTGTTTATCTTATCTGCTACTGCTCTTAGTTGGTCAGCTGATGATTTTTCATCCATTTTGTCCATCCCTGTAATTTTCATCAGTACAGATAGTTTCTTCTTGCTTTCGGAAGCAGATATGCTATCTGCTT
>NZ_CP016199.1:436167-439396 GCF_002243385.1 Mogibacterium pumilum | reverse complement strand
ATACCACATGTTGTCAAAGGCTTTGGTGCCGACTATTTGTGTATCGCTATAGCAGGATGCTACGATTTCAGACATATTGGAAGATTGACCTTTTCTTCCAAGCATCTCTTTGAAATACTTGCCAAACTCTTTAATGCTTTCTATTGGCCAGCCCTGTTTTTCCAGCAGAAGCACCTTGGCTGTAACATCTTCTTGGTACTTCTCCCATGTTTTGTCATCTATTGACTTAGGTCTTTTGATGCCGAACATGTTTATAACATCCAGCTCCTTTACCTCCTCCTTTAGCTTTACTCGCCATGAAGCTGCCAGGTTTGGATGAAATGCTCCCGCTCTAAATGACTTACCGAGATCCGCCAGGGCTGCGTTTATCTGCTCTGCTGTGCTGTCTCCGGTGCTGAATAGATTCTTTGTGGCATTTTCTATATCATCATTCCTTAATAAGAAATTAGAAAGCTCGTGTTCGAGCTTTCTGAAAATCTATCATAACATCATAACAAATATCCTATCTATTCTGCTCCGCTAAGCGCTTTTGTTCCGCTTTCTTATCCATCTTGAACTGTTTGCGGAATTCTTCTGGGCTACTTGGAAGTTTTTTTATGTCTGATTTATCATAAATCTCGAAATAAAGACCATCTTTACTTATAGAAACTCCATCTTTATTTGGATTTCCAATAATATAATTGCCGTTTTTGTTTTTAGCTGCAACCTGTCCTATAATCTCTTTATTATTTTCAAGATTAGAATATCCGTAGGCATTAATCAAACCTTTTCCTACAGCTGTTGGATTTTTGAATCCTACACTAGCACTTTTAATCGGTGTAAGTGTATAGCACCCTTCTTTTTCTTCATATCTACCAAAGTATATATCTATATGTGGTTTGCTCCCATCTCCATCTTCATTATAATCTTCATACGTTCCTCTACTATCATCATATACAAATACATATTTGTTGTTTTTTTTGAATTCAATGTAACATCTTGGTTGATACTTTTTTGGATATTTAGTAAATAGTCCGCCAATATAAACTCTATTCATTTGTATTTTACTAATTACCGAAGGCTTTAAAACATAGTATTTTACTACTACAATAGTAGTACATGCCACAACAGCTACAATTGCCAATCTAATTTTTGACTTACTTGTTTTTAGCATCTTTAACCCTCTCTATAAACTGATTTTTATGGTTCTTCAATAATTTTTTAGTCTCTTGACTTAGTTCACTAGGAGATTCATATAATATCTTATTTCCTTTTTGGTCTGTTAATTTCTCTCCATTACACATTACTACTTTGGACTCATCTCGAAATTTAGACTCATTATTTGATGTTGGATACACGTCAAGGACTTTATGTACAAAATCATTTCGCCTTGCATAATTGAAGCTAGAGCAGTTTACTTTAGCATCTTGTGTTGCATCTTTGTCTAAAAGCGTAAGGAATTTGCCATCACCATTTATTATAAACGCAGAAGTACATTTATCGTTACCTCACCCTGGTATTTCCCCCATGTTTCATCATCTATGGATATAGGTCTCTTTATACCATAAAACATTATAACATCCAGCTCCTTTACCTCTTCCTTTAGCTTTGCTCGCCATGAAGCTGCAAGGTTTGGATGAAATGCTCCCGCTCTAAACGATTTACCGAGATCTGACAGAACTGCGTTTATCTGTTCGGCGGTACTATCTCCGGTGCTGAATAGGTTCTTTGTGGCATTTTCTATATCGCAATACCTTAATTTGAAAACAGAAAGCTCGAATATGAGCTTTCTGAAAATATATCACAAAATAGGTTATCTATTCTGCTCCGCTAAGCGCTCCTGCTCCGCCTTCTTGTCCATCTTGAACTGTTTACGGAATTCTTCTACGGAGCCAGGTAGTTTTTTTATATCGGATTTGTTGTATAGAGTGTAATATGGTCTCTGTTTATCTAGTGAGTCCTTATCAGCATTTAGACTTCCCAATTGATATTTCCCCCATTTTGACTTTTGTATTATCCTCCAAGCTGTTCTCTTATCATTTTCATAATTTATGTATTCATAACTATTAATTCTATTATTTTTTACAGCAACAGTATCTTTAAATCCTACCCCCGCTTCTTCACTTGGTTTAATCAGGAAGTTTCCATTCTTTATTTTATATTTCCCGAAATACATATCTATAATAGGTCTACTTCCATCTCCATCTTCATCGTAATTCTCTTCATTCCTTCTGCTGTCGTCATACATTAGTACATATGTCCCATCATTTTTGAATTCGATATAATATCTTGGATCATCTTTATCAGGGTATTCAGTATAGTAACCACTCATGTACACAATATTGTTCTTTATTTCCGTGGTTCTTTTGGGCAACATAATAATCACAATAGTGAAAACTATTAAAATCAATATTATACAAACAGCAATTATTTTTTTATGTTCTATTAGTCTTACCATGACCACACCTCTTTTCAAAATCACTTTTGCGCTTTTCCCAGTCTATTTTGTGTTTATCTTTTATTTTTTTCGGTGCTTCATATTTTTTAAATTCACTTTTGCCTTTTTTAACTCTATTCCCTACCTCATCATGAATGTATCTAGCTTCCTCTCTAAACTGTGGTTCATACTTGTGTTTTTCACTAGCAGGCTCTACATCTAGCACAGTATGTACCTTGTCATTATGTCGTGCATAGTTAAAACTTGAACAGTTTACTTTGGCATCTTGAGTTGCATCTTTGTCTAAAAGGGTAAGGAATTTACCATCGCCATTAATTATAAACTCTGAGCGGAATCTGGCATTGGTCACAATCTTTAGGTTTATTCCCCCATTTGTTGTACTGTGACCATCTGGATAAATATATGTATCCGTTTGTTGATCGTAATAAGACTTCAGATGCAACCTCGTAGACTCCTCTGCTGTCCAGTTCCAGATTTTCTCTTTTACTATATAGTTGATTAGTTTTTCTTCATCTGTACGGCCTTCGTAATTGTCTACTATGTATTTTGCTTGCTGATAAGATATTACATATCTGAACAGATGAAGCTGCTTTCCTAAGTCACCTTTCATGCCGCTTGGATAGTATGCTTTTTCTACTGTACTTGCTAGGCTGCCCCAGAATTTATCATCGGGCTTCATATTTTTGTTTATCTTATCTGCTACTGCTCTTAGTTGGTCAGCTGATGATTTTTCATCCAGTCTGTCCATCCCTGTAATTTTCATCAGTACAGATAGTTTCTTCTTGCTTTCGG
>NZ_CP016199.1:433714-436142 GCF_002243385.1 Mogibacterium pumilum | reverse complement strand
AACTTTTAGGTTTATTCCTCCATTTGCGTAACTGTGTCCATCTGGATAAATATACTTTCCTTTTTCAGAATCGTAGTACGCTTTCTGGTGAAGTCTTGCAGATTCCTCTGCTGTCCAGTTCCAGATTTTCTCTTTTACTATATAGTTGATTAGTTTTTCTTCATCTGTACGGCCTTCGTAATTGTCTACTATGTATTTTGCTTGCTGATAAGATATTACATACCTGAACAGATGTAGCTGCTTTCCTAAATCCCCTTTCATGCCGCTTGGATAGTATGCTTTTTCTACAGTGCCTGCTAGGCTGCCCCAGAATTTATCATCGGGCTTCATATTTTTGTTTATCTTATCTGCTATGGCTCTTAGTTGGTCAGCTGATGATTTTTCATCCATTTTGTCCATCCCTGTAATTTTCATCAGTACAGATAGTTTCTTCTTGCTTTCGGAAGCGGATATGCTATCTGCCTTCCATGCATACCACATGTTATCAAAGACTTTAGTACCGACTATTTGAGTATCTCTATAACAGGATGCGATGGCTTCAGACATATTAGAAGATTGACCTTTTCTACCAAGCATCTCTTTGAAATACTTGCCAAATTCTTTAATGCTTTCTATTGGCCAGCCCTGTTTTTCCAGCAGAAGCACCTTGGCTGTAACATCTTCCTGATACTTCTCCCAAGTTTTGTCATCTATTGACTTAGGTCTTTTGATGCCGAACATGTTAATAACATCCAGTTCCTTTACCTCTTCCTTTAGCTTTGCTCGCCATGAAGCTGCCAGGTTTGGATGGAATGCGCCCGCTCTAAACGACTTACCGAGATCCGACAGGGCTGCGTTTATCTGTTCTGCTGTGCTGTCTCCGGTGCTGAATAGGTTCTTTGTGGCATTCTCTATATCGTAATACCTTAATTTGAAAACAGAAAGCTCGAATATGAGCTTTCTGAAAATTGTCTACTGACTTTGCTCTGCTAAACGCTCCTGTTCCGCTAGTCGTTCCTGCTCCGCCTTCTTGTCCATCTTGAACTGCTTTCGGAATTCTTCTACGGAGCCAGACAGTTTCTTTATGTCAGATCTATTGTATAGCCAGTAATAAGGGAGTTTTTCATCATATGATTTAACAGAGTCACCAGAGTAACCAAGTACATAGTTACCCTTTTTCGTTAAAAAAATCTTTTCTGTCATTTTTTCTCCATCTTTATACTTATTCCGATAAAAGAAATTTATTTTTTTATTTTTTACTGCTTTTACATCTTTAAACTCAACACCTGTGCGTTCCGTTAGAGTTAAAACATAATTCCCATTCTTTATTTCATAACTACCGAAAAACATCTCAATCTCTGGAGAGCTCCAATACCCATCTTCAAAATAGTCTTCTTTTTTCCTCCTACTGTCATCATGCATCAATATATACGTTTTATCATCTTTAAACTCAATATAGTACCTTGACTGCGTCCGTACAGGATATCTATTTCCAAATCCACAAATATACACCGTATTCATCTTAATATCTTTAACTGGCTGTGGATCCACAACCAGTTTCTTTATCGCAATAAGTGATAAAACAATTATGATTACTGTTATAAACAACTTAATCTTTGAGCTTACTGTTTTATACATGCGAATACCTCATTTCTAAACTTTGCCTGCCTTGTTTTTACTTCTTTAGCATATTTTCGCATTTCTTCAGATTCTGGAGCCTTATATATTGCATCATGACCTCCACCATCTTTTACCCGATTCCCATTATTATCAAGCACACATTTAGAGTTCTCTCTAAACTGTGGTTCATAGTTTGGGCTCGATGGTTCCACATCAAGCACCGTATGTACCTTGTCATTATGTCGTGCATAATTAAAGCTAGAACAGTTCACTTTGGCATCTTGAGTTGCCTTTTCATCTAAAAGAGTGAGAAATTTACCGTCACCATTAATTATAAACTCTGATCGGAATCTGGCATTGGTAACAACTTTGAGATTGATTCCTCCATTTGCTGTACTGTGTCCATTTGGATAAATATATTTTTCATTTTTTGAATCGTAGTATGACTTCAGATGCAGCCTTGTAGACTCCTCCGCTGTCCAGTTCCAGATTTTCTCTTTTACTATATAGTTGATTAGCTTTTCTTCATCTGTACGACCTTCGTAGTTGTCTACTATGTATTTTGCTTGCTGATAAGATATTACATATCTGAACAGATGAAGCTGCTTTCCTAAGTCACCTTTCATGCCGCTTGGATAGTATGCTTTTTCTACTGTACTTGCTAGGCTGCCCCAGAATTTATCATCGGGCTTCATATTTTTGTTTATCTTATCTGCTACTGCTCTTAGTTGGTCAGCTGATGATTTTTCATCCATTTTGTCCATCCCTGTAATTTTCATCAGTACAGATAGTTTCTTCTTGCTTTCGGAAGCAGATATGCTATCTGCTT
>NZ_CP016199.1:381879-433654 GCF_002243385.1 Mogibacterium pumilum | reverse complement strand
GTCCATCCCTGTAATTTTCATCAGTACAGATAGTTTCTTCTTGCTTTCGGAAGCAGATATGCTATCTGCTTTCCATGCATACCACATGTTGTCAAAGGCTTTGGTGCCGACTATTTGTGTATCGCTATAGCAGGATGCTACGATTTCAGACATATTGGAAGATTGACCTTTTCTTCCAAGCATCTCTTTGAAATACTTGCCAAACTCTTTAATGCTTTCTATTGGCCAGCCCTGTTTTTCCAGCAAAAGCACCTTGGCTGTAATATCTTCCTGGTACTTCTCCCATATTTTGTCATCTATTGACTTAGGTCTTTTAATGCCGAACATGTTTATAACATCCAGCTCCTTTACCTCCTCCTTTAGCTTTACTCGCCATGAAGCTACCAGGTTTGGATGAAATGCTCCCGCTCTAAATGACTTACCGAGATCCGACAGGGCCGCGTTTATCTGTTCGGCTGTGCTATCTCCGGTGCTGAATAGGTTCTTTGTGGCATTCTCTATATCGTAATATTCCTGCTCTTTTTCTTCCCAAATTTCAAGCATTCTGCGGCTATTATTTGCTAGATGATCATAAAGCGATGCACTTATAATTTGACTTTCTGAATATACTGAAATTGCGGCATACGTAACCGCATTTTCTCGGCAGCGTTTTGCTCTATCCTCATATGCATGTATCCTATTTCTTGCATATTCCTGTCCTTTAAGGATTTTATCTCCATCAAGGAGTTCATCTCCCACGCTGCTCATGAGGGTTTTGTATTCACTTATGTTGTATTTGATAAGTGACCTGATACTTTGTAGTACTGTCTTGTAGTCCGCAATCTGCTGTTTTAGAGCATCGAAGGCTTTCCCCTCGAGTTCGTTGTTATTGATAAATGCGTCTAGCTTCTGCTCTACATTCATGGTCTTCATGGATACATCGTTTAGGTTCTCTATAGCTTCTCTACATTGGGCTTTGATTTCTGCCGGGTCTAAGTAAAAACTTGCACTCATGCTATTGCTTCCTTTCGTGGGATACTTGTAAACTCTTGTTTCCAGGGCTGCTGAAATTATCTACCTTTATTCTCTAGCTCTTTTGCTTCTCTTGTTATTATAAGTTGTTGATATAGCCTATCTTCTTCGCTGAACAATCTCCTGTGTTGACGTTGCACTTCGTTTCTTACTTCATCATCATCGCTAGAGTTCTGCATACGCGCCATACCAAGTGAATCGTAGGTATCATCGATAATACTTATTAGTTCTGTGTCATCATGATTACAAAGTTCATGTCTGGCTTGTTCATTTAGGCGCATACTGTCACTTGCAAAATAATGTTCGTCATCTATTTGATTGCCTATTTTGCACCTCATATATTCTAGTTCATCGTGCTTACTTTCAAACTCTCTGAGTTTGCCTCGTATCTGCTCTTCTGTAAGGTTCTTCATCTTATCTATCCAGCTTTGGGGCTTGTACATGCAACATCGTACTAACATCTCGGTCAAATTCATCGAATTTCACCCCGAGGCTACGTATATTCTGTGCATCTACGGTTAGCACCTCGTCAAAAGTTGATGCAACGCTTTTCACATTGTTATATGCCATTTTGCTGCTTTTATTAGCTGTTATCGTCGATCTACCATCCTGAGAAGCTAATGGACTAAGTCTTATATCACTAGATGCGCCAGTGATGCCGCTTGCTATGGAAGATGTAGTGTCCTTGTTTATTTTTATTGATTTTGTCATTATGAAGTTTCCTATTCCCCTTCTATTTATTCTATTTTGTTTTATTATTTTACCATAAAGTCCTAAATATTATTAGGGCTACAAAAGCACTATTATCTTTAGCAAAACACTATTATTCGGAACATTTTAAATTTTCATTCAATCTACCCCCTTTTCAGATTCTTTTATGGTAGAATTCAACCTATGAAAATCTTAGTAATTACGATGTTTATACTCATGTACGTTGTGATGATCTTCTTCCAGAAGTTCCGCGTACATGCCGCACTGACTTCAGCAGCGGTTTTCTTAATAGCCGACGTGATGTCGCTGGGCACAGCGATTCACTCTGTGAACTGGAACATCTTGCTGATGATATCAGGCACTATGATTCTCGTGCACTATTTTATCGATTCCAAGATGCCGAACAAGCTCGCCGATATACTTCTGGACAAGTCAAAGAACATGATGATGGTTATCATCTTCATGTCGCTTTTTTCCGGCTTTATTTCTGCATTTGTAGACAATGTTGCGACGGTTCTAATGGTAGCACCTGTCGGACTGGCTATCTGCCGAAAGCTCGACGTATCTCCAGTTCCGATGACGCTCTCGATTGCAGTTTCTTCGAACCTACAGGGTGCAGCTACACTCGTCGGCGATACTACCTCGATGATGCTCGCATCTTATGCAAAAATGGATTTCTCGTCATTCTTCGTATTCCACGGCAAACCGGGAATGTTCTTTGCTGTTGAGCTCGGAGCACTGGCAACAGTTCCTGTCATGATGATTCTATTTAGAAAGTACAGACAGTCTGTAGTATCTGAAGAATACACGGATGTTAAAAATCTAATTCCGACATACATGCTGGTCGGACTCGTAGCAACACTTATATTCGTGTCATTCTTTCCTAATAAGCCCGATATAACTAACGGTGCTATCTGTATAACATTTGCAGTCGTTTCCATCATAATCGACTATGCGAAAAAGCGAGACGAAGACCGCACAATTGCCGCTTTGAAGGATGCGGATATCGAGACACTGCTCCTCTTATTCGGACTATTTATAGTAATCGCAGGCCTTACTGAAGTAGGTGTAATCAGTGATCTTTCTGAACTCATTGTGCACACTGGCGGAAGCAACATGTTCCTCCTCTACACGATTATCGTATGGGGTTCGATTTTAATTTCGGCTTTTGTCGACAATATCCCGTACGTTGCAACTATGCTCCCTGTCTTACAAGGTGTAGCTTCGGCGCTGGGGATTGACTCTACGTTACTTTACTTTGGGTTGCTCTGTGGAGCAACGCTAGGCGGGAACCTCACTCCGGTCGGGGCATCTGCGAATATTACGGCAGTCGGCATTTTGAGGAAGAACGGGGAGATCGTAACTTTTGCGGATTTCATGAAAATCGGCGTACCGTTTACGCTGACGGCGGCTACGGTCGGATATGTATTTATCTGGGTTATATACGGCTAGGCGGTTGATATATCCAAAAAACTAAGAGAGTGTCATTCGTATGACTCCCTTTTTTTTGTATTTTGTGCATATAGTTATTTACCATGTATATTTAAAATACATATCTAAAATTGATTTTGATACTTATTGAATATATAATTAACAAACCATATGCTGAAAAACGCAATAATTTTATAAATTTACTATTTTAAAGAAAGGACGTTTCGTATGAAGAATTTGGCGAGATACGTACTAAGTATCACATTAAGTGTAATTCTGGTTTTTTCAGCAATGCCATCGTTAGCGGTGCACGCTGATGATAATCAGGCATTAGCTGGAGCCGGGAAACACCCTATAAGTAAAACCCCTGAAGGATGGCAGGACTTAAGAGAAATTCTTGCCTTCCTTTTAAGCGGTTCCTTCGATAATAACGAAGAAAAAGCTAAAGCGGAATATGAGAAGCTCACTAGACTGGACGGAGATATTCTACTAGGCACAGATACACAGCATAAAGAAATCAAGGCTGTAAATATTAATGATACTATGAATTTTACAGGAACCTTGAAGGTTGATGTTATTAAGAAGGCGGTAGGAATGATAACTCCCGGCGTTGGCGCTTACGCAAAGCTTGATGGAGTGAGTAGTCAGTTCGTGGCAGAATTTGTTATTCCGGACGGAATGATTTACAGCAAAAAACTTACCAAAGATAATGTGAAACTAAAAAATGCGAAAGACATATTTGAAGTAACGGATGTAAAGGTTGAGGGGCAAAAAGTTACAGTAACGATGGATTTCGTTGATCCGATGCTTAAAAAAGCAAATAAAGAAAATAAGCCGTATATTGTTAGGGATTTAAATAATGCTCTAAACAAGGTTAATGGTCAACTGGAGGTTACCATTCCGGGGGTTAAGTTTGACAAAACAAAGGTGAAGCCCGGAGATGTTCTGACTGTGAAGGGAACGCTATCCGGTAATTACAAAATGCAAAACCTTGTTACTGCTCATTATGACCCTCGAATGAGAACATTGCGGAATGAATATTTAAAAGATCCGTCAAAGGTCGAAAAGTTTAAAAACACTATGCCTACTGAATACCAAGATTACCAAACTCAAGTAACAAAACTTGGTCAAGCCGTAGAAGATATTCAAAAACTCGCAGATGAAGTAAAGGCATTAAGGGATGAATTTAATAAGTTTGTTGCTGATAACAAAACAGTAATTGACCGATACCTCAATAACGATCCTTATGATAAAACTCTCTACGAAAATTATTCTGACGACAAGAATTTTGAATTTCCTACAAGTGAACCTTTTAAGATGATGACAGATAGGCTCTATAATAGGACTTATCAGCATGACGGGCATTCTGACATGGATTACGGCAACAAGGCAGCAAACAGACCTGCAAAGGCGTATTCTCTGTATGGTGAGATTAATTTATTAAGTAATAATATCGCTAAAGTTCCAAAATTATATAATCATTGGAGCAGAAATATAAGTGATGAACAAAAGGCTAAAGACAAACCTGTAATAGACAAGCTCGAAGAGATGTTAAATCGTGCACGCGAATTCGGAGACAATGAAAAGGGAAGATTACATGAACTTGCATCGCGAGAATTCGAAGCACGCGACGCTATAGTCGATATGTATATTGACAGTTTTGCATTGCAAGAGCTTCTGACAAATCCTCAATATGGCGGGATAAGATATGATAATGTTGGTGCTTCAGAATATCCTAAGTTATTTATGGGTTGGGATGCGGTTCAATCGGAAGCCGGAAGAGATTCTGTTCTTGAAAATGATGCAAATGCAGATAAAACAGCCATTCAGCTCACAGTAAAAGTAACTGATGAAAAAACAAAGATTCCAGGTAAAATTACAAAAAAGAAGTCTCCGACGACAGGTGATAAAACAAATCTAATCCTCTATACATTAAGTATATTGGTTGCATTAGGAGCCGTAGTCGCTTTAACATTCGTTAGGAAAAGAAAAGTAAGATAGACATAATGCCGGAGCGGCACGTTAGACTCACACTCTCGAGTCTAACGTGCCGCTCTTTTTACCCTATAACCCTCAGATTGGATTCTGTTCAATTATCAAATTTTACTACTGTTCTATCTTCCACTTCTTAGCAAGCTTATCGTAAGTTCCGTTTTCTTTGAGATTCTTTAGACCCTTGTTAATCTTCTTGAGAAGATCCTTATTGTCCTTTTTTACCGCAATCGCAACATCTGCAACGCTGTCCGCCTTCATATCGCCTACAGTCTTATACTTATCTCCCTGCAAGGAAACTATGTCTACAGCAACCGGCTTGTCTAAAAGGACTGCATCAACATCACCATTTTCGAGCTGCTGAAGTGCTGTTGTATTCTGGTTAAGAATTGTTGCCTTGAAAATCTTGCCTTCTTTCTTGAGCTGCTCGGCGATATCCGCCTGAGAAGTACCGGTTTGAGCTGCTACCTTGAGCCCGCTTCCGGAAGTGAAGCTATCCCAACCTGTGATGGTTGTATTGTCCTTCTTGACCAAAACTACGATTCCTGTCTTATAATATGGATCAGAGAAAGCTACCTGCTTAGAACGCTCAGGTGTCACGTTCATACCAGCGATTACGATATCTGTGCTATCCGACTTAAGTGCCGGGATGAGTGCATCGAACTCAAGCGACTCAAACTCAACCTTGAATCCCTGATCCTTTGCAATAGCCTTCATAAGATCCATGTCAAATCCTACTATATCACCATTCTTATTAGTTGTGTCGAAAGGTGGGTATGTCGGCTCTGTTGAAACCTTGTACACTTTGTCCTTGCTTCCACACGCAGAAAGTGTCCCTGCCATAATCAGGCACATCATGAGCGCCAAAATCATTCCAATAATCTTTTTCATCTATTTACCTCTTTCTCTTAAATAATGTTTACTCTAAATAATTTCCCTAAACTCCGCTACTTCTTGGACACTCACTCATAATCGACGTCTCGTACTTGTCTACCTATAGCCTGATGCGTTCCCGGCACTTGGTGAATGGTGATTAACGTTTGAGGATTGGCGATTGACGAGTGTCGAGGCTAGCTTTACGTAAATCAGTTTTGTATTTTTAATAGTTATTATGTATTAATATACTCTTATTAATCTTGGTTGTCAATACATTTTTGAATTTTATTTCATCTTTTCGTTTTTTTATTCAAAGATTGGTTCATTAAATACATAGACCACCACATTTAGGTTAATGCGTATATATCTTTATTTTTAAAACATTCCCATATTCTTAAACAGGAATAGCCAACCGAATATAGTTATAATAGAGAATCCTGTCGTGAATATTACTGCATTACCTGCCAGTTCTCCATCGCTGCCCATGGATTCCGCCATTGTATATGATGATACTGAACAAGGTGCCGCCATCATCACTATAAGAGATACGAATTCAACGTCCCTGAATCCCAGCAATGCCGCCAGAGATAAGCCGATTGCCGGCAGGATTATCAACTTTGCAATGATTACGATGCTGAGGTTTCTTTTTCCCGACTTGACGCTCTTGATATTGAATGAAGCCCCCAGCAAAATCATCGCCATCGGTGTCGTACATTCAGATAAAGAAGAGACTACTCTATCCACTGATCTAGGTATCGTTATATTGAGTCCTATCGCAATACCTGCTGCCACGGCACCGAGGATTATCGGGTTAGTGACAATCTTGCGGAGCATTTTAGAAACACTAGCACGCCCCCCGCGGTAGTATTCTAGGATTATAACCGCCAATACGTTATAGGTTGGGACAATAACTGTGACTAGTATCGCTGTCTTGGATACATTTCCCGCACCACATAAATTTATCGCTATCGGGAGTCCCATAAGCACGAAATTACTCCTATACATAGCTTGAATCATAGCTCCGCGCGTTTCAGGACGTTTCTCCAGTTTGTGAACCACCGGTATGCTGAACGCTATGTAGCAAAGCAGAAATAAAAGTGCAAATATTATTAGTCTTGGATTGAAAGCTGTACCGAGCTTCGCCCCGTAGAGATTCTCGAACATCATCGGTGGAAAGAGCACAATAAAGACGAGGTGATTGAACCTGTGCACCTCGTCGTCATTTATAAGGCCTACTCGTTTCACGAGCATCCCAATTATCAAATAAATCATCAGCGGCATGACCGCATTTATACAAATCCAGAAATTCTGTATCATTATAACCTCGACATGACTAATTCCGCGTATTCACGGCATGTTGCGCCGCCTGCCATTCCCGTCATGCGTAGTCCGAGCTCTTGGTCAGCTGCTTCAAGTGCTGCTTCAAGTTTCTTCGCTTCCTCTGCATATCCCACATGTGACAGCATCATCACCGCTGCCTTGAGCAGACTTGACGGATTAGCATATTCACCCAGCCCCTCTTCAATCATGCGTGGAGCACTGCCGTGGATTGCTTCAAATATCGCATAGTTATTACCGATATTCGCACTTCCCGCAGTTCCTACGCCACCTTGAATTTGAGCCGCCTCGTCAGTAATTATATCACCATACAGATTCGGAAGTACAATAACTTGGAAGTTACTTCTAATATCCTTGTTTACTAGATTAGCAGCCATTATATCTATGAACCACGAATCCGTCTCAATTCCTGGATAATCCTTTGCGACTTCGCGGCAGATATTTAGGAAGTTGCCATCTGTCTTCTTCATGATATTGGCTTTGGTCACAATGGATACACGAGTCTTGCCATTCGCCATTGCATATTCGTAGGCTGCTCGTGCAATTCTCTTTGTGCCTTCATCTGTCGTCACCTTGAAGTCAACAGCCAGCTCCCCCGATATATATTCTCCTCTGCTGCCGAGTGCATACTCTCCCTCAGTATTCTCACGGAAGAAGATCCAGTCAATGCCTTCTTTCGGAATTGAAACCGGTCTGACGTTGGCAAATAGATCAAATGCTTTGCGTAGATAGACGTTTGCACTCTCGATATTCGCTGTATTCATGGCAGCGTTCGGTGTTGTTGTCGGTCCTTTGAGCAGGACATCGCATTCTCTCATCGCTGCCATGACGGAGTCCGGGACTGTCTTGCCGGCGGCGAGGCGATTTTCGAGGGTGAAGCCTTCGATTGGTTTCAGGACTGCGGAGCCGCTGGTAAGTCTGTCCCGGAGGACGACTTCCAGCACTTTCTCTGCTTCGGTCATTATAATCGGACCGATGCCATCACCACCGGCGGTTCCGATTATTACTTTGTTCCCCTTCAAATTATCCGTCAAATGCCCCTCTTTAGCGTCTACAGCTTTATCTTCTCTCTCAGCTCTCATCCGCTGGTTCCTTTCAACCTGCTCACGCAGCATAATCTCAAAATTATCTACAGAACTCTTGATATCGCGCTCTATTTCGGAGCTATATGTCTTCTTATCCATTTCTTATCTCCAAATTCAAAGTCATGCATCTTCAAGTTAAGCACGCACGACTTCAACATTCACGCCCATGATTCTAAACTCAACTAGTTATGGGTTTAAGCGGCGCACTTTTCATAATTTCATCTAGTATCCAAGTGCCATGTAATCCATGACTCCATCTAGTTCCCAAGTGCCATGTCATTCATGACTCCATCTAGTTCCCAAGTGCGGCATAATCAAGCAGTCCGCCTGCCAGCAGCACTTCCTTCTGCCTCTCTGCAAGCTCCATGCGGAGTGGAATCTTCTTATCTCCAGCATATAGAATTATTCTATCGTCTCTGAGAGCCGATAGAATATTGTCCAGTCTTATCACATCGCCCTGCTCTATCTTGTCATAATCATCCGGGTTCTCGAACACAAGTGGTAAAATCCCTGCATTTACAAGATTTGCTGCATGAATTCTGGCAAAGCTCTTTACTATTACTGCCTTGATTCCAAGATATAGTGGTGCCAGTGCCGCATGTTCTCTCGATGAACCCTGTCCATAGTTTGATCCACCTATTATGAATCCTTTACCGGCTTTTTTAGCCCTAGTTGCAAATGTCTCATCCACTACGCTGAAACAGAACTCAGATATCTTAGGCACGTTCGATCTGTATGGCAATACTTTCGATCCTGCCGGCATGATGTGATCGGTGGTGATATTATCACCTACCTTGAGGATAACCGCGGCTTCTATCTGATCATCTAGCGGGCTAGTCTCTGGGAACGGTTTGATGTTAGGACCGCGGAGCACCTCTGCCGCCTCAGCATCTGCGGCTGGCAGTGGTGCGATGATTCCATCATCGTTGATGCGAAATCTGTCCGGCTGCTGCGGCTCTTCAATTGGCGGAAGTGTTGTCGGATCTGTTATATAACCCGTGAGTGCAGACGCTGCAGCGGTCTCGGGACTTACTAGATATATTTGTCCATCCTTAGTTCCAGAACGCCCAAGGAAGTTTCTATTAAATGTACGAAGACTCACGCCCTTTGAATTCGGTGAAAATCCCATTCCAATACAAGGACCACATGCACATTCCAATATCCTTGCTCCCGCATCGATCATATCTGTAAGTGCACCACTCTCTGCCATCATTGAAAAAACCTGTCTTGAACCAGGTGATATTCCCAGGCTAACACCATCTGCAATTTTATGCCCCTTCAGCACCAATGCTGTCTTGGTCATATCTGCAAATGACGAATTTGTACATGAACCGATTGCCACCTGATCGACCTTGATTCCTACCAGCTCTCTCACAGGCTTTACATTGTCAGGGCTACTTGGACAAGCCGCTAGAGGTTCTAGTTCGCTCAGATTTATTGAATAACGTTCGGTATACTTGGCATCCGGATCACTAGCTAGAGGAGACCAGTCAGCCTCCCTACCTTGAGCCTCCAGAAACTGCCTGGTCACCTCATCAGAAGGGAAAATCGAGGTAGTAGCTCCCAGCTCAGCGCCCATATTAGCAATAGTCGCACGTTCAGGAACGCTGAGCGTCGCTACACCCTCGCCGCCATATTCGATAATAGCGCCAACGCCGCCCTTTACAGACAGCATCCGCAGAACCTCCAAGATGATATCCTTGGCGCTCACATTAGGGCGGAGCTCTCCGATTAGTTCCACAAAAATCATCCTCGGCATAGGGATATGGTAAGCTCCGCCGCCCATGGCAACGGCAACATCCATGCCACCAGCACCCATCGCAAGCATTCCGAGCCCCCCGCCAGTCGGAGTGTGCGAATCTGACCCAATCAGAGTCTTACCCGGAATGCCAAATCTCTCATAATGAATCTGATGGCAGATGCCGTTGCCGGGCCTCGAGAAATACACACCGTGCTTTGCAGCCACGGTCTGAATATATTTATGATCATCTGCATTCTCAAATCCGGACTGCAAAGTATTGTGGTCGATATATGCGACGGAGCGCTCAGTCTTGACCTGTGGAATACCCATCGCCTCGAACTCCAGATATGCCATAGTTCCAGTCGCATCCTGAGTCAGAGTCTGGTCAATCCTGAGTCCAATCTCCTCGCCCATCTTCATCTCACCGCTAATCAGGTGAGCTCTAATAATTTTCTCAGCTATTGTATATCCCATTTCTTTCCCTACCAGTTTCCTTCTGCTTCGCCGGTTACAAACTTATTCACAAGAGTATCGATTTCATCAGCTCCGATAACAGAGACTCTTCCGTTCTCATATTGATCATCGATCCAGCTCTTGATATAGCGAACTACCTCACTGTGCTTATCCACCTTGCGCTCTCCCTCGAGTCGATATTTTTCATTCAGCCACACAGCAACACCAGCTGCACCGCTGTTCTGATTAATCGAAACTAGCGGAGGTCTATTTAAAAACTTCTTAGTATCGAATATATTGTAAATTTCCTCGTTTTTAAGAAGCCCATCTGCGTGAATTCCCGCCTTAGTTACATTGAAATTCTTGCCAACAAAAGGTGTCTGTTCAGGCAGATGATATCCGATTTTATTCTCGTAGTACTCAGCAAGTTCCGTGATAACCGTCGTATCCATTCCGTCAAGGGTGCCACGTAGCTGTGCATATTCGAAGACCATCGCCTCAAGAGGTACGTTTCCGGTTCTCTCTCCTATGCCAAATAACGTAGTATTTACCGCCGCTGCTCCGTATAGCCAGGCCGTTGCAGCATTAGTAACAGCTTTGTAAAAATCATTGTGACCATGCCACTCAATCATCTCACTCGGCACACCTGCATAGTGTTGCAAGCCGTATATGATGCCCGGAACAGAACGAGGCATAGCAACGCCAACGTAAGGGATTCCGTACCCAAGAGTGTCACAAGCGCGAATCCGCACCGGCATATTTGCCTCTTCAGCAAGCTCCTGAATAGCCTTGACAAAGGGCACTACAAAGCCATAGAAATCAGACCTCGTAATATCCTCAAGATGACAACGCGGCATGACTCCTGCATCAAACGCATCGGAAATAACAGACAGATAGTGCTCCATCGCCTGTCTTCTGTTCATGCCCAGCTTCGTAAATATATGATAATCCGAGCAGCTGACCAGAATTCCCGTCTCCTTGACACCGATATCATGAACGAGCTTAAAATCTTCCCTCTTAGCTCTGATCCAGGTCGTAATCTCCGGGAACTCAAGCCCAAGCTCGCGGCACTTATATATAGCGCGCCTATCTCTTTCGCTGTAAACGAAAAACTCCGTCTGCCTAATCTTGCCATTTGGTCCGGAAAGCCTCGACATCATCTTATAAATATCTACAATCTGCTCAACCGTATATGGCTCGCGCGACTGCTGTCCATCGCGGAAGGTCGTATCTGTAATCCATATCTCCTTAGGCATACCGAGCGGATTTCTTCTAAAATTAAAGGAAACCTTTGGAATCTCCGTGTACTCGAAAAACTCGCGCATTAAGTTAGGTTCTTCAACGTCCTGAAGCTGATAATTATAAGGATCCTGTTCAAGTAAATTCGATTTCTTATTAATCTTGATGTCACCCATCTGTTTCACCTCGTAAAATTTGGTTTTCCCTTACCCTTTGGTCTAGCTTTCGCATAATCTACGCACTTTGCTATAAAAGTTTTACTTCTGTATTAGATTGTATACATGTATATTAATGTGCAATATTGATTGTGTCAAGTAATCACAACTGTTGTGATGGAATTTCCACATAAAAAACCCCTCGCCAAACGCTTGGCAAAGGGGATTTTTCATGGATATTCTGTATCTTGTATGGTCTCGCTATGATCTATCTATATAAACCACTCCGGATCTTTTCTCTTAAAATGCAGTTTCTCTCTCGCAATCCTTGTCGCCTTAGCGAGTGAGCCGTAAAACCCACGTGCATCCTGCGGACAAGCCTTGATGCACGAGGTACACGAGATGCATTCCTTTGGATTAGACTTTCTGAGGTCATCAGTACTAATTGCTCCAACTGGGCACACCTCTTTGCACTTTCCACAGTTTATGCACAGAGAATTCGCTGTAGGGTGAATTGGTAGCTTCATCGGCTTACGCTTCGGAATCGAACCGGGAATAATAAGAGGAGCAAGTCTTCCTCGCATCGACGAGATGTCCGTACATACGAAGCGCTTCAGTTTCTTAGCACTAATCTTACTGAACTCAATCATCTTCTTGATGTCGTTCGAATCAGGTCTGCTCTCCGCAATTTTAGGGAACATCGAGTGCTGAGCGACAAATGCAGCTGCGCTTATCACGTTAAAGCCTCTCTCATTTGCATACGTGTATAGCTCATAGAGCGCATCACCATAACTGTTGTTTCCATATGATACAAGCGCAATGAGATATGCGCCATTACCATTTACCTTAGATAGCATCTCTTTGCAAATCTCCGGGATTCGTCCCGACATAACTGGTAGTCCCATCACGACGATAGTCTCGTCAGTACAATCAATCGATGTATTTATGCCATGGCGCTCACTTAGACAGAGCATATCGTAAAAAGAATAGCTGAGATCATCAAGGCAACTATCACGCATGTTGTCAGTTAATTCAATTGTAATCTTCTTAGTTATCTTGGCAGTCGCGCCCGATGGGCTAAAGTACATGCCTACAACGTTCTTAATCATCTTTGAATCTCACACATTTGCAGTGCTCGCAGCACTTTGAGAACATCCCTTCATAATATTACATAGATTTTACCATGCAAAAGAAAATATTATGTCTCGGTAATGTGCATTTTTGTGAAGATAGAATGAAAAAGTGAGAGAAATAAAAGTGGCAGCTCCGAATTGAAGTGCACCCCAAAAGTTAGACACCAAACTAACTTTTGGATGTGTGCTTCAAACTGCCGAACCTGCCACTTATCATTTTATTCTATTAGCTCTTGAGGTTGCTATTCCCCAGCTTAAGCACCGCAAGCTTCGTATTCAAAACGAAGCTAACACTCACTTATGGCGGTTGCTCAAAGCTTTAGGTAGTGAGCCTACACCTACTTAAGTTTGTAATCTTCGTTCCACTGATTGAAGTAATCGATCTGCATCGCTTTCTTCATCTTATCCAGAGTTGCCTCTGCTTCAGCATTCGCAAGCTCTGTACCCTTGCGGAGCATTTCAACTACCACTTCAGGATTCGCTTCGTAGTACGCACGTCTCTCTCTGATTGGCGCGAGGAACTCATTTAGCACCTTAAGAAGAAACTTCTTAACCTTGACATCACCGAGCCCCCCTCTTCTGTAGTGATCTTTGAGCTCCTCTAAATTCTTGTAATCAGATAGATACTTCTCAAATGAATCAGGCTGTACAAACGCATCTAGGTATGTAAACACCATGTTCCCTTCAACCTGACCTGGATCCTCAACCTTGATGTGATTCGGGTCAGTATACATGCTCATAACCTTAGCCTTGAGTTCCTGCTCGCTATCCGATAGATAGATGGTATTTCCGAGCGACTTGCTCATTTTAGCCTGACCATCAGTTCCCGGAAGTCTTAGGCACACCTTGTTTTCAGGTAAATAAATCTCTGGCTCAACGAGAACTTCGCCATAAGTAGCATTGAATTTACGCACTATCTCGCGGCACTGCTCGATCATCGGCTCCTGATCCTCACCAACTGGTACAATTGTGCCCATGAAAGCAGTGATATCGGAAGCCTGACTGATAGGATATGTAAAGAATCCTACTGGCAGATTTGCCTCAAACCCACGCATCTTAATCTCATTCTTAACTGTAGGATTGCGCTGAACTCTAGCTACAGTAACGAGATTCATGTAATACATAGTCATCTCGTGAAGCGCTGGAATCTGTGACTGAATAAAGATGGTTGTGCGAGCTGGATCGAGTCCGATTGCCAGATAGTCCATCGCAACCTGAAGCACGTTCTCGCGTACCTTCTCAGGGTTATCAGCATTGTCAGTCAGCGCCTGTGCATCTGCAATCATAACGAACATCTTATCTATGCTCGAATCCTCCTGCAGGATGAGTCGCTGTCTCAGCGATCCCACATAGTGTCCGATATGCAGTCTGCCGGTCGGCCTATCTCCGGTTAATACAACTTTATTTTTACTCATGTTTTTACCTCTTGTCTTTATACTCAAATCTATGGTGCAACTTGCTTTTGTCTATTTCATCTCTAACTTAGCCGCGCCATCGCGTCCCATAGATGGCATCTTCAGTCGCAACTCCATCCATATGTACATCCATCTCTTCTAGCGGAATATCATCTGTGATAAGCTTCTCAAAGCAGAGCGCAATCTTGTCAAATCCCGACGTGCTAAGAAATCTATCATAGTAACCCGCACCGTGACCGATTCTTCGTCCGTCCTTCGAGCATGCCACGCAAGGAACTATTGCTAAATCAAACTCATCCGCAGTAATTTCAGTAGCTTCAGCAAGTGGCTCTCTAATTCCGAATGCACCTCTCGCTAGTTCATCACCGCTCGTGTATTCCTTGACGACCATCTCATGCGGTCCGACGCAGAGCGGAATCCCAACGCGCTTTCCATCCTGGAGAGCTTGCTCTATAATCGCATCTGTCACAGGCTCACCGTTCATCGACATGTAGCAAAATATTGTCTTTGCATCCTTATATTCATCAGTTTCTAATACGAGATTCGCGATTTTCTGGCTCGACTCTTCGATATATTCAGGAGAAAGCCCCTTTACGATTTCTCTGCATCTTGTGCGAAGCGCCTTCTTATTCTCATGTATATTCATTTCTCTATGAGTTTCCACATTAACTCCTTTATCGTGCATCTACTGCACTTCGTAAGTCTTGCGGATATATGTAGCCATTTGTCAGATGCCGACTGCATCTACAGCTGGTTTATTATATCCTTCTTTATCTTCCTAGTATATATGATTGACATGCTAAGTCCAAAGAATTCTGCAAATACAAATGAGAACCATACGTAATCGATGTTGCCGAGCTTAGATAGGAAGTAAGCCGCTGGCAGTAACACGATTAGCTGTCTTACGATGGAGACGTACATACTGTATACACTCTTGCCGAGCGCTTGGAATACTCCTCCTCGCATGATCGAGTATCCTGCAAACGGGAACACAAGCGAGATAATTCTGAGCTCAACGGTTCCAATTCTCATCAGTTCTGGAGATGCTGCGAAGAAGCCGAGTAGCAAATGAGGGATTGCCCAGAAGATGATCATCCCCACGGTCATGATGACTATGCCGTAAATTACGGATAGTCTCATTGTCTCATCTAGTCTCTTGCGGTTCTGTGCACCGTAGTTATACGCGATAATTGGTACTATTCCGTTATCCATACCAAATACTGGCATAAAGATGAAGCTCTGGAGCTTGAAGTACGCTCCAAAGGCCGCAACCGCAGTAGTCGTAAATTGTACGAGTATCTGATTGAGTCCGAATACCATGAACGATCCTACAGACTGCATAATAATCGATGGAATTCCAATTCCGTATATCTCTTTGATAGTCTTCCATCTAGGTCTGAACCCTTTGTATGTCAGCTTGATCTCCCTATTCTTCTTGATGTTGAAATATAGTCCTAATAGCGCACCGACAGTCTGCCCAAAAACGGTAGCATATGCAGCGCCGGCGATTCCCATTTTAGGCACACCGAGCAGACCGAATATCAGAATCGGGTCCATGATAATATTTATAATAGCGCCGATGCTCTGCGTGATGAATATATATATGGTCTTGCCTGTACTCTGCAGAAGTCTCTCAATTGTAATCTGGAGGAATACCATAACAGATAGCCAGCACACGATTCTAAGGTACGTAACACCGTACTCGATTATCTCAGGATCGCTGGTCTGCATCTCGATAAAAGGCCTTGCGAACACTCCTATGATTACGAATATCGCGTAAGTTACGAAGCTCAGGAATATTCCATTTTGTGCCGTAGCATTTACCTTATCGAATTCCTTTGCTCCGAGATATCTCGACATCAAAGCGCTCATGCCGACAGCAGTTCCGACTCCAAATGCGACCATCATCGACTGGATTGGGAAGCAAAGCGATATAGCTGTGAGCGCGTTCTCGTTAATCTGTGCGACAAATATGCTATCCACTATGTTATATAACGATAGAACAAACATCGACACCATAAGCGGTACGGATAGCTTTATAATCAGCGACGGTATCGGTGCAACACCTAGCTTATTTTCTTTTGTCTCTGCAGCTGTACTCATTGTCCCCCCTGTCGTATAGTCCCAATAAACAAAAATGACTGAACGGCTGTTCCATTCAATCTTTCATTCATTATACCATTTTATAATCGATTTTTTCTAGTGTAGTTACACAAATAAGCACATGAAAATTGTATTATATGCAAATGTATGCTGTGTTTGTGGCAAAAGAAAAAAACGTAGCCTGAACTACGTCTTTCCCATTGCAGTATATTTATTATTAAGGATGTTACTGCCCGTAGGCTTGGAACAACAACTTTAGATTAGAGAAGCTACACACTTCTCCACTTCATCCATCTTCGCAGTCGGTTCAAATCTAGTAACTACGTTGCCATCTCTATCTACTACGAACTTGGTGAAATTCCACTTGATATCAGGATTATTCTTATAATCCTTGTCCATCTTCTTAACTACGACAGAAAGTCCTGTCGCCTTGAGGCCCTTACCAAAGCCCTCAAAGCCCTTCTCTTCCTTGAGAAATTTATATAGTGCTAGCTGATTCTCACCGTTAACATCAGATTTCTTCATCTGAGGGAACTTCGTGTTGTACTGCAGAGTACAGAAATCATGTATCTCCTCGTCAGTCCCAGGAGCCTGCCCCGCAAACTGGTTGCAAGGAATATCTAGCACTTCAAATCCCTTGTCGTGGTACTTCTCATACATCTCTTCAATCGGTTCGTACTGAGGCGTGAAGCCGCAACCTGTTGCTGTGTTAACAACGAGGACAACCTTTCCCTCATAGTCCTTCATGGATACCTGTCTACCATCTGCAGCTGGGACTGTATAATCGTAAAAGCCCATATCTATTACCTCCTGTTACAGCCTTTATAAAGCCTCTGGCAAATATTCCGCCACACGCCCTTCTCGTGCGGCAGACTTGCTTCCTTACTAATTCTCTAGTCTAATCTCCCCTTCGTAGACTCCCCTTGTATATACAATTATATTGCGCTAAATTGTTTTGTCAACAACCAATGATGCACTTATATAAATACTTGTTTCGTGCAGCAGCGACCCTCCTCGTGCAAATAAAAAGCGTCGTAGTACTTACCCACGACGCCGTATCTCTTTATTGATTAGCAACTTTATTAACTGCTAATCAACTACCAGCTCACCTGTCCATCGCCAGTAATGTCTATCTTATCTCCGAGAAAGGTTGGCTTCGGCTTAACGATGCACTGCACAAAAGCCTTTTCCCTAGCGAGGAATTCCCTCACTGCACGAGCTTCATCTCCGTCATATCTCTTCTCTACCGCACTTACGCCAACAACCTTGAGTCCGAGTCTCTTCGCTGTATAAAGAGATCTACCTTCGTGGTAGTATTGCGTTACGACTACTGCTGTATTCACCCCGAAGATATCTCTGGCACGATACATCGACTCATATGTCGAAAAGCCTGCGTGATCTAGGAATATATCTTGTGCCGGAACACCGTGCTTCAGGCAGTAGTTTTTCATGACCTTTACTTCATCGTAATTGGTCTTGCCGTTATCCCCAGATAGCAGCAGCTTCGGTGCCGCCCCTGCCTTATACAGCTCGATGCCGCGGTCAAGTCTATCCTTTAGAATCTTAGTCGGCTCGCCATTTCCATACACACCTGCGCCAAGTACGATTATGCAGTCATACGATTTGCCGCTAACCTGCTCTACGCTGCGGAGGCTTCTCTCGCCTTCGAACTTAACAAACAGATTGATCCCAACAATCACGACTATGACTATCAATATTAACTTCAATATCCATTTAATAATCTTGAGCATAATTATAATAATATCCCTCATAAGTGATATATGCAAGAAAGTAGCGTGTGTATAAATCAAAAACAAATGAAAACCGGGTCTTTAGCGAGGCTATCCACATGAAGTGATCAGCGATTGCTAGGAGACCCGGCAAATTTATTTACTATGCTTTGGTATTCACCGCAGCAGTAGGCAATTAGTCTACGAACTTTACAGCTGTTCCGTATGCCATAACCTCTGCAGCATTCTGCATCACTGATGCGGATGAATAACGAACTGCCACAATTGCGTCAGCTCCAACACTTTCAGCCTCTTCAACCATTCTCTTTGTTGCAAGCGCTCTAGCGTTGTTCATCATCTCGTTGTACTTAACAAGCTCTCCACCAACCAGAGTCTTGAGTCCGGCACCAAAGTCTCTGATAGCATTAACTGTCTGAATTGTGCTTCCCTTCACTAGACCGATTGTCTGAGCTTTTCTGCCTTCAATTTCGTTAGTAGTTACTAAGATCATCGTCTTCACCTTTCTGAATCTCACGGATTCTCTCAACCAAGATGTGCAGTACTCCGTATATAATCCCAGCACATATAAGTGCTACAACTATTCTTATACCAAGCGGAATTCCCGGAATAATCGCAAATCCGATAAAATACAACAAGACGGATCCAACCATAATTCCGATAATAACAACCGCTATGAGAATACTGCCAATTTTATTTTTCTCCATAAAACATCTCTTTTCTAAAATACCCGAGCTCGCAGTATTGCGAACCCCGCATTCGTCTATGATTATACCATCTAGGTGTGGTTGCGACAACAGTGAAGCGAGCTATATTTAGGATAGAGCAGAGATTGTTTATAATGAAAATTCGCAACGAAAATCCAACAACACTAATAAACCGAACTCATACTCCTGCTCGCAATCAGATTCACGCCCGTACCCATAAAGTCGCTCTCGATTATGTCGTTAATCTCCACGGGGGCCGTAACTCTGAGTCCTTTAATCTCACTCATAGCCTCGCGCCAAATATCCAGCGGAATCTCGCTTTCGGTAATTACCGGCAGCACGCGATTGACCGCACCATCGATTCTGACCGTCGATGTCAGAATTCTCATCGGACGAGTTATCTCTTGCTCCGCATAATTCAGTCCTTCTTTGCAACTGTGCCCTTCAATTCCTGTGATTTTATCATCTTCGAGATGTACAGTAACTCTGCAGCCCTTCGGACAGTTTACGCAAATCAATTCTACATCTCTCATCTTAATTCTCCTTTATCTGAATCGTCAGGTTACCATCTGCTTCTTCAAGGTGTTTGCCTGCAATTACCACCTGCTCCATCTCAGACGGAATTACCGCATCCTTGTGAATTGTGCGCAGCAGCTTATCACCCTTCAGAATTTCAATCTCTATATCACTCATCGGCTTACGAACACGGAAGTAGAACGTCACGGCCTTTGGCAGATTCTCCTTATGAAGCTTCGCCGGAACGACATATCCCACAAGGTTTCCAGCGTGTGCCTCGCAGTATGAATCGCCTGCTAAAGAAACATCCACATATTCTGATGTTGCGCCGTCCACTGTATCTTGGTTTCTATTCTGAGACTCCATTAATTGCTCCTTTAGAGCTTCATAGTATCTTATTGCACCAACTGCCGCTTCTCCAGCCTGCTTCGTAACGAAGTCAGCCAGATCGTGTACATGAAGACCGTTTCCACATGCAAATATCCCCGGAACTGATGTCATATAGTTCTCGTCGACAACCGGTCCACGAATACTTTGATCCATTTCGATTCCAGCCTCTTCAGCGAGCGTGTTTTCGGGAATCAGTCCAACGCTGAGAAGTAGTGTATCTACGTCAAAGTACATCTCACTTCCCTTTATTGGCCGTCTATTATCATCTACCTTTGTGAGCTCAATGCGTTCGAGCCTATCACGTCCATATATGTTAGTCACAGTATGAGATAGATATAGAGGAATTCCAAAGTCATCGAGACATTGTTTCATATTACGAGGTAGTCCATTGCTGTACGGCATCAGCTCCGCAACTCCGAGCACTTCAGCTCCCTCGAGGCTCATTCTGCGCGCCATTATTAGTCCGATATCTCCAGAGCCGAGTATAAATACCTTCTTTCCGACCATATAGCCATCTATATTGAGGTATCTCTGCGCCTGTCCTGCTGTATATACTCCCGTCGGACGCTCTCCTGGTATTCCAAGGGCGCCACGGCTTCTCTCGTAACAGCCAACAGCAAGGATAATGATATCTGATTGAAGTTTCTGATATCCCTCTTCCTGACTTACATACTCGATGACACGGTCTTTGCTCATGTGCGTAACCATTGCACCTAGCTTAATCTCGACACTAGATGCTATCGCTTCTATCTCGTACCTCTCTGCAAATGCAGGTCCGCTCAGCTGCTCTTTGAAGGTCGTAAGACCAAATCCATTATGTATACACTGGTTGAGCACTCCGCCAAGTTCGACATCACGCTCGATTAGAACTACGTCTTCAAGCCCTTCCTGTTTTAGCTTCGCAGCTGCCGCTAGTCCGCCGCAGCCACCGCCTATTACTACTGCCTGACAATGTCTCATCTTAGCGATTCTCCTTCTCTAAAATCTGCGAATGCTTCCCATCTTGAACTATATCGACAGGTGAGCATTTAAGTTCTCGTGCCAGAATTTCTACGACCTTAGGCTCGCAGAATCCACCCTGACACTTGCCCATTCCTGGGCGCACTCGCTTCTTGATACCCTTGACACTGCGAGCACCACACACCTCATGTATAGCTGAAACTATCTCTCCTTCGGATATGGTCTCGCATCTGCAAACTATATTTGCATACTGCGGATTTTCACGAACGAGTTTATCTCTCTCCTCTTCAGATAACTCTGAAACGACGATCGGCTTCTCCCTTGTCATCACAGCATCCGGGCTCTCCTTGAGGCAGAATCTGTCCGCCACAAAATTTTCTATCACATAGTCTGCAATCCCCGGCGCACTTGCTAGTCCAGGCGACTCAATGGAAGCGATATTTATGAAGTTAGGATGCTCTGCTCCCAGTGGCTCAATAATAAAGTCTTTGGATGTCGTGCTCGGTCTAAGTCCTGCAAAAGTGCGAATAGATTTATGAAGCGGAACGGTCTTAATTATCTTGGTGATGTGTTCACGTAAGTAGCTCGCACCATTCACGCTCGTTGCCGTCGAAATATTCTCAGCAAGCTGCTCGCTGTTCGGACCGATTAGCGTGTTGCCATAAACCGTCGGAATTGCGAGCACTCCCTTACCCTTGGCAGTCGGAACTGGGAATATAACATTATTTACGATATGTTCATCATTGCTGATAACGTAGTATTCACCTCGTCTCGGGGTCACTTCGAAGCCGACATTCTCAGTCACCATGCGGCAGATATCAGCAGCTCCTACCCCTGAGGCATTTAGCAGTACCTTCGTATGGAACGTCTCACTGCCAGCCGTAATTACATATCCCTCAGCATCTTTATCTATGCTACTTACTGCATGGTTTAGGAATAGTTCCACACCATTTCCAACCGCAACCTGCATGCAAGCTATTGCAACCTCCCACGGATATATCACCGAAGTCGTCGGAAATGATAGTGCCTTAGTTATATTGTCACTGAGGTTAGGCTCTACCGTGCGCGCCTCATCTCCACTCAGAAATTCATGAGGAATCTCCCTACAGACTGCCCTTTCTGCCAGCACATCTAGCAGCGCCTCATCTTCGTCACTGCATGCAACTACGAATGCCCCCGTATTCTTGATATGGCAGTGCAAGTCCTCGCATATCTTAGGATATTTGCGAGCACCTTTTACGTTGAGCTCCGCCTTGAGTGTTCCATCTACAGGGTCGTATCCTGTGTGAACTATCGCAGAATTAGCCATCGTTGCACCATTCGCGATATCATTTTCCTTATCTAGGACAGCTATTTTGAGCTCGTACCTCGAAAGCTCTCTGGCGAGCATCGAGCCTGTGATTCCTGCTCCTATTATGGCTATGTCGTAAAGCATATTTTCCTCCGGGTTGGTTGTCAGTTTTAATAACCGTTTAATTATATCATGATATTAATAGTTATTTTGCTGTTCGAAGCGTATTTAGTCCTTAAATATAAAAAAGGAAGGTGATAGATACCCTCCTTAATTTCGTACATTGCTAGCTATTTGTTGTACCAGTAGTTCATATCGACATCGCCACTTATTCCGTCGACCCTGCCCTTATTTGTATACTGCCACACTTCGTAGCTGCCCGTGTATGTAACTTTGTCGTAATGCTGTGCAACCCATACTTTATACTTGCTCAGCTTACTCATATTTAGATTGTTGTTGAGCCAGCTTGTACTCGCATAAATCATTGGTGTATATCCTAGCGACTCAATCGTCTCGCAGAAGCCTCTAATTGCGTCGGTTCTTTTCGCAACTGAGATGCTATTTGATCTCGCATTGCTCTGATACTCTGTATCTACGACGAGCGGAAGCTTTATATCATAGTTTTTGATGAGAGATACAAGGTATCTTGCCTCTTCAGCACCCTCTGTGTAATCTCTCGCTTCAGTGAACATATATGCCCCGACCTTTATGCCTGCTGCAATTGCACCTGATATATGCTGGTCAAACATATTATCTTTAATTAAAGCTCCATTGGTCTTGCCACGATATCCAGCTCTAACTATTGCAAAGTCAATCCCCGCAGCCTTTACCTTCTGCCAGTTGATAGAATTTTGATATGCAGAAACATCTATTCCTTTCATCTGATTAGAAATTACTCCTGAGGCATTTGCGAAATACGTCTCACCATTCAGTTTAAAGGTAGCCCGACAGCATTACTCCATCAGCATTAAACGCATACTTTTTACCGTCGAGCTCTTTGATGGTGTTTCTAACCATCTTGTGATCTTCTTCAAAATAGTACCAATATCCACCAATCTGCTGCCAGCCTGTAACTGCCGTACCAGATGTATTAAAGTAGTACCAGTTATTGGAGTTCTTCTGCCAGCCAGTCCTCATAGAACCGTCACTGCCTAAATAGTATAGATCTCCATCGATATTTCTGAGACCAGTCTCCATCTCTCCGTACTGACCTAGGTAATACCAATAACCATCGATCTTCTGCCAGCCTGTTCTACATGCGCCATCACTTCCGAAGTATCCCCAGATACCGTCTATCGATTGCCAGCCAGTTCTCATTCGACCATCATTCGCTGGTCCAAAGTAGTAGAACTTTCCGTCTACTTCTTCTACTTCAATTAACATCTCGCCATCATCATCTAAGTAATACCAATAACCACCATACTTAAACCAACGCTTCTTTAATGCAGCACCATCAGCACTGTAGTATCCCCAGCGATCATTGGTCTTAACGTTGTTGAAAAATACTTCACCAAATATCTGCCAACCCGTCTTCATGGCGCCATCATTTTCGCCTCCGAAGAAGTATTTTTTGCCATCCAGCTCCCGACTTCCAGTCAGCATGAATCCCATCCTGTCGAAGTAATACCAGTAGCCACCGATTTTCTGCCAGCCCTTTTTCATCGCACCATCCGCACCGAAATAGTGGTATGCGTCAGCAAACTTTCTCCAGCCAGTCTTCATAGCACCGTCATCCGGTTCACCGAAAAAGTAGGATAGCTTTTCAATCTCCATCAGACCGAAAGCCATCGCTCCATCTGAATGCATGTAGTACCAGTTGCTTCCTACTCTCTGCCAGCCTCTCTTCATAGCTCCGTCTGTACCAAAGTAATAGTAGTATCTCCCAATCTTCTGCCAGCCAGTTTTCATAAGTCCATCGTTTGGACAGAGGTAGTATTGCTTACCATCGATTGTATAGAGACCCTTCTGCATAACGCCAGCTTTGTCATAAAAGCGCCATCCACCAGATTCACTCTTCCAAGTTCCTGCTAATACAGGTGCCTTTAGCTCATCATAAGCTGCAGCTCTTGTACCTTTTGTGTAGTCTTCAGTCTGGTCTTCTGGTGTTTCAGCTTCTGCATTCATATCCTCTACATCACTTTCTTCATCCCGAACATCTGCTTCGTCATTCTGATCAGCAACTTCTGAAGCAGCTACTTCATTATTAGAAGCTTCGTTTACTGCTACATCTTCATCTGCAGCAGAAGCTACGAGACAGAAACCAGCCATCATCATAGCAAAGCATGTTGCCATTACTAACAGATGATGACGCGACTTTTTCATTTTAACCATGCCGTTTACCTGATTCCTATTAAACATATTGTCCTTCCCTTTTTTTTAATTTAGAAAATGGCGCTATATAGCGCCATTCCATTGTATCATGTTAAATTTTAATATGGCAAGCGTTTGGTACTATTATCGTCTTACCTCGCCAAACTCCAAAATATCAGCTATGCGCTCGCTCGCATGTCCATCACCGTAAGGATTTGATGCCCTGCTCATAGCCTTGTACTCCTCCATATCAGTCAGAAGTCTTGAGAACTCTTTATAAATGGTCTCTTCTTCCGTTCCGACAAGTTTGAGCGTGCCTGCCTGAATTCCCTCTGGACGTTCGGTAGTGTCTCTCATTACGAGAACTGGCTTTCCAAGGCTAGGGGCCTCCTCCTGAATTCCGCCAGAATCTGTCAGAATCAGATAGCTGCGGTTCAAGAAATTGTGGAAGTCCAGTACGTCGAGCGGCTCAATGATTCTGATGCGCTCTTCCTTTCCGCCTGGAGAGCTCTCGCCAAACACATCTTCTGCCGCCTGTCTTACAGCCGGATTCATGTGAATTGGATAGATTGCTTTCACGTCTGGATTCTCATCCATTACGCGACGAATCGCTCTAAACATGTTGTGCATAGGCTCGCCGAGATTTTCTCTACGATGAGCAGTGATAAGAATAAGTCTCGAATCAGAAGCCCAATCTAGATGCTCGTTTGAATAATCACCCTTAACAGTCGTGCTTAGTGCATCTATTGCCGTGTTACCTGTTATCCAAATTCTCTCAGCAGACTTACCCTCATTTACGAGGTTCATCTTGCTCTTCTCTGTTGGTGCGAAGTTGTACTCTGCAACTATGCCAACTGCCTGTCTGTTAAACTCCTCTGGGAACGGCGATTTGATGTTATACGTTCTTAGTCCAGCTTCTACGTGTCCCACAGAAATCTGTAGATAAAAGCACGCCAATGCCGTTACGAATGTCGTAGTAGTGTCTCCATGTACGAGAACTACATCAGGATTTTCACTAACAAGTACTTCTCTAATCTTCTCAAGGATATTAGTCGTAACGTCGAATAGTGTCTGTTTCTCCTTCATTATCGAAAGGTCATAATCCGGCACCACCTGAAAAGTCTCGAGAACCTGATCTAGCATCTGTCTGTGCTGTCCAGTTACGCACACGCATGTCTCTATTCCCGGTCTCTTCTTCAATTCCTTTACAAGTGGGCACATTTTAATTGCTTCTGGTCTTGTCCCGAAGACCAACATAACCTTTTTCATGATTACCTCTAAAATAATTTCAATCTAATGCCTATACCTAATCTTCTGTTTTCTTGCTATTTCTAAATCCCGTTGTCGTCAATGCCATGTAATACATCATGGTTATTGAATATGTCGTCAGCGTATTAATCGTAGAAAACACACCATTTATGCAAAATGCTATTGCTGCGAGTGATAAGAAAAGCATCTCTAAATTATTGTCAGTATATTCTTTTTTTCTAAACAATGTAATCAAAGCATAAATTCCGGTTGTTACCTCAATTATCAAGAAGCCAAAACCAGCAATATATCCTCCATTAAATGTGACCTCGAGGGTCGCATTGTGTGACTGTCTCTCGAAACCCTTCGTATATCCAGGAATGATAAACGTTCTGCTCTTGTGTCCTATAAAGCCAAGATGCTGCGAATAGATATACCAAATCCAGACTCTATGCGTTGTAAGTTTATCTAAATCGCGCCATACCTTTCTCTGAGTCTCTGTCAAGTTTTCCGGCTCCATATAATCAAAATGATATTCATCGACATTTTTAAAATTGCTCATTTCTTGCATTCTTCCGAACATCATATGAGTAATAGTGTAATGTCCTTTGATATTTAGAGCTTTTAAATTTTTCTGTAGTATATTATCCGAGAACTTGTAGGCAGATGTGATCATAACAACTGCAATGGCAAGAATCGTAAGTAAATTCTTGGTTTCAATGCGAGTCTTCACAAGTCCTTTTATCACGATAGCCGCAAAGAAAAACATGATTCCAAGTATGCCGAGAAACGAACCTCTACTTTTTGTAAGAAGTATCGCACACCAGGACATGCTCAGGCCCCATATCGCAATTGCAAGAACTAAGCCGCTTGACAGCTTTCTAAAGTCTGCTTTATCTATGAAAATCTTCTTGTAAATTATATATACATATGCTGCTATAAATGTATTTAGGTTATAACCGAGTATAGTCGGGTTCGTTAAAACGCCAGTATATCTCGGTCCATAGTACGAGTTCTTTGCGACTATCGGCGAAAATACGATATTTAAAACTAAAACGAATATTCCAAAAGCAGCAATGCCATTCGCCAGGCCGTTAACGAATATCTTTCGATTTCTTTCATTGGCAAGTCTATACGAGATTGGAACGAATACGACGCTGTATATGAGTGCCCACACAATTTGTTTTGGTGCTTTTTCCACTACTCCCGTAACCATGTACGCTGCAACTATTAGCGAAAGTGGCACCCCCAGCCATGCATTAAACTCAACTTGCTTGCTCTCGTTCCTATCCAAAGATATAAACACCAGTATCAAGAACACGAAGAACATACCGCTACTAACAACACTTACCATCCGTGTAGGGATTCCAGACTGCGATAACTTTTCCGTGAAAAAAGAAAATTTACAAAAGGCCGTCATCATCATTCCAAATACCGATAGAGAAATGACCGTGCTCTGACCCTTCTTTATCTTTACACTGCTGGCTATCCTGTCTATAAATACCATCATGTGATTTAAAGTTTTAAATTCGTACATTGTTCTTTCGTCTCTTTCCTACTTAAGCCTAGTAATTATTACTTTAAATCGCTCGTCCCTAGCACAATCTTCGTCGAATATAAGTATCTACTGATTACGTCCCTCGTATTTACAGAAACTCCCCATTAAATGCTATTTATCAAAATATGTCCTAATCGCCTGCACAACCTGTGCATTCTCATCTTCCGTTCTGATTGATAGTCTGATGAGCTGTCTGTCCGAGAGTCCTGCTTTCTTGCTCAAATCCTTGATTAAGATACCATTGTCTCTGAGCATCTTACCACAAAAGTCAGTGGCCTTACAGCAACCAAGCAGTTCAACCATGACGAAGTTAGCCTCTGTGTTGAATACTCTCAGCGATGTTATTGTCTTTAGTTCTTTTAAATATTTTTCGCGAGTCTCTTTGAAGCTGCATATTGCTGCCTTATAGCTCTTTGCATATTTCTCGGCTATCTGAAGGTAAAACTCAGATATTGAGTTGATATTCCATATGGTTAGCGATTTCTTAAGCGCAGATATCTTCTCACTATTTACAGAAACTCCAACGCCAAGTCTTAGTCCCTGCACACCATGCGCCTTTGAAATCGACTTGATAACCAGCATGTTTGCAAACTGCTCATACTCTCCACTTGATATGATCGAACCCTGCTCATCCATTGCGTAATCAATAAATGACTCGTCATAGATTAGCTGAATACCCTTATATTCACACCATTTAGCAAGCTTTAAGACATCTTCCTTCGGAATATAATTTCCAGTAGGATTGTCCGGGTTGATAACTACGAGTGAAGAAATCTCTTTGTCTCTAAAGTGATTGATTAGATTATCCACTGAATATGAGAAGTCTATACTTTCTGACTTATATACAACGCGCCTATCCTCTTCGCAACGATTGTAATACTCTTCAAAAGAGGGGCTTATAAACCCAACCTTTCCGCTAGACTCTTCGATTACACTTTTTATAATCTCCGAAGCCCCATTTCCGACAACAATCTTATCTTCGTCCACGTCAAGCACCTTTGCTGCTAGCAGGCTCACCACATGCATACCCGATGGACTCTCTGTAATCAAAGTTTCTATGTTCGCTTTAATCTCATTCATCAACCTCTGCGGTGGATAGTATGGATTTATAGGATAGCAATAGTCGAGCATCTTTGGATATCTCCAATATCCTCCGAATCTGCCGCTTATCGCATTATAAACCTCGCCCTCATCCGTTCTAAATATGCTTTCCGCAATATCTAGGTCTTGGACATCATCAATTTCGTACCACTTCTGACCAGTGAGCCTCTTTGCCTGAATTTCAGGCTTTTCAATCATTGTAATAACTTTGAGCACTTGCTCATAATACTCGTTAGCTCCGAGTGCTTTCTGATAAGCGTTCAGAAATGGCACATACTTTCGAGTGGAAAAGTCCTTTGAAAATTTATAGATATTTACTGTTTTGTAGTAGGATGGGATATCTTCAAACACGAAGTTCTTCCCAGGTACAAAGTCGATGATGTTGTCGTTATTATCAATTTTTACGACAGTCCCGTCCATCCAACTCTCGTACTTATCTACAAGCGCCAGTGTCTCGCGCGGATCGTCTATGAGGGCATCGAGAATACTGTCCTCAAATATTAAATCGCTCTCAAATAGCAGAGTATCTTCCTCTATTAGAAGCTCCGATGCTAGTGAGAGTGAATATATGTTGTTGGTGCTATCATATATTGGATTATCGATATATTGAATCGGTGCGCTTATATCTAGAGTACTGATATACTCCTTGAGTTTCTCTCTTTCATATCCGACAACTATTACAATCCTTGATACACCTCGCTTATCAATTTGACGTAGCATGCGCTCAATCATGGTCATACCATTGACTTTTACCATGCACTTAGTGTTATTTTGAGTAAGCTTCTTTAGGCGTTTTCCCATTCCTGCAGCTAATATTATCGCTTGCATTACTTTTCCTCCAACGACACTACGAAAGGCCTGTGTCCTACCCTGCTCTCAACTGGTGGGAGCTTCATATAATCCCCATACATATCTGTTAGGTACGTATCCATGTCAGCAGGAGCATAGAATCTGTGACCTTCAAACTCAATCTCTTTTGGCGGAAACAGCGTATCATTTGAATATGCAACCTTTGTAGAAACCGAGTGACATGTTGACTTTCCAGATTCGAATCCGAGATATTCGTATTTTGTGTAGTCATGGTCTAGCTTCTCTAGAAGGCTTTTCTCAGGTGTAAGCTGCATAGCCAAGTACTGTAATCTTCTGGCAATTGCACCGATTTTCCACTTTAAGCCAGACTGAGGAAGACCGACCCTATCAGGGATTCTTCTCTTAAATAGTTTCTTGTTAAGTTCACGACAGTAGTCCATGTACTCATCTATGCCATCCTCCGGCAGCCTGTCATATGGGAAAATATCGATATAGATACCATGATGCATATCGATGTTTCTCTTATTCCACTCGACAAACTCCGTGCCATTCTTCCTTATCTTTGCATAAGGAAACGGTATTTTCGGGTCAGTCTCTAGGTTCTGAAGGAAGAATTCTTCACCGAGTTCATCCTTGGCAATTTCCATAAATCTATCGTAGTCTGGTCTTGGCATACCGACGTCAATGTCGTCATCCCAAGGTATAAAGCCTTTGTGCCTAGCGGCACCTAGCGCTGTCCCACTATCTAGAAAATAGCACAGATTATTCTTCCTACACACCCTATCGAATTCAATAAGGATGCCTAATTCGATTTTCTGCACAGACTTAAGTTCTGGGAAATTCTTCGTATAATCGTCTGTCTTTATGTCAGTCATCTCAACACCTTATCCAATTCTTTTTATTATAATTTGCTTTCTTATAATACTGACCTATGAACCTCTCTTATTTTGTTAGCTTCTTCCTTCTCATCTCTAGTAGTGCACTTACGATGATTCCAACAAAGATACCTGCAACACCGCCTGTCGCATAGTACCCCTTCTTGCTTACGCTCTCAACTTCGAGAGGTTTTTTAGGCATTGAGATAACCTTTAACATATCTTCACCTCTTACCTCTTTACCTACCTCAACGAATGCCTTAGCTTCCGCATCTGCCAGCTTGAGAGCTTCATCTTCAGTATCAGCAGTGATATAGATATCTACAAACTGACCTTCCTTAGCAATGTCAACGGCAACTCTTGAGTTGAGTGCGATTCTACCATTCTCATCTAGTCCTGCATACTCAGCAACGCGGTCAAGAGTCTTCGATGATGTCGAAATCTTTGCATAGAGCCCAACAAGTTCCTCGTTCTTCTTGATGTCATCAAGAGTACTGTTTTGATATCCGTCAACAGGTGTAACTGCCACCGTGAGCTTCGCCTTGTATGAAGTGCTAGCCTTGGAGCCTTCAACCTTAGCCATTACAACTGCGCAAACTGCCATGCAGATAATCATTACTACCGCATACTTCTTAACTAGTTCGATAATTCTCTTCTCAAAACTATTTTCCATTTTGTAAGTCCTCCATACACTTTCTTATATCGACTGCAAATTCTTCTTGTTTCTTCTCGACTACTCGATTTCCGACAAATGTCTTTATATTCTCCTTTATAGTGTCCATATTATCGTGGACACTCACCAATGCTTTACCAATATCGCTATCATATGCTCCGATTTCGTACTCATCCAAGACTCTCTTCATAGGTGGATTATCAGTCGTTGAGACCGCAATCCCTTCATATGCATATTCGTAAATCTTTCCTGACGAGCAGTAGAGATTGTTTGAATTCTTCTTATGATACATCGCGATTCCTACATCGCACTTGGAAACAAAGTACTTGAGTTCATCCTGATTTAGTCTAGGTACAAGTTTTACGTTCTCGATTCCACGATCTTTGATAAAAGCTTCAATCTCATGCTTTTCTGCATTTTCCTTGCAACCAACTAAGTACAATGTATTATTGAAGTTAAGTTTCGCCGCTGCCTCGATAAGCTCCTTTGTGCCTCGCTCTAGCTCACACCCTGCTGTTGAAACGATCTTAAACGAATCATCTCCATTCAGATAGTCGAACTTCAGATTCATTACTTCCTCTGAGAAATCTTTTGAATATGACAACTTTCGGAAGTTCTCGAACACGAGGATTGTTCCAATCTTACCGTACTCTTTCTCCATGACCTGCTTGCGTTCTTCATTTGCACATACTGTGAGTGCCGCTTTCGCAATCATGCGTGATTCGAAGAAACAACCCACCTTGCTCGCAAATCCACGAGTCTCTCTCTGCAGATACAGCTCTCTAGCATCGTAGATTACAGCCTTAGGCTTCAGAATCTTGTTGAGCTTGAGTGCTGGAATAGTTGCTTTTCTGTTATCAGCAAAGATGAAATCCACATCTCCATGCTCTTTACCAATATCTATGGCCTTGCGTATGAACTCCTTATATGACTTACAGTTCACATAATATGAACTGTTATCTGCGAAATCATCTTCCTGTGTTGTGGTTATGTCTATGACGTCAGCAAATGAATTTAGAACAACGAGCAAGGCTCTCGTTCTGCCGTCAAAATTTTTATTTGCTGCACTGATGAACAGTATTTTCACTTGCCCTCCTCCATATTTTATAAACCGCGTATATGATATCTAGTACGAGTGCTCCGATAATATAGTTAAATATAGCATTGTATGTCGCACCTCTACCGATAAGAATATACAGTGTGCAGACCATACTCACCTTCATACATCTCATCGTTGGGTCTTTGGTTGCCTTTATCAGTTCATCGATAAAAGAAACCAATATTCCGTATACGATTCCAGTCAAGAAGCACATGAACCCAAAGTTCGCAAAAACATCTCCATAAAGAGTTGGATGCATAGTTCCTCGAGGGTTGTCAATGTGTTTCCATTCTTTGTACATGTCTATTGCAAAATCCCTCGGTTTGAACTTGGCAATGCTCGCTGGAACGAATAGCAGCGTCAATCTCATATAGCCTAGAGCCATACCGAACTTAGGGAAGTTGTTGTTGTGTTCAACGAAGTAATAGTATGCCTTGATAAGCCCTAGCTCTCCGCCACCTTTTCTCATATAGTCAACGGAGCGCTTAAGTATCTCGCCAAGTCCTACCTTTGGCAGCATCGTGATATCTCCAAGCCATCTAATCTGCTGGAATACAAATACCGAGAACACAAGGATTACACCCGCCGACACTCCGATTGCTACCTTCTTATTGTTCTTGTTGAATAAGAAGTAGATGATGAACGGCGTTACAAATCCAAGCAGGTTATATCTCGATTTTGAATAAAGTGCGCAGAATAGGTAAATTGCAAATGCTATCACGAAACACAGATACTTCTTCTTGCATAGGCAGGCAAATCCGATTCCAGAGAAAGCAACCATTACTTTCCCTGCCATGATCTCTATAGATGTCTGCGGCATATCGAGAGTCTGTGTCCATGTCGAGTTGAAAAGCGAATATCCTCTGCCGTAGAACCCTATCGCTACAATCGCGAAGCATATGAGGTATACGAAGAAAATCATTCTAAAAAGTGCCTCTGGAGTCTCCTCAAAATCAGATACTTCCATCTCTATCTTTTCCGCATTGAACTTTGCAAAATAGAGGAATCTCGTAAACATGTAAACTGCCATGAATAGCACTGCTAACATGGTAGCATTGACAATCGTTACCTCGGAATAGTCTCCTGAATACGCATGTGCTGTGTTAGGGATTGTAAATACTACAAAAAGCATCGACCAGAGAACCATCCCCAGCGACTTCTTCCTCCACTCGTATAGCAGAATAAGTATATTCAAAATCCACGACAGTAAAATTAGCACAATCTAGTCCTTTCACTACCCTGCACTAGCGGGTAAATAGCTCCTCTGTCACTGACACTTCAACTGGTCTATGACCAACGCGATCCTCAACAGGAGGAAGCTGATTATAATCACCATACATAAGTGTTAAGTATTCTTCGAGTTTTGCAGGCGCATAGAACTCCTCACCTTCAAACGCAATCTTTTGAGGAGGGAATAGCAGCTCGTTTGGAAAGATGATCCTATCCACAAAGGAGAAGCATGTACAGAATCCTTGTTCTCCTGTCTTCGTCTCATATCGCTTATACTCTTTCTCAATCTTTCCTTCGAGTAGACTCTCTGGATATAGCTTCAAAAGATAATACTGCATCCTTCTCGCTAAAGCTCCAATCTTCCATTTAAGACCCTCCTGTGGAACACCTACTCTGTCGGGAATATATTTCTTAAATTGAAATTTGTTGAGCTTCAAGCACTTATCGATATGTTCATCAAGGCCTTCATTCGGAAGCCCATCGTAGGGGAATATATCGATATAGATACCGTGATGCATCTTGATGTTGCGCTTATTCCACTCTATGAAGGTCGTGCCGTTCTTTCTCACTTTCGCAAATGAGAACGGTGCATTAGGGTCTGTCTTTCTAGTCTGTACAAAGTAGCCATCACCTAGTTCTTCCTGTGCAATTTCTAAAAATTTCTCATAATCCTGGCGAGGCATTCCAATGTCTATATCGTCATCCCAAGGAATGAATCCACCATGTCTAACCGCGCCAAGTGCAGATCCGCTCTCGATAAAATATGTGAGCCCTTTCTCATCACAAAGCCTTGCGACTTTTGTCAGTATATCGAGCTCAACTCTCTGAACGTCCTTTATCTCAGGAAATGCATCTACATTATAGGTTGTCATCTTCGCTGCTCTCACTCTCAATATCATCATTGCCGTTGTCTTTGTTCTTTGACTTTGACTTTGGATGCTGTATTTCTTTAATCTTCTGACGAGCCTTCTTTATGCTCTCTTCATCAGGCTTCATAACATATAGTTGCTGATTTCCGCTTGAATATACAGTAGCAAAAGCATCGTATCCTTCTAGTGAATTGGACTCGAACTTCCACTTTGGATTCTTTCCAATCTGGAACTTAACGAGAGCCTTAACTTCAGCTCTTGTAAGGTTCATCTCCATAGTTGGCGCGAGATACTTGAGGATTTTGTTATATCTAGTTAGCAGTGTTGTAGAGCCTGTAAGCTTATTCACTATCGCCTTTAGAACATCCTGCTGGTTACGAACTCGATGATTATCACCATCGCTGTAAGCACGTCTCTCTCTTGCATATGCAAGTGCCTTAGCGCCGTCAAGTTCGTTCTCGCCCTGTACAAACTGGTATCTACCTATATACGATATGAAAGCCTTATCGGAGTTGATTGTGATTCCGCCGATGGAATTTACAAGGTCCTTAAGCGTGTTGTAGTTAACCTTTACATAGTAGTTGATCTTAATACCTAGAAGGTCTTCCACATCAGACGTCGTCTCATCGATACCCATCATACCTGTATGTGTTAGCTTATCCTTCTCACCGTTCTGTAGCTCAACGAGGTAGTCTCGCGGAATCGAAGTCATCAGAATCTTGTGAGTCTTAGGATTTACCGTGATAATCATATTAACATCACTACGGGCCTCTTCAGTGATTTTGCCAGTAGTGTCCATTCCACTTATATAAATGTTAAATGGCTTACTCGTTACATCTACAGCATCCTCTGCCTTCTTCTTAGCTGTAACCTGTCCGAGGAACTCATGCGTAGCAACCGCATATGCAGTTCCAACAGTGTATACAATCATCAGAATCAAGCTCAGGATAAATGCCGTGATTTTTCTAGATTTCTTGATGTTGTCTCTAAATAGCTGTATGAAGAATATTGCACTTATTATAAGAAGTGCAACGAATGCCCCCAGCAATATCTTTGATGGGATTACATCTAGGACTAGCATCGCTGAAACAAATACTAGTAGTGCTATTAGATAAAACAATGACCATATTTTAGTAAACGTATTGAATTTGCTTCTTCGATATTTTCTTGCATAACCCATTTGTTTAAGCTCCATTCTTTAAAATCGCCTGTCTGTTAACTGTTTATTGGCTCCAGCTTCTTGAGATCACGTATGCTGTGTATAAGTGCTGGTATTAGCATTGCCGTCGTAATTACAACGACTGTTAGTGTCGCCCATGCTGCACCCTCGATTCCCAAATACTTGATTAGTAAGGCATCGAGAACCACATTGCTTATACCCGCTACAATATTGATGTAAAAGTTCAGCTTCACCTTTCGTAAGCTTGCGAGCAAGTTGCTCACGTTAACTCTAAGAGTCGATGACACGAAGTAGTTAACAGAAAGTATTCTGAACACTGAAACGGCACCCATATACTTAACACCCCATAACAACTTTATTATCCATGGAGCTAAAACAAATAGCATCCCTGCAACAACAAAATTCATAATGGCAGTGATTCCAATTAGACGTTTGGCGTTATACTTAATCCATCCGTATTCCATATTATGCTCTGCAAAATATGGATATACGAACATCACGACGCTGTTAGGTATTACTATTAAGGCTTCGGGTATTGTCGCCGCAACCTTGTATACAGCAATCTTTTCAGGACTTACTATAATGTAACCTATCAGGAATACGTCCATCAGGATAAGCAGGTTCGAAATCATCGTGTTCGCACATACATACGCTGAATACTTTATCAGCTCAAGCTTCTGGTGCTTTGATAGATAATGTGCATTCCTGAGTGTCCTGATTGAGTAAAATCTCATTCCGAAGAACGAGGTAATTATCGTTGCGAGGTAAAGAGCAATGATAATTCCACTTACTTTTATGTAATAAGCTCCTACAATCTCAACCGCCATGTATATGAAGGCATTGAGATTCGATAACAGAGCGTATCGTTTATTCTCTCGCTTGCATCTCATCAGCAAGCAATAGTATTGATATATGTAATATGTCAATGGATATAGCGCGTACACCATCAATACCGGCCTCGCTTCATCCACCTTTAACGGTGCAAACATCGCACATAAAAATACACCTATTGCGATTGCAAAGTTAAAGACCATTCCGAACTTGAACGAAAACCAATAATAAGCCTCTTTTTCCTCTTCGGGTCTCTGCTCTGAACAGAATTGGAGCATGCCATATATGATGCCCATTCCATTCAGAATCAAAAAGAAGGACATGATGTTATCCGCGTATCCAAAAATACCGTACTCGCGCTTGGTTAGGAACCTGACAACGAAGACGTTTCCGATAAACGTAAACACCTTGTTGAGAAGTCCCGAGCCCATTATATGGACTAAGCCCTTCTGATATATAAATTTAATTTTATCCCGCATACTTACTGGTCTAAAAACTCCTTAATTACTGATACAACTTCTTCCACATCCTCATCTGAGATATATGGGTGAATTGGTAGTGACAGAACTGTGTCACATAGCTTGTTCGTAACAGAGTAGTCAATTCCAAATCTATTCTCGCCACCAAATGCTTCCTGATTGTGCATCTGCTTAGGATAGTAAATCATCGACGGAATTGATTTCTCCTTGAGGTGCGCCTGTAATGCATCTCTCTGTTCTCTGCTCTCAAGCTTGATGGTGTACTGTGCCCAGCTGCTAAGGAATCCGTCAGGAATCACTGGTGTAGTTACAACACCCTCTAGAAGCTCTGTGTACCTGTCCGCCGCACTATTCACGTCTGTAACTTCGTAATCTGCAAATGCCGCTAGTTTAGGGAGCAGAATTCCCGCCTGAATCGAGTCAAGTCTTGAATTCATACCGATACGTACGTTATCGTACTTCATCTTGCCCTTACCGTGCACACAGTATGATCTGATAAGCTCAGCTGCTTCACCATCGTTTGTAAATATCGCTCCGCCATCTCCATAGCATCCGAGTGGCTTCGCTGGGAAGAATGAAGTTGTCGAGATATCTCCGAAGCTGCATGCCTTCTTGCCATTAATCTCACCGCCGAAGCCCTGTGCTCCGTCTTCGAGAACCTTAAGACCATGCTTCATAGCGATTTTTCTAATCTCTGTAAAGTTAGCAGGTAGTCCGAACAGGTCAACTGGCACTACTACGCTAGGCTTGAGTTCGCCCTCAGCAGCTACTGCAGCTATTGCCTCTTCTAGTGATACAGGATCCATATTGAAAGTATCTTCGTCTACATCAACGAAAACTGGTGTTGCTCCTAAGATTGAAACAACCTCTCCGGATGAGAAAAACGTAAAGTCAGGAACGAATACAGCATCACCCTTCCCAACTCCCCACGCCATGAGTGCAAGCTCAAGAGCGTCGGTTCCATTTGCACAAGTCACGCAGTGCTTAACACCAACATATTCAGCTAGCTTTTCTTCAAGCTCGGAAACCTTACCGCCTCCGATAAATCTGCTACTAGCAATTACTTCGTCAATCTGTTGATCTATGTCATTTTTGAGAGCAGCATACTGCTTCTTTAAATCTCTAAATTCCATTGTCTCCCTCCGCTTCTACTTGAATTCTCCTCGCATGTCAGTGCTTGCAAAATCTGTCAATGGAAGTCTCACTGGCACACCTTCCTTCTGGCTCTTATATATAGCGAGAACCATCTCAAGTGCATTTCTTCCAGCAACTCCATCTACGTAAGGTGCTCTGTCTCCCTTAATCGCTTCGATTACATCGGCAAATAGGCTTGTATGACCATTGCCATATACATTGCTCGTCTCTTCTTCTAGCCCCTTGTTCTTCTGGTCTTCAGCAGTTTCATCTTTGAAATCCCACACATCAATCGTGTTGGTGGACTTGCCTCCAACCTTGACTGTACCGTTTTCTCCAAATATATACAGCGTCTCTTCGAGGTTCTGAGGGTATACGTTAGTAGTTCCCTCAATAGTTCCGATTGCGCCGTTCTTAAACTTAACAACAGCACAGCCAACATCTTCAGCTTCAAGATAATCATGGAACTGTTGTCTAGTTGCTCCATAAACTTCCACTACCTCATCTCCCATCATCCATCTGAGAAGGTCGATTCCGTGGATGCACTGGTTCATCAAGCAGCCGCCATCTTCTTCCCAAGTCCCTCTCCAAGGAGCTTGGTCATAATATCCTTTGTTTCTATTCCAGCGAACATTGATAGATGCGTGGGAAAGCTTTCCGAAACGCTCTCCTTCGACAGCCTTTCTAACTTCCTGAATAGCTACGTTGAATCTGTTCTGGTGACAAGCCGAAACCTTTACGTTCTTCTCAGCAGCTCTCTTGATAATCTCTTCAGCATCAGCGATATTCATAGCCATAGGCTTTTCAATAATTACGCTAACTCCTGCATCGATTACATCTAGTGCAATTGCTGCGTGCTTGCCACTCTCAGTCGCAATACTGATAAGCTCAAGTTCGTTCTCTTCGAGCATCTGCTTATAGTCGGTATATCTCTTGATTGATTTATCATCAGCCAAGTTGTGCTTTGCAAGAATCTCTTCCATCTTCTCTGGCACGATATCGCATACCGCAACTATCTCTAGATTATTATTTACTGCAGCAGTCACGTGATTTGTTGCGATTCTACCGCATCCAATCAATGCATATTTCATTTACATGTCCTCCGGAATTTTAATTACTATAGTGTCTATATTGTGCCGGGCTTATAGGAGAGAAATGTTATCTCTTTCCTTTACGTCCTTGAATGCGTTACGAGTATCGAATATTGCAACTGCATTCTCTCTAATCATCTCATAGTCGTATGCATCATGAGCTGTTGCAACGAGGATAAGATCGTATCCCTTGATTATATCAGCATTAATCTCACAGATGCCTTCATGCCACTCACCATGTCTCTTGTACTTTGGAATCCATGGATCGTAGAAATCAGTCTCTGCACCTCTCTCCTTGAGAATGTCGATTACGTTAAGAGCTGGGCTCTCTCTATAGTCATCGATATTATTTTTGTAAGCAACTCCTAGAACGAGAATCTTTGATCCGTTGAGAGCTTTCTTGTGGTTGTTGAGAACCGCTGCAGCTCTGTCTACTGTGTACTCAGGCATCTTATCATTGATAATCATTGAGCTCTCAATCATCGATGTGTGGAAACCAAACTCTCTTGCCTTCCATGTTAGGTAATATGGGTCAAGAGGGATGCAGTGTCCACCGAGACCAGGGCCTGGATAGAACGCCTGGAAGCCGTATGGCTTAGTCTTTGCGGCCTCAATTACCTCCCATAGAGAAATCTCCATCTTGTTGCAGAGCATCGCAAGCTCATTAACAAGACCGATGTTGATATTTCTGTATGTATTCTCTAGGATCTTTTCCATCTCAGCGATAGCTGGTGAAGACACTTCGTAAATCTCTCCCTCGAGAACTTCTCTATACATCGCAGAAATTACTTCTGTTGCGTCTTTGCCAACAGCTCCAACTACCTTTGGTGTGTTCTTTGTCTTGTAAATCACGTTACCTGGGTCAACACGCTCAGGTGAGAATCCGAGGTAGAAGTCCTCTCCACACTTTAGTCCAGAACCCTCTTCAAGGATAGGAAGTAGCAGCTCCTCAGTAGTTCCCGGATAAGTTGTGGACTCGAGAACAACCATTGTGTCACGAGATAGGTGCTTTGAAATAGCCTCTGTGGAGGACTTTACATAGCTTATATCTGGCTCTTGGTGCTTATCAAGAGGAGTAGGTACGCAAATAGCGATGAAATCAACATCCTTTACGAACGAGAAGTCTGATGTCGCCTTCATCATACCGCTCTCTACGAGCTCCTTGAGGTCTTCATTTACAACATCACCGATGTAGTTGTGTCCCTCGTTTACCATCTTAACTTTTTCTTCCTGCACGTCGAAGCCGATGGTCTTGAAACCCGCCTTAGCTTTTTCAACAGCAAGCGGAAGACCTACATATCCTAGGCCTACAACTCCTACAGTAATGTCACGCTTTGCGATTTTCTCGAGTAAACGTTCCTTTATATTCATATTCTTCCCCTTTTCTGACCGAGTTATCTGTTGAACCATTCTATTATATTGCCGAATTCGTCGAGCTTAGCTGCTGGAACTGCAGGTACTCCAACTACTAGTGTATAGTCTGGTACATCCTTAGTTACAACTGCCCCTGCTGCTACCATCGCGCACTTTCCAACGGTATGTCCGCATACGATTGTTGCGTTAGCACCGATGGATGCTCCTTCTTTAACGAGCGTCTTCCCGTAGTTCTCAGAACCTTTTGGGTAACGTGCCCTTGGTGTAAGATCATTTGTAAATACACAGGATGGTCCGCAGAATACACCGTCTTCGAGTGTAACACCTTCGTAAACCGATACGTTATTCTGAATCTTTACTCTGTCGCCAATCTGCACGTTGTTGGCAATGTTTACATTCTGTCCAAGCGAGCAATTCTCACCTATCTTAGCTCCAGGCTGAACATGGCAGAAGTGCCAAATCTTAGTTCCTTTTCCTATTTCTACATTATCATCTACGTAGCTACTCTCATGCACAAAGTAATCTGACATTTTATTCCCCCGAAATAATCGTTTTAACTAGCTTTTCTGCTGCGTCTCCCGCACCATAGTAGTTTTCTTTTTCATTAGAAATAACGGTATTGTTAACTTTATCAAGTATGTCCGCTTCATCAATATGGGCGAGCACATTGTGGTTTCCATTCAGCGTCTCAACCCACTCCGTTTGCTCACGCAGAGTTACGCATGGTGTGTCGAGTATGTACGCTTCCTTCTGTAGGCCGCCGGAATCAGTCACTACCTTAACCGCATTCTTTGTAAAATACAGCATTTCAAGGTAACCGATAGGTTCTACACAAATTGTATTCTGTAGATTCTCCTCCTCGTTAACCTGTTCAATCATCTTTCTTGTTCTAGGATGAGCCGGGAGGATAACCGGTGCATCGAACTTCTCGAAAGTCTTGAGAATCTTGCGCACCTTCTCTGGTGTATCAGTATTCTCAGCTCTGTGAACTGTGGATAGATACCACTTATCGATCTCACCGCGCTCACCGAAGATATAATTAAGGTCTGCAAAATACTGACTGCGAGCCTTCTTGTCTATCTCCTGTGAATAGTAAAGAACCGCATCGCACATTACGTCACCGATTCTGTGGACACCATTCTTAATTCCCTCATTCTCAAGATTCTCTATAGACGCATCTGTTGAACAGAAAAGTAGGCTCGAGATGTGGTCTGTAAGGATTCTGTTCTGCTCCTCAGGCATAGCCATGTTGAAAGATCTTAGACCCGCCTCCACGTGAATTACCGGAATATGAATCTTGGATGCTGCAAGCGCTCCCGCAACTGTGGAATTAGTATCTCCATACACCATTAGATAGTCAGGATTCTCCTCGATAAGGATATCTTCAATTCCGATAAGCATCTCTGCTGTTTGCCTTGCATGTGAACCGGAGCCCACGCCTAGATTATACTTTGGCTTGGGGATATGTAGCTCTTCAAAGAAAAGCTCTGACATATTCGCATCATAATGCTGGCCTGTGTGAACGATTATCTCTTCGCAGAATTGTTCCAGCTTACGAGAAACTGCAGCCGCCTTAATAAATTGTGGTCTTGCACCAATTACGGTTACTATCTTCATCACATGCACCCCTTCTATTCAAATACCTTTTCAAATTCGCTTGCAATATTTTCATACGTGTACTTGCTCAGTACAGCTTCACGTCCAAGCATTCCCATCTGGCTTCGTTCTTCATCACTCATCGACTGAATCTTTCTGATTGCAGCCTTTATAGCATCGTTGTCACACGATTTCGTGATGATTCCGCATCCAGATTCACTTACAGGTGTGGATGGCGTTGTTATCGCCATAACTATTGGTTTCGCTGCCATCATGGAGTCAAACATTTTGTTCATGCAGATTCCAAATCTGTACAGCGGCGACTCGATTGTTCCGATGAATATCGCGTCAAAGTTATCGATTACTGCAGGGATTATTCCCTTCTCTACTGGTGGCAGGAATGTCACGTTGCTGATTCCATTCTGCTCCGCATAATTGATAAGTTCATCTTTAAGCTTACCTTTTCCAACCATAACCAAATGAACTTTTTCATCGTTGAGCTGCTTAGTAACATCGAGCAGGTTGTGAAGCCCATATGAAAGCTCGTGGCTTCCGAAGTATCCAATAATGAATTTACCTTCTGCCTTTAGCTTCTTAAACGCCTCTCTGTGCTCGTCAGGGATTTTCCTTGTTGCGTCCCATTCATTTATCACAACTCCGTTCGGTATATACCTGAAGTGATCAGCCTTCATGCCATGTTCAATCATGTATTCCTTAGCGTGAGGGAGTAGTGAAACTACAACATCTGATTTCTTATATGCATGATCCTCCGCAAACTGCATAGCGATTACGAACGGATTCTTCTTGCTCATTCCGCCTGCTTCGTAAAGCGTCAGTGGCCACATATCGTGAACTTCGTGGATGTACTTAGCTCCAGCAAGCTTCGCAATACGATACGATGGGTATGAGTCGAGCGGATAGGTCGATGACGAGATAACTACATCCGGCTTATAGTGCTCCACAATTTTCTTTTTATTCGAATTGAGCGCCTTGCAGAAATGATACATGCTGAAGGCTCTGGCAACACCATTGCTTTCGTACTCATCAGTCTTGATCCAAGCGTACTTTATTCCGTCGATTTCTTGCTCTGTAAAATTTTCAGTTATATCTGGGTTCGTCTTTCTAAGATGCGAAAAACTACCCGCGATAATAGTTACATCGTGACCCTTCTTCACGAGTTCCCTCGATATATAGTACGGTCTAAACTCCATTCCCATCTCAGGAGAACCTGCGTAGTGGTTGATAAGTAGAATTCTCTTGCCCTTCTTCTTCATCACCTCTACGAATTTATTTGCCAATCTGTCATACGTGTACTCACCCGAAACCAGGTTGTGTCCACGCACTCCCATGTTCTTGAGCTCTTCAACCGGTAGGCTCTTGAGCTTCTCTATCGCTTCGATATAGCTCTCTACGTCTCCCGCCTTTGTAACGATGCCCGCCTCTGCCTTTTCAACTAAGGTCTCAGGCGTCGTCACCGACATGAGTAGTGGCTTGCCGCCCATCATTGCATCGAACATCTTGTTCATACAAATACCGAATCTATACAGTTTCGTATTTGCCGCAAAGATTGTGACTATGTCGAAATAGCTGATGAGATTAGGAATGGCATCCTTGTCAATTGCCGGAAGGAACACTACGTTCTCTATATCCTGATCCTTTGCACTCTGTATAAGTCTATCCTTGTAGCTGCCATCACCAACCAACACAAAGCATACGTCCTTATCAGTTATTTTCTTTGCAACGGCAAGGAGCATATCCAGATTATTGGATATGGAGTGACCACCAAAATAGCCTACTATGAACTTTCCTTCATCCTTCATCCTGTTTAGAATCTGGCTATGCTCTTCAGGAATTGGTGCCGGATTTTCCCACTCTTCTTTGATTACACCATTAGTAATGCAGTTAAACTTTTCTTCAGCAAGGCCATGCTGAACCATGTATTCTTTAGAGTGATCAAGTAGCGAAACTACCTGGTCACAGTGTCTGTATGCGAAATCTTCCGCACGCTGCATAAGCTTTACAAACGGATTGCTCTTCGACATTCCGCCTAGCTCGTACAGAGTTGAGGGCCACATGTCGTGAACCTCATGAATATACTTAGCACCAGAGAGCTTTGCAATCTTGTCCGCACCGTAAGTATCAAGCGGATATGTCGAAGATGCGATTACTGCATCTGGCTGGTAGTGTTCTGATATATATTCTGCATTGGAAAATAGTTTTCTACTGAATTCGAACATACTGAATGCACGTGCCAATCCATTGCGATTATATGAAGATGTCTTAATCCACACATAACGAATTCCGTCAATCATCCTTTCCTCGAAATTCTTCGAGACATTAGGATTTGCCTTTCTTAGGTGCGAATATCCGCCCGCTATAATCGTGACTTCATGCCCCTGCCTGATCCACTCGCGAGATAGATAATATGGTCTGAACTTCCATTCCCATTTCCGGCGACCCAGCATAATGATTAATCAGTAATATCTTCAAACTATCCTCCAATGCGCTCACTTAAGTAGTAGCGATTGCAATGTATCTCCGTCTAGCTTACTTTATAACGGCACCAACCGTCTTAAGCATAGTCTTGATTTCTCCAAGGAAGCTAAAGTTCCTGAGAGCATCAAGGTTGTATTTCATCTTTTCTGGCAAAACCTTCTCGACGTACATCTCGTCAGGATTCTCCGCACTTCCGATGATTTCGTTCTCATCCTTGTATGTAATACTAGCCTCCGACGTTACACCCGCTGGCAGCAGCAGTGTTGCAAGCATCTCTTTGGAGTAGCAATCCACATATCTTGGAACCTCCGGTCTAGTGCCGACAAAGGACATGTCCCCAGTTATTACATTAAGAAGCTGCGGAAGCTCATCAAGTCTGTATTTTCTCAGCTTGTGTCCTATCTTGGTAACTCTTGGGTCATTCTCTTTGGTCACTTGTGCTCCAAGTTTCTCCGCATTTACAACCATTGTCCTGAACTTAAAAATCCTGAACTCTTTACCGTTTGTAGTCACCCTTACCTGTCTGAAAAACGCCGGGCCTGGATCGTCGACTTTTATCATCATGATTAAGATAAGAAGTATCGGCGAAATAATGATAGTCATCAGAAGTGAAATGACGAAATCAAATATTCTCTTTGCAATAAGCGAGCCTTTTCTAGAGCTTAGGATGTCATAATATTCTTTTACTTCATCGCATCTCATATGCTCCGGTAAGTCATTCCACTTGCACAAAACCATCTACTTAATAAGTCCTCTCTTCTTAAGTATATCAACGAAATTTTCTATAACGTATTCATTCTGCTCATCGGTCATCGTCGAGAAGATTGGTAATGAAATCAAGTTCTCATACTGGTGATAAGCATTTGGGTAATCTGCGATATCGAATCCAAGATTCTTGTATGCAGTCATCATCGGCAGTGGCTTGTAGTGAACGTTACACGCAATTTCACGCTCTGCCATATCCTGAATTACTGCATTTCTATCCTCTACGGAAGCTCCTGGAATCCTAACCAAGTATAGGTGACCTGTCGAGGTCATCTCATCTGTGTAATGATGCATAACCTTAATTCCATGCTTCTCGAGCGCAGCCTCATATCTCTGGTTGAGCTCCCTACGTCTCGCGAGTAGTCCGTCGTATCTCTCAAGCTGAGCGATTCCAATAGCCGCATTGATATTTGTCATATTGCACTTATAGGCTGGGTACACTACATCATATTCCCATGCACCCGCTTTGTTTTTAGATAGTGCATCCTTAGACTGTCCGTGCAGCGAGTATAATTGAAGCTCATGATAGAGCTCATCGTTATCTATGCCCTCAATGGTCTTCCACGAGAGAGCACCGCCTTCAGCAGTAGTAAGATTCTTAACTGCGTGGAAAGAGAACGATGTGAAGTCCGCTATGGCACCCGCCTTAATGCCCTTCTTTATAGAACCGAAAGCGTGTGCACCGTCGGAAATTACCGCAACTCTGCCAAGTGCTTCTTGCAGTTTATTTGCAGGCTTAAAGATATCTTTCTTTGCCTCTACTATTTCAAATAATCTGTCGTAGTCACATACCATTCCTCCTAAATCGACAGGTATTACGGCCTTTGTATTATCGTTAATTGCCTCAGCAACCTTGTCATAGTCCATTTCAAAAGTTTCAGGTGCTGAGTCGATAATCACCAGCTTCGCACCCTTGTGAACCACAGGGCTTGCTGAAGCTGTATATGTGTATGCTGGAACGATGACCTCATCTTCTTCACCAACTCCCAAAATATGAAGAGCTGCCTCGAGTGATGCCGTAGCAGAAGAAAGCGCAACAGCTTTATCAACACCGATGTACTCTGCAATTCTTCTCTCGAACTCCTTAACCTCTGGACCGGTTGTAATCCAGCCAGATTTGAGAATTTCTACAACTCTGTTAATCTCTAACTCCGATATGTCCGGTGGTGAAAACGGTACTTTCATCTGCGATATGCCTCCTAGCATTTTTTAATAACCATATTATTATACACTCTAATTTTTAGGTGAATATGTTGGGACTATGTTTTTGATATACCTCTTGATATCGTCAGGTTCTGCTTCCACATATCCCTTGAGCTCTTGGAGCTCGCTAATGAACTTCTCCTCGTCGATATTAATCGGATGACCGATGTGAATCATCTTGTTCGCAGTATCCTGAAGCCCCTCTTCGTCCATCAGTAATTCTTCAAATAACTTCTCTCCCGGTCTTAATCCGACATATTTAATCTCTATATCAATTCCTGGCTTGAGCCCAGAGAGTAGAATAAGGTTTCTAGCTAGATCATCAATCTTGACTGGTTTACCCATGTCGAGAACGAATATCTCTCCTCCCTTTGCAAATGCACCTGCCTGCAGCACCAACGAAACCGCTTCAGGAATTGTCATAAAATATCTGATTATGTCAGGGTGTGTAACCGTTACTGGTCCGCCTTCTGCAATCTGTCTTCTGAACAGCGGAATAACACTTCCATGACTTCCGAGCACATTTCCGAATCTAACCGCAACAAACTCCGTATTGGATCTGTTGTTGTATGTCTGAACAATCATTTCGCACAGACGCTTAGATGCTCCCATGATGCTGGTTGGGTTTACTGCTTTATCTGTCGAAATAAGTACGAACTTCTTAACATTCCACTTATCTGAAGCGAGTACCATCTTCCATGTACCGAGAACATTGTTCTTAACGGCTTCATTTGGACTTGCCTCCATCAACGGAACGTGCTTATGTGCCGCCGCATGATATACAATCTCCGGCCTATACATCTCAAAGATGTGGTCAATTCTCTTTGTGTTTCTTACAGATGCTATAAGTACGACAAGATTGAGCTCAGGGAATTCTCTCTTAAGCTCATTCTGAATCTCATAAGTAGTATTTTCATAAATATCAAGCATAACCAGCTGTTTTGGATTGTGGCTGGCTATCTGTCTGCAGAGCTCGCTTCCGATGGAGCCACCTGCACCAGTGACCATTACTACCTTGTCAGATACGTACTCCATAATTCCGTCTATATCGACTTCGATAGGGTCTCTGCCAAGAAGATCATTTACATCTACGTGCTTGAGCTGCGACACACTAACATCACCGCGAATAATCTGGTATATTCCCGGAACAATCATCAACTCACAGCCAGTCTGTTTGCATATATCAAGGATTCTCTTCTTTTCTTCTCCTGATGCGGATGGCATCGCAAGAAGAATCTGATTAATGGAGTACCTCTGTGCGAGCGCCTCGATATCCTTTGTTGTGCCGGCAATTCGCACGCCATTCATTCTCTTACCAATCTTGGACTCATCGTCGTCAACTAGGCAAATAATTTTCTTTTTAAGGCTAGGGTTCGCTTTGATCTCCTTGATGAGGCCTGCTCCAGCTGCACCAGCACCGATAATCATCGCTCTCTTGGCCTGTCCACGGCTGTTTCCAATGCCCTTGAGCTCTCTTGCAGCTCTAGCAACGAATCTGACAAAGAAAGTTATTGCAAATAAAAATCCACCGGAAAGCAAATAGAAGCTTCTCGGCATCCCGTAGTTCCGCTGTTCAAAGAAAGCAAATATCGTAGTAACCATTAGCGTATATAGAATAGTCGCGACGAGCACGTTAATCATATCTCTTATACCTACATACGACCAAAGGCTAGAATACATATGACAAACTGCGAATATAATAATGCCAAGAGCCATCACGACAAATTGATGCCCCTTAAACATCTCCCAGTATGAACCCATCGGTTCATCTAGCGAGAAATCAAATCTTATAAAAAGCGCCAGAAACGATGCAACTTCGATTGCTACTAAATCGCAGATTATAAGTAAGCACGTCTTAATAAGAGATGCCTTGTCAAAATTCAGTTTGCTATTAATATCCATTATCATGCCTGCTTTCCTTGAAGTCATCATGTATATTAGTCTTTCTAATTTTGCGCATATCACGCGAAATTTATCATAATATTATACCTATTATGAGCTAATTAGTCAAAACGCAAGACCCCATACAAGCTAGCAAATTGCGATAAATAACCCTCATTTTTATATTATTTCACATTAATTCCACACTCGCCCCACTGGCAAGGCGGACATATAAACTTTTCAGAGCAGTAATCGTAAGTGTATTCCCTTCCTTCACACGAGAATTTAAAACCAGTCGCACGATTGTCTACAGCCTTAACCGCTTGAAATCCCTTTAATTCAGACTCCTTTACCCCTAGCTCCTCGGCAATCTCATTTAGAATCGTCGAGCGCGTATCGTCAATATACGATCTGTCGAACTCTCTAAGCTCATCAAGCGTATCGAATTCAAAAATATATTCCGCAGAATATTTTTTTAGCTTCATCCTAAGCTCCCCGATGTGCTCGATATATATCTCTTCCCATAGTTTGTCGATAATCTCGGCATCTTCGTAGCTCTGCTTTAGAATCTCAATGAACCTCTCGCTGAACACCTCATCCCAAAATACGTGCCCAAGCATATACCACTCGTCATTTCCACCAATCTTGACTTCAGTTATGTAGCCATCTTGATCGGTTTCCATGCACCATTCTTTCGTATAACCATCTGCATATATCCCGCTGTAAAACGCTCCCTCTTCTGCATCATTAAACGGATTCTCTGCAAAATAGTTGTCCGCCGAACAAATATAAGAATTCTTAAGCACATCCTTTACCGCGTAGATGCTCGAATGATTGTTACGAACCGCGTACTCGCTATTATGAACGAGCTGTACTCCAAACTTTTCCTCGAGGTAGTCAAACTGTTCTTTTTTATAGCCTGTAACTATGTATATTTCATTTATTCCAGCTTCTTTAAGCTGCCTTATCTGGCGTTCAATCAGCACTTCTCCTTTAACTTCTATCAGTGCCTTATGCCTCTCATATGACAGTGGTGCAAATCTGCTGGATGCTCCTGCCGCTAATATTACTGCGTTATCGACCTTTAGCATTATCTGACTCCTTGCGTTTTCTTATTCCACAAATGACGGTTGTTATTCTTGTTATTCTTTTAGTGTCTCTTCTTCGATCTCATTTTCATCAGTCGATGTAAGTTTTCTAGGTGTGCCAACCTTTAGTCCTTTCATGAATGCTCCCGCATCTTTTAGGAAGCTGACCGCGATAAGCGTTATGACGGCGGCTATCGGAAAGGCTGCTATGATGCTGACCGATTGAATATTGCTCATTGAGCTTTCTGAGAACAGAAGTGCAATCGGGAGGACTATCAATAACAGGCACCACATCAGCTGAATCATGCGATTTGGCACCTCGTCATCCTTAAGTCTTCTATAGCTGTAGCACGATGCGATGTATGCAATCGAATCGAACGAGGTAGCATAGAAGGCAACCATGGTTAGGATCAGGACGATTAGCACTATCGTTGAACCTGGAAGTGTCTTAACAATATTGATGATAAGGTTGTACATATCTCCATTCTCTGTATACGACTTGATTAGCGGAATGCCGTCGACTAGCTCCTTACCTAGAGAGTAATTCCCCAGGATTATAAAGCTTATAATCGTTGACCCTGCACCGAAGCCATATCCTCCAATGATAGTCTGCCTTACTGTTCTGCCGCGTGAAATCGTTCCGATAAAGAACGGAGCAGCAACGCACCAAACCATCCAGTACGCCCAATAGTATATGGTGTAATTCTGTGGAAACATGGTCTTCCTCTCTGGGTCTGTGAATGTGGATAACCCGATAAAATGCTGTATCATTCTGCCCATTGATTCTATTCCCGTATCAATGATGTAGCCCGTCTTACCGCCGAAGAACAGCACGTATGCGAGTAGTCCAAAGAACAGGTAAATGCATATTTTTGCAAGGATGCTGATGCCCTTGAACCCATGAAGTAGTGAATACGTGTAAATCGCGCATGTTATCAGCAGAATTATTATAGAAAGTGTGATACGGCTCAACTCCACATGGAACACAATCTTGATGATGCTAGCCATCAGAGGAGTAGCAACACTAAATGTGGTCGCAGTTCCAGCGATGAGTGCGAATACAGCAAGTAGGTCGATTAGTCTACCTAGTATTCCGTCAGTGTGTTTTCCTAGGATAGGTCTGCAGGCCTCCGAGAATTTCTGTTTATCTCTATTCCTAACGTGCAGCATGAATCCGAACGAAACCGCGAGCACGAGGTAAAACGCCCACGGAATTAAGCTCCAGTGAAATAGCGGAAATACGCCTGCCCACTCTTGAATTGAACCGAGGCTTTTTACATGCGGGTCTGTCGCATATAGCACCCACTCTGCAAAAGAGTAGAACAGGATATCCGCAGCGAGTCCGCAGGTAAACATCATCGCGCCCCAAGTAAAGAAGCTGTACTTAGGCTTCTCATCTTGACCCCCGAGAATGATGTCTCCATATCTAGAAAATGCCATATAAATTGACATTGAGAATATCAAAACACCGATAATCAGGTAGTATGAACCAAATCTATCACCAAGTATATAACGAATGTCCGTCAGCACAGACTTTGATTTATTAGGGAATACAAAGAACAACACACTCATTCCACAAATTATCGCTAGCGGCACAAGTGTTATCACCCAATCAATGTGCTTTCTTGCAGCTGATACGCTATTATTATCATTCATATCGGCTTTTTCCTTTCTTTTTTCTACAAAATTACAGCTTTTCTATCAATTCTGAAGCATATTTGTAGTATTCCTTGGCATATCTGTATTGTTTTAGCGAGTATTCGCCAAATTCCACACCTAATTGCCTCTTATATTCGCACCAGTTAGACCATAGCAGTCCACAAGCTGCGATATATGCGTATATCTTTGCCCTAACTACTTCGTCACATGTTCCATCAAAATAGATATCATAGAGTTTATCTACTTCTTCTTTCGTATACATGCTGTAGAGCGAGAACATTGCTATGTCTACGTGTGGATCCTGCATTCCTGCATACTCCCAGTCAATAATTCGAATATCATCCGTTCCACTTCCATCGTCGCAGAACAGGAAGTTATCCGGAACTGCATCAATGTGCGCTAGGCACTTGTGCGTATTGAGCGATTCAATGAACTCCTTGAGTTTGTAAATCTTTTCCTTTGTTGCACCATAATCCCTATAAATCGATTTATTCTCACCCCATAGACCTTCATAGAGCTCAATTTCTCCGAATATATCAAATGTATGCTCAACTTTTAGATCTAAATTGTGGAATTTCTTGAGAATCTTCATACATTTTGCGACTTCTTCCCAATTTTTGGGGTCACAATTGCGCGTATCTTCGAGAAATTTCGTTACTTTATATCCATTTTTTACATCAAAGTAGATGATATCGTCGCATATTCCCTTATTTTTTATTGCTTCATACACCTGGTGCTCGTGCTCTCTGTTAATGAGTCTTTCTGTACCCTCGCCAGGTATTCTCATGATGTACTTTTCTCCCTTACATTTGAACAGGAATGATCTGTTCGTCATACCTTTCTTGAGCACTTCGATATTTGTTATTTCACTCGTATCTACATCAAACACTTTTGCAAGTATATCGATTGCATCCGACTGCAGGCTCTCCG
>NZ_CP016199.1:336618-381854 GCF_002243385.1 Mogibacterium pumilum | reverse complement strand
CCAGAATCAAAGGTGCACAGCTGATCGTATGTATTGATGCCCACAGCGAAGTTCTCTGGAATCTTTTTCCCAAGCAGAATCATCTTGCGAGGTCTCGTTTCCGTATACAAGGCATCCTCCCAGTAGCAGTCGTCTCGGCTACTGAATTTCACAATCCTACGCCTTACTTCATCGGCATCCTCGCGGCTTATATATGCCACACCCATCATCTTTAGTTTTTTGTTCGTATCACTTCCGATATCTATGAGCTCCTTGTTCCTGTTTAGTTTAACTCTGCTGTGCGCATTCTTGCTATCCGACACCATATACCAAGAGTATGGTTCGCACTGTCCAAATGGATTTTCCTTGAACCAGATATCTGACGGAATCACATAGGTATTGCCAAGCTGCTTGCTTGCGAGTTTGAGGGAGTGGAGGTTCTCCTTACTCGCATAGTCCCTATTTGTAATCAGATTTACGCCATATTCATCCATGAGGTATTCAAAGCTTTCTTTCATGAATCCAACCACAACGTCAATCTTGGTGATTCCAGCTTCATGAAGCTGTCTGATTAATCGTTCAATCAGAACTTCGCCATGAACCTTGAGCATGGCCTTCGGATATACGGTGTTAATAGGAACCATTCTCATGCCAAATCCAGCTGCCAAAATCACTGCATTCTGCGGCTTCGATCCCGCTAGCAGCTCTTCCGCCTTTGCTGTAATGTTGTTGTCTGCACTTAGGAATCCGAGTTCTCTTAGTTTAACGATTGCACCGTTCACACTTCCTAGAGAAGCTCCATTAGCCTCTGCAACTTCTCTCTGTGTGGCTCTCGCGTTGCCTTTTAAAGTTTTCAGAACATCCAGTTCAATAGTAGATAGTTTTGTCTTCATATCGTATCTCGCAATTTATCATGAATTAGCTTGTTTGTAGTTTTTTGTTCGCTATATACAATATCATTATTTTCATGAACATGCAATATATGTATTTAATGAACACGTTTTTCTAGCCATAATATAATCCGATAGTTGAGTGCTGACAAAAAAGACCAGGCTTACGCCTAGTCTCTTTTATACTATTATTTTCATCCTGCGAATCGCTAGTGCGATTTAACGCTTTGGACTGAATATATTTCTGATATTCTTGGAATATCTAGTTCTGATTGCAACCTTTCCATTATTGGTATTTCCCTCAAGTGTAGTGAAGGTACCATCAGCATTCTTAGAAATCAGGAATCCAATATGGTCTCTATCACCACGTCCGCTATTGTGACCCTGACCTGACCAACAGAATACAATTACATCTCCAGCTTTTGCATCCTTGTAATCTACCCACTTGTAGTTGCTATGCATCCATTGCTCTGCATTAGGCACATATGCTGTCTTCTTGAAGTTAATTCCGCAGTTATACATAACATACGACACGAAAGTGTTGCACCAAGCCCACGAGCGATACTTTATGTTTCCGTTGTAGTACCAATCGTTGAATCTGTCACCGTTTTCGCCAAGGAACTGTATACCATAGTCGATAACGTTACTTGGCTCGCTCACGCTCATTACAGCACCTGATTCATCCGCAATGTATTTTCTACCCTTAAAAGTGAATGACTTGGTCATCATCACACCATCAGCGTTAAACACGTAATTGCGTCCAGCAATGTTCTTGATAGTATCTCTAACGAGAGCATAGTTGCTTTCGAGATAGTACCAATATCCACCGATCTGCTGCCACCCCTTCTGAGCTACGCCTGACCCATTAGAGTAGTACCAGTTGTTACCTTCTTTGAACCAGCCAGTCTTCATCGAGCCGTCATTAGCACCGCCAAGGTAATAAAGGCTTCCAGAGATTGTCTGCCAGCCTGTCTTCATAAGGCCAGTCCTGTCGAAGTAGTACCAGTATCCACCAACGGTGTTCCAGCCTGTCTTTGCAGAGCCGTCGCCAGAACCATTTAAATACATCCATTCACTACCGACTTTCTGCCAGCCTGTCTTCATTGCACCATCATTAGCTGCTCCAAGGTAGTAATTTTTACCACCTATGTTCTGTCTGCCAGAATACATGTATCCAGTTTCATCAAAATAGTACCAGTTTCCGCCAACGTACTGCCAGCCCTTCTTCATAGCACCGTCATTTGCACCACCGAAGTAATAGTACAGGTCATAAATTGTCTGCCAGCCTGTCTTCATTGCACCGTCACTAGATGAACCAAAGTAGTAGACCGAAGAGCCAACGTCAGCCATTCCATATGACATTACTCCATTAATCTGGAAGTAATACCATAATCCGCCAACGTACTGCCAGCCAATCTTAGCGGAACCATCACCCGCTGCACCGAGGTAGTAATAATATCTACCTACCTTCTGCCAGCCAGCTTTCATTAGGCCATCAGTTGGTCCAAAGTAGTATTTCTTACCATCAATATAGCAAAATCCCTTTTGCATTACGCCAGACTTGTTATAAAAACGCCATCCGCCAGCCTCTCTCTTCCATGTGCCTGTAACAGATGGTGCATCTGCAATATTATTGCTTGATGCAGCTGCTACTCTTGTCTCACGGGTTCTGTCCACCGCCTCTGCAGGCGTTTTGTTATTGGTGCCTTCCTGAGTTTCTGTAGCAGCTTCGCCCTGCTCAGTCTGTGTCACGGTTTCACTTTGTCTCGCTTCAACAGCTGTTTCATTAGTCACAGTCTCAGTAGTGGCATCCTCTTCAGTTGAAGCATTTGCTACTAAGCAAAAACTACAAACAAGCATCGACACACACGCAAATGTTAATGCAACATGACGCCAACGATTATTCATATGTGATATATAATTCGCTGTTTTTGCCATTAATTACCCCCTTTCCAATTAAAAATTGAATAGACACCGTAAATTCATTACACTATATAATATTTTTATTCTTAAATCAACCTAAAAGGGGGGCTTCTTGCCTGCAGCCCTTAATGTACATAAAACATAAAAGCAGGGCGAAAGTACTGTTTTTAAAGTTATCACCTATACTTCTTACCTTCTTCAGTGAGCACATAACGAGTTGCCCTTCCTACGCCCTGCGCCTCAAGGTACCCACCATCTACGATTCGGCCGAGCAACTTACTTGACTGCGAAGGAGTGAGCTTGCAAAGGTCTATCACGTCCTTTCGCCTTATTCCGTCAAATGCCCTCGCATACTGCAGTATAAGCTGCATGCTTCGGTTATAATTCTTCCCTCGCGGCTTTGCCGGCCTTAGACCATCTATTTCGAAACTGCTGAGCCACGGTTTCTCTTCGTAGCGAATACCAATCTTTCCAGTTTTGACAACGCTTCGCTTCGGATAATAAACTTTGCCGAGTTCACTCTCTTCCACACGGTACCCGCGCTCAATGTAATACTCTACATCTTTATCCTTGTCAGCAAAACCTACTGACATCTCCATCTTAGGAGGCGCGCATCAGCTTGTAAATTTTATAACGTCGATGACAATGTCCGAGAAGCCCATATTCTTGATGTATTTTATAGCGCTTTCGTTTAAATTAACCATTTTGCTTCCTTATCCTTTATGTCTTTATAATACTAATTACAAATATTATAGAAACATCTCTCTATTAATTCAATATTCGCTCCCTTTATTTGCTGCCGCACAAGTGAAGGGCTATCACCCTTATTCACAATTGATAGTTTTTAGACTGCCTGATTTGCTGCAACACAAAAGCAGGACTCTCACCCTGCTCCTGCATACACGTTTTTGTTTCTCTAACTGTGGCAAAAACGACAACGACTCTCGCCCTGCTCCTGCGTACACGTTATTATATCGGTATATTATTGCGTTATGTTATATTAATTTTCTTAACAGTTACGCCTCTGCCGATTCTTCTGAAAATGATCACATCAAGTTCAGACTCAAGCTCCCTAAGCGAACTTGTCAGCGATGGCTGAGTCATGTAAAGCTTCTCTGCAGCTTTATTTAGAGAGCCTTCATCAACTATTGTGATTATGTAGTGTAGTTGATTTAAAGTCATATGACAAGCCTCTTTTGGTAAACACTCTGTCCTTATCTATGTAAATTTAACTGAAGAAACGCTTAATCTCGATTTCTGCATTTTCAGGAGAATCAGATCCGTGAATTAGGTTCTCACGAGTACTGTGCGCAAAGTCTCCGCGAATAGTTCCAGCGGTCGCCTCCTCGAACTTAGTCGCGCCCATGATGATTCTCATGCCCTTAATGGCATTCTCACCCTCAACAATCATACCGAGAACCGGACCGGATGTCATAAAGGCAACGATTTCCGAGAAGAAAGGTTTATCTGCAAGATGTGCATAATGCTCCTTCAAAATTGCTTCATCGAGATTCATCATCTTGGCATCTACAATCTTGTAGCCCTTTCTCTCAATTCTGGAGATTACCTCTCCCATGAGACCTCTCTTAACGCAGTCAGGCTTAAGCATGATGTAAGTCTTTTCAATACCCATAGTTCTTCTCCTTTTTAAATGCTTCATTTAAATACTCTAGATATCCTTCTATAGTTTATACCACATGTGCACAGTCATTTCAGTAATATTCGGTTTATACCATAATAATCACCATTACTTTAAATAGCCTAGAAGTTCTTCTACAAGGATATGCACCGTTGTTCCCGGGTCATATTCCGATGCTTTTTACCTTGCTTAAACTTTGCCATTCGCCGTTTTGCATTCTTTATTGCTGCTTTCGTTCCTTCAAACGAATTCATAAGCTCAAATATATCTTCATCATTTTTATTATACGTTCCATTACCCAAATTATTTCTTGCGAATAATTCTTTCAGCTTTTCTTCCCAGTCACTTCTATGAAGTGCGGAATCGCTATAATGAAAATGTAAATATAGCCAGTATTCAAAAGATTGATTGCTCCAAGCTACATCATAGCCCTTACTTTTTGCCTCTGCTATCGCTTTATCAAAATCATTAAAGCCGTCTTTGTCGAATACAATCCATATGTTCTGATACATTACCTTAGCATTTTTAACTATTTTTTCAGTCTCTTCGATTAGCTTCCCCGTGCCACGACCTTGTCCTTTTATTTCTATATTAGGGATTTCATATATATCAATAGCACCTTCCTATTTTTCTGTAATTAGTTTTTTTATGCCATTTAAATATAAGGGTTCCGTTTTTTCACCTTCTGTAACAATCAAAAATGAATTAACTCTAGGTTTTAAAAATTCTCTTCTCCTTTTCTTTCTTACTTTCCCTTTTCTCTTTTTGAAAATATCATCAGAGCCCATTTACTCACCCACTTTCATCCTAAATTCTTTTAAGAACGGAATTCCCCCATAAACTCCTCCCAGATAATCTTTTTCAAACGAGGCATCAGACCTAACTTTATAGTCGGACAATGAGTATAGTTTAGAGTGTCCAAATTCATCTTTTTCGACAAACCAAATCTGATCTCTCCTAAAGAATTTTTTATCCATCAGTGTTGTATCGTGTGTTGTATAAATGAGTTGTGCTGATGAATCTGTATCATAAAATAGATCGATAATAAATTTGAGTAATAGCGGATGAAGCTTAATATTCAATTCATCTATAACAATCGTACTATTTCCTTCTATTGCAAATTGCGTATGAATAAATAGATTAATACTTTTTATTGTTCCCCCTGATTCACTATATAAAGGCAATGAATATTTATTTCCATCAGCACCAACATGATAGGTTGTAAATTCAATACTATTGTCAATTAGTTTATAATCAATATCCTTCATTCCTATATCTATCGCATTAAGAAATTTCAACAACAGTTCCTTTTTATTGTCAATTACATATGGCAAAAACTCCTCCATAATATATTGATTGTCATCAAAAGAACACGGTAAAATGTAAATTTTTCTAATGCTACCATATACGATTTTAAAAATATTTGACTCTAGCCTAGGTAGTTTATTAAAAAAAGTCAACACCAGTGTTTCTGATGGTATCTGGTTTTCAAATATTCTGCACTCACTGCGAACTGATGCCCCAAACTTTATTTCTCCGCCAACTCTTTCGAAAATGGTTGTTTTTCTTCCCGTATCAAAATTAACTACATAAAGCCACTCTGCAACGATTTCTTTATCATTATATTCAAATCCATATTGGTATTCGAACGATCCTTCAATTCCTATAATTTGAAACTCTGAATTTTCGTTTTTCCCATCAAAAGAAAATGGTGCATAATATTCACTTATTGGGCTTTTATCTCCCTCCTCATAACTATTCATTGAGTTCATAACTATATGACGAAATAATGATATAGCGGCACATAAATTTGACTTCCCGCTAGCATTTGCTCCATATACTGCTGCAACTTTAAGCAGCTTTTCTTTTCTTCCAATATCAATTAAGTTGCTCTTATGTTCTTTGTAAGCATTAATAGCTGTCATATCAAAAGTTGCTTCTTCTTTGAACGATAAAACATTTCTAACTGTAAATTGAACTAACATATTGCTACCTCCATTTTGTACATTGTACCATAACAATTATCTTATCTGTTCATTTTTACGATTTTTTCACATTTTTTGTATTGTAAATTTAAATCTCTCGCTTGTTTATTATTTATAATTTGTTTATAGCAAGGCATATCATTGGCTCTAATATTTATATACTACACTTGTTATTTGAACATTTTGATATATACGATACACCAACACGCTAACAAACCATTACAGAAACGACATAATCGAATGCTAATATAATGGTGCAAAAGGAATTAAGTGCATAAAACATTTTCTTTTGATTGTTCTTTCTTAATTAAATAATTTCGTAGTAGAAATGAACCGCTGTCGCCAAGCAGCGGTTCATTTTGTTTTTGTTTTAATCCCTCAGCATTCATCGCTCATAACGAGCACCATATATAAACCCTGATATTTTAACACATATCGCCATTTATTTTATTTGGATTAGACCATTGGTCGCTGTTGACAGTCCATCACAAACAATGTAAAGTTTTTGTTGATAATCAAAAGGAGAATGACGATGAAAGACACTAATTCCAGTTTTTCCAGCTACATTTTCAGCAAGCAGTTTCTGAGAAATGCACTCACAGTCGTGTTCGGAAACCTAATCTACGCAATCGGTGTAGCATTTTTCATACTACCGACCGGTCTAATCACTGGCGGAACGACGGGTATTGCGATTATAATGAATCACCATTTTGGGATAACGATTTCGCTATTCGTAGGAATCTTTAATGCGGTAATGTTTGTAATCGGTTTTGGGCTTCTCGGCAAAGAATTCGCTCTCACCACTATGATCAGTACATTTGCATTCCCGACAATTCTCGGCTTTCTGCAGAAAATCGTCGGTAGCTTCGTTCTTACAAATGACATGTTTCTCGCGTCATTATTCGGCGGCCTATGCATCGGAACTTCACTCGCGATAATTATTCGAATCGGAGCCAGCACCGGAGGTATGGATATCCCGCCACTTGTGCTCAATAAATACTTCAAGGTTCCGATTTCTATCAGCCTATATGTATTTGACTTCATAATCCTTATTGGTCAGATGATGTTCTCGCCAAAACGCACCAGCCTGTACGGAATCGTTCTTGTGCTCGTATATACGATTACACTGGACAGACTGCTCGCTATCGGAGCTGCTAAGACTAAGCTTGAGATCGTGACTAAGGCTTCAGAAGAGATTAAAAATGCAATTCTACACGATATCGACCGCAGCGCAACTCTGCTTCACGGCAAGACCGGTTACCTAGGAAGAGAGACTGACATAGTGATGACCATCATATCTTCAAGAGAGCTGTATAAGGTAGAGAAGCTCGTTCACGACCTCGATCCAGACGCATTTATTATCCTGAGCAAGGTTGGCAGTGTTCACGGTAGAGGATTTAGTACTGAGAAGAGGTATTTGGAGCAGAATTAGATTAATTTGAATTTTAATGCACTTAGAAAGCGGCTAGGATTTAAACAACCTTAGCCGCTTTTTATATTATGGCAGACCTCTTATTTTTGTTTTTTATGCTTATTAGTTTCTTTGTTTCCATTTGAAACCTTAACTTCTCCACTCTTGAAGATTAATCTGCTCTCTCCAGTCATACTGCTATCTTTACCACCTACAAACACTTCTTGCTTTGAAGCAGTAATTGTCGCTTCAAGTCTACTAGTGATTTTTCCTATATCAGCTTTATTAAGTGTACTTATAAACTTCTGAATCCCCTGCTCATTAAGCTGAGTCATACCTGCTGCCAGCTGTGTTGCTCCAGCATCTACCTTATTTGAGCCGTCATCGAGTTTTGCGATTCCGCTATTCAGATTTTCAAGCCCAGATACTAGTTTACTGCTTCCTGCTGCAGCTGCATCTACGCCTGCTGTGTACTGCTTAACACCGGCTATGAACATTTCTAATGAGTCTAGCTGTTCCTTGAGCGACTTTAGCTTTGCAGGAACATCCTTGCCCACAGCAATTGCAGAAAGCTTCTTCACATTGTCGCTTGCTCCCTGACTTGCAATCTCATACTCCTTGGCTGAAATTAGCAGCTTCGTTGCGTTAGCCTCCTGTGCCTGTAGTGTCTCCATATTTGTGCTACCACCTGTCAATCCCATCTCTACAGCGGTTAGCATAATTGTTTGTTGACCTGTTCCCGAAGCGAGTTGTTCATCTGTATATCCCGCTGTCTTGAGTGCTGTTACCGCAGCATTCTTATATTGATTAATATATCCCGCTGCTTTCTGCGCTTCCTTCGCTGTCACACCTGCTTGCTGTATATACTGTGCAACCTCAGCCGCTGTAGCTTCGGACTTGCCATCTGCCATCATCTTGTTATACGCAAGAGAGATGATGTTATTCTGTGTGCTTGTATCAGATACGCCTGCTGTAGATAGAGATGATCTCATCTTGTCTTCAGCCTTTGCTATAGCTCCATCTGAAATTCCTGCAAGCACCTTCGCATACGTTGAAGGAGATAAAACAATTGTATCGTCACCTAGCTGATCCTGCAGCTGCGTTGTAGCATTTGCAAAAATTTGCTTCTCAACTTGTGCTGCACCGTTTCTAAGCGATGCGCTATTTGCAGTTAACTGTTGTAAAGCACTGTTAAGCGAATTAGCTCCGCTCAAGACTTCGCTACTTCCTGACTTTAGTTTTGCAGTGCCATTTGCCAATTCGTCTGCACCGGATTTCAGGTCCTTGCTCCCCTGCTCTAGTTTATTCGATGCCTGTCCGAGTTTCTTAAGCGAATTTTCGAGCTTTGCAGCCTTTCCCTTCACACCGCTTAGATTTCCGTTCAGGTCATTTGCAATCCCGGACATAGCTGCGGTATAAGTTCCGTCTATTTCAAATTTCTCAGTGTGTGCATTGATAATCACACTATTTGGAATATCTAGCTTCGAACGGCTTATTCCAAGATTCTCATTCATATTTGGAAAAGCAACTCCCATAACGACTGTCTTATTGCCGTCATCTAAAGCCTTACCGTTAGAAACGGTTATATCGCTAAAATTATCATCGTTAAGTACGACACCACTCGCAACGGTATAAGGATGTTTAATTAACTTGCCGTTAACAATATCCGACTGGTTTACGGTATAATCGAATCTAATAGTTACATTTCCGGACTTTCCGGCTATTTCCTTTGCAGTCATTTTCTTATCGTTTAAATAGTATGTAATCTTGACATTAACCGGTAATCCTGAAGTTGGTGTTCCCTTATATTTGATAGACTTGCCATTTGCATCCCAAATGATATTATTGCCATTCTTCGAGAACTTCTCATGACCCGAAGTATTCTCGATATTTTTCAAGGTCGAGTAGTCGCTTATGCTGTCATGTTTATCGTTATTTGCAAGCTGCTCCGTAACCACTGATTCAATGATATTTCCATCTGCATCCATCGAAGTATATGTGGTCTCATTCTTGTCTTTCTGGGAAATAGTCTCCTTGCTAAGATTAGGATATGAAGATTCCATGGCTTTCTCGGTGCTGTTGGACTTCGTTACATCTGTTTCGTTCTTATTGCTCGCTGCCCCTACTGTAATTGAACCTGTCATATACATCATTCCTACCGCCAAACAAAGAGCCAGTGTGGTAGCCCCTCTTTTAACATTCTTATGATTTCCCATTTTATTCATCTCCATGCCTCCTAGATTTCGTTACTCTCTGAATGTGCCTTCTTGCTTTTCTTGTGCTCATATATATCCCTTAGCCCGCCTGTGGTATGACAAATCAAGCTGTCAAATGCCATTAGGAACGAAGGCAGTATAAGGATTACAGTTAGCATACTTATAATCGCTCCACGTGCCATCATCGTGCAAAGGGTACTAATGATTCCTATATTTGAATACATTGCTACCCCAATTGTCGCTGTAAAGAATCCGAGTGCACTCACTATAATTGATGGTATAGAAGAAGCAGCAGCCGTGCTTACCGCATCGCGCTTGTCAATCCCTAGCATTCTCTCAGTCTTATATCTTGTCGACATCAGTATCGCATAGTCGACCGTCGACCCTAACTGAATCGTACTGATACATACCGGAACTATGAACGGAAGTTCAAGTCCTGTGAACCCCGAGAATCCCATATTGACGTATATCGCAAACTCTATCGCTATTACGAGTATGAATGGTAGCGATACAGATTTTAGCACAACTAGGATTATCAAAAATACAAGCCCTATTGATATCCAATTTACAACTTTAAAATCCTTATCTGTCAGTTTTATTAAATCCTTCGTTGCCGGGGCTTCTCCGATTACGGTCGCTGACTTGTCGTATTTATGCACAATCGCTTTAACCTTATCTATTTGCCTATTACAAGCATTAGTCGAAACCTTGTATTTGGAATTAATGACTATCATCTGATGTTTGTCAGACATAAGACCGTTCTTAATAGAGCTTGGAATCATACTCCTTGGAATTGAAGGCCCAACGATTGAATCGATTCCCAGCACGCTTTTAACACCGTCAACCTTCTTAATATCATCGCTCATCTCCTTGCCGTCTAGTGCAGACATCTTTGAGTCAGCCATTACGATATAAGAAGTATTTATCCCAAAATCCTCACTTAGCTTGTTATTAGCTGTCAAGAACTGTGTCTTCTCTGCAGGTAGCTCGTTCTGTCCACTAGACAGCATCTTGGTGAAGTCATACACGATATTCTGATGATTATATCCATAAATAGCTGGTCCAATGAGCACACAGAATATTGCGATGTAAATTCCGTATCTACCTGTTAATCCGTGTGCAACTTTCGTCATATCCGGAATGAGTGATTTGTGTCTAGTCCTCTGTACCAACTTGTTAAACTGCAGTATGAGAACCGGCAGTACCGTTATACTTCCGATTACTCCAAATACAACTCCTTTTGCCATAACAATCCCAAGGTCTCGACCCATCGTATAGGTCATGAAGCAGAGTGCAAGAAATCCTGCAATTGTTGTAGCTGAACTACCGGTCACAGACACGAGTGTTGCATCAATAGCATCCGCCATCGCTTCGTTTTCCTTAAGTCCGGAATCGAGCTTCTCCATATAGCTGTGCCACAGGAATATCGAGTAATCCATTGTTACTCCAAGCTGTAGAACCGCTGCAATAGCCTTTGTTATATAAGAAACCTCACCGAGGAATATATTTGAACCCATGTTGTATAGAATAGCCATGCCAATGCTCACCATGAATATTATCGGTGCGATATATGAATCTAACAGCAGCATCATTGCAAGAAGAGATAGCAGAACTGCAACTGTAACGTACTTGAATTCCTCCTCTTCACATATGTTCTTAAGATCCTCTACCAAAGGGGACAAACCTGATATATATGTGTGCTTGTTGCTGACCTTTCTCATCTGATCAACGGCCTCGAGCGTCTTGTCGTCAGATGTTGAGTTATTGAAGAATACCACCATCATGCTCGCATCTTTATTTGACAAGTTCTTAGCTACTTGGTCCGGCAGCATCGACTTCGGAACTGTTGGATCCAATACATCATCGAGATTGAGAACTTCATCGACTCCATCAATTCTGCTGTATTCCGCTTTTAGTTGAGTGACATCGTCACTCTTCATGTTTTCAAGAACAACTATTGAGAATCCACCTTTACCAAATTCCTTCATCAAAACATTCTGACCTTTCATCGTATCCATCGTCGATGGAAGGTACGTCAGCATGTCGTAGTTAATCCTCGTCGTCTTGTAGCCTATCAACGATGGTATAAGCAGAAGCAATGACACAACGAGTATTATATGCCTATGCTTTACGACTTTAGCCCCTAGATTCATCGGTTTTTCCTCCTTGTGTATTTAACGGAGATTAATATAACATTTTTCTGACCATTAGTCAACTTTTAATAAACATTTAATTCAGCTTGTCTTTAATTGTCTTTCACATCCTTTTATTTTCAACATATATTTATGTTAGTGCTTTTAAAAAATCACCTTTACAGTTATTGACCTAAAGTCATTTAGTGGTGTATTATTGTAAAAATCACCAGTGCATGGTATATATAGTTTTGTTAACTTCAATTTGGAGGAGTATTTATGACCAAGAGGGTACTTAATAAAGAAAAAAAACGTACCGATATTCTTAATTCGGCATATGAACTGTTTACGACACTTGGATTTGCAAGAACCACAATCCTAGGAATCGCACTCAAAGCTGGAGTGGGAAAAGGAACTTTCTATCTATATTTCGATAGCAAAGAGGATGTTCGTGATACATTGATTGCCAGGAAGTCATCTGAACTTCTTCTAGATGCAGTTGAATCGCTTGAGAAGCACACTGAAGTAAGTGGCAACGAGCTTAGCCTTGCCGACAAGGTTGTTTATGCTACCGATTATCTTATAACTAAGCTTTCAAAAGATATTGCACTTTTGCAGTTTATATCTAAACACTTGAGCTGGGGGCTATTGAGCGGATCAAGAAGCATTAAGCATGAGGATGACGAAGTCCTCGACTTCAAAACGTTCTTCATGGATATTATTGAGAGGGAACAGATTCCGATTGATAATCCGGAACTCATGATATTTACAATTGTTGAGCTGATTAATTCCACATGTCACAATGTAATTCTCATGGGTGAACCTGTAACTTATAGTGATTACAAGCCTTATTTATTTAGAACCATAAGGCTGATAATTGAAGATGCGATTAATAGATAAGTAACCAATATAGGAGTAAAAAAGATATCCCATATTCTCAAATTATGTATATACTGTATAAGAAAAAAAGTGAAGCAGATGGATAGTGTTAGAGGCTTTATAGATAAATTACTACAATAAAACAGAGGGTTAACACGGGGCAAGAAGCAGGAATTAGTGCTATAAAATTAAGCAAAAATATGACACAATAAAAAGTATTGAGTGAAATAAAGCGGATTTTGTGGAGGTAGCAATGAATAAGATTACTTGTATTTGTTTAGGTGTTAGAGATATGGAAAGATCAATAAAGTTTTATAGAGATGGTTTAGGATATAAGACTGATTGCAAAGAAAATAATCCGCCAGTATGTTTTTTTGATACTCCAGGAACAAAATTTGAACTATTTCCTTTGAAACAATTAGCAAAAGATATTGATGAAAATAATCCGCCAAAGGGAAATGGGTTTTCTGGAATTACATTAGCATACAATGTTGAACATAAAGAAGATGTTGATAGTGTAATTGAATTAGTACGAAATGTTGGTGGAAAAATTGTAAAAGAACCACAAACCACTTTCTGGGGTGGATATCACGCATATTTTTCTGATTTAGATGGATATTATTGGGAGGTTGTATGGGGTTCAAATTTCAAGTTTGACGAAAATGGACTATTGAAATTTTAGTAATTTAGGAGAGATATAAAAATGGCTTCAAGTAAAGAATATTTAGAACTTATTTTAGAACAATTATCTGAATTAGATAATGTTAGTTATAAAACCATGATGGGAGAATTTATTATCTATTACAAAGGTAAAATTATTGGCGGAATATATGATGATAGATTACTTGTTAAACCTGTGCAGTCTGCGATAAATTATATGCCAAATGCGGTGTATGAGTTGCCGTATGATGGAGCAAAGGAAATGCTATTGGTAGATGATGTTGATAATAAGGAGTTTTTAATTGGCTTGTTTGACGCTATGTATGATAATTTACCTACACCAAAACCAAAGAAAAAGAAATAATAAAATCCCAGTTTGTCTAATTGAATAGAACAATTTTAGAAACAATAAATCACAAAAGTGTGCTGTTTTCTTACTCAATTTTCAAAATAAAAGGTGGGTTATAGAACAAAAAACAGAAAAAGGACGCTTGCGCATCCCTTTTCTGTAGTGTGTGTGTATTCAATAAAAGAAGGAAAGTTTGTATTAGAATAACAAACCTCATTGAACAATTAGAAGTATAGCACCTATTCAAACCCCTTGTGTGAAGATTATGTGAAATGTTTACTATAATTTATGTTCCTTTTGGGTCTATTTTTTTAAACATGCTTAATTTTAAACCTTTTTTGCATGTTTTTTGAAATAAATAATTATTTTGCCTGACTAAGTATTTTTGTAGATACAGTAGCTGCCTCTTCTGCGAGCTTCTCTGACTCTACTTTCCAGCTCTCTGCAAGCTCGCGATCAGGAATAAATGGTACATTTGCCGATACGTTAAACTCTGCCGCCTGAACTCCTGAATTTAAATTGAGGGCAGCTACATACAGATCGCTTACTAGCTGCTTGTTGGATCTGCCAATCAGACTATCGGTGAGTCTGAGCGCGCAGGTGCCCGCTCTCATGACTTTGAGCGGGGCTTCGGCTGCGCCGATCGAGGCGATGGCGATCGCCTCGCTGCGCGCTGCTTTCTCCTCATCAGTTTCCTTAGGCATTCCGTACGCATTAGCAACCTGTCCAAATGCTTTCTTATCTTCATCTACTCCAGCCATAAGCTGATCTAAGTATCCTTTTGCTTCCTCTATCGCTGCTACATTGAGCTCTTCAAACTCAGCATATTTCTTCTTACCAACAGTCAGGTTTGCAACCATCATAATCAGTGCTGCACCCTGTGCCGCTGTTAGAGCCGCAACCGCACCCCCGCCTGGAGTCGGCGCACCAGAGCTTAGAGCTTCAACATATTCATTTATCTTTTCATCGATTAGTCTGCCTGTCATGTCGTCCTCCGTTTTCCTTTTCCTATAGATTAGGATTCGTATTTACATTACTTGCACATCCTCCGTATAAGAGTGTCTGCATATATCTATTATAATTTTGTACGTGATAATACACAATGAGCAAGTAAAAATTACTTTTATTTGTAACAGATGTTACAGGTGTTTGCGTGTTAGAGATATATAATCAACTCAAGCGATGAGATTCGCACTTATTGTATAAACTACACATTAGATATAGGAGGTATTGATATGAAAGAGCCTATGAAAAATATATCCAAATCAGAAGTTTTAACACTTAAGAACGAAATTGTTTATCAGGATGGTCAGGTAGTGAGTAAGACACTCGCTCAGAACGATGCAGTTAGTGTAACACTATTTGCTTTTGACAAAGACGAAGAAATTAGCACTCATGAATCTGGCGGAGATGCTTTCGTAACATGCCTCGATGGAGTGGGGCGTCTCACTATTGACGGAATCCCACACGAACTTCACGAGGGAGAATCAATCGTTATGCCGGCTGGTCATCCACATGCGGTGTATGCTAAGGAACAGTTCAAGATGCTCCTTGTAGTGGTATTTTAAGACCTTATAATATTAAAATTATATCTGTTCAAGAATCCTCTTTGCTAGTTAACAGTAAAGAGGATTTTTTATATTTCTATCTTGTCTCTACTATGTTTAGTCTGATATATACTATCATTCTATATTTCAAATTACATCAGTCTAGTTACAAGCAGTATAATCAGCTCTATTTATTTTAGATTTGCAGTAAAAGAAAAGCCTTCTAACAAATAGCAAGATAATGGGTATAGTTCTTCAACTAAATGCCTTAAAATGACTCTTATAAATGAAAAGACTATTAAATCACTAAACTCTTTTGCAGGGCTGAACGACTTCTGCATTTTATTACGAAATAGCGAGATTATTTCTTTGCTCGAGTGCTTCTCGTACTCTATATCGGAAATTTTTCGAAATTCTAATATCCAAGAATCTCTTATATCAACAGGGACTTCAAAATCTAAGCATAGCAAACTGAGAGATTTGGGGGATATTTGTGTATCGCCAATTTCTATTGCTAATTCAGCTAATCCATCTTTTAATAATCGTAATTGATCTTCTAGTTCTAGTTCACACATGATAATCCTCCTTGCTTAAATATAAGCTATCCTATATATGCATACGGGCTTAAATCAACTCACCAAGAGATTCCTTATTTTATTTAGTCTATTATCATTAAGGTAATATATATTCTATAAAAAACTCCCGCTCATCTGAGTGGGAGTTTTTTTCATTATTATTCGATTTCAGAATCGAAAGGCATTAGAGCTACTACACGAGCTCTCTTAATAGCAGCTGTAACTGCTCTCTGGTGCATAGCGCATGTACCGGTAACTCTTCTAGGAAGAATCTTGCCTCTCTCTGTAGTGTACTTCTTTAGAGTCTCTACATCTTTGTAATCGATTTTCTTTTCTTTATCTGCGCAGAACTGGCATACTTTTCTTCTTCTCATGCCGCCGCGTCTCTTATTGTTCTCCATTCGACTTGTACTCCTTTCTCAAGATGTTTAGAACGGGATATCCTCTTCAGTTGCCTCAAATGAATCAGGCATCGAAGGCTCCATTGGTGAGCTAAAGTTATCGTTGAATGCATTAGTCTCACTCTCAGATCTGCTGCGATTAAATCCAGAATCGTTTCCGCTGTTGCCACCGCCGAGGAACTCGACGCTGTTCGCGATTACATCTGTTGTGTACACAGTCTGTCCTTCTCTGTTCTTGTAGCTTCCCGTTTGAATTCTACCATTGACTGCAACCTGACGACCCTTATTTAGATACCTGTCACAGTTCTCAGCCTGCTTGCCGAAAACAGTGATTCTGATGAAATCAGCCTGTCTGTCACGACCCTGTGTACCGGGTCTATCAACTGCGATACTGAAATGCGTAACAGCTGTCTGGTTGTTAGGTGTGTAAGTTAGCTCCGGGTCTCTGGTCAATCTTCCGATCAGTATTACACTATTCATAGCTTACCTCCTGACTTAGTTCTCGTCCTGGCAAACAATAATGTGTCTCATAACCGCATCAGAAATCTTGAGTCTTCTGTCAAGCTCCTTAGGTAGCTCAGTGCTAGCCTTGAAAGGAACAACTACGTAGAATCCTTCTTTCTTCTTGTTGATCTGATAAGCAAGCTTCTTGTTGCCCCATACATCAGCTTCGCCAGCCTCACCATCTTCATTGATGATGTTCTTAACGTTCTCAATCATGGAGTTCTTCACTTCCTCATCTAGAGTTGGGTCAAGAATGAACATTACTTCGTAATCTCTCATGTTTTCACCTCCTATGGCCTACGGCACCTCTCGGTGCAGGATTTGGCTTGCGTATTCAAGCCATACCGTTTAATTATACTGATTTATCATAGAAATTCAAGGTTTCTACGCTATTTCCTTGTACCTATTAAAAAACCGGTTCGCTTCACTGTGCTATTCCGACACACGAAATACTATATATTGTAGCAGCGTTTGTAACTTCGTCTGCATCTATTTGCAATCAATTTAAGCGTCAGCTTTGATGTAATCAAGATAGTTCTCTTGCTTTCCGCTAAACAACTGCTATATACACTTATTATCTTTCCGTTGCCGCCAGTCTACCAATTTGTGTCGCGATATATCCTGCTCCATAACCGTTGTCTATATTTACTACGGAAACTCCATTCGCACATGAGTTAATCATAGTTATGAGCGCAGATAGTCCGTGGAAATTTGCACCATATCCAACAGATGTAGGTACTGCGATTACCGGATTTCTCACAAGACCGCCGAGTACTGTCGGCAGCGCACCCTCCATGCCTGCTACTGCAATAACAGCATCAGCGCTGCGGATGAGATCGACTTTTGACAGGAGCCTATGTATACCGCTCACACCTATGTCATATACGCGAAGCACCTCCGCGCCAAAATATTCTGCAGTCTGCGCAGCCTCCTCTGCAACCGTAATATCGGCAGTGCCCGCACTGCAGACGGCAACAATGCCGCCAGCGCCAGTCCTCTTGTAGCCGCCAGCAGGCTCCACCTTTAAAATCCGCGAGACAGGATCATACACCGCTCCTGAAACAGCCGCCCGAACGAGCGCCGCCTGCTCCTGACTCGCCCGAGTCCCGAAGGCACAGCCGTCATTTGCCACCATCTTCTGATATATCGAAACGAGGTAATCATCCGGCTTGCCAGCGCAGAAGATAACCTCCGGGAATCCTGACCTCTGCTCACGCTGAGTGTCCAGCTTAGCGAATCCCATTTCATCATAGCTGTTGTTCTTTATCAGTGTTTCAGCTTCAGTCATATCCAGCTCACCAGCCTTATAGCTGTCTAATATCTCTGTAATATTCATATGTTTATCCTTATAACTTAATTCGTTTAATTCCCGTTTCCCTCTCATATGGTTTCATTTGTGCCAATTCTGCACGATTGACTGCCATAATCAAATTCTACATATACACTCAGCCCTTACAGCACTTCATTCATGCTGCCAACTCTATAGCCGAGAAGATCCATCGTTACGTATGCGAATCCTATTTCTTTGAACTTTGCTGCAACTTCCTCTCTGAGAGAAAGCAGCCTATTTAGTTCATCTGGCGCAACCTCTATGCGTGCCAGATTCTCACCGTGCATGCGAACGCGCATCTGAACGAAGTCGTAATCATTTAGTATTCGCTCAGCCTGCTCAACCATTCCAAGCTTCTCGCGAGTAATCGTCTCCCCGTAAGCAAATCTCGATGCTAGACATGCTGCAGATGGCTTGTTCCATGTCCATAGACCGTGCTCCTGAGATAGGTTTCTAATCTCCTGCTTAGTCATACCTACTTCTCTAAGCGGACTCTTTACATCTAGTTCCTTTAACGCTTGTAGCCCCGGTCTATAATCTCCTAGGTCGTCTACGTTTGAACCGTCAGCAATGTACTCGATTCCGAGTTCAGTTGCTTTCTCCTTTAGCTGTGTAAAAATCCCTTTCTTACATATATAACATCTATCTGGTGGATTCTCTTTGAAGCCTTCAATCTCAAGTTCATTGGTCTCTACCATAATCTGCCTGATGCCCTGCTCATTACAGAAGTCTACAGCTTCCCCAGTCTCCCTTTTTGGAAAAGAGCCAGACTGCGCAGTAACTGCAATCATTTTGTCACCGAGCACATCGTGTGCAACCTTTGCTAAATACGTAGAATCTACGCCTCCCGAGAAAGCGACAGCTAGGCTGCCGAGATTTTTTATGTATTCCTTTAGATTTTCTTCCTTCTGTCTCTCAGCTACAGATAGTTCCATATTCTTCACCCTTTTTTATTATTTATACCTATTTATCCATACTTACGATCCTATCGCACACGTGCTCAACCATAGGGATGTCATGCGATATCAAGAGCATCGTAAGTTGTCTTTCTTCGTGTAGTTCCCTGAGCAAATGCACTATCTCTGCCTGCGTTGGTACATCGAGCGATGATAGTGGTTCGTCAGCGATTATAAACTCAGGCACTGTGATAAGTGCCCTCGCGATTGCCGCCCTCTGACGCTGTCCTCCAGATACATCATAAGGATATCTGCTCATCAGTTCCTCATCAAGGTGGACATTCTTCATAACCTCAATCACCTTGCTACGGCGTTCTTCTTTACTTCCTAATCTTGTGATTACAAGGGGTTCAGCTATTATCTGCTCGATAGTCATGCGCGGGTTAAATGCTGATGCAGAGTCTTGGAAAATCATCTGTGCACGAATCTGATACCTATAAGCATTTCCCTCACTTCCCCATTCTATACTTCCGCCAGTCGGTTTAGTGAGACCCATGATGATTCTCGCCAAAGTAGATTTGCCGCAGCCCGACTGTCCCACCAGTCCGATTATTTCACCTTTTAGGATTTCTAGCGAGTACCCTTCTAGCACCTTCTTATATCCATGCTTCTCTGTCCTATATATCATGTCTATGTCTTTGACACTCACCATTTTTTCGGCTGGCTTCGTCTGATATGGCACTTCACTCTGCTCTAGCTCTTCTAGCCCCTCGCTTTCTTTACCAATGTCTCCATGGTAATGGCTTCCCTCTTTGCCATACTTAGAGTACCTAACCAGAGCTTTAGTGTATTCATGCTTGGGGTTTTCAAAAACCTCTTCTGCTGTGCCGTTCTCAACGAATTTTCCATCCTTCATGACTGCGATTTTTGTCGCTAGTCCACGTGCCAACCCGAGGTCATGGGTGATAAAAAGTATGCCCTTTCCCTTTTCTGTAGCAAGCCTCTTCAGCACAGATATTATCTGCTCCTGATTGCTCGGGTCGAGTGCGGTAGTCGGTTCATCTGCGATTATGAGCGCAGGGTCACATGCTAGAGCAACCGCAATAGCCACCCTCTGTCGCTGTCCTCCAGATAGCTGGTGTGGATAGCAAGATAGATATTTCTCAGCATCTTCCATGCCCATATCTCTTAGGAGTTCGGCTGCTCTTTCCCCATATTCTCGTTCCGATGCCGCTGACTCCGCATCTCTGTGAAGCTTCATGGGGTTAATAATCTGCTCACCTACTGTCCTCACCGGATCGAGTGAATTTAGCGGATCCTGAAATACTATCGCGGCTGCCTTACCCCTAATTTGCTCGAGTTCCTTCTCCCCCATCTTAGTGATGTCTTTACCCGAGAGACGGATGCTTCCCGACATATACCTCGCACGCTGTCTGTGCAACATAAGAATCGAGAAACATAGTGCTGTCTTTCCCGATCCTGACTCACCTACTATAGCCATGATTTCTCCCGGCCTCAATGTAAGCGAAACACCCTGAACTGCGTGAACTACACCCTGCTTCCCGTCGAAGCACATCCTGAAATCCTCGATATTAAGAAGTTCTGAGTTGCTTCTGTTTTCTGTCATTCTCTATTATTTCTCCAGTTTCCAGTCTGCTACGTTCCAGAAGATTCCAACTCCGTGGTGTCCGAGCATCGTGTCTTTAGTAATTCCGGAGATGTCTTTCTTAACCGCATAGTCTGCATCGATATATGCGATATATGTGTAAGGCATCTGCTGAGTCATATAAGAGAGGAACTGCGAGTAATATCTCTGTCTCTCTCCCTCGTTAGTGGTCGACCTAGCCTTTGCAAGAACATCATCTACTGTTGAGTTTGCATATCCTGTGTAGTTATCTCCTGCATCAGATGTAAATATCTTGTATGTATGATCGTCTGCGTCAAATGGGCTTCCCCATCCTATGATTGTCGCATCCTGTTTCTCCCAGTCGAGCTCTTTTCTCGCCTCGGCCTTTACAGACACACCGTGAGACTTGAGCTGCTCTGCGCACATCTTAGCCATATCCACACGAACCTGATCGTCTGCCATCGCAGTGATAGTGAACTTGAGTTCTACGCCGTTCTTCTCATAGATCCCCTTCTTGTTCTTAGCCCATCCGTCCTGCTGCAATAGCTGCTCCATCTTCTCTGGGTTGTAGCAGAACTTCTCGATATTGCTGTCGTTAAACTTGTTTTTTTGAATTGGCGAGTAAGCTACCTGACCTTCTCCAAGAAGTACACTCTTGATGATTGCCTCTCTATCGATTCCATAGCTCAATATCGTTGCGAGCTCTGGATAAGTCTTGAACAGCTTGCTTCCTGCAAAATTGTACGCGATTGCACGATAATCCGCTGTATTCATGCGGTATATGTCGAAATCCTTGCTGTCCTTCTCGAGACTCTTTGCCTGCTTAGGTTCAATTTGCGCCATATCCAGATCACCTGACTTCAGCTGTAGTAATCTGGCATCGCTATCCTCAACAATCTTGAAAATAATCCTCTTGATATGTGGTTTCCCCGCATAGTAGCCATCGAACTTTTCTAAAGTGATACTCTGTCCCTCATCCCAGCTAGTTAGCTTGTATGGACCTGCACCGACTGGCTTTTGGTTGAACTCAGCAGTTGCTAGCTTCTTGCCATTTAGTAGGTGCTTAGGCAAAATTCCGATAGTCATATAGTCTGCAAATACCACATTTTCCTTGCCAAGCTGAATAACAACTGTCTTCTTATCAGGACAAGTAATCTTAGTGATGTCCTGATAGTTTGATATAATCTCGGAATTATTCTTCTTATCGAGAATTGCCTCAAGCGTGAACTTAACGTCTTCTGAAGTAAGCTCTTTGCCATCGTGAAACTTTAATCCATCTCTTAAGTGGAATGTCCATGTGTGAGTAGCTGTGTCGTACTCCCATTTCTCTGCAAGTGCGGGTACGAGCTTATTGTCCTTGTCATGTGCTGTAAGTCCGGCGAATATCAAGGAGTTAATTTCTCCATGTTCATACAGAGCAGGATTAATAGCTGTGTAGTCATGGCTTCCGTATACGAGTGTTTCCGCATCATTCTCATCTTTAGAGCCACAAGCGGAAAGTGATATTGTCATAATTAGGGCAATAGCGAGAGCCGCTGCCTTTTTCAAATGATTTTTCATATGTATGTGTCCTTTCAGGTAAAATAATGTCTTAATCTATTGTCCAATCACGTGCCCGACATATGTGTCCTTTCAGGTAAAGTAATATCTTAATTTATTGTCCAATCACATGGACCGACATGTGTGCATTTTTTATATATTGCTATGTTTCGAGGTGTTGCATCCTCTGATATATTCTACAATCTCTGTGATGGAGACCAGAACGCTTATCAGAACCAGCCCCGGAATTATTATCATCCACCACTGATCAGATAACAGTGCGTCCTGCGATAGAGACATCAGACCTCCCCAAGACACTTCTGATATTGGGAGTCCAAGTCCCATGAAGCTAAGTGTCGACTCTGCTATTATCGCCGATCCAACATTGCTAACTGCCATGAACATGATTGCAGAAAAGTAGTTCGGGAACAAATGTCTACGGAGGATGTACCAGAAGCTCCCTCCGTACATCTCTGCGGCTATTACGAACTCACTTTTCCTAAGTCTAACCACCTCGCTTCGGATAATCTTTGACATCTGCATCCAATTAGTCACACCTATTACTATCGATAGCGACCAATAGTTTGCATCGCCCAAGATAGCCTGGAGTACGATTATGAGCAGTAGTCCCGGTATACTCATGAGTAAATCAACTGCTTTCATCATCAGATTATCAATGTGCTTGTTTGCCATACCGCTCAGTGTTCCATATACTGCAGCGATAAATGTTCCGATTATTGCACTCACAATTCCGATTATAAGGCTTGCTCTACCACCGTGGAGTATAAGTGTAAAAAGGTCTCTACCCAGATTGTCCGTTCCAAATATATGCCTAAATGAAGGAGCTAATCCGATTGCATTTTCATTCATATAGTTTGGCTTGTACGGAGCGATTACTCCGGCAAGTGCACTTGTGATTACAGCGGTCGTAAGTATCGCTACAGCACCCTTTGGCTTTGACTGTCTATTCATAAGAGCCCTCCCCGTGACGCATCCTCGGGTCGATCCTTTCACCGATTATCTGCGCTAAATGATTCGATATTACTACCACGCTTCCTGTGAGAAGTGTCGTCGCCATAAGCATGTTGTAATCCTTGTATAGGGCGCTCTCAAAGCTGAGCCTTCCTAGTCCTGGATAACCGAATACCATCTCTACCACATACGTTCCACCAAGGAGATGTGGAACTGCGATAGCCATAATATTAATCATAGGCGGCAAGATATTCTTTCTGCAGTATTTCTTGATTATCATGGTGCGAGGCACTCCTTCTGCTTTAAGTAAGAGTACATAGTCCTTACGCATTTCCTCAAGAAGCAGATTTCGAACCATGTATGAGTAGTACCACAGATGCCCTATAACAATTACGAATACCGGTAGCACAAGATGCCATGCCCTGTCTAATATATTCCCCTCAGCCCCATACGAGTAAGCCCCTCCAGTCGGCAATATGCGGAGATTTACTGCAAACACCAATATGCATATCAATGACAGGAAGAATACTGGAATATTTCCTGATATTACGCCCGACTTGCAAATGAATCTGTCAAGTTTTGTCCCTTCTCGTTCCGCCGAAGCTCTTCCGATTCGAAAAGCCAAGGAGAAAGTCAGTATATAGGAAATAAGTCCAAATACTATTGTGTTTCCGAGCACACTCCCGATTACCGAAGTAACCGGTCGCTTGTATTTATAAGACAGTCCTAGGTCGCCGTGTGTCACATCTTTAAGCCATATTCCGTACTGTACTGGAAGCGGCTTCTCTAGGCCTAAACTTTCACGAGCAGCAGCTTTCTGAGCTGCACTCATTCTATCTACACTATCTCCATACCATGAACGGAGAGGATCGCCGGGACAGAGCCTTGAAAGTGTGAACACTACAATAGAGAGAATCAGCAATATTAGTATCATCTCAGCGATTCTACATACGCCATATTTAAATTTATTCTTTCTCTCATTAGTCATATATTTATGTATGCTCCTAAATATTTGCGTATAAAAAGACCGGGTGCGACTGCTTCTGCAATCTATCCGGCCTTCTTGGTTTGGTTAATTTAATTTGATTATTATTCAGTTCTCTTCAACACCACAGATTCTTACGATTCTATCAACTGCATCTTCGATGCTGTCTTTGATCGGCAAATCTTTTGGACCAGCTATAATGGTGTTGCAGTGTGTGACTGGGATAAGCACTTTCGTGGCACTGCTCGAACCTACACTTTCTGAAATGACTGGAGAAATCTCTCCCAGCATCGCATTAGCAACAATTATTCCAATTGGACCCGCGATAATCTCTGCTTGCGCTGCACAATATCTGATAGCATTCTCGCCTGTCGCCGCTTTCTTAGCACCTGCTTTAATCATGGCATTCGTCGCCATACTATTGGTTCCTGCAGCTACTATATCTGCCTCTGGAAATTTTTCTAGTAGCTTAATCACAAGCTGACGCCCTATTCCACCGCCTTGCGCATCAATAACTAGTATATTCATGGTTTCGCCTTCCTTGCTTACCGAGTGCTTCATACACTCTATTGACATTATTGATTATACCATAGTTCAATGTGCTTTTTTCGATGGTAATGGTTACTTTGATGACATTCTGTATATTTTATTTTTATTAAATATTTTATTTTTTAAAGGTGCAGTTAGTTCGCTTATCGTTTATCCTTCTCATTATCTATATGAACTTCAGCCTTATCTTTTAGGAAGTTTGGCTGAAGCTCAGAGATTAGAATTGCAGTAAACATGAAGACAAAACCGATAGCCTTGTTAACAGTCATGTGCTCGTTGAATAATAATATGCTGAAAATAATTCCGAAAATATTTTCGAAGCTTAGAATTATAGACACACTTGTAGGCGACTCCGTTTTCTGCGATATAGTCTGGAACAGGAAGCAAAGTCCTGAACATACGATTCCCAGATAAAGCACTCCAAAAATAACCCTTTGATTTATCTCAATACTGCTTGACTGCTCCTGAGTTAGTGTAAATACCCATGCAAGCATTGCAGCTACCATGAACTGAAGCAAAGTGATTAACCCCGGATCCTTGTCTTTACCCCACTTAGCTATAGCTACAATCTGGGTAGCCCAGCATAGCGAGCTGAGAATTGAAATACTATCTCCAATACTTACACTAAATGTTCCTACAACAGATACTAAAATAATACCGGTTGCGCATATTGTTGCGGCTACGATGTGATATTTCTTCGGTTTCTCTCTGAATATCAGTCCTCCGATAAATGGCACAAATACACAATAAGCCGATGATAGGAACTGGCTCTTTCCCGGCATTTCAAGCATAACACCGGTAGTTTGTGTGAAGTATGCACAGAACAGAAAGCCTCCTATAATGAGACCTGATTTAATATAATTCTTATCTATTAGTTTTAGCTTCTTACGATAAATTAAAGCCAATACTATGCTGGCAATTGTAAAGCGCGTTGCAAGAAGCCTACCTGGCGGGATGAAGTCAGTTGAGCCTTTAACGACTACCATCGAACTTCCCCACGCAACTGCAATAAATAACAGTAAAAGTTTACCTTTAACACTACCTGTCTTTTGCATAAGACAACCCCTTTCATGTCTTTAGGTTCAGTAGAAGCAATTTCTGTATTATCTCGTTAGTTTAATTTCAAAATACCACAACATAATATGATTTCGTTGATTAATTATATTATGTTGTGGGGAACTTAACCAAAAATAATCCATTAACCTGGGATACGACGCAACCATATGAAATATGTCTTCGTTTCCCCTAACACAATAGCATATATTTTAACAGTATATTATATGAACTTTAGCATATCAACAAAAAATGCCTCGATCCCCGTTAGAGACCGAAGCAAATATTTGTTCACATTATTAAGAAATTTCTATTAGTTGAAACCTTATGTGAACCGAATAGATTGAATTGTTCAATCTATATCGTAGTTCCTTATGCTCTCTTTCTTCTGTAAGAAACAACTCCCGCAAGGGCTGCACCTGCAAGAGTGAGAACTAGTGAGACATTTCATTCAACAATGTTTTTTTACATAATCTCTGCACTGTCGAGCAAAATCGTAAAAGGACCGTCATTTAGAAGGCTAACCTTCATGTCGGCGCCAAACTCTCCACGCTCAACTACATTTACACGTTCCTTACACTTCTCGATTATATACTCGTATAAAGCATTGGCTTCGTCCGGTGCTCCCGCGTCGATAAAAGATGGCCTGTTTCCCTTCTTGCAGTTTGCATAAAGCGTAAACTGTGAGATGATGAGAAGCTCACCACCTACATCATCCAGGGATAGATTGGTCTTGCCGTTCTCATCCTCAAATATTCTGAGTTTAATCATCTTATCCACCATCTTATCAGCGGTACTCCTGTCATCATCCTTAGATATTCCGATAAGGACCATGAATCCCTTGCCAATCTTTCCAAGCTCGTTGGCGTGAGCCACTACGTTGGCGTGAGCCACCCTCTGTATTACAAATTTCATATGTCTTAAAAGCTCCTTATTTCCTTGATTTTTCGCACATATTCTCATAAAATTATAGCATTATATTGACATTATTACACGATATTTGGAGGACACAATGAACCCATTTAAGAATACAATTGCACTCAGCAAGATTAGAGCTGGTTTTCGTAAATATATGAAGAATGTACCGGCAATCAGAGCTGCTCAAGCTCAGGATGACCACGCTAAGGCTCAGCGCCTGATTCGTAAGGCAGAGGATGAGTTTTGTAATCATACCGGTAAGGCACTCGGCATCAAGGTTGAAGTTATAAATCCTGAAAATATTCCTGCAAAGAGCCCGTTTCTCGTCGTTGCAAACCATCAGGGTTATGCAGATATTTACGCGATGATTGAAGCTTTCCGTTCGACGCAGATTGGTTTTATCTCAAAGTCTGAAACCAAGAAGCTCAAACCGCTCGCTGATGTTATCCGTGGTACCCAGTCGGTGTTCATCGACCGTGGCAATCCTCGTTCCGCGGTAAAGACTCTCGCAGAAGTTACAGACCTGTTCAAAAAAGGGTATTCATTTGTAATCTTCCCAGAAGGTACGAGAAGTCACAGCAATGAAATGGGACATTTTAAAGAGGGCAGCTTTAAATTTGCCCAGAGAGCGGGCGTTCCAATCGTTCCAGTTTCGATTATCGATTCGTATAAGATTTTCGAGGAGCATAACACATTCTCTGGCGGAACTATAAAAGTAGTAATTCATCCAGCCGTTGATATCTCAGGACTACCTAGGCAGGAGCAGCTCGCAGCTCAGCATCAGGTTGAGGATACCATCAGGGCTGGCATAGAGAAATATCGCTAGTCCAAACAAATTCTACGGAATACGAACAAGACAAAACCCACTGCGCCATTTGGCACAGTGGGTTTTATTGTTAGCTGACTGACTTATCAATCTGCTCTTTGAGCATTATGCTCTCTTTCTTCTGTAAACAGAAATTCCTGCTATAGCTGACCCTGATAGAAGTAGTACCATGATATCAGCAAATGAATTTGAGCTTTCTCCTGTCTTGGTAGCACCTCTATATACTGGATCTTTCTTTGCCGCTCCCGGAATTCCCGGATTACCAGCTCTTCCCGGCTTTGTTATTACACCTGTTCCAGCACTTGGCTTAGAACCTGCATTAGTGAAGCTATTCTCTACAGCTCCATTTCTGAAGAATATCTTAGCAGTGTGATTGCAGCTAGCGAGAGTTTTTATATAATCCTTCTTGAAAGCAATCTTAGCGCTTCCCTTTGTCACAGTGTAATTATCAACAGACACCAGTACACCATCTACCGTAACGTGTGAGAAGTTGTCGTAAGTGTCTTCATCGTTTGTCTTTTCTTTTACCACGATTGTGAATGTCTCGTCTTCTCCGTTCCACTTCAAAGAATCTCCGTTTGCGATGTAGTACTCGGCATCCGGAATTTCACCGTACTCGATTACGTTGTTGTAGATAGACATTGTGTTCATCATGAACTTGACCTTGTCGTCGTCCTAGCTGAACTTAACCTTAATCGGCTTTCCATCCTTATCGATGTAATATACCTGTTTTACATTCTTTCCAGCAGGAACTTTGCGGGTTACTTCAAATGATCCATGCGCTAGCTTCGAGATTTCCACGCGAGCCATGTTAATCGTGTCAATATCGACAACCTCGTAGTCTTTTCCTTCAAACTCTGTTACAGCGTTATTTGGCAAGACTCTCTCATTCAAACCGTACTTACCCTCTGTTCCGAAGTTCAGTCCGGTGATCTGCACATTGTCGTCGTAGCTAGAAATTACTGAATCATGCTTATGGTCATCCGCCTTGTCAAATATTGTAAGCGATAGAACGTTTCTACATCTCAAGTGGTCGTATGGGTGCTTTCCAGAGTTCCACTCCGACTTATCCTTTACAGTAAGCGGGAATGAATCCATTGCGTATGTGTTTCCTTCAACCTCAATTATGTAGTTGTTGTCCTAGATGAGGTCACATTCGATAAATCCATCCTCGTCTAATGTTACCGTCACTGTGTCGATTGGGCTGGTAAACTTGAATTTCACATTAGGCGCAGGAGCTTCATTATCCTGTTTGTCCTTATAAAATACAGGCAGCTGAACTTTTACTCGCTTCTGATTACCCAATCCGGTCGTAGGCTTAGTACGCTTCGTTAGAACTAACTTGTCTACAGTTTTGCCATCTACCTTGTAGTTCTGAGGCATAACCCCACTCTTGTTCAGCGTGATATATGCGTTATCCATCTCATATTCGCTGTCGTGAATGGAAATAATATAGTTATTATCCTTAACTAAATCCACATCCTTAAGCTTTGAGTCCGCCGACACTGCATTAGCTTCATACTGCTGTGTTGTGCTGTCGTAAACGGAGAACTTAACCGCTTTAATTACAGGAACTTCGTGGCCATTTTCTTTTGATTATATTCTTTCTTAAATAAGTCATTACTTCTCCTTGCTTCCCATCTTAATTAATAGTAGTAACTAAAAAACTCTTAATCATTGACTACTTTAATAAGCAATCTTGGATTAAGAGCTTTGAGATTTTAGTTTACTATTCAAAAAATTATTTTTTAAATAGATATTTTCAATGCAGAATTAGTATAAATATACATTTTTTATCTACCACTATGATCGAATCCTTTAGAAACGGCGTTGTTATTATTAGGTAAAATAACACGGGAGTTATTCAGAATCTCAATCTGTTTTTTCATATCCTTAATACAAAGTATAGCCAGATTCATTCCGAAGTCCTGTCTGAGCACTAGTCTCTGTACATCAATATCCTTGATATTCTCTGGCATTGGATATGCCGGTACCATCCACCCCTGCATACGTAGACGATCTGCTAAATCATAAAGTGTCCACTCTACATTAACATCATTTTTGAGTTTCCAGCAGACAATTGGAATCTGCTCTGCACCCTCAAGCACTTCAAAAATACCCATCTTCTCAATCTCGGAAGCCATGTATCTCGCAACCTCGATAGTACGCTCATGGATTTCTTTGTATCCCTTAAATCCATTTCTAAGTAGCATATAATACTGTCCGACAATCTGCGATGCGCTACGAGAGAAGTTGATAGCCATAGTTGCTTCCTGACCGCCTAGATAGCTTACCCAGAAAATCATATCCTCAGGGAGCGCTTCCTTACTGCGCCATATTATCCAGCCAACTCCCGGATATACGAGCCCGTACTTATGTCCAGATGTGCTTATTGACCACACGTTCTTGAGACGAAAGTCCCACTCTAAATCTGGTTCAATAAATGGAGCAACCATACCACCAGAAGCTGCATCGACATGAATACGAATAGGCATATTAGGATGTTCAGTGTTGTACTTCTCGACAAGATTATCGAGAGCCTTTACATCATCATATTTCCCTGTATAAGTTATACCAAGTATAGCTACAATCCCGATAGTATATTCGTCAACATAATCCATTACCGTATCCATATTTAGTGACATGTGATCAAGATCTATTGGCACAGTTCTCATCTCTATGTCCCAGTAGCGGCAGAACTTTTCCCAGCACACCTGGTAAGCCGATGAAATTACGAGATTTGGTCTTCTCTTAGTAAATCTATCTACACCAGCAGCATCTGCAAGCTTTTTCCATCTAAAGAGCATTGCTAGTCCACCGAGCATGCACGCTTCAGATGATCCAACCGTTGAAGTTCCGAGCGGTTCTTCACTTTTGTCTACATTCCACAACTTTCCAATAATGTCTACGCATCGATTTTCAAGATCTGCGGTCATTGGATATTCATCCTTATCAATCGCATTCTTTTCAAAATTCTCAGCCATCAGTTTTGTTGCCTCTGGTTCCATATATGTCTGACAAAATGTTGCAAGATTCTGTGTCGCATTACCCTCAATGCTTAGGTACTGTCTAATCATCTCTGCCGCAACAGCAGGAGCAACAGGTTCATCATTAATCTTGTCCTTTGGAATTGCAGAACCACTAATCTCAGTACCGAAAATAGGTGTACGGTACCCCGTATCATCATTCAAAGAAGATAGACTATCATTAAATTTTACTTCGTTATTTTCCGAATTTTTCATTTCCGTACCTCTTTTCACTATTAATTAATATTTTTTAATTTATCTTTTTTAACTTAATTATATTATTGCTTATAATTATTTATTTTTTACTGCTTTTAGCTTTTCTGTTCGAAGACCATCTGTATCTATTTGAGTAAATAATCAATGGTGTAGCCATCGAGATGATAAAGAATACTATCAATATAATTTGATATACCCTGTTATCTGCAGCCGTAAGCTTTGATGAAGGGAAGAATGAAATAACCAGTGTTGCAATAGTCATAAATAATCCAACTGCTGCAACAATAAGCTTAACTGCATTTCCACCAGGAATATGAAATTCACGTTTACTGTCACCTTTTCTAAGTATCAATACAAAGTATCCTAAGAAAAAGAGTACATAAGCAGCTAGATATATTACAACTGTAAGTCCGATAGCAGTTAAGTATCCGACGGATGAATCAGAACCACCAGAGATAGCAATTGAACCACAAAGTACAGCATCCCAAATTGTTACAATAACAGCTTGAACCATAATTGTGAATACCGATACTCCGTTCTTATTTGTCTCGGCAAATTTCGCTGGGAGAATGCCATCATTTGCAGCTTCAAGTAATGCTTTTGATGGACCCACAATCCATGCAGAAATCTCTGCGAAAACTCCTAGTGCTAATAGAAGAGCGATAACGAATACAAGCCAACTAAACTGCTTTCCAAAATGAATAATATATATATTTTCGAAAGTCTCAATTACTCCATAAGAGAGATTTCCATTTAATGTTTTAGCTGGAAGCGTAGTTGCAACTGCTAGACCACCGAGTGCATCCAAACATATAGTTAATATCGTCAGCATAATCATAACTTCAGGATACATCTTATTTGGTTCCTTAAGTTCATGAACATGTGATGCAGATGCTTCAACACCCATGTAAGCAAGAATAAATGATGCAAAGATTACAAGAGTATGTGTATCAGAAAAATTAGGTACTAGCGATTTTGCACTTAAGTCTATCTGCGATTTTCCACCAGTCATAAAATAGGCAACTAAGCCTATAATAAGAACTAAAATTGGAATTGCAATTCCTGCGGTTAAACCAATTTTTGAGATTTTCTCAGTGTACTTAGTTCCTCCAAGTTGAGTAAATGTTAAAGCCCACACGATAATCGCAACACCAAAGAACATTGCTAACGGATTCTTGTATAAAGCATCTAATTTGAATACATAAGCCAGAGCAGCAAGGATGAAAAAGCACATGGTTACAAATCCAACTGTTATCTGAAACCATTGAAAGAACAGTGCCGAAAATCCCCATCTCTGACCAAGAGTATTTCCTACCCAAGAATATATTCCACCTTTTTCCCATCCATCGACAGTAGCCATCTCCGCTGAACAAAGCGAAACTGGCAGAAACCAAAATAAACCTCCTATTATTAAGAAGAACACTAACTTAAATCCAGAAGATGCAAATGATGGATATTCATATACAGTCATAACCATCGAAGCAGTCATTGCGAAAAAGCCAAAGACTCCAAGCTGGTGTATTTTTCTTTTCTTATTTAATTCTTTATTATTCATATTAATACCCCTTTCTTGCCTTTATATTCCTCGCTATACTTAAGCCTAATATTAAGTATACTTGCTAGCTCAAAATATTTAATCCTTCACACGTTCGTTATATACCTATCTATTATACAATTCAAGAAAATAAAAAATTGTTTTTTTAATATGCAACCTCCATATTTAGCACTTGACTTGACAATTCAAGATATATTATTTCGATATGAATGTCGGATAGAGGGTAAATAAAGATAGGTTGGGTAACTACTCTATTATCACACTAATAGTAGTCAATTACCTCAACATTCATTCATTTTCATTATAGAAGTTCTATAATTCTATCGTTAAGCCTGTCATAAGTTTTTAAATCTTCGTCTGTAATTTTTATGTCTGCATATCTAGCAAGTTCACACAGCATTTTAAAGATATCTTTTGAATTCTTTCCTTCTAAATTGCATATAGATTCATCTGTTATGCAAGTAATGTTATGAGCCGCACGATTACGTACACTTTCTTCTATGTCTCTTATTTTGTAAATAATCTTTTTAATGTTTAAGTCGATTCCACCCTTGCCATTTTAATCAATAATTGCAATATAGTCAAATGACTTTACATATTTATTGGTTTCTTTTACCCAAGCTGAACCCGACCTCTTATCAAATCTGACTAATGAATTTAAGTCAACAATTTGCGTTTTCTTGATGATCATCTCTAGTAGTTTTAAGAATACGGGTGAAATAGATCGAATATAATCCGCATACTCCTCTTTCTCTAGCTTGATTTTCATAATCATAAGATATTCAAAGATGTTCCAATGGTCGCCCTGCTTAATTGGATAAATATCGTACTTTACCGACTTTGCTTTCTTCTCACAGTTTGATTTATCAAGCTTTAGCCTAGCAGAGCCTGCTTCTATTAGAGAGATTGCATCCTTGCTAATATAATCTCTAACACTATTAGCAACATCTAATGCCGCTCTATAGTCATATGCTTCTATATGCTCTTGGATGATGCTTCTTCTAATCTCAGTATTAAGATTAGTTATATTGGACTTGGCACATCTATTTTCAAAGGTTTCGTCTGAATTATCTAAATTTAATTCCCACTGAAGCTCAACATCGTAGTCGCCTTTCACGTCTTCGTGTGTATTAACTTCTTTATTCGGGCTTGATACCTGAATAGGAATCATAGGTCTTTCGGTAAATGCTGTTAATGTTTGTAAAGCACTTTTCATAGCAGGGGAGCCCGAGGATATGTTAAGAAGCAACTCATCCTCTTCTTCAATACTGCTACATAAATCCTCAAGTATCTCTTTAAAGTCGAGAAGAATCGGGTCAAATAAGTGAACATCTACAAGATCCTCTCTTATCATCCACTCAAACTCTATTTTCTTACCCATCATTTCTTGTAGCTTATTTAGGCAATAGGAATATCTATTATCCGTGTTTTCATATCCATTAATCTCTTTTGAAAGAAATAGAATCACTTTGTCTGGTCTATATTCTCTAATTATGTGCAATAACGCCCCGTCTCTCTGACTAGATATTGGATCTGTACTTCCAACTGGTGAAAATAGTATTCTTTTCATAACAACCTCTCTTCTTTGTGTTTAAAATTAAGACTAACACTAAACTACAATAACTTCCTCTTCATATACGCTATACGATTCACCGAGCAGTAGCACCTCATTGCTACTATTTAGCCGGTAAATTCTTACATTATCTTCATTTGAAATAATCTTCTTGATGCCCTCTATAATTTTAATATACTGACTTTTATTTATTAATGCTTCAAAGGCAGATCTTTGAACTCGTGTGCCGTAGCTTTCGAGTAATTTAACCATCTTAGTGCGCCGCTTGTTATCTATTATATCGTAGATGATTAAAACCAACTTCTTATCAGCATCTTCAATTATATCAGTAAAATCATATCGTTCTATGTTTATTAAGCTCATCATTAAACTAGCGTATTATTACTGGCGCATATTCGTTGACATCTTTGTTTGCTATTGCAATTCTCATCCTACGGCATTGTTCTTGAATGGATTTCCTCATTGTTCTTTCGGCCTGATCATAGAGAAGATATCGGCTGGTTCTGTTCATAGTTTTTTCAAACTTATTTATGAACTTAGATAACCCTTCTCTCGTTAGGAATACACCTTGAGAATCATCTGCATATTCAAAATGTTCCGTTTTAATCTCATGTCCTTGCACCAAGCTGAGTACAGTTGAATCTACTATCACGCTTCTCCACTCTTCCATTAGGTCTGAAACCAAGGCTGGGTGATTTGCATAATTTTTATGCAACACAGCATAATACGGAGACATTCCTTCATTCTCAACTTTTGGGTATATCTCATACATCAATAATGTATATCCAAGACTCAACATAGAGTTAAATGGGTCTCTTGGCGGTCTTCTACTTCTCCCATTAAATTTAAAATCCGGCTCTATTATTTCACTTAATGCCTCAAAGTACGTCTTTGCTGCCATTCCTTCATAGCCCAGTAATCTTTCCACTACGTCTGCACATTCTGCTTTATCACGGTATATTTTCATATCCTTTATCAGCATCTCTAGCTTGACAGTGTGTTCCTTCGCATATCTTCTAAGCACCACCTCTTGATTCCTAATCTTCGCAGAAACAATCCGTTTGCATAATTCCAGACCAAACAGGGTATCTCTAAAGGTATCTATTTGTTGTTCTAAAACTTCTACTTTATGATGAGCTGTTGATTCAAGTCTACCAAAATACTTGCCTTTACCCGAGAAGAAGCTGACAGATATACCGTTCGTTAGACAAAACTGAATACACTGTGTACTTAAAACGGCATTCCCAAATACAGTAATACTTTCAACTGTCTGTTTCGGAACCGACCTCACGGTCTCATCCCTGTTTTTAATGGTAAGCCGTCCTCCCTCGACTCCAACTTTCGTTTCACCGGTAGTCACATATATATGAGCCATATTTCCCTCCACAAATGAATAATTACAACGGCTTATTGGTTCGTCCCCTCTCGGAGTTTTCATTTTCTAATTGGCAAGTAATCAGACTAAAGAGTTTAGAAAGTCAGTTTTCGTCCCCTCTCGGGGTTTTAGTTTTCTAATTAACAGATTAAATAATCATAAAAAGAGAATTACACACCTTTTTTCGTCCCCTTTCGGGGTTCTCGCTTTCTAATAATGAACAGAACCCAGAGTTTGTGAACTGGCGTGCAAAGTTTCCGTCCCCTCTCGGGGTTCTCGCTTTCTAATTAATGACAAGCAAGCAAAAAGAACGCCAGCTACCTATATGTTTTCGTCCCCTCTCGGGGTTCTCGTTTTCTAATGTTTGGCTAGATTCTATTTGATTAATGGTATGCGTTGGTTTTCGTCCCCTCTCGGGGTTTTCGTTTTCTAATAAAGGCATAGTGACGATTTCGTAGAAGCTGATTGGTTTTCGTCCCCTCTCGGGGTTTTCGTTTTCTAATCCTATCTCTTTTCCTTAAATTCTTTGACTCATGCACTTATGCATTGTTCTTTCTTTTATCAATTACAGCTACAACTATAGCCAGAATTATGATAAGTAGCTCTATTAGCATAAGTTCAAACTGCAAGACAAGTAAAATACCTAATACTGGAAATAGCATAAATAACGCTACAATATAAGCTACGCAAAAACCAGTCATACTCTCATCAGTATTTGAATCAATTCTACGCACAGTAAGAAGCAGATAGGCTAAAGTAAGCAATTCAACTAACAACATTCTTCTTAACATGGTTTCGCTATATCCAGAATTCCAAACTATATAATACGCAATTGATTGTAGTATAAGCATTATACTGCTACATGTTAACATCATTTGATTTTTCTTCATTTTATCTTTCCACCTCTATTTCTTTCAAATAACGCAGTCAAGATCTCTCAAGACCAGACTAATAAAGTTTTCGTCCCCTATTGGGGTTCTCGTTTTCTAATGTACGCTCTCGAGGTTTATAAGGAATTTAACCGCAAACCGTTTTCGTCCCCTCTCGGGGTTTTTGTTTTCTAATATTTTGGTTCTGCCAGCGCTTTAGATTTGCCAAGCTTGAGTTTTCGTCCCCTCTCGGGGTTTTTGTTTTCTAATGAATACCTCCCAGAGTTTAAACTCCAGAAGGTGACTTTGTTTTCGTCCCCTCTCGGGGTTTTTGTTTTCTAATTATTTATAGTTTGATTTGATAGTCAGATTTAGAAGGTTTTCGTCCCCTCTCGGGGTTTTTGTTTTCTAATTCCAAAAAACTATCGAACTATTCACGGACACATTCTTAAAGTTTTCGTCCCCTCTCGGGGTTTTTGTTTTCTAATGCCTACGCAGTAGTGGTTGAAGCAAGAAGCTTAGGTTTTCGTCCCCTCTCGGGGTTTTTGTTTTCTAATTATGAATTACGAAAGAGAAGAAATGATAACAAAAGGTTTTCGTCCCCTATCGGGGTTTTCGTTTTCTAATATATATGGCTAACTTATTATTAACTACTTTTGATGTTTTCGTCCCCTATCGGGGTTTTCGTTTTCTAATGAACACCTAATGCACAGACGAAAGCAACAGAGAAAGTTTTCGTCCCCTATCGGGGTTTTCGTTTTCTAATGGCGTGTGTTGGACAAGTGTGATTTCAACGTTTTCCTTTTACTTTTGCGGCTTAAACTTATTTTTATCATTCTTATCCAACACACTTTCATAATAATCGGCTCAACCTATTAAAATTTCAACAACGGCTTAAAGTTTAGAAATTTTTATACTGCATGGTCCCATTTGCACTAGTTCACCATCATATTCTGTCAATTTTACAATATGAGGTGATACCCCCAGCTTATAATCATCATAATGTCTGTGCTCGTCTCTTTTATCATTACTAACAGTGTTATTAATGATGTTACCTATTATTTTAACCTTATCGGCTTCGTTTTTAAGTAGAGAGCTTGTCACCGTTTTTGTATGATAACCTGCACCCCCACCTAAATAAATTACATTGCCATAGTATGGAATTTCCTCCTTAAATTTGAGTAGGAACTCTTCATTGTAATTATTAAGGAAGTTCTCAACTGCATTTTCTATGTATGAAATATCTTTTTTAAATAGTGCCGTATCAATAGTTAGATTGAACTCAATTTTCGTTTCTGGCTTTATACATTCTCTGAATATAGGTAGCCCATCACCAGGATCGCCATCTAATTTAGCGTCTATCTTCTGGCATAATGTAAGATTATTAAAAGACAAAGGCTTGCTATCAGATATTTTTATTCCACTCATGACATCATTTACTGCATCATCATATTTGCTACCTTCTCGATTGATGGTTCTAAAATATTTAATATCCAGTTTATTTGCTTCTCCACTGAGCTTATTTTTATTATCCCCTGCATCAGGTTTTCTAAGTGCACTAATTACATCATCATTTGAGTTCGTGTCTTTTTCAATACTTTGGGATAATAATACATTTCTAATTGCTCCCTTTATACTACTTCCCGGTATGTATGGCTTACCATATCCATCCTTTATAAAAGTCTGAATACCCCTAACCTTATTTACATCAACTATATTCTCACAATCTAGAGAGTACTTAGATGTTTGGTGAATTATGTCATTAATAATCTTATTCTCTTTGGCCCATTCAAATAGCCCTCCTCTTGCATTTGAAAGCATAAATTTTTCAAAAGAGGATAGCCAATTATTATTACTTAGATAATTAAAAAGCTTTATCTCATCAATTATATGGGCTGTATTATCGCGTCTATTTAAAATCCATTCTTTTTTCCCAATTTCATGACCAGAACCTATATAAAGCGGTCCAAGTGTCTCAATCGTAATTATATATCTCTCAAGATAGTTACTATTTACCATTGCTGACCTCCATAAAAATAGGATTCGCATAACGATAGACCGGATGTTTCCCTTTAATTGCGACATCTTTGATTAAGCCTTTAAATGGTCTACTAAAAACTGATCCCGCGCGAAATAAGTAAAAGTCTTGCTTCTTAACAAGGTTATCGGAGTATGTGGAAGAATTTATAAAACCACTCCTTTTAGATAAAATATAGTTTGAATTTTCGCACACATTTTCAAGATCCATATCATCACACATACCTACTGATAAGCTCATTACACTTGAAGATTCTTCTGCTCTCTCAATTTTATCAGTAAGGCTAACCGGTAGCTTTACTTGTTCCGAATTGAATTTACCAAGACCGGAACTTACTTTTCCACCAATTCCCACATAGCTTAAACTATGAAGCAATTTAGTAATCATATTAAGAGCGTCCTCATCACTATATCCTACGATTAGGTATAGTCCCGCACCTTCAGAAAATAAATACGTTCCAACCGAATATGGCTTAGTATCCTCATTAGTCTGGATAACCGCTCTCGTTATAATATCCGACTTACCAAGATTAGATAATATCTCAGACTCTCTTCTAATATCCATGCTTCCATCTAGATATTCATCTATGAGATTTACATTGATAAACTCTAATTTTTTTGCCTTTTTCTTGTCATCAATATTTCTTTCGCTTTCGATAGTTATCATTGGCTTAGGAATGTAATAACTATCTCCGATAAAAGGAAAGGCATCAGACAATTTTATCTTTTCGTTCTTTACATAAGATACAAGTTCTTCTATGCACTCCAATTTAACAGCCTCATGGCACAGAGCAGAAAAAATTGTATCCGCATATATTTTGTTATCTGAATTTTCTAAGCTTCCATTACCAAAATGTACTGATGTAGAGAAAACTAGCTTAAATCCTGTATACTCCATGACTATTTCCTTTTCAGTAATTCATTGCACTTATCAAGTATTTCTTTATTTATGTCACCTACAACACAATCCACATTGATATTATCTATTGTTACTCTTCCATATCCGCGTGATCCGTGACCTCCGATATAGTCATAGCTCAATAGTTTTAATCCAAGGGCTACTGTCTCCATATCTTCAAGTATTTCTTTTTCATTCTCTTTTTCAACATTATAAATTATAGTAAGTGGAAATTTAGCACCTCTTACGACACGCTCTATTTGCCTTGGATTTGCCTCTGCAGTTATTGGATTAATTGTATTTTCCTCTTTAACCTCAGTGCCATCTTCGACATCATTCTTTTTAAGCTCCTCTATATTCTCCATTATCATGTCTGAAAATATGAGTCTGCTTGGTTTTGGGTGATTATTATTGCCTGCACCTGCACCAAATAATCTTGTAACCTTATCGTCCTGATCATTAAATTTGGGAACTATATCGTCATTGGAATATGCTTTTGCTACCAGGCTTCTGATTTTTCCCTTTAGAGAACTCCCCGGTATATACGGGATTCTTAAGAGTGCATCCTTTGCTACAGGGGAAATCATAGCTCCTATCACTGAAAATCCATCGGAAGCTCCAATATGCATTCCTGTTTCCACATTAATTGTTCCTGTTATTTTAATCTTGCTATACATATCTTTTACCTCCGTTATTTATCTCTTCCACCATAGAACTTATGAAAAGCAACCAGCGATTCCATGTACTTACAGAATATAAGTGCTTGTTCCCTGCTATTTCCTATACTTTCCAGATGATTCATAATATCTGCTTTTTTAATAAAATCTACGACAGTTTTCTGCTTTTCTTTTAAATCACGCCCATACTCATATGCAAATTTCATTCTCACATATTGAATATAACTCATTATTTCATCAGAAAGCTCTTCCTCTCTATATTTAATCAGCTTGTTATAGAGAGTATTAGTTAGCTCTAGCATGTTTCTAATCTTTGATGTAGTAATCATCGGTGTTTCTGAAGTTTCTCGTGGATTTTTTCCGCCTTTCTTCATAATTTTGTTTTGGATTACATCTTCAGCGAGACTTGCGAAATTTAGTTGTGTTAATCGTTCCATCTTTACTTCTCCTCTTCCTTTCTATGTAGATATACATAAATATAAATTGCAGTTATAAGCTCTCGTCTATTTTCACCTTTAGGGTCATTAGATATCCACTCATATAATTGTTTTGAAAACGCTTTGTATTTTTCTTCTTTCTCATCTGAATCCTTTGCACTTGCCTGCATCCTTCCCAGTAAGTATGCAAGTCTTGCAAGATTTATTATGTCATCAAGGTTTTTTATGTAATTCAAGAGCCTATATATTGCTGCCATGCCTTTCTCATCATCTGAGAAGAATGACTCAATCAACACATATTTTTCTCCCATTACACGGCTATTAAAAATATCCCATTTGTAAGTCTGTTCACCACAATCAAACTCGTACTTGCAATCTTGGTTGTAGACATCCTCAAACAATGTGACTGCATTTTTATCTTGTACCCTCTTTGAAGCTTCTTCCAGCAGTCCTGTCTCTCTTGCGATAGCCTTTACAGGATATTTCTTCGGGAAAATTCCTATTCCTGCAGATATAGTTAGGGTTCCTTGTGAATACTTTTTTAGTGAATCAGACAAGTCTATTGCGAGACCTATTACGTCATCCCAAGCACCTACTATAAATACATCGTCTCCACCTGAATATACAATAGTCGCATTTCGCTTTGACGGCTTTGAACCATCTATCATGTATTCTCCATTTTCAAGAATATTATTGATATGGAGTTTGAAGAACATGCTTAATTTTCTGGAGAAGCTGGCTGTTCTTGACAGACTTGTGTGTTCGGGCTTAAACCCGCTTATAAAAGTTTTGCCAAGATTATCTACATCAGCTCTTAGTACTCCTAGCTTATCAATTCCTGTTGAAGCTTTTGCTAGTGCCTCGAACGATGATTCTGACGAGTAATCGCCTACCCATAATCGAGTCGCTACATTTACTACTGTGTACATTTTATTTTTGCTATAAGACCGCACATAACCGCTTCCGCTTGTATAAATTCTATGCTTTAGACTTTCTTCATCCTCCATAAGCATATACTTATCAAATGGCAACTTTATACAATTCTTAACCTTATCTTTCTCTTCGATAACTGTTACAAACCCGAAAGATTTATTCAGAATATCTCTGGATATTCTCTTAAACGAATCGCAATACTCACAGATATCTTCAGCAGTTAGATGATCCACTCTTCCGCAAACTTTACACTCCCTCGTAGATTCTTCATTTCTAAAAGAATTCATGCGTCTAATCTCATTTGCCGAGTAACGAGATATTTTTTCATTTGATAACGCTTTAGAAACTTCTTTAAATAATTTTTCATATGATCCTTTAGGAGAATTCTTCAGAGTATTTGCCGAGCAAGGCTTGTATCCCATAGCAACATACAAATCAATCCCATAGTTATCAATAAACCACTTTTTCGTATCTGCTTTAAATGTCTTTATCTTTTCTATAACTTCATCTGTGTTAGGAAGCAAGATATACGCATGGCCACCACCCGAATAGATGAGATTAGCTCTAGATAAATTAACTGATTCAAGCAGCTCGTCTATAATGTGTTCCAGCATTATTTCCAGATAAAATGACTTGGAGCGCAGACTTTTCAAGGCTTCTGAACTATCAACCTTGTATATGAAGTTCTGAATTCCCGATATGTCCATGCTGAATAGTAGAAAATAATCTTCATCATAAGATTTGTTACAGTCATCTACAAGTGCCTTCTTATGATTCTTTATTCCCTTACTTTCAAGATACTGATATACACAGCTACCTATGGCCGCAGTAATTTTCATTTGGTCATAGAGAGATATGTCAGCAAGTTGATTAATGTCTGATGAAGAAGGGATATATGTGAGTTCCCCCTCGAGTAGTGACAGTAGTGAATTTACATATTCACCGGTTATCTCAAATTTCTTAATACCATTCTTGATATTATTTATTATATTTTCATACTTCTCTTCAGAATAATTAATGGTATTATCTACTGGATAATTGATTTCTCCACTTTCGTTTACTTGCTCCGGTTCATATACTTTTGTTTCATTATTACCATTGATTATGTTAAATACTGACTGAAGTGGAGCGATTCTATTTGAAACATCATATTCTTTTACTGCGTACTTTCTATCATCTCCTAGGGTTTCTCTAGTCGCAACATCATTCGCCCAGCAAGTTATATATGCAGGTGAATCTTCTGAAATACTCGCCCCAGTTAAACTATTGTAATGTTGAAATTTAAGTTGTTCTAATATTGATTCATTATTAATACCGGCATCTTTAATAAACTGATATCCTTTTTCGCAATTATTCATTTCAGCGTTATTTTTGCATAGCACTATGCCGATATCGTGGAACAATCCTCCAAGGATAATTTCAATCTGTTTAGCGTTCACAAATTACTCCTTTCTTGCTTTCGGAAAGACATTAATCGCTCCCATTCCTATAGCTGTTTTGATACCTACTCCTGAATACTTACCGCACTCACAAAGCATATTAATTAAATTTACAAACTGCTTATTCCCTCCAATTTTTATGGTTATACTTCCAATAAATGACGGAATCTTAACACCTTCAAGATGAAACATCTTACTTCTGAGGTTATACCCTACAATGCTTACACGCTCTCGTATTTCCTCCATTATTTCTTCTGAAAATATTTGAGTTCCCTGTGATACGCAATCATGTTTATTAATCAGACTCATGAAAATATGTTCAACTGTTGGATAGAATTGGTAAGTGTCGTTAACTTTAAATGCAGTTGGCGTTAAAAAATTAATTCGGACTATTCTCGGACAATCGCCAAAATATGTTTTATCGAGTACTTCATCATATTCTATTGCACCAATTTCATATTTAACAACATTTACCTTTTCATCTTTGTATTCCAGATAGATTTCATTAGGCTTCGAAGCAATTATCTTGTCGATTATGTTTTCTTTTGCTTCTTTTGTTAAAGTCGTAATAATCCACTCAATTGTATCGTCTTTTATTTCAACATGTTGTGTATACGGTTTGAGCCCATTTTCATGAAGGGTTATGGCATAGTCTGAAGATATAAACTGCATTAATGCACCGTGAAGAATAGAGGATATATTCAAATCATATCCGTTTTTGTTTTCTAGAATAATATTTAATTTGCAGAACATAGTTCCTCCATAACACAAAAAAAAATAAAACCGCAATCTGATTATACCATTATTGTATCTATATAAATACAAGTCTGTGCTTTTTATTATAAATTAATTCTATTTAAAATTATTACTGATTCTATATTAATATAAAATTAAACAACCCTCTCTCGTTTAAGAAGACAGGGTTTGAAATACACTATGAATGTAACTACATTGCGTTTATTCCTTGAGCCAATTTACATTCAAACTGCTTGTTTATCTCTTCGTTTAGTTTTACTCGCCATGAAGCTGCAAGGTTTGGATGGAATGCTCCCGCTCTAAACGACTTACCGAGATCTGACTGGGCTGCGTTTATCTGTTCAGCTGTGTTATCTCCAGTGCTGAATAGATTATTTGTAGCATTTTCTATATCATAATTCCTTAATAAGAAATTAGAAAGCTCGAATACGAGCTTTCTGAAAATTGTCTACTGACTTTGCTTTGCTAAACGCTCCTGTTCCGCTAGGCGCTCCTGCTCCGCCTTCTTGTCCATCTTGAACTGTTTACGGAATTCTTCTATAGAGCTAGGTAGCTCTGTAATATCCGATTTATTGAAAAGTAAATAATAAGCTCTATCCTCATCGTAAGAATGATTATCACCTTTTGGATAACCCAATACATACTGTCCTTTTGCGGTTTTAATAACTTTTCGCTCTGCAGTTCTGCCATTTTGTTCCGCGATATATTTTTCTACATCAAATATTCCAGTGCAATAATAATTAATCCTATTCTTTTTTACTGCAGATACATCTTTAAATTGTACATATGCACTATCTGTTGTCTCTAAAATATAATTGCCATTCTTTACCCTGTATTTACCAATGTATATATATATTTCCGGACAGCTTCTATACCCATCCTCAAAATAGTCTTCATCTTTCCTCCTGCTGTCATCATACATTAGCACATATGTCCCATTCTTTTTAAATTCAATATAATATCTTGGATCATCTTTATCAGGGTATTCAGTATAGTACCCGCTCATGTACACAGTATCGTTCTTTATTTCTGTAGTTCTTTTTGGCAACATAATAATCACGATAGTAGAAACGAGTAAAATCAATATTATGCAAGCAGCAGTTATTCTTTTATGTTCTATTAGTTTTACCATGTCCGCACCTCGCTTCAAAATCAGCTACTCTCTTTCTCCATACTATCTTATCGTTATAATCCAATTTTTTAGGCGCTTTAAATACCACACTTTCTCCATTAGCATCTTTTAACTGATTCCCATTCTTATCAAGCACACATTTAGAGTTCTCTCTAAACTGCGGTTCGTAATTTGGGTTCGAGGGTTCCACATCTAGCACCGTATGTACTTTGTCATTGCTACGTGCATAATTGAAGCTAGAGCAGTTTACCTTAGCATCCTGTGTAGCGTCTTTGTCCAAGAGTGTAAGAAATTTACCATCCCCATTAATTATAAACTCTGAACGAAATCTGGCATTAGTAACAACTTTTAGGTTTATTCCTCCATTTGCGTAACTGTGTCCATCTGGATAAATATACTTTCCTTTTTCAGAATCGTAGTACGCTTTCTGGTGAAGTCTTGCAGATTCCTCTGCTGTCCAGTTCCAGATTTTCTCTTTTACTATATAGTTGATTAGTTTTTCTTTATCTGTTCGGCCTTCGTAGTTGT
>NZ_CP016199.1:316872-336593 GCF_002243385.1 Mogibacterium pumilum | reverse complement strand
GTTTATTCCTCCATTTGCGTAACTGTGTCCATCTGGATAAATATACTTTCCTTTTTCAGAATCGTAGTACGCTTTCTGGTGAAGTCTTGCAGATTCCTCTGCTGTCCAGTTCCAGATTTTCTCTTTTACTATATAGTTGATTAGTTTTTCTTTATCTGTTCGGCCTTCGTAGTTGTCTACTATGTATTTTGCCTGCTGAAAAGATATTACATACCTAAACAGATGAAGCTGCTTTCCTAAGTCACCTTTCATGCCGCTTGGATAATATGCTTTTTCTACGGTGCCTGCCAGGCTGCCCCAGAATTTATCATCGGGTTTCATATTTTTGTTTATCTTATCTGCTACTGCTCTTAGTTGATCTGCTGATGATCTTTCATCCAGTCTGTCCATCCCTGTAATTTTCATCAGTACAGACAGTTTCTTCTTGCTTTCGGAAGCGGATATGCTCTCTGCCTTCCAGGCATACCACATGTTATCAAATACTTTAGTACCGACTATTTGAGTATCTCTATAACAGGATGCGATGGCTTTAGACATATTAGAGGATTGACCTTTTCTACCAAGCATCTCTTTGAAATACTTGCCAAATTCTTTAATGCTTTCTATTGGCCAGCCTTGTTTTTCCAGCAGAAGAACCTTGACTGTAATATCTTCCTGGTACTTCTCCCAAGTTTTGTCATCTATTGACTTAGGTCTTTTGATGCCGAACATGTTTATAACATCCAGCTCCTTTACCTCTTCCTTTAGCTTTGCTCGCCATGAAGCTGCAAGGTTTGGATGAAATGCGCCCGCTCTAAATGACTTACCGAGATCCGACAGGGCTGCGTTTATCTGTTCGGTTGTGCTGTCTCCGGTGCTGAATAGGTTCTTTGTGGCATTCTCTATATCGTAATATTCCTGCTCTTTTTCTTCCCAGTATTTGAGCATTATGCGATGATTATTTGCAAGGTGGTCATAATACTAGGCAATCTGATTCTGACTTTCTGCAAATGGAGCAATTACAGCATACGTAACCGCATTTTCTCGGCAGCGTTTTGCTCTATCCTCATATGCATGTATCCTATTTCTTGCATATTCCTGTCCTTTAAGGATTTTATCACCATCTAGAATTTTGTCACCGACACTACTTATGAGGGTTTTGTATTCACCTATGTTGTATTTGATAAGCGATCTGACACTTTGTAGTACTGTCTTATAGTCCGCAATCTGCTGTTTTAGAGCATCGAAGGCTTTGCCTTCGAGTTCGTTGTTATTGATAAATGCGTCTAGCTTCTGCTCTACATTCATAGTCTTCATGGATACATCGTTTAGGTTGTCTATAGCTTCTCTACATTGAGCTTTGATTTCTGCCGGGTCTAAATAAAAATATGCACTCACACTGTTACTTCCTTTCACATATTATTTATTTTTATTATCTTCTTTTCAGTATCTGTATGCTTTATTATTATTTTTTAATTTTATCATACTTTTATCTTTTCTACTAAAAAATAGCAGCCGCAACGCAGCTGCTATTTTTCATCTTTTAATTAATTTAAAACCAATTTTCAAAGTGATTTTCAGCAATTCAGTTTCTAAACCAGCGTCATCTGCTCGCTTTCAGCCTTTTCCTTCTTAGTCATCGGCTTCGAAGCATCATCCTCATCTAAGACCTTTGCAAATGATACGATTTCATCACCAGAATCAACCTTCATGATCTTTACGCCCTGAGTCGTTCTGCCTGACTTTGATATCTCGTTCGCTCTGATTCTGATAATTACACCGTTCGAATTGATCAGCATAATTTCATCATCCTTACTTACAAGTGTTGCACCAACTAGCTCTCCAGTCTTCGAGAACTTAGTCTTATCATAAGTTGAAACGCCCTTTCCACCTCTGGTCTGAAGTCTGTACTCGTCGAGGCTCGTTCTCTTACCAAAACCCTTCTTAGTCATTACCAGAAGTTCACGATCTCCTGTGCTGTCGAGCTCCATCGATACGACTTCATCGTCCCTATCTAGGGTGATAGCTCTTACACCACCGGCACTTCTGCCCATACTTCTGACATCATCCTCGTGGAATGTGATTGACTTACCCTTCTTAGTCACAACGTATACGCTCTCTTCACCGCTCGACTGGCTTACCGAGATGAGCTTGTCATCATCCTTAAGCGTAATAGCGATGAGTCCAGTCTTACGGTTAGTATCGAACTGAGACATAGGAGTCTTCTTGATAGTTCCATTTCTAGTAACCATGATTAAGTAATTGTCATCTGCAAATTCCTTAACCGGTATAACCGCAGTTACTCGCTCGCCCTGGTCGAGGTTGAGAAAGTTAATACCTGGAGTTCCCTTAGCCGTTCTCGATGCTTCAGGAATCTCATAAGCCTTAATCTTGTAAACTTTACCGAGGTCTGTAAAGAACATCAGATAGTCGTGAGTCGACGTGATGATGAGATCCTTTACAAAGTCGGAATCTCTAGTCGTGAGTCCAACTATTCCCTTTCCACCGCGGCGCTGTGCCTTGTAGGTGTTCTCCGGAACTCTCTTGATATATCCGAGGTGTGTCAGAGTAACTGCTACATCCTCTTCATCGATTAGGTACTCTTCATCGATTCCACCGTCATCAGCAACAATCTTAGTTCTTCTGCCGTCGCCGTACTTCTGCTTGATTTCGAGAAGCTCTTCCTTGATAACTCCCATCAGCTTAAGCTCGTCAGCTAGGATTGACTTGTAGTAAGCAATCTTCTGCATTAGCTCATTATGCTCATTCTCAATCTTCTCGCGTTCCAGACCCTGTAGTCTAGCAAGTCTCATGTCTAGGATAGCCTGAGCCTGAATCTCACTGAGACCAAATCTCACCATCAGCTTTTCCTTAGCATCGTTGTAGCTGGAACGAATAACCTTGATTACTTCATCGATATTGTCGAGCGCAATCAGTAGACCTTCCAAGATATGAGCTCTTGCCTCAGCCTTTGCGAGGTCGAACTTAGTTCTTCTAGTAATTACAATCTTCTGATGCTTTAGATACTCATCGATAATCTCGTAAAGCTTGAGAACCTTAGGCTCGCCGTTAACCAGTGCGAGCATAATCATACTGTAAGTGCACTGTAGCTGAGTATGTTTATATAGTCTGTTGAGAATTACGTTAGGATTTGTATCCTTCTTGAGCTCGATTACAATTCTCATTCCCTCTCTGTTGGACTCGTCTCGAATAGCCGAAATTCCATCGACCTTCTTATTACGAACGAGGTCAGCCATCGATTCGATGAGCCTTGCTTTATTCACCTGGAATGGAATCTCTGTGATTACAATTCTCATTCTGCCACGAGCAGTTTCCTCAATCTCACTCTTAGATCTTACTGTAATCTTTCCTGTTCCTGTCTCGTAAGCTTCCCTAGCCGAATCTCTACCAAGGATGCTCGCACCCGTTGGAAAATCTGGAGCCTTGATAATCTTAATCAAATCGTCAGTGCTACAGTTTGGCTCGTCAATTCTCTTGATACAAGCGTCGATTGTATCGCTTAGGTTATGAGGAGGAATGGAAGTCGCCATACCTACGGCGATACCGTTCGATCCATTTATAAGAAGGTTAGGAACTCTCGAAGGTAGAACCACCGGCTCCTTCTCCTCACCGTCGAAGTTTTCTGTAAAATCAACAGTGTCTTTCTCTATGTCGCGAACCATCTGCAGCGAGAACGGTGACATTCTAGCCTCTGTATAACGCATCGCAGCCGCTCCGTCTCCGTCCACAGAACCAAAGTTACCGTGTCCGTCTACTAGTGGATATCTCGTCGAGAAATCCTGTGCCATCTTAACCATGGCATCGTATATTGAGCTGTCACCATGAGGGTGATATTTACCCATTACTTCTCCGACAATACGCGCTGATTTCTTGTGCGGCTTGTCTGGAGTAATACCTAGGATGCTCATTCCATATAGAATTCTTCTGTGTACTGGCTTGAGTCCGTCACGAACATCTGGGAGTGCACGTCCGACAATAACGCTCATCGCGTAGTCGATATAAGAATTCTTCATCTCATCATATATTTCATGAGTGATGATTTTGCTATCTTCTAAAAGCGTAGTCATTATATCTCCTTAATGTCCATTAAATATCTAGTGTTGCGTATCTTGCGTTGTCTTCAATGAACTTCTTTCTTGGCGGAACCTTATCTCCCATCAGAGTTGTGAAGATTTCGTCTGCAGCAGTTGCATCATCAATCTTAATCTGCACGAGAGTTCTGTGGTTATAATCCATAGTAGTTTCCCACAATTGGTTAAAGTCCATCTCACCAAGACCCTTATATCTCTGAATCTCAATCTTCGCATTCTTATTCTTAGCCTTAAGTTCAGCGAGTAGCTTCTCCTGCTCAACATCTGAATAAGTATAGTGAAGTTCCTTACCCTGCTTTACTCTGAATAGAGGTGGCTGAGCCGCATATACATATCCACCTTCGATGAGCGGTGTCATGAATCTGTAGAAGAATGTGAGCAGCAGAGTTCTGATGTGCGCACCGTCGACATCGGCATCGGTCATGATGATAATCTTGTGATATCTGAGCTTCGTGATATCAAAGTTACTTCCTACTCCGCATCCAAATGCAGTTATCATATTCTTGATCTCGTCCGAGTTAAGAATCTTATCCTCTCTCGCTTTCTCTACGTTGAGAATCTTACCTCTGAGCGGAAGTACAGCCTGACGGTTACGGTCTCTACCAGACTTAGCGCTACCACCGGCAGAATCTCCCTCTACTAAGAAAATCTCTGAAAGTGCCGGATCCTTCTCCGAGCAATCTGCAAGCTTACCAGGTAGGGATGTCGTCTCGAGTACCGAAGTCTTACGAGTAATTTCTCTAGCCTTTCTAGCAGCTTCCCTTGCACGAGCAGCCTTGAGGCACTTATCAACAATGAGTTTAGCTTCCTTTGGATTCTCATCTAGGAAGAACGCAAGGTTCTCATTCATATTGCTCTCAACGAATCCTCTAACCTCGCTGTTACCAAGTTTAGCCTTAGTCTGTCCTTCAAACTGAGGATTTGTCAGCTTAACACTTACAATTGCTGTTAGACCTTCTCTAACGTCTTCACCCTGGAGCGAATCATCATTATCCTTAAGAAGCTTAGTTCTTCTAGCATAATCGTTGATAGTTCTAGTGAGAGCCGCTCTAAATCCAACTAGATGGAAACCACCCTCAATAGTGTTGATATTATTTGCATAAGAAAGTGTGAGTTCGCTATACCTGTCTGTGTACTGCATAGCAACCTCTACCTCGTATCCTTCCTTCTCATATTCGAAGTAGAAAATCTTGTTATTGATTAATCCTTTATTCTTGTTGAGATACTGAACGAACTCGATGATTCCACCTTCGTAGTGGAAACTCTCTTTCTTATTTCTGCCTTCTCTCTTATCCTCGATAGAAATTCTTAGTCCCTTGTTGAGGAAAGCCATCTCACGCATACGTCTCTGCAGTGTATCATAATCGAATACTGTCTCATCAAAGATTTCTGCATCCGGCCAGAAAGTAGTCTTTGAACCAGTTTCCTTTGAAGTTCCAATGATATCTAGCTTTGTAGTAGTCTTTCCTCTCTCGTACTCCTGCTTATAGAGATTTCCATTACGCTTAACTTCTACAATCATGTGAGTAGAAAGTGCATTTACTACAGAAGCACCTACTCCGTGGAGACCTCCTGATACTTTATATCCACCATCTCCAAATTTACCACCGGCATGGAGCTGCGTATGAATAACTTCAACAGCTGGAATTCCAAGCTTAGGATGAACGTCTACCGGCATTCCTCGTCCATCATCGGTAACGGTTATCGAGTTATCTTCATTTATCGTAACAGTGATGTGATTACAATACCCGGCGAGTGCTTCATCGACTGAGTTGTCAACAATCTCATATACGAGATGATGAAGTCCTGCAGGCCCAGTACTACCAATATACATACCGGGTCTAACCCTTACAGGTTCTAGTCCCTCAAGTACGGTAATTTGGGAGGCATCATAATTGTTTTGCTTATTTTCTGCGCTCATATTGACCTTCCTTTTTATATTTATAACCCGTTTATTTTAGCATAGAGGCGTTAAAATAGCAATAAAGGTAGTTTCACCCTTTTAAAAGAATAAAACTACCTTAAATCGCTTATTTTTTGATATTATTCTATTTTTATACGTTTTATTGTCTTATTATTTTCTGATTTTTGTTCCTAATTTATACAAGAGAACCGCTTTTTACGTTAAATATCTTTCCTTCTTCCATACCTTTGAGGAGTTCTGAATTAACCTCTGTTGACGTAAGAAACAGCTGAACATCTTCAATTTCATTTAGCAGATAACTCTGCCTCTCTCTGTCGAGTTCAGATAATACATCATCGAGAAGCAAGACCGCATTCTCACCTAGAATAATCTCGGCAAGCTGAATTTCAGCTAGCTTAAGAGAGAGCGCAACTGTTCGCTGCTGTCCTTGTGACCCGAATTTCTTGGCATCTATTCCATTGATGTAGAAATCAAGATCATCCCTGTGAGGACCTATACTGCAGTGACCGTTGTAAATATCACGGTCGCGGCAATTAATAATTTCATCAAGAATGTTCTCGGCAGATATCGATTCAACGTATTTTATCTCCAGAGTTTCTCTTCCTTTAGAGATGTTGTTCTGTATCTTAGAAGCTTTCTCTGATAACATCTCCACGAATTCGCGGCGAATTTTAATAATTTCACTACCGTATTTTGCAAGCTGCATATCATATATCTCAAGCATATCCATCATCTTCGGTTCACTTCCAGGTGATTTTAGCTGCTTTATAAGTGAATTCTTTTGCTTTAGCACTTCTTTGTAGTTACGAAGAGCCTCGAAATAACTAGGTCTGAGCTGACTTATCTCTTTATCTATGAAATTTCTACGCTTTTCCGGGCTGTCCTTAATGATTCTTAAATCATCAGGAGAAAATACAACGACTACTAGATTATTAAGAAGCTCTGCAGTTCTATTAATAAACTTATTATCCTTCTTAATCATCTTCTTGCCGTGATTATTAACAGTAATGCTAATTTTCTTCTCTATATCCTCGCTAACAGCTTCGATAGATACGTTGCAGCTCTCTTCCCCAATCTTGATTAGATCAGTTGAGTTGCTCGTGCGAAAAGAACGCGCAAACGCGCAGAGATATATAGCCTCTATGAGGTTGGTCTTACCCTGCGCGTTTTCACCTATTATTATATTTCGCTTACTATCGAACTCTACTTCGAGTTCGCTGTAGTTTCTGAAATTTTTTAGTTTTATACTATTTACTCTCATCCACAGTTTCCCATTACTAGTTGATTCTTACTGGAAGTACTAGATACAGATAAGTGTCACCCTTAAGCGGAGTGATGATGCATGGCTTTACACTGTCACTCATGTTGAGAATGATCTCTTCATCGTCGATAACCTTCAACACATCCATCATATATCTTGAGTTGAATCCAATCTCTAGGTTATCTCCCTCTTTCATGATTTCAACCATTTCCTTGATGCTGCTCTTTTCAGAAAGAGAGGTAATTTCAATCTGATCTTCACCTATATTCATCTTGATAAGGTTATTATTCTGTGCGGAAGCTATGATAGCAGCTCTATCGATACTCTTCATCAGCTCAATTCTGCTAGTTCTAATCTTTATATTAGTTTCAGCCTTGATGATTCTATTGTAATCGATATAGTTTCCGTTGAGTGTATTGAGAATTACTCTGTTGTTGTCAAAAAGCATAACAACCTTGTTATCCACAATCTCCATAAATAGCTGCTCATCGTTGTCATCGTCGCTGATAATCTTAGATACCTCTCCGAGGAGTTTTGCAGGAACCACGATGCTTAGCTTCTCATCTGTATCAACCTTTGCATTGTAAATAGCCATTCTAAATGTATCCACAGCTACCATGCGAAGATTTCCATCACCTAGCTCGATGAGGATACCCGTAAGTACTCCGTTAAGCTCGTCAGCGCTTGCGGAGAATGAAGTCTTACGAATTAAGTTTTTGATATCTTTCTTGCAAAGAATAATCTTATTACCTTCTCCAATATTGAATCTAGGGAACTCATCTGCTGAAAAACAATTAAAAGTAGAAGACGATTTACCGCTGTTAATCTTAATCTGGTTCTTTTCGTGATTATATTCCATCAAAACCTCCTCTTCAGGAAGCTTACTAACGATGTTGGCAAAGTTCTTTTCCTCTATAACAAATGAAACATCACCTTCACTATCAACAGGGATATTTGACTCAATAGTCATGTTGGTATCTGTTGCTGTCAGATACATTCTATCACCTTTAGTTTCAATAAGTATTCCCTCTAATATAGGGGAAGGCGTTCTCGTTGGAATTGAGTGAGATGCGTTGTTAATAGCTCTATTAAGTTCGTTTCTTGTGCAGTATATTTTCATCGAAATTCCCTTTCTTTTATATATTATATATTTAGTAATAATAGTAGGGGCTGTTGATAATGTGGATAACTTTCTTTTTGCTTATATTATCTCGCATCTAGTTCAAAAAGTATATTGATAACCCCTGATGATAAATAGTTAGTAAAATATGGATAAATAAACTTGAAAAAAAACAAGTGATTTTACCCTATAAATCGTGCTTCTTTAGCTTCTTGTTAATCTCATCTATGTCGTATTTGATTAGCTCATCTTCCTTATACAGAATCTGTATTTTATTACAATTACTCATTACAGTGGAGTGGTCTCTACCACCAAATATCTCACCTATTTTAGAGAATGAGAAATCAGTACTCTCTCTGCACAGGTACATCGCAACTTGTCTAGCAAGTGCAATCTCTGCAGTTCTGCGCTTCGAGTCGAGGTCTGAAACCTTGATATTGTAATAAGAAGCTACTGTTGACCTTATCCTCTCCGGAGCAATTGCTTTATCTGTATCTCTATATATATCCTTGAGAACAATCTTGGCAAAATCAAGATCTATCTTATTGTTCATAATCTCTGAGAAGCTTATCATACGGTTCATAGCACCTTCCAGTTCTCTGATATTATACTTGATTTTCTCAGCAATCAGATTGCAAACCTCTTCAATGTCACTATCCAGCTCTATATCAGCAAGTTCTATCTTCTTTTTAAGAATCGCTACTCTTGTTTCAAAGTCAGCAGGCTGAACGTCAGCTGTTATTCCAAATCCAAATCTCGTCGTCAGCCTCTCATCGAGCTTCTGTAGGTTGCTCGGAGGTCTGTCACTTGATATTACTATTTGTTTATTGTTCTCATATAAAGTATTGAATGTATGGAAGAACTCTTCCTGAGTAGCTTCTTTACCCTCCAAAAACTGGATATCGTCTATGAGAAGAATATCTATATTTCTATATTTTTCCTTGAACTGATTGGTATTCTGCGTATTAATCGCCTCAATAAGTTCATTCGTGAAAGTCTCGGATGATATGTAAAGAACATTTGAAGCAGGATCGTTCTTAATAACCTGAATTCCTATGGCCTGCATGAGATGAGTTTTACCAAGACCGGATCCTCCATATAGAAAAAGAGGATTGTAAGCTTCCGCTGGTGACTCGGCAACCGCAAGTGATGCAGCATATGCGAATCTATTGTTTCCACCAACTACGAAGTTTTCAAAGTTAAACTTAGGATTGAAAAGCTTAGAATTGTCTTTGTAAAGTGACTTTCTAACCTTTTTCTTTTTATCAATCTTATTACTCTTGTATTCGTCCTTTGATTTTATGACAACTTGAAAATCATCCCCGAGTAACCGTGAGAATATTTCTTCGATTTGAACTATGTATTTTTCTCTTAAAAATTTGATAATGCTGATGTCTTCAAGTTGAATGTAAATTGTATTGTTATCAAAATCGAGCTTATAAAGTGATAAATCCGAGAAAAACATGTCGAAGCTTAGTTTGCTTGTGGACTTCCTGATTTCCTCTATGAATGAATCCCATATCTTGTTAGTGTCCAATATACTGCCTCCTAAGTGAATAAACATATTTTACACAAATAAATCCACAACAGCAATAACTCTGAATCCTATAAAATCACTGTATTAGCACGTAGCAAAAACAAAGTTATACACATGTTGTGGATAACTTTGTTAATAAGTTAAAGCTACCACTAAATGTAGTATATGAGAAAATTTAAAAAAAATTTAAAATAATTTTTTCCTAAAGAACACTGTCAAAATGTTGTATCCATTGACTTTGTTATGGTTTGAAAGTATAATACCATGATGTATGTGCCTTTGGAATTTAGAAGACACAACTATATTAGATTATATCAAACGTTGATATGGAAGGAGAAAATAAAAAATGAAAAGAACTTACCAGCCTAAAAAGAGGCAGAGACTTAAGGAACATGGCTTCAGAAAGAGAATGGCAACTGCAAGCGGTAGAAAGATTCTCAAGAGAAGAAGAGCTAGAGGTAGAAAGAGCCTTACAGCTTAATAGCTAACAGAAGGTAAAGTGATCATGCTCAAAGAATCAACGCTAAGGAATCAACAGGACTTCAAGGTTGTCTACAATAAAGGTCAATCAAAAGTCTCAAGATTCATGGTTATTATCTATAAAAAGAATGGGCTTAATTATTCGAGAATAGCTTATGTTTCCAGTAAGAAAGTTGGAAACAGTGTAAAGCGCAACAGGTCTAAAAGACTTATGAGGGAAGCTTATAGGCTGATGGGGTGCGAAGTTAAGAGCGGGTACGACTTAATTTTTATAGCTAGGAATTCTATAAATGATCACAAATGTGAAGAAGTCAGAAGATCAATGTACGGAGTTCTTCGTTCGGAGCATCTTCTAGACAAGTAAGGGCTTTTAAAATGATAAAGCTTTTAAAGAATATTATTAAACGCATATTGATAATTATCATCAGAGGATATCAGAAATTTATTTCGCCTTTATTCCCATCTACATGTAGGTTTTATCCTACTTGTAGCACGTATTTTATACAGGCGCTTGAGAAATATGGACCTTTTAAAGGAACGTATTTAGGAATAAAGAGAATACTTAGATGTCACCCGGGAAATCCCGGTGGATACGATCCTCTAAGATAAGAAAGGACGGAATATGGGAATTATTGCGGTGCCTTTGGGTTATTTACTAACGTTCATTTATAAATTAGTTGGTAACTATGGTATTTCACTAATAATACTAACGGTACTCGTTAAGCTGATCCTCTATCCTCTCTACTTCAAGCAGATTAAATCGACAGCTTCGATGTCTTCGTTCCAGCCTAAGATGAAGGCTATTCAGGAGAAGTATAAGAATGACAAAGAGAAGATGAACGAAGAGATGACTAAGCTATACAGGGAAGAGAACTTCAACCCAATGGGAGGTTGTCTCCCAATGCTTATCCAGTTACCTATTATAATGGGTCTTTTCACACTTCTCAGAAATCCTATGAAGTATATAGTTGATGAAAAAATGATTTTTGCTGTTCATCAGTCATTTCTATGGATTAAAGACCTTGGACAGCCTGACCTTTGGATTCTTCCAATCGCTGCAGCTGTATCAACATATATTTCTTTTGCGATGACACAACAGCTTACAGGTCAGAATGAAATGATGGGTGGCCAGGGAAAGTCAATGAACATGATTATGAAGTACTTTTTCCCACTCAGTATTCTATGGCTTGCTAGAGCATATCCGGCTGGACTTGCAATATATTGGGCAGGTGGACAATTCATTCAGATTTTCTTGAACATCAGAATGAATAAGTTCCGTGCAAAGCTCAAGGAAGAGCAGGAACTTGAAGATAAGAGAAGACGTGCTGAGAAGCAGCTTGAGAAGATGAAGAAAGCAAGGATGAAAGGGTAATGATGAAAGCTTCAGAAAAATGGGGAGTTGATGTCGACACAGCCGTAGAGCTTGCGCTTCAGGAACTCAAACTCACCAGAGATGAAGTCAACGTTGAAATCCTTGAGGAATCAAGTAAAGGATTCCTCGGTATAGGATCTAAACTTGCTAAAGTGAGAGTTACTCCCAAGAATGACGGTGCTGATAAAGCACACAAGGAAAAAGCAACTTTCGATGATATAGACAGAATCCTAGCTGGTCTTCCTGAGAATAACACTGTAGTTGTTCCTGATGAGATCAGAAAAGATTACGATAAGTACGAAGAGGAAGAGCTTGAGGATGCTCGTGCGAGCGAGCGTGCTAGACAGGGAGATAAGAAGAAATCCCCTAGGCCTAAGAAGAACAGAGAGAGAAGCAAGAAAGATCATGGTAATTTTGAAGCAACTCTACTTCTTGATGTCGATAAGCTCACACCGGTACAGGATCATCCAGTCGAAGCATTCCTAAAAGAAATCACCAAAGAGATGGGCATTGACCTCGATTTCGAAGTTAAGGAAGGCAAGGATATTATCTACGTAAATGTAACTGGTGCAGACACTGGTACAATCATCGGTAAGAGAGGACAGACACTTGATGCTGTTCAGTATCTAGCTGGCCTTGTTGTTAATAAGGAAAATGGCGGATACACAAGAGTGGTTATGGACGCTGAAAATTACAGAGCTAAGAGAGAACAGACTCTTATAAGTCTTGCAAATAGACTAGCTGGTAAGGTGGAGCGCTCCGAGAGAAAGATTACTCTTGAACCAATGAATCCTTACGAGCGTAAGGTTATTCATTCAACACTTCAGAATCATCCAAGTGTAACAACTAGGAGTGAGGGTAAGGACCCTTATAGAAGAGTTATAATCGAGAAGAAATAACACTGAGAGCCCATCTTTGATGGGCTCTTTTCGTCAAACAGGAGAATTTATGGCAGATACAATTGCTGCAATTGCAACGCCTCTAGGGGAAGGTGGAGTAGGTATAGTTCGCGTGAGTGGACCTAATTCACTTTCCATTATGAAAAGCATATATCGTGAATGTCCAGATGAGGTAATTCCTCGTCATGTTTACTATGGTCATGCTGTGGATAATCAAGGAATAGTTATAGATGACATGGTAGCAATATACATGAAAGCCCCTCATACTTTTACAGGTGATGATGTAGTTGAGTTTCAGGCACACGGAAGTAATGTATCTCTTAGACTTATCCTAAGAAGTGCAATCTCCGCTGGGGCAAGAATTGCAGACCCAGGTGAGTTTACTAAAAATGCTTTTCTCAATGGTAGACTAGACCTATCTCAAGCGGAAGCTGTAATTGATCTGATAAAAGCAAAAAGTGAGAAGCCACTTAGCATTGCATCTGACCAGCTTAATGGCAGCCTTGGTCAGGAAATCGCTTCTATACGTAATAACATTAAAGATGTTTTGGCTCAGATGGCTGTAAATATAGATTTTCCAGATGAGGACATAGAACAAGTTTCATATGACGAGTTTGTAGCGGAACTTTCGAAGCAGCAAGTGAGGCTCGACAAATTAATTAAATCTTCTGAATTTGGAAAGCTTGCCAGAGAAGGAATAAAGCTAGCGCTTGTTGGACGTACAAACGTAGGAAAATCATCTCTGATGAATGGTTTACTCGGAGATGATAGAGCGATAGTAACTAATATACCGGGAACTACACGTGATACGATTGAGGAAAGTGCTACAATCGGTGGGTATCCTATCGTTATAGTTGATACAGCTGGAATTAGAGACACTGATGACGTTATAGAACAGATTGGAATTGAAAGATCTAAGAATGAAATTACTATTGCTGACCTTGTAATTATGGTTATCGATGGCAGCGGTAGTCTCGAAGACGAGGATTTTGAAATTGCCCAGCATATCGAAAGAAAGCAGGTACTTCTGGTAGTAAATAAAGAAGACCTTGGTGTTGCTATATCTGAAAGTGAAATTGAGAAAATTCAAAGCATACTTAACTGTATTGGTGTAGTTTATACAACTGTAAAGACTATCGAGGGAATCGGTAAAGTACGAGAGGCTATAGAGCATATTTTTACAGAAGGAATTGTTAAAAGTGACGGTGGTAATATTGTTACAAATGAGAGGCACAAAGTTGCTCTCGTGAGGGCAAGTGAGTCACTAGCTCATGGCATAGAACTTTTAGACATGAATGAACCACTTGAAATTGCTGAAATAGAGGCACATGATGCCTTTCAGGTGTTAGGAGAGATAATTGGAGAAACCGCGAGCGAAGAGATTCTAGATACGGTATTCTCTAAGTTTTGTTTGGGAAAATAAGTATGAATTTGCAGGAAATTAAAAATTCAAATAAATATAGGATGATGGGTGAATACGATGTAGTTGTCGTAGGAGCTGGACACGCGGGATGCGAGGCTGGTCTTGCTGCTGCAAGAATCGGATGCGAAACACTTCTGCTCTCCATGAACCTCGAATCTGTGGCAATGATGCCTTGCAATCCTTCAATTGGAGGAACTGGTAAGGGACACCTCGTATGTGAGATAGATGCTCTCGGCGGAGAGATGGGACTTAACATCGATAAGACATTTATCCAAAGCAAGATGCTTAACACATCCAAAGGACCAGCTGTTCATTCTCTCCGTGCACAGGCGGATAAGACGAGATATCATCTCGAGATGAAGAAGACCATTGAGAATGAGGAAAGACTCAGCCTTAAGCAAGCTGAAGTGGTTGATCTTATCATTGAAGACGGTTCGGTGTGCGGAGTGGTTACGAGAACCAATTCTATTTACATGGCTAAGGCTGTTATTATGTGTACAGGAACGTTCTTGGCTGGAAAGATATTTATTGGAGAAAGCGCTTATCACAGTGGACCTAGTGGTCTGGCGCCTTCGATGGAGCTTGCGGACAAGCTCCATGAATATGGGCTTCCGATGCGTAGATTTAAAACTGGTACACCTGCCAGAATGCTGGCATCGACTCTAAACTATGATAGGATGAAGCAGCAGGATGGAGATGATGAAATAATTCCTTTTTCGTTTATGAATGAGGGAAAGGATCTCGAAAGAAATCAGATATCGTGCTGGCTTTCTTATACAAATAGCGAAACACACAGGATTATACTTGAAAATATCGACCGTTCGGCGATGTATTCCGGCAATATTGTAGGTGTCGGTCCTAGATACTGTCCTTCTATTGAAGATAAGGTTTCGAGATTTAAAGATAGGGATAGGCATCAGTTGTTCGTTGAGCCAGAAGGTCTGGATACTGATGAAATGTATATTCAAGGAATGTCTTCAAACTTGCCAGAAGATGTTCAGGAGAAATTCTACCGTACAATTCCGGGACTTGAGCAAGCTGAAATTGTTAGACCTGCATATGCTATCGAGTATGACTGTATTGATCCGACGACTCTTAAGCCGAGCCTTGAGAGTAAGCTTATTGATAATATGTTTTGCGCGGGTCAATTTAACGGAAGCTCCGGCTACGAGGAGGCTGCATCGCAGGGAATTATCGCTGGAATTAATGCTGCTCGTAAGATTAATGGTGAAAATCCTCTTGTTCTCGGAAGAAACGAGGCTTATATTGGCGTTCTAATCGACGATTTAGTGACTAAAGGTACCACGGAACCTTATAGAATAATGACGTCGAGAGCGGAATTTAGGCTTATTCTGAGACAAGACAACGCAGATCGACGTCTGACAGAGATAGGATATGAGTATGGATTAGTATCTGACGAAAGATATTCTAATTTTATCGCAAAGAAGAAACTTGTAGATGGAGAGATAGAAAGACTAAGAAGTAAGTATGCTGAATTTAGTAAGCTTAATGAATTTCTAGTATCTCAAGGCAGTCATGAGGCAACGAATAATAATATTACGTTTTATGATCTTCTCAGAAGACCGGAGATATCTTATGAAGCACTGAAGGAAATAGATGACGAAACTAGACCTGAACTCAATCGTGCTGAAAGATACGAGGTAGAGGTTAGAATTAAATATGCAGGATATATCGACAAGCAACTAGTTCAGGTTGAGAAGATGAAAAAGCTTGAGAATAAAAAGCTTCCAGAAAATATTAACTATAACGAAATCAACGGTTTAAGGCTTGAAGCTAGACAGAAGCTTTCGGAGATAAACCCTATTAGTATAGGTCAGGCAAGTAGGATCAGTGGAGTTTCTCCAGCGGATATTAATGTGCTCCTTATCTATCTAGAGAAAGAAAGAAGAAGTATTGAACGAAGCGAGAGGAATGAGTATGAAGGATAATTTAGTCTCAGAACTCAATAATAAATATGGGAACAACAAGACTGACAAGATGGTCAACTATATGCAGAGAATCCTAGAAATCAATGAGCATATTAACCTTACAGCAGTAAGGGAAGAGGGCGAATTTCTTGAGAAACACATTATAGACTCTCTAGTTTGTAACGATTATGAGGAATTTCAGAGAGCTAAGCTCGTTGTTGATATGGGTACTGGTGGTGGATTTCCTGGTATTCCGCTTGCTATAACAAACCCAAATAAAAAGTTTATTCTTGTAGATTCCCTTAATAAGAGACTTAAGGTAATTGATCAAGTTGCTGCTGAACTCGGAGTTGAAAATATTGAACTTCTTCATACTAGAGCTGAAGATATGGGACACAATGTTAAGTATCGAGAGAAGATAGACGTGTGTGTATCTCGTGCAGTTGCTTCTCTAGATATCTTATCTGAATGGTGTCTTCCATTAGTTAAAAAGGGTGGATATTTTATTCCATATAAAGGAGAAGGTGCAGAATATGAAATTGCTGCTGCAGAGACCGCTATTAGGGTTCTTGGTGGTAATGTCGATAAGATAGAGAATCCTTCAGAGGATAAGAACGCTATATCTGGACATAGACTCATTTTCATAAAAAAGGTCAATGGCACACCGAAAAGGTTTCCACGCAAGCCGGGGATTGCAAAAAAGACTCCGATTCGTTAGAAATACTGTGATATATAATTTAATATTTTGATATCGTGTAGTGGGTAGCCAAAATGTTTCACGTGAAACATTTTGGCTACCCACTACATATTGTTTCACGTGAAACATTGAGAAGATTTTTCACTAAAAACTCACGCAAATATAACAAGAAATAAGTGAGATTTGTAGATAGAAAAGACGTAATACTATATAATTATACAAGTGAAATCTCGAAAAGGAGACTTATATGGGAAAAGCAATAGCAATATTTAATCAAAAGGGTGGAGTTGGTAAAACAACTACCAACATAAACCTGAGTGCCTGCCTCGCTGTACAAGGCAAGAAGGTTCTAGTAATCGACATAGATCCACAGGGCAACACTACTAGTGGAATAGGAATTAAGAAGAGAAAATTAACTGATACTCTATACGATGTATTAGTTAATAAAGATTATGATGTCCATAAAGCTATCCTTCAAACGAAGACAGCTAATCTGGACATCATTCCTGCAAGTGTAGATTTAGCTGGAGCTGAAATTGAATTAGTAAATATTGAGGGAAGAGAAAGAAGGCTCAAGAAAGCAATCGAGCAGGTTAGAGAAGAATATGATTACATATTCATAGACTGCCCTCCTTCGCTTGGACTACTGACAATTAACTCACTGACGGCAGTTGACAGCGTGTTAATCCCTATTCAATGCGAATTCTATGCACTAGAGGGAGTTAGTCAGCTTATGAGCACTGTTGAGCTAGTGAAAAAGAATATGAACCCGGACCTTCAAATTGAAGGAGTAATACTTAGCATGTTTGACGGTAGAACTAACCTCGCAATTCAGGTAGTACAAGAAGTTAAGAAATACTTTGGGAAGTATGTATTCTCAACTGTAATTCCTAGAAACGTTAGACTAGCTGAAGCGCCAAGTTATGGAATGCCAATTGTTAAGTATGACCCTTCGTCGGCTGGTGCAAAAGCATATAACAAATTTGCGTTAGAGTTCCTGGATAGAGAAAAGAGGAGAAAGAAGAAAAATGGCTAAAAGAAAAGGTGGTCTTGGAAGAGGGCTTGATGCACTCTTTGCAGACGCTGCTCCTCTGTTCGAAGAAGACTTGGAACAAAACGAAGAGGAAAACAGCGATGACAAACTTCTTGATATTATAGATGATGTAACAGGAGATAAAGGAAGAAAGCGATTTGAAGCTGACAGAAAGTCTAAAGCTAAAAATTCAACCAAGACCAAATCTAAAGCAGTTAAAACATCTGCAGATGATAGTTCCCCAAAAGCAGAGAAGAAAAGCGTTTCAAAGAAATCTATAAACAAGGATGAAGAAATTAACAGAAGTAGTATGGCAGCAGATGCAAAAGCATCCGCAAGTCCGGCTACTACTTCAAATACTACTATGCCTGAAGCAGATGATGAAGACAGAGTTCTATATATTGATATCAACGATATCAAACCTAACAAGGATCAGCCGAGAAAGACTTTTAATGAAGAGAAGCTGAAAGATCTTGCGAATTCTATTAAGGAAAACGGGGTTATTCAGCCGCTAATCATCAGAAAGTCAATGAACGGATATGAACTTGTAGCTGGTGAGAGACGTTGGCGCGCAGCAAGAATTGCAGAACTTAAGAAGGTTCCATGCATAATTAGAAACTTCGACGAGAAGCAGAACATGATTGTTGCAATCATCGAGAATATGCAGCGAGAGAATCTCGACCCTATAGAAGAGGCTATAGGACTGCATGAGATGATTAAGAGATTTGAATTTACACAGGAGCAAGTTTCTAATGCGCTTGGCAAGAGTAGAGCGTATATCGCAAACTCGCTTAGACTTTTGAAACTTCCAGAGAAAATTCAGAACATGATTGTTGAAGGAAAAATCTCTGCTGCGCATGGCAGGACGATAATAACAATCAAGGATGAAAAAAAGCAGCTGGAAGTATGCGATAAGATTATCAGAAACGGATTATCAGTAAGAGCTGCAGAGCGACTTACTGATAAAATAAAAGATGATGCGCGACCAGAGCGCAAGAAGAGAAAGCCTACTGTTAATGCAGAAATCGTTGCAGTAGAGAATGAATTACGAAAGATATTTGGCACGAAAGTTAACATAAACGGAAAATCGTCAACTGGAAAAATCGAAATCGAGTACTATAGTATGGACGAATTAAACAGACTGATAGATATGCTAAGAGGCGTAGAGTAGCCAAAGTTAGGAGTAGAAAATTTATGAACAGAAACGCAGGAAGTATAGCCGGCGCAGAATTTCTAGAGTGTTTGCCGGTACCGGCGTGTATGGTCAATAGAGAAGGAAACGTTGTCTACGCAAATTCACTTATAAAAAACGTATTTGCATATGATGACATAGTAGATGGAAATTTCTTTGCGCTTACAGGAAATAAAATAGAAGACCTCGAAGAAGCAAATGATGCGGATGAGGAAGTCAGAATAAAGCGCAATGAGCAAGTGTTTGTGTTGAAAACAGGCCGCGATGAGAGAGAAGACGGTATTATTACAGTCTTTTTCACCAACGTAACAGAAAGAGAATTTCTGAAAGCGAGCTATAGAGATGAGCATGTATGTCAGATGTATATCAGTATCGATAACTATGACGAGCTTATTTCAAACTCACCTTCGGACAGCAAGATGACAGTACCGGCTGAGGTAGATAAGATCCTCAGCAAGTGGGCAGAGTCTAACAACGCTGCAATAGAGAGCATCAGTGAAGACACGTACCTCGCAACGCTATATAGACGCGATGTTGATAATCTGATTGAGGGAAGATTCTCGATTCTGGATACAATCAGAGCAATTCAGACTAAAGATGATTTTCCGGTCAGCCTCAGCATCGGAGTTGGAATGGGTGTAAGAAACCTTCAGGAAGCTACAGAGCTTGCGGAAGCTGCACTTGACCTAGCAATGGGCCGAGGAGGAGACCAGGCTGTAGTGAAGAACGGTGACAGAACTCACTACTATGGCGGAAAACTCCAG
>NZ_CP016199.1:301337-316847 GCF_002243385.1 Mogibacterium pumilum | reverse complement strand
TATGGAAAAAAACAATAAGGGTAAATCGAGAATTATCGCTCACGCTTTAAAGCAGCTGGTTCGAGAGAGCTCAAATGTAATCGTAATGGGTCACCGATGGCCGGACATGGACTGCTTTGGCTCTGGAATAGGCGCTTACAAGATTGCAAAGTTTATGGAGAAGGACGTTGCGATTGTAATCGAGGAGTACAACGAGGCGCTGCAGGCAATTTACAAGCAGGCGGTGGAAACCGACGACTATGAGATTGTCAATAGGGAGCGAGCGATTGAACTTTGTGAAGAAAAGACACTCGTAATCGTCGTAGATACACATAGACCAGGCATGGTTGAATGTCCGGAGCTCCTTGAGAAGTCCGACAAAATCGTCGTTATCGATCACCACAGGTTATCCGATGATGCGATAGATAATGCGACACTATCGTATGTTGAGTCGTATGCTTCTTCGGCGAGTGAGCTTATGACAGAGATAATCCAATACACTTCGAACAAGAAGATTGTTAATAAGTTCGAAGCGGAGGCGCTGCTGGCAGGAATTACAGTAGATACGAATAGATATTCGATTAAAACGGGTGTTAGGACGTTTGAAGCTTCTGCATGGTTAAGGCGTGTAGGTGCTGATACTACTGAAGTTAAGAGATTTTTTCAGTCTGAGGTTACATCGTTCCAGATGAGAGCAGAGGCTGTTGCGAGTGCTGAGTACATGGATGAAGGTGTTGCACTTTCAATTTCTCAGGGTTACTCCACGGATGCACAGATTATCAACGCACAGGTTGCGGATGAGCTACTCATGGTTAAGGGAGTGAAAGCATCTTTTGCAGCAGGTAAAAACGACAAGGGAAGGACAGTAATAAGCGCGAGATCTCTTGGAGAGGTCAACGTGCAAGTAATCATGGAGAGATTCAACGGCGGAGGGCATCTGAATTCAGCCGGTGCACAAACCGACATGGAGCCAGAAGAAGTAATTGCAGAACTCAAGAAGTTAGTTCCGGAATACCTAGGTGCGAACGGAGAAGAGTCGGATGTCTACGGACAGGACTAATAGAGAACTTACAGAGATCCGCGGAGGTATGCGAATAGGCGAAGAGCATTGTAAAGGACACAAAGTGTGTCGGTATAGTAAAAAAGGATTTACAAGAATGACAAGAATCCCCGCGGGGGAAATTAGTAAAATAACAATAAGAGGATATTGCAAAGACGAAAAGGAGGGCATTATGCAGATTATTTTAAAGAAAGACGTTAAGGGAACAGGCAAAGCCGGCGACGTTGTTAAGGTAAGTGATGGTTACGCGAGAAACCGCTTGATTCCAAGTGGATTTGCGGTTGAGGCTACTCCTTCAAATCTCGCAAAGGTCAAGAGAGATAAGGCCAATCGGGAGGAACAGATTGCGCTCGATAAAGCAGAGGCTAATCAGGTTAAGAAGGTTCTCGAAGGAGAGGTAATCAAGCTCAAGACGAGGGTTGGTGAAGGTGGAAAGCTGTTTGGATCAATCACTTCGATGGATATAGCTGACGCGATCAAGGAACAGACTAGACTTGAAATAGACAAAAAGAAAATCGTGCTACTTAAGCCAATCAAGGAGATTGGCGAGTACGAAGTTAATGTCAAGCTATATACCGAAATTACAGCTAACATTAAGGTAGCGGTTACTGAGGAATAAATATGCCAAATGAAATAAACAGTCAGCTTTCGGAGGCTTTAGAGCCTCCGAAAGACATAGAAGCGGAGAAGGCGGTTCTCGGCTCGATGATGCTTAGTGACGATGCCGTGCAGGATGTCATAGACATACTGAAGCCGGAGGATTTTTACCTCAATGAACATCAAGAGATTTATAAGATGTTCATGAGCATGTTCAGAAGAAGTATAACTATCGACCTGATGACGACGAGAGCAGAGCTCAACAAAGTGCATCAACTCGAACTAGTCGGTGGTATGACATATCTGAGTAGACTGTCGGGGGATGCGATTAACCCTTCTAATGCGAAGTTTTACGCACTTACAGTTGTGGATAAGTCGAAGATGAGAAAGCTAATAAAATCGGCGGACACTATGCGCAAGAATGCTTACGACGGAAGCATGGATAGCGAGCAGATTCTCGACGAAGCGGAAAAGGAGATATTTTCGATAGCTCAGGCTTCACAGCGCAAGAACTATTCTCCGATTCAGGAAGTTTTACAGACCAACATTCTTCAGATTAACGAGCTGGTGAGAAATAAGGGACAGCTTCCTGGAATCACAACAGGATTTAGAGATATTGATAAAATGCTGGGTGGTCTCAAGAAGACCGACCTTGTTGTGCTTGCGGCTAGACCAGGTATGGGAAAGACCGCGTTTGCACTTAATGTGGCGGAAAATGCAGCAATGGCAGGTCATTCAGTGCTCGTGTTCAGCATGGAGATGTCTAAAGAACAGCTTGGCCAGAGAATGCTCGCTATGTCGGCAAGAGTTGATATGGAACACATCAAGAACGGAACTATCGAAGACGATGAATGGTTTAGCATCGATACGGCTCAGGAGAAATTCGAAAGCGTAAATCTCAATATAGACGATACGGCACAGATTTCAATTCTCGAGATGAAGAACAAGTGTCGAAGACTCAAGGAGAAGAACGGCCTTGACCTCGTAGTTATCGACTATCTGCAGCTGATGTCACTCGGCTATAGCGGAGAAAACAGAACGAACGAAATAAGTGCGATTACCAGAAGTATCAAGATTCTTGCAAAGGAACTTGATGTCTGTGTAATTCTATTATCGCAGCTTTCCCGTGCCTCCGAGCAGCGTAAGGATCACCGGCCGATGTTGTCCGACCTCAGAGAATCGGGTTCAATCGAGCAGGACGCAGATATCGTAGTATTCCTAAAGAGGGACGACTACTATCAGAATGAAGATGAAGAGGCAGACACTTTATCTGGCAACACATGTGAAGTAATTATCGCCAAGCACAGAAGCGGTCCGACAGGAACCGTTAACCTGGCTTGGATTGCGAGGTATACAAAGTTTGGGAACCTCGAGTACACAGTATAAATAAATATGATTAAGTATTTTCAAGGAGAAGCATGAACAACACGGAGTTTGTTACAGAACAGAATAAAGATGTCTACTTGTTTAGTACGGAAGTCGAGAACCTCATGATTAATGAGTTTTTTACGAGTGCGAACGGCGACTATGTAAAGGTGTATTTGCTCGGCCTTATGCGCGCAAAGCACGGAATCGTAGAGGACAGGAATAAGACGGCAAATGTTCTCGGCATCACTCCGGATGAAATCGATGCGGCATGGGACTATTGGGAGAGCGTTGGAGTTATCAGGCGAGACTATATGCCAGATGATGATTCGTATAGGGTGGTTTTCCTGAGCCAGATTTCGAGATTCTATGGCAACAAGAAAAGTGGAAGTTCTGGTGGAGAAGATGCTGATCAGGAGTCGCGTCTTGTAGATTTAGATTTGAAGCACCTCTATGACACCTATGAGAGCGCTAGTGGCAGGAGCATTCCTTCGAACGATGCACGTAAAATCGCTGATACCGTTGGCACCTTTGGGGTGACCCCAGAAGTATATGCTTACGCGATAAAATACTGCAGCGACAATGGTCACAACGATATTCGTTACATCAATAAAGTTGCGATTAACTGGCATAAGGAAGGCTGTAACTCTGAAGCAGACGTTAAGGCTCTCCAAGAGAAAGATGCGAAGAGGAGATACCTCTATAGCAGAATTTTCAAGGAAATAGGTTTTAGCCGTCAGTGGAATTCCGGCGACTGCGAGATGATGGATCGCTGGTTTGACCAGTTTGGGTTCAATATAGAGCAAGTCATCGAGGCGGTAAAACTCACTGCTGGCAAGCGTGAGCCATCGCTAAGATATGTGGATACAGTCCTTGAAAATAGGTACCGTGAGGTTGGGGGAATCGAGCCTAGCTATAAATCTAATAATCAGAATAATGCTCAAGGCAATAAAACGGACGTTGTAAAAGCATCACCTTCTGACAAAAATGAAAAATTTAACTCAGAGGGAAGTGTAAATGTCAGCAAGAGAGTACTGGAAGAATACTATAAGTATCTGAGAGAGAAAGCGGTACGCGATCAGAAAGAGAAGCAGCACAAGCTTGAGACAGATATGCCTGTAATGCGGAAATTTGCAAGCATTGAAGCTGATATCAAGGAGAAGCTGCTTGCAGGGCTTGGCAATATAGGCAAAGAAAAGCGAAGCGAGTTACTTCAGAGACAGAAGGAGCTTATCACGCAGAAAAAGGAATTTCTAGCGATAAATGGGTATCCGGAGGATTATTTAGAAGTTAAGTATAAGTGTCCAATATGCAAGGACCACGGAACTACGGACGATGGAAGACGCTGCTCTTGCGCTAAAGAGAGAGCAGATGAGGCTTATAGATGGAACAAAGACAGGCAAAAAAAGTAGAGAACAAAGAAACGAATTTACATAATATAGAGAGCGCCGAGGCCAACGTTAAGGCACAGTCTAAGTCAGAGAAGAAGGCGGCACAGAAAGCTGCTGGTAAGCAAGCAAAAAAGGCTAAGAAAGAAAAGGCGGAGGCTGCCAAGAAAGCTAAGAAGCTGGCTAAACAGGATAAAGCACGAGCGATTGGGCAGAAGAAGAGCGAGGCGAGAGCTGCCAAGAAGGCGGCAAAAGCAGCAAAAGGACCAACTGCATTTGACAAAGTTGGAGCTGCGATAACCACAGCTGCAGCTGCGCCGATCTATCTGCACGATAAAATTCAAGATGCTTCTGACAGATTCTTTATCGGATGTGGATACAGCTTGGCGACTGAGTATCATGACATGCGTGTCAGATATAAGGGAAGTAGCGCCAAGATAGTAAGTGGGCTTTTCGCACTCGTTATCATGGTGTGCGGTGTGCTTTTAACACTGCAGCATTACACAGTTTATGAGTACGCATATAACGGACGCGTTCTCGGCTATGTAAAATCAGAAGACAGCGTGGTGGGACTTCTCGACGTTGCGGGAGATCACATGTCATCGAACAATAGCGGGGCGCGCATAAAGTTCATTGCGGATAATAACGTGACATTTAGAAAGGTGTCTGCAGCGGAAAAGGATTTGGACGACGCAGATACAGTTATGAACAAGCTCACCTACATGACGGATATCGAGGTGTCGGCATACGGTATTTACCAGGATGGAAAACTACTCACAGTCGTAGAGACGAAAGGCACAGCGGATTCACTGGTTAATGAAACACTTGCCTTCTACAAGAAACCTGCAAAGGGCATGAAGATGGAGCAAATCAAGTTTGTGAAGCAGGTTGAAGTTAAGCAGATAGACGTAATGCTCACAAGCGTGCAGAGTAAGAAGCAGGCATCAGAGCAGCTTTTGAGTGGCGGAACTATCAATATGAGCCATATCATCAAGAGTGGTGAAAATGTTAATAGTGTTGCCAAGGCATATGATGTCAATATCAAGGATATGACCACAAAGAACGGAAATCAGGAAGTTAGCGACCTTAAGCCGGGTGACCTTGTAAACATGGAAAAGAAGATTACGCCACTCGAGGTTAGAACCGTTGAGAAAGGTAAGATGTCTGAAGCTATTCCATACGAGACCGAAAAGCAGGAAACGACGGATCTATATAAGGGTGAATCGCTTGTTGCACAGGAGGGTGTAGACGGAAGACAGATTGTCAGTGGAACCATAACTAAAGTAAATGGCAAAGAAGTAAAGAGAAATATTAAGCATAAGGAAGTTGTAGCTCAGCCGGTTAAGAAGATTGTAAAAGTCGGAATTAACGATAAGCCTAAAACCGCGTCGAGCGGATCATATGCAGTTCCAATTAAGAATAGTTACGTTATCAACAGTAATGGTAAGTTCGGAAGCAGATGGGGAAGAAAGCATGAAGGTCTTGACTTCTCCTGCCCAACAGGAACACCAATCTATGCTGCTGACGGAGGAACCGTAACTAAGGCGGCTACATTTGGCGGCTACGGAAACTGTGTAATAATCAAGCATGATAACGGTCAAGAGACACTTTACGGACATTGTAGCAAACTGAACGTAAGTCAAGGTGAAAAGGTGTACAAGGGTCAGGTAATTGCTGCCGTAGGAAATACCGGACGAAGCACGGGAGCGCATCTCCACTTCGAGATTCATATCGGAGGAAGTGCAGTTGACCCATGGAGTTATATATTCTAGAAACAGGGACGATAGATATTAATGAGCAGAAGCAAGAGTAAGAAAAGAGAGCTAAGGTCACCCGAAAGGGTGACCGAGGCTTCCTCGGAGACTAGACCGAGAGCTAGTAAGAAACAGAATAAGAAGAAATCCCGCACTAAAGGGCTTTTTTCAAAACCAGCAAACAGGCGCAATGCGATTATTGTGGCTGTGGTTTTGCTGTTGCTCGCAGCGTCAGTTCGAAATATCGTCAAGCTTGAACTTGAGAACAGAAGGCTAAGAAATAAGCAGAAAGAGCTTATTGAGCAACGAAAGGAACTCAAGATAGAGCTTAAAAATGTAAATAGCAAAGAATACATAGAAGAGCAGGCGCGAAAGCAGTTAAGGCTCGTAGACCCGGATGAAATATTATTTGTATTCCCTAACGAGAAGGAAAAGAATAATGCAAAAGATAAGTAATTCGGATAACGGAGAAAAGCTCAAGATAAGAGAAGCGATAATAGTTGAAGGTCGTGATGATATCAACGCAGTCTCTAAGGCATGTGATGCACTGATTATTGCGACACATGGATTTGGCATAACAAGGGAGACATGGGCGCTAATCGAGAAAGCGTATAACGAGAAGGGAATCATAATCCTTACAGATCCGGATTTCTCTGGTGAGGAGATTAGGCGCAAGTTGTCAGCTAAGTTTCCGAAGGCGCTTCAAGCTTATTTGCCGAAAGCAGAGGCTACTAAATCTGATGACATAGGAGTTGAGAACGCTACGCCAAGGGCAATCCGAGAAGCGCTGATGAAGATTCATGATATCACAAAAAGTGACGGGCAGAGACATATAACTATGAAAGATCTGAGTGAACTCGAATTAGTAGGCGGGCAAAAGGCCTCGGCACTTCGTGAGAGCGTGGGTGCGGAGCTCGGAATCGGGTACGGAAATGGTAAAGCTTTTCTAAAGAAGCTCAATGGATTCGGAATAACGAGAGAAGAACTCGAGGCTGCGCTGCTTAAAGCACAGGCGAAGTAAAGGCTTGAATAAAATCGGCAACCTATTCCAGAGCCGAACCATAATTAAAACTAATATTAAAAGCAAGAATCAAAGGCAAGTGCCAAATATAGACAAACAAGTTCAAATTGCAGGATGAAAACTCTATAATCCTGAACAACAACCATAAAATCAGAAAACCAGAAAACTTAGAAACAACAGGATAATAAATTGGGAAACAAAGCTAAAAACAAAGGAAAGCGCAGCGCAGGTAGCAGTCGCGCACCACATGGATTTAAACACGCGAAGAGCCTAGGACAGAATTTCCTAAATGACCAAAACGTAATATACGACATAGTAGAGGGCAGCGAAATAGACGAAGAGACCCTAGTCATAGAGATTGGACCCGGAGAAGGTGCACTTACGACAGAGCTCGTAGAAGTCGCTGGCCACGTTATTGCGATTGAACTTGATGACAGGCTGATTCCTATCCTGTGCACCAAGTTCGCGCTTCATGACAACTTCGAGCTTATTCACGAGGATGTTCTAAAGGTTGATATAAAGTCAATGGTGAGCGAGATAATGGCAGAACGCGGACTGACAAAAACGAGGATAGTCGGAAATCTGCCGTATTATATAACGACTCCGATAATCACTAAACTGATTGAATCGGAGGCGGACTTTGAAAGCCTTACTGTCATGATGCAGAAGGAGGTCGGTGATAGAATTGAAGCCGAGCCGGGAACTAAACTAGCGGGAGCGATTACATATGCAGTTCACTACAGATGCACAGTGGACAAGCTTTGCGATGTTTCACGCGAATCATTCTATCCAGTTCCCAAAGTGGATTCGGTAGTACTAAGGCTCAACATGAGAGATGTGCTGGCTGTACACGTCAATGATGAAAATAATTTCTTTAGGTGCATAAAGGCGGGATTCTCAATGAGACGCAAGACTCTATTAAATTCCCTCCAAGCGCTAGACGATGTTAACAAAGATATCATAAAGCGTGCACTTGAGAATGCTAATATAGACCCATCGCGCAGGGCAGAAACTCTGACGATGGAAGAATTTGCGGAATTATCTAATTCCATTTGGGAGGAGTAACTTAATATGAAAGTTAAGAATTTCTGTAGAGGGGTTCTAGCAAAAATAAAAGGGGGTGCTCTGAAGGTACACGGCAAGTACCGCGAAAAATTCCCCAAGAAGATGCCAAAATTAAACGACGGAAAGCTACATGATAGGAAGTTCATTCTGAAGCTTGCGATTGCTTCGCTAGTCATGAACTTGTATATCGAAACTTTCGCACGAATTACGAGTGGAGTGTTTGACGGCGTTCTGTTTTTATTCAAGCACCCGATTATATTCTCATACAACTGTTTGATTATCTTCTCAACAATGTGCTTAGCACTGATGTTCAGAAAGCGTGGATTTGCGTTCCTGATACTATGTACTGCCTGGGGAATCCTCGGAACTGTAAACGGCGTAATCCTGCTTAAGCGAATGACTCCATTTACACTTTACGACTTGCAAAATACGAAGGACGGCTTCTCGCTGCTCACCACGTATTATTCAAAGGCGCAGATAACGCTAGGTGCTGCAATTATTGGTGTTGCGATCCTCATAGTTGCGCTTTATTACCTAAACTGTTACAAGTGGACAAACCTTAATTACAAGAAAGAGCTCGGAATCATCGTTGTCGTAATCGCAACTTGCTTCGGAGGTACGCTAGGACTAGTTGAAACTAAAGCGCTCAGCACATTCTTCGGAAACCTAAACTATGCGTATAGGGATTACGGATTTGCATATTGCTTCTTAAATACTTCTGTAAACAAGGGTATAAAGAAACCAAGCAAGTACTCGAAGAAAGAGATTCAGTCGATTCTCGAGAATTATACGAAGAACGGAACTAATACAACTATTACACAGAAGAACGATTCTAAAAAGTATCCTAATATAATCGTTCTGCAGCTTGAGTCCTTCTCGTACGCTCAGGACTACAAGAACATCGAAGTTTCAAATGACCCAACTCCAACTTTTACAAAGCTGATGAAGAACTACTCAACAGGGTGGTTCAAAGTTCCAGCATGCGGAGCAGGTACAGCTAATACTGAGTTTGAGGTACTTACGGGTATAAGCTCGAGGTTCTTTGGACCAGGAGAATACCCATACAAGGGTAAGCTGCGCGAGCAGTCACTCGAGAGTCTAGGCTATGTACTCAAGAGTCACGGCTATAACACACATGCCATGCATAACCATAGGGCGCTGTTCTACAATCGTAACGAGGTATATGCATCACTTGGATTTGATAACTTCACATCCGTTGAATACATGAACAATATTATCAAGACGCCCACTGGTTGGGCTAAGGATAAGGTCATGACTGACGATATTATGAACATAATAACTAGGTCAGAGAGCAGGGATCTGCTGCATATTATCTCTGTTCAGGGTCACGGAGCATATCCGACTGAGCAGGTGTTCAAGGATCCGTATACAACGGTAAAGGCAAAGGATGAAGCTACCAGATGGAAGTACGAGTACTACGTAAATGAGCTCCACGAGATGGATGAATTTACAGGAGATCTGCTACAGAAAATCGAAGATTCCGGGGAGCCAACAATCGTGCTCATCTATGGAGACCACATCCCGGCGCTTGATATCAAGGAAGCAGACTACGGCACGGGCGACCTATATCAGACTAGATATGTAATCTGGGATAACATGGGTCTAAAGAAGCAGGATAAAGACATTACTTCATACGAAGTAACTGCCAACATACTCGAGCGAGCAGGGTTAGGACATCAGGGAGTAATCTTTGACTACGAGCAAACTGCGGATAGGAATTCGAAGAACTACAGCAAGAATTTAAAGGCACTCGCTTACGATATGCTGTATGGAAAGAATTATGCATTTGGCGGCAAGAACCCGTATAAACGCACGAAGATAAGCATGGGCTACAAGAAGATTAAAATCGATGGCATCATCTCAATCGGCAAGAACTACTACATAAAAGGACAGAACTTCACAGAGCATAGTACAGTCAGTCTCGACGGTAAGGTGCTCAAGACAGTATATCTGAGCCCGACGCTACTTGGACTCAGCGAGAAGGTCGATCAACAGGATGTTAAGAAACTACGAGTGAGCCAGATTGACTCCAAAGATGAGACAATCTTATCAACTATAGGCGGCAACGAGGAACTATAAGTTCGGGAGGAACAATGGAAAAAGAAAAGAAAAGCACAGCTGCAAAGGCTGCAGGGACAGAGAAGGTCGCAAAAGCAACGAAAACCACAAAGGCATCCAAAGCCAAAGCGGGTACAGATACAAAGACTGGTTCCAAGACAACTATCACTAAAGTGAAAACTGGCACAACCGCTAAAGCTAAGGCGAGCAATAAATCGATAATCAGCACCGTTGAAAAAGCGAGTACAAGCACAGAAGCAACTACTGGTGTAAAGGCGAAGATTCACGCCAAGAGGCTTCCTCGCAAGACTGCGGCAGAGAAGTCGGCGGAACCGGAAGCAACTACAAAGGTTGTGGGAAGAGAAGTTGAAAAAACAATAAGCGTAGTGGACGAAGCAGAGGCAAAAGCAGTTCCTGTTAAGGCCGCTAGAGCTAAGAAATTGACAGTAAAACTCAAAGAGTCGAGAGAGCCTGAAGAGGCGTTAACTGTGGAGATTTTTGATAACGAGCAGAATGACGAATTTGCTGAAACTCCGGATTCAGACGAAGATTTTGTTACGAGTGAAGTTACAACGGCGGGTAACGAAACAAGTAAGCCTGAAGAGGTTGAGACTGAAGCGAATGAAGAAGTCTCAGAAGCCCCAGAAGAAGCCGAAGTAACAGAAAGCGAACAAGACCGTCCAGAAGTCGAGGGAATCCTCGAAATCGCAGAAGCGGGATTTGGCTTCCTCAGGTTCAACAACTTCTTAACATCTGAGAAGGATATCTACGTATCACAGACTCAGATAAGGAGGTTCGGGCTCAGAACGGGAGACAAGATTCGCTGTATCTCGAGACACCCTAATCAAGGCGAGAGATTTGGAGCACTCCTATACGTAAAGGAAGTGAACGGAGAAACACCAATTAGCGCAAGGAGAAGACCACACTTTGATAGGCTGACACCGATTTTCCCGAATGAGAAAATCGTACTCGAAGACACGAGCATCAAGCTGGCTATGAGAGCCATGGACTTGGTCGCACCTATCGGCAAGGGTCAGAGAGGTCTTATCGTAGCTCAACCTAAGGCGGGTAAAACGGTCCTGCTCAAGCAGATTGCAGCGAGCATAGAGAAAAAATATCCAGAGATTGAGATGATCGTGCTTCTCGTAGACGAGAGACCTGAAGAGGTTACGGACATGAAGAGGGCGCTCACTCGCTCTGAGGTAATATATTCGACATTCGATGAGCTACCTGCACACCACGTTAAGGTTGCGGAGATGGTAATTCAAAGGGCGAAACGCCTAGCTGAAGAAGGTAAGGATGTAGTGATTCTACTGGACAGCATCACCAGACTCGCACGTGCATACAATATGGAGACTCCGTCGTCGGGAAGAACATTATCCGGCGGACTTGATCCGGGGGCACTGCATGCGCCAAAGAAATTTTTTGGAGCTGCACGTAATCTCGAGGAGGGCGGCAGCATAACGATACTCGCAACTGCACTCGTCGATACTGGAAGCAGAATGGACGATGTAATATATGAGGAATTCAAGGGTACGGGCAACATGGAGCTCCATCTCGACAGACAGCTCAGCGAGCGCAGGATTTTCCCTGCAATCGATTTGGCGAAGTCCAGCACGAGGAAGGAAGAACTGCTCTTAGATGATAACGAATATCTCGTGATGAACATGATGAGACGTGAGATGGCGACGGGAAATCCTGCTGACGTCGCGGAGAAGGTGCTCGACAACCTGAGCCATACCAAGTGCAACAAGGACTTCATAGATGTGATGCTCAAGGAGCTGAATTTCTAACAGTCGGAGGTAAGATGGATTATAGTAAGATTTTCATCAAAGATGCTAAGCCGACCAAGATTGGCGGTCAGGCGGTAATGGAAGGCGTAATGATGCGCGGTGCGGACAAACAGGCGCTTGCGGTCAGACTTCCTAATGGTGATATAAAACTAGAGATAGAGGATATCAAGACGCCTTCTAAGGTGACCAAGATTCCGTTTGTGAGAGGTGTGGTGAGCTTTTTCTCATCGCTAATCTCAGGCATGAAGACGCTGATGCGCTCATCTGAAATCCTCGAGGCTGCAATGCCTGAAGAGGAGGTAGAGGATCCAAGCAAGTTCGACCGGTGGCTTGAGAAAAAGTTCAGCCCGAAGACCGTGTGGAATGTCATGATTGGTATCTCTGTGGCGATATCGTTACTCATCACGATTGTCGTATTCGTAATCATGCCGACTTACAGCGTAAATCTGCTCAAGCATGTGACCAAGAATACGATACTGCTCAACCTAGCGGAAGGTATCTTGAGGCTAGTGATTTTCGTACTGTACGTGCTGGCAATTTCCAAGATGAACGATGTTAAGAGACTTTTTCAGTATCACGGTGCGGAGCACGAGACGATTCACTGCTTTGAGAATGGGATTGAGCTAACTCCTGCAAATGCAAAGGAGTTCTACACGCTACACCCTCGCTGCGGAACTAGCTTCCTCATGTTCGTAATGATTATCAGCCTTGTGCTGTTCTCATTTCTCGGATGGCCAAACCTAGCATGGAGAATCGGATCGAGACTGCTCCTGATGCCGGTAATCGCAAGTATCAGCTATGAGCTTCTTAGATGGGCGGGCAGAAGTGACAGTGCATTAGTTAAAGTGCTAAGCTGGCCGGGGCTCATGATGCAGAGGCTCACCACTAGAGAACCTGATGAAGAGCAGCTAGAGGTTGCAATCACATCACTCAAGGCTGTGCTTGGTGAACTCGAACCAGGTATAATCAGCAAACAGGATGAAGATGTTAGCGACGGCCTAGATGATGCATGTGAAGAGGAAGCGCTTGATTCGATTTTTGACGACCTCGAAGATAAGAGGTATAGCGAGGACGAAACGATGGTCAAGCACTTAGTTCGTGCCGGACGAGCGAAGCTGGAGGAAGCAGGCATCAGCAATCCAAACGGAGATGCGGACGACATATTCTGCTACGTAACCGGATTTACACACAACGAGATAATAACGAGAGACACAGAGCTACTCGATAGTTCTGATGTCGAAGCATATAGAGAGAGAATCGACCAGCGTGCATCGGGAGTTCCGCTTCAGTACATCACAAAGGTACAGGAATTCATGGGTCTGCCGTTCTGTGTAAATGAAAATGTTCTCATCCCAAGGCTCGATACGGAGGTACTCGTAGATCAAGTACTCGGCATCATCAGCGGCATGGAACTCGAGAGCCCGGAGATACTCGACATGTGTACAGGTAGCGGTGCAATCGGAATTTCGATTGCAAGTCTAGCTCCAGGTGCTCACGTCAAGCTGTCAGATATCAGCGAGAAGGCACTCGAAGTTGCGAGAAAGAACGCGGAAATCAACGATGTACTTGACAGGACAAGCTTTGCACTCGGCAACATGTTCTCGTCACTTGATGGAGATGAGAAGTTCGACCTAATCGTCAGCAACCCACCTTACATCAAGTCAGAGATCATCGATACACTTGATCCGGAGGTGAAGGATCACGAGCCAAGGCTTGCGCTAGATGGTGGTGAGGACGGTCTTGATGCGTATAAGGTTATTGCAAATAACGCTTCCGCTCACCTCAAGGAAGGCGGAGTACTCGCACTTGAGATTGGGTATGATCAGGGTGAGGCTGTTTCATTTCTACTTGAGAGAACGCACTACTATAAACCGGCCGCGATTATCAAGGATTTGGCTGGAATGAATAGAGTCGTGATAGCCGAGAAAAAACCGACAGAAGAGAAGCAAATATTTTAAGGCAAGGTACCCGTTGTATAGAGCGTGTGCGGATAACTTAGCCATTCGCCAGATATGGGAGGTTAATGATGAATATTGCAGTTATATTTGGAGGAAGATCCGATGAGCATGAGGTATCGCGAAGCTCAGCGGTAAATGTCATCAAGGGACTCGATTCTGACCACTATGAAATTACCAAAATTGGAATAACTAAAGAGGGCAGATGGTATCTGACCGAGGCCAATACAGATGAAATCGCTAGCGGTGCTTGGGAAAATAGACCTGATAACAAGCAGGCGTGCATCCCTGCGGATCCGACGGTACACGGAATCCTCGTTTTCGACGAAGAGGACAGAGCGACCGCAAAGCGTATAGACTGCATCATCCCGGTTCTCCACGGAGACAACGGAGAAGACGGAACAGTTCAGGGGCTATTTGAGCTCGCTGAAATTCCTTACGTTGGTCCTGGAGTAAAGGCTTCTGCTAATGGAATGGATAAGTCATTTACCAAGATTATAGTGGGCGAGACTGACATCACTCAGGCGAAGTACTGCGTGATTAGGAAGAAGGATTTTGAAGATGAGCGTGAGGGAGAAATCATGAATGCTCTCAGCACGAATGACGGAAAACTGCCGCTGTTCGTTAAGCCATCTTCGGCAGGATCATCAGTTGGCGCATCCAAGGTTGAGAAGAAGTCTGAGCTAGAAGAGGCTATTGAAAATGCATTTAAGTATGACGACAAAGTTCTCGTCGAAGAGATGATTGTCGGCAGGGAGATGGAAGTAGCGGTTCTCGGTAATCACAATCCAAAGGCTTCTTGCGTGGGTGAGATTCTATCCGCTGGAGAATTCTACGATTATGATGCGAAGTACAACAATCCTGAATCACAGACTAGAGTTGTCGATGATATCCCGATGAGCAAGCAGAAGGAGATTAGAAACAACGCTGTCGAGATATTCAAGGCGATGGACTGCCGCGGACTATCGAGGGTTGATTTCTTCTATACTGAAGATAGCAGAGTTGTGTTTAATGAGATTAATACACTGCCAGGATTCACGAATATCAGTATGTATCCAAAGCTATGGGAAGCCATGGGTATAGACCAACCGACACTACTCGACAGCTTGATTAAGCTGGCGATAGAAGAGCATACATATGATGAGAAGTATTAATTAAAGTAGATAAGAGCCTAGGAGTGAACTCCTAGGCTCTTGTTGTAGTGTGCCGGGCATGGCACAGTTCTTACTGGTGAGAGTCCAGTCACGGGTATTTACCGCCAAGTGTAGCGAACCGCAAGCGGAAAGCAGTAATGCTCAAGTGAAGGAAGCGGTGTAGCAAAGCCATCGAGCCTACGAACAGAAACCGGATACAAGGCTAAACGGTGGGTGAGGTTGCTACACAAACCGAAGCCCAAAAGGTAAACGTATCACCGAGACAGTAAATCTGGAGGTTGTGTGGCGAAAGAACTATGT
>NZ_CP016199.1:299154-301312 GCF_002243385.1 Mogibacterium pumilum | reverse complement strand
TTGAGGAACAACAAAGGACGGAGAATTTAACTAATCATGGTTAAATCTCCGTCCTTTTTAGATTATCCAAATTATGATGTGTACCCCTTGTCAGGGACAACATTGATTTTTTTGGGGTGTTTTTTTATTACCCCAACAAGTGTATAGGTAGGGGTTTAAAACACCACAATGAAATGGATAGGTACCTCCTAAACCCCAAAAGAATTTATAGAACCTGAACTTTTAGATGTATTAAGGTCGGTGGCATATGCTACCGACCTTTTGTCGGTGTGCCGGGCATGGCACAGTTCTTACTGGTGAGAGTCCAGTCACGGGTATTTACCGCCAAGTGTAGCGAACCGCAAGCGGAAAGCAGTAATGCTCAAGTGAAGGAAGCGGTGTAGCAAAGCCATCGAGCCTACGAACAGAAACCGGATACAAGGCTAAACGGTGGGTGAGGTTGCTACACAAACCGAAGCCCAAAAGGTAAACGTATCACCGAGACAGTAAATCCGGAGGTTGTGTGGCGAAAGAACTATGTCTTACCCCGGGAGACCCGGACGGCGTGGAAACACGTGCGGAAAAGGCTTGCGTCCGGGAGTCAGCTTAGACCATAGTACCGGGAGCACGAACGGGAAGGGTCTAATGTCAATGTATTGCAAATCACTGCAAGCAAGGTCGGAATAATCCGAAATCGAGGATATGCTCTGAAAGCAGAAACGTAAGTCTGTGGAGGCAAAAGGTAGAGGGGATGATTTCCGGCAGTTTTACGAACAGAAAGAGGAGCAACAAGTGGAATTAATCGAATGGATATTACAGGACAGGAATATTGACGAGGCAATCAAGAACGTCAAGCGAAACAAAGGTGCAGCCGGAGTCGATGGGATGACGGTAGATGAACTTGACGTGTATTTTACTCTTCATAGGGAAGAGCTGAAGACTCAGATACGTGAAGGTAAATACAGGCCGAGTCCGGTAAGAAGGGTCTACATACCTAAAGCCAACGGCAAGAAGAGACCTCTCGGAATACCGACAGTCACAGACAGAGTTGTACAGCAGATGACAGCACAGATACTGTCTCTGGGATATGACAAATATTTCAGTGACCATAGTTATGGGTTCCGAGCGAACAGAGATTGCCATGGAGCGATAGAGAAAGCCCTCGAATACCTCAACGAGGGATATGAGTGGGTGATAGACCTTGACATCGAGAAGTATTTCGACACGGTAAACCATGACAAGTTAATTTCAATACTCAGAGAACGCATTAATGATGCGAAAACGCTACGACTGATTCGACAGTTTCTAAGAGCTGGAGTCATGGAAGATGGCTTGGTAAGCCCAAGTGAAGAAGGGGTACCGCAAGGTGGACCTCTTTCACCTATACTATCCAACATCTACCTTGACAAGCTCGACAAGGAACTGGAATCAAGGGGACTTCATTTTGTCAGATACGCTGACGACTGCGACATCTTCGTGAAAAGTGAAATGGCGGCAGACAGAGTGATGAAGTCTGTGACAAGCTGGCTGGAGCGCAAACTTCGGCTGAGAGTCAGTGCCACTAAGACAAAGGTAGTAAGACCTACGAAGAGTAACTTTCTGGGATTCACATTCTGGAAGAGCAAAGACGGTTGGAAGTGCAGGCTTGCCAAAGACCGAAAGAAGAAACTCTATGAGAAGACTCGTGAGATTCTTTGTCGGAAGAAAGCGGCTGCGCGAACCATAAAGTCTACCTTTATGCAACTGAACTGGCTCATCCGGGGGTGGATAAACTACTACAGAATCGGTAGCATGAAAGGCTTTCTTGATGAATATGGACAATGGCTGAGGCACAAGGTGAGAGTAGTGATACTCAAACAGTGGAAAAAGCCGAAGACCATATTCAAGAACCTGATGGCTCTGAATAGGATTCAGGAATGTGGCCTTGAGGAGAAAAGATTGTTAAGCGTGGCAAACGCAAGGCAGGGATGGTACCGAATGGCTACTATTCGGGATATTAATTTCCTGCTCAATCCAACGATACTTGGCAAAAAGACAAAGAGCCGACCGGGATTGGTCGACCCTTTGGCGTATTATCTGAATTAACGCTTGATTCTATGTTGATGTAGCGCCGTATACGAGACCCGTACGTACGGTGCAACGGGAGGGTTGAGGGCTAACGCCCTCGCTCTACCCTATT
>NZ_CP016199.1:296639-299129 GCF_002243385.1 Mogibacterium pumilum | reverse complement strand
CTGATGGCTCTGAATAGGATTCAGGAATGTGGCCTTGAGGAGAAAAGATTGTTAAGCGTGGCAAACGCAAGGCAGGGATGGTACCGAATGGCTACTATTCGGGATATTAATTTCCTGCTCAATCCAACGATACTTGGCAAAAAGACAAAGAGCCGACCGGGATTGGTCGACCCTTTGGCGTATTATCTGAATTAACGCTTGATTCTATGTTGATGTAGCGCCGTATACGAGACCCGTACGTACGGTGCAACGGGAGGGTTGAGGGCTAACGCCCTCGCTCTACCCTATTAAGGAAAACCATGTGTTGGACGCGTGTTCTTGTTTGTAAATAAAATATTAATACTGAGTTTAAAGATTCGATATTCGATAATAAAACCTAACTACAAAGTTTCTAATGTCACAATTTGTGGCAACTTTTTTTATGATTTGTGCTGGTGTAACACTGGAGAGTTCTTTTATAATTTTCTAAAATTAGATTAAAGAAAGGAGGATAGTGCAGTGAAAATTGGAACAATTATTAAAGAGAAACGTACTAAATTAGGCTTAACACAAGATGACTTAGCAAAAAAGCTACAAGTTTCAAGATCTACTATTTCAAACTGGGAGATTAATAGAAATTATCCGGATATAAAGCTAATAGTAAATATCTCAAACATTTTGGAGATTCCATTGAAGGAGCTTTTGCAAGAGGATAGTGATATTGTGAATAGACTTTCTGAAGATACAATAATTAGAAAAAGAATTAGTAAAAGAAACAAAATGCTGTATTTCTTAATTTTTGTTTTAATAATAAATTTTTTGTCAGTTGTAATTTATTTCAGTAATATAAATGATATATCAAAGAAAAAAGAAATTGTAGATGCATACATATCTAATGAGAAGTTATGCATAAAAACAGATTTGCCCATACATAAAAGTATTGGCGGATATTTTATGGATGTTAATAATAATACTTTAGAAGTTTCTTTATTTACAAAATTATCATTCAAACACAATGAAAAGATTTCAATTCCAATTACTAAAATTCCAATTACTAAAGATAAACTTAAAGAAATAAAGGGAATAAGATTTATTTATAATGGGCATAATTATAAAACAATTTCTTTAGAGTAAATGGCAAAAGCAAATATATTTATAAAAAATAATGGCTCTAAATTAACTTTGGAGTCATTATTTTTTTGTTGGCATTAATGTGGCTCCATATAAAGAAAATCAACTCTATGTATTTATTTAGAACATTTTTTAAATCAAAAACATATTGTTTTTCGATATGCTCCAAAGTAAAATATAGATAAATTAAAGGTAGAAGAAAATGCATTTCGAAATTAACTGTGTAACATTCGTAAGACGAAAGGAGCATCACCATGAATAAGGATAATATAACTTTTAAGCTAACAAGAGCAATATTGATAGTATTTACATTAGCAACTATGCTAGCAATTATACTAGGTAGTATCGATATTTTGACAAAACAATTTACAAACTATGAAGCCGTAATCGAAGCCTTATATGGAATAGTTATTACAGTGGGGATAGTTATCGTGATAGCTAAACTGTGGATGCTACCAAGCATAGATGAGGAGCTTACCTTAAAAGAAGCAAAGACTTGCAAATCTATTGCTAACATCTTTCTATTTGAGTTCGCATGCGAGCTAATTCATGGGGTACTATCAAATAAAGGCGAGCGTATATTTGAGATATTTAACGTAAAAGTATCTATTTTGATGATAGTATTTCTTCTATGTGCATTTGCATTTATGTCGGTAGGAAAGCTAATAATCAACTACGTTAAACTGCAAGAAGATAACAAGTTAACAGTATAGACAGCGGGAATATAAAACATGTCAATCAAAATAAATTTAGACAGTATACTCGATAGCCGAAATATAACTATTCGTGAACTATCTGAGGCAATCGATATCACGCCAGCTAATATTTCAATATTAAAAAATAATCGTGCAAGAGCTATTCGGTTTACAACGCTAGATAAAATGTGTACATACTTGGGTTGTGAGCCTGGAGATATACTCGTGTATGAGAAAGATGCGGTAGATGTGAATGACTGACTATTTGACGAGAGCAGCAAATAATGCTGTTCTCGTAATAGCTTTTTGAAATATGATTAAAGGTACTGTCAGCAACTATATAAAATACTTGATAATGTACAGTCATATATGATAGAGTGTCACTGAAATTTATATCTAATAAAAAATTGGAGAAGTGTGTATCATGATAAAGAAGATTTCATCTATTGTTATTTTAGTCTGCATTATTTTATTTAATATCACACCAATCGTTATGGCAGCCGACTATGCAGAACTTGGTGATTCATCAGCAGCAAGCGGAAGCTTATCAGAAGAAACAGAACAAACAGCAGATAACACACCCAGTATAAGTGGTGTGAATGTTTCTGGTGACTTTAATGAGGGTACTCGTGGTCCCGACTATTTTAAGAATATCAAAATTGATTTGATAGGAGAGAATCTTACG
>NZ_CP016199.1:291897-295219 GCF_002243385.1 Mogibacterium pumilum | reverse complement strand
TGCAGGCAAAAGTAGAAACAAAGGTTAACCAGCATATAAGAGTTGAATATATAGATGAACAAGGAACCCCTATAAAGCAGGCTACAAATCTAAAAGGAATAACCGGATATAGCTATAGGATAGATAAAGCAGATATACTAAACTACAGCTTAATTGGTGTACAAAAGGATATAAGTAATATAAACAAACCGATAATTCGCTTTGTATATAGGAAAAATCCAGTGCAGGAAAGCACCGCAAACAACATAGCACCATAAAATCGTGCAAAAAGAACCAGAAGAAGCATACCGAGTAATACTGTAAAAACTAATAGAACATACAAATCGGTAACTAGCAGCAGTGCTAAATCATATACCAAATCTAAGTCATCTAAAAAAGATCCATTCCTAGTAAATACAGGAATGACTGCAAAGGAAAAGAAGGAATTCATACAATATCTCAAAGAGGTAGAGAAGAATGCGAGAAAGAAATACGGGAATAATAGGGATAAGATAAATCATGAAGTTGCAAATGCGATAATGTATCCATCTTATAGTGGAAGTTTTCTTCAAAATCATGCAAATAACATAAATACAGATTTAATCCCAAAAGAAAAGTATAGTAAAATACTAACCACGTTAGATGATACAAATTATGACATTCGTTACCCAATTGATTTACCACATATGGCATGCCCTCTTGGTTCATATGAAAAAAGCAGTAGGATTAGAGAAATAATTAAATTTATTTCTGTAACACCTTTTACTATTGAATCACCAAAGACTAAATTTTTCTATTTAAATTCACTCACAGGGGATATTTGGACAAATATTAACGACAAAGATATGCGTTCAGATAAAGATGCATTTATATTCAAGTTTCATCCTAAATATCGGGGAAGGTTGTATAGTGATACAATTATAGAATATTACAATCAAGATGATTTAAATCGTATAAGAGAGGAGATGTATAGTGAGGCATTAAGATCTCAAGCAGGACCAGGAATCTCAGCAGATGAACAAAACTTCTTAAATCACTTTTGGGCAAGTTTATCCTTTGGAGGAATTGCGTTAATGGGTATAGGAGTTTTTGGTTTTCTAAAAAAAGAATTTGAGAAGGGGAGAAAAAACTTTGTTAAAAAAGTAGGGGAAATGGTACTTGCATGGATTGGCATTGTTAATTCCTTGCCCAGTATTACAGCTAATGCTCTGAATAAGGTAGTGAATATATACGTGAAGAAGCTATTCTATCAAAGAATTATTCCTTGTATTAATTATATTAAGAAGCAGTGTAATGATAAGATACTAAAAAATAAGTATTTTACAGCAAGAGTTACGGAAAAAAAGAAAGCTTCTATTTATCAAAATCAAAAAAAGCGAATGAAGTCTGTTAAAAATATTATAAAAAAGCCTCTCATTAAAATGAAAAAAACAATTGTAAAGATATATTCAAAGTCAAGAGTGGCAATTAAAAATACTACAAGATTAATACGAAAAACTTGTAGAAAGGTGACAGCTAAAGCCAAAAAAGTGGCATTTAAAGCGAAGCGTGTAATAAAAAATATATTTAGACGAAGGAGAAGCCGATAAAATGAAAAAGCTAAAAATTGCAACAATATTTATAATAGCTATATCTTTCGGATGGTTTGCATATACAAATTTATACCCTGCTCAAAATCTCAGAAGATACTCTGTTTATTATGCTCATAACATAGAACACAAGAAGGGAGCACACCCAGAAATGGCAATGGCATTAGAGAACATAAAGGTTATACATACACCAGTGAGTAGAGGAATAAAATATGACTATGATGGACTGGCGAAAGTGTATAATGAAAGAAATAAAAATAATGGTATTGTGCCTGCGATTAGCGCAACATATGCTCAAGAAAATACAGAATATTTTTACTTAAGACCAGATAATAATAGGTATATTTTTAATGCTGATTTTACTCTAAAAATTGTTTATAATCGCGATTCAGCAAATCTGGATCCAGAGAAAAGTGATATCGACGAAGAAGAATTATACAATGAGGTTTATAACAACTTCGGTTTCCTTGTCGAAGCCAATGTCAATCGCAAACCGCTGATTAACATGCAGAAAGAGTTCAACAAGAAATACTATAAGCGATTCAACTAATGGTAAGGTGTGAATTTCAATGAAGAAAATACTAATAGCCACTATTACAATAATACTAGGCATATATATGTGTATTATTTTCATATGCGCCGACCTATACATCGACCACAACATCAGAAAATACTCTGTTTACTATGCTCACCACATGGAACATAAAGAGGGAACACATCCAGAGATGGCAATGGCATTAGAAAATATGGATGTTATTTATAAACCTAACAAGAAGAATATACGGTATAGAGAAGATGGAGGTTATACTATTTACAATACATTTACAAATAGTGAACAAGTTATTATAAGTTGTAATCCAGGAGAAAAGAAACTTCGTTATATTTATTATAATGTAGTGGATAAAAGCTATTTTTTTAATGAAACATTTAGCCTAACAAATATATATAATAGATCAATAGGTGAATACGAAAAAGATGTCAGTACCATAGATCAGGAAGATCTTTATAAAGAAATCTACAATAACTTCGGCTTCCTCGTCGAAGCCAATGTCAATCGCAAACCACTTATTAACATGCAGAAAGAGTTCAACAAGAAATACTATAAGCGATTCAACTAATGGTGAGGTGTGAAATTCAATGAAGAAGATGTTAATAACAATTTTAATTACTTTATGTGCAACTATAGGACTTGTACATCTATATGATAACTGGTATATAGACTACAACCTCAGAAAATACTCCGTTTACTATGCCCACAACATGGAGCATAAGAATGGAACGCATCCAGAGATGGCAATGGCGATAGAGAATATTGGAGTCATCTATAAACCTAACAAGAAAAATATACGGTATAGAGACGATGGTGGTTTTGCTATTTACAATAATTTTGCAAATGGTGAACAAGTTATTATAATTCATGATATTAAAGAGAAAAAAAAGTAGATATATATTTTATGACGTTGTGGATAAAGACTATTTTTTTGATGAAGCTTTCAGATTAGAATATGGGTATGATAGCTCGACAGAGCATGATGAAATAGATGCCAAGACTGTAGATCAGGAAGCCCTTTACAAAGACATATACAATAACTTCGGGTTCATTGTCGAAGCCAACGTCAATCGCAAGCCACTGATCAACATGCAGAAGCAGTTCAACAAGAAGTACTATAAGCGATTCAACTAATAATTGAATATAGAATTTGAGTAAACGCAAAAGAACTACAGTTTAGCAGTGCTAAGCTGGGGTTCTTAAA
>NZ_CP016199.1:288983-291230 GCF_002243385.1 Mogibacterium pumilum | reverse complement strand
ACTCCAGTTTAGCAGTGCTAAGCTGGGGTTCTTAAATATTAACTACCTCTTAAACATATGTAATCTCTCCGCCTTACGTATATCATTTTCGATGAAATCGGAAGCTGCGAAGGAGCTGTCGTACTCGAGGCCTGGCGGCAGCATTGGCGTGCAAGGTCTTGAGATGACTGCTCCGAGCTGCTTCTGTGTCAGCTTGCGGCCGTACTCCGCCTGGTACTCCTGCTCGAGTATGCGAAGGATGTCCCGAGCATTCTCGAGGCAGGTAATTGAATACTTATATACCTTATCCATGTCGCTCTCACCTACGAAGCTAAACGTCGTATATGGCAGCATCAGATTAATCGTTCTGTGCTCCTTAGAGTCATCGACTAGCTCGAGGCTGTCACCGCCAAAGAATGGGTAGCTGTCATGCTCATTTATCCAAATCGAGATATCCGGTAGGAAATAAGCTCCATCGACCGAGATGTCTCGTTCTTTCATAGTATCTAACGCTCTGCCGGTGAGCACTCCGACGATTACCTTGCGAAGGTCAATTCCCTCGTCATTAATCAGGGGTGCGATGTGATTTAAACGCTGACCATTATGAAGGAAGTCGTCAACTAATATCACAGGCTTTTCAAAGGACTTGATAGTTTTTAACTGCTCCTGTAGCGGTGCGTAGTTACGGTATTCTCTGATAGTGAATCCCGATAAATCATTCTTAAAATACTTATCCGTCCTAAGAGCCTTTGTTACTGTATTAGGTATGACCACATCCGAGAGTGCCTTGCCGTATGGAACTGCCATATAAGGGCCACGCTTCTTCAGCGGATCTGAAGCTGCAGGTACTCCATTTTCAGATGTAACCATATTTACGATACGGCTATATACTGCACTAGGGTTAAAAGTCAGTATCAGCTTGCCAGGAAATAGCTCATTAAAAGTCCTAAGGAGCTTTGCATGAGCATCATCTGCAGCTTTAATAATCCTAGGGTTCTTGTTGAACGGAGCCTTGATGCAAGCTTCGACATCTCTAAATAGCACGATAGGTGCTTTCATATCCACTGCATAGATTGGTTCTTCCTCACTGCTAGAGATATCGACAAATCCATGGTGGATTAAAAGGTCAATCGTATCCTCGTCCATACCTGCAGGATTTACAGGGCGATAGATTACGTAAGTGTAATCTTCATCGAGGAGTTCCGTCATAATCTCCGTGAGCAGAATCTGCTTAAGGTTGGAAACACCTGTATTTGCATAAAATGCACCGATTGAAGCTATCGAGCCAAGCGCACTCTTTCTAATCGTAGAAGCTACTTCGCTGCTACCGAATTCCTCGAGTAGGTCATTCGCACGAAGCTTTCTAGCCGATGCAAACGCAGAGAGCACAGGCTCTTCACGTTCTCCTGACTTAGCCTTTATCAGGATTGACTTCGTAGCAGGGTCATCAAGGTATTCGCTGAGAACCACGGGGTCGTAGCCAGCCGTCTCTAAATCATCGCTAAGCGGCATGGTTAAACCAGCATACATGTGTTCAAAGGCGCTGAAGTTGATATCGTTAGCGGTAAGCACTTCTTTATATGCAGGCTCATGCTTATAAAGGTTCATATCGTATATGTAGTTCTGCACAACTTGGTCGAGCAACGTGCCGATATCTCGCCCGAGGTCAATGTTGTTACGAATCCTAGCGGAGCTGACATCTTCAGAATATTTCTTGAGGTTTAGCTTTATAATCTCGCCCGTGATTGGGTAGCTATCACCGCTATCTCTATGCGAATCATCGCTCGACTCTCTATCGAATATAATGTGACCTAGCGAGTGAATTGAGTATTCGCTTGGGGCAGCCTTGTAGCAAGCGGCATTTTCAATAGCATCTGAGCCTGTAACTATGTATAAATCTTTGCCTGCAAAAAGCTCTCTCAGTCTCCGCATGTCATCCGAATTAGCGAGGTTAACTTGTATATCGTCAGGAAATAGATTTAAGCCCTCTTCACTACTAATGGACATAGCGAGAATGTTCTTGCGGAGTACATGAGGTAGCATCCTCTTGGCCCAAGAAAACTCATCTAGTACCAGATATACATCAAATCCCATATCTCGTATAGTCGTAGCAATCGCCTTGTGTCCGAGGCTAAATGGGTCAAATGTACCAGGGAAGAATGCAACTTTGTCATACTCCTTAAACTCAAATTGCCCAACTTCATCGACATATGTAGCGATGAATCGGTATATGTAATTTAACACTGCTGCATTGTTGTAGAACTCTAG
>NZ_CP016199.1:263244-288478 GCF_002243385.1 Mogibacterium pumilum | reverse complement strand
GTTGTAGAACTATAGTCCGATATCATCACCAATTAGCGGAATCACAGCAGCTAGTCTCTTGAAACAGTGAGATGCAACCCAGCCCTTTGACTCGAGAGTCATGACTTCGCTGCCAAATATTCTCATTCCAAGTACTCGCAGTGCTTCCTGCGATAGCGCAGTATTGTAATGACTGATAGCCTTGATAATCATACCAAGTAGTCTCTTCTTGTGTTTCTCCGCATTCTTGCCGGGTTCAGGCAGCTTGTCGTAGTTCTCTAGTAACACTGCCATAGTGTTTAGCGATGCAGCTGCCGACTTGCTATTTCCCGTATATAACATAGTTTCAAGTGCTTCGATTGTCTCACCCTGTTCATTGTCAGGTTGATACATCATAAGTTGTCCTAGATAACCAGGAATGTACTTAAGGAACTGATAGTCACTTAACTCGAGACCGTTGAAGAGGTCGATACAGAGTTCGTTTATCTGATCGCTAGGCATACTGCTCGCAAGTTCTATCAAGCAGTCGCCAGCATGTTTACGAACTACGATAGCCTCACTGACCTTGACTAAGTTTACAAAATGCGCTGCGATGTGCATAACATTGTAGCCTTGCTTCGCCACCTTGAACATGTAATCTATGTTAGCGAGCTTAGATATCCAGGATGTATTAGTCTTGAGATTATCCAGGAATAGTAACGAAGGCACCGATTCGGTCACATCACCGCCCTTAGATACTCCAAGTATACTTAGACGCCTTGATTCAACATCCATACCTGAATCAGGGAAGAATCTCTCAATTACAGCGAGTGCGAGCAAATCGGTGTTCGGACTGTAGCTGTTAAGAATATCTTTTGTAAAGAACATTAGACTCTCTAGGAACGACTCTGGCATCAGTTCCTTATCGATACTTAGTGCGGTGCTGCACAGCACGATAATTGTCTGTTCGTCGAAATCCGCTACGTGGTAGTATTTCTCTAGCACATCAAAATACTTACTGCGGCACGAAGGTCTGCAGTTCTTAACGACTTCATTTACAAAATCAGGTGTCGCCTCGATGATACGCTTCCTATGAAAATCCGTATGCTTTATAGACGGATTAATCAGCTTCTCAAGGTAGCTCGAGAATTGAGCGATATTAGTGGTGTCAGAATCCCTTGTGGGTACTGATTTTGGTAGCTCTTTCTTGTACTCCTCACGAAATCTTGTGACTATCTGACCCATTATCTGAGCGGCTTGCTCTCTGAGGTCGCTCTCTCTGTTAAATAGCATGTCGTACATGAAATCGAGAACGATTACCTTCTGATCCTCCGTCATGTAGGATTTGTACTCGCCAAGAATATTCAAAAAAGTTCTTATATTACTCCACTGAGACTCACTCCTAGCGCGTTCAAGAAGACTGGAGAACTCAGATGGATTATTGAATATCTTCATGAGGCGAATATTGTGCTCTATAGCTCTAAACTTGAGCTGCGAAGCGGCCTCGGCTCCATTTAGAAGAGATAGCTGCCTGACTTTAGGAGCGCACTTGAAGTGCGGTGTCTCTGCCCAATCCTCTGGGAAATCAGTAGTTACACCGTTTTCACGCATGAACTCCTCGAAGTCGAGAAGTTTATTATACACCTTCTCATACCTTTGGTTCTTGGCTTCATTTATATTATCAAATTTATTGAGGACTACATCGAATGCTTCTTCTAATGTAAAGAAGTTTATAGCCTCTTGATCATCCTCGTCTCTTATGCTCCTCACACGGAAATCTGCGTATATGAGCAGTAGTGACTCTACGGATAGATTCTCTATCTCTAGGTCCCAAGTCGAGTGATTTGCAGCGATGTGCATGATGGTCGGTAGCCCAAATCTAGTCAGGCAGTAATCCGTGTAATAGTAATGTAGGTACGGCACACGGCGTTCTTCTTCCTTGCGGCATCCGTATTTACCAATATCGTGAGAAGCTGCAGCGGCAGAAACGAGCCCGAGATCGACGTTAATTCCAGCATCGTAAAGCTGTCTTGCAGTGTACATAGCAACGTAGTGAACTCCACTTACGTGACCGAGCGTGTTAAAAGGTGAAATATCTGAACTTAACCTCATGAACTCATAGACATAATTGCTCTTAACAAGCTTACTAAAAGTCAGATATTCATCGGTAAAGCTCTTACTAATCACTTCTTCGTCGCTGAGAAGATTGATGTCATAGCAAGGGTCGAAAGGCAGTACCTGTCTTTCGTATTGGTACACCCCGCGCATGAGCTGTAGCAAGATGTTTCTGCCAGCTTTGAATTTATCTGGGTCTTGCGGCCCATCCAAGTGAGGAAATATCAAGCTGAGGAGATATAGCCTCGTATGCTCGAGCCAACCTTCAGGTGGAGCAACCTCAAGCTCTGGAGTATAGCGCGAACAGATGTTTAGAATTGCTTTAGTGTCGAATCTACCGTGTTTACCCGAATGGTAATACAGCTCGAAGATCATCTCGACGAAATCCTCGCGTGCTGTGCGCACCTCTATTACATCGCTATCTAATCCAGCAGCTTCGATGAAGTCGGGGTTTAATAGAGCTCCCTTGATTGTGTTTATCATTAATGCTTTGTTGTTCATCTCAAATACCATCTATCAGTAAACAATAACTCTCCTGCTAAAAGCTTATCTCACAAACCGTAAGTCCGCGACTAACCGAGTTCTTCGCTAAGTGCCTTGGCCTTGTCGATAATCGCCATTGCTGTATCAAACTTGCTGAGTTTTCCTAGTTCTATCTCATCATCCATAGTGATGATCGTAACTACGTTGGTATCGCCGCCAAATCCAGCGCCTGCCTCCTTTAGGCTATTCGCACATATCATGTCGAGTCCTTTGCGCTCGAGCTTACTGCGGGAGTTTTCGAGCAAGTTCTGAGTTTCCATCGAGAAGCCGCAGATAATCTGCTCAGGCTTTCTAATCTTCTTAAGCTCAGTCAAGATATCAGCAGTTCTCTTGAGCTCTATCATCATATCGCCGTCCTGCTTCTTAATCTTTTCGTCAGAAGTAAAAACTGGCGTATAGTCGGCAACTGCAGCTGCTTTAAATATATAGTCTGCCTTTGGAGCATGCTTTAGCACTTCGTCACACATCTCAGCAGATGTGGTAATCTCGATCGTATTGACGTACGGAATAGGCTCCAGATTCGTCTTACTGGTGATAAGCGTAACCTGTGCCCCTCGGTATGCTGCCGCTTTGGCGAGCGCATATCCCATGCGTCCAGTCGAATGGTTGGTGATGTACCTAACAGGGTCAATAGATTCCTGCGTAGCACCTGCGCTTACAAGCACATTCTTGCCTTTTAGGTCCTTCTCAAAAGCCAGGTCAAAGAGTATTTCCTCGAAAATAGTCTCTGGCTCAGGCATCTTGCCGACCCCGACATCCCCGCAGGCGAGCACTCCGCTAGAAGGCTGGAGTATCCTAATTCCAACCTTGAGAAGCCTCATGATATTACCTTGAGTGATAGGGTTAAGGAACATCTGCGTGTTCATCGCAGGCACGACTAGCTTAGGGCAGTTTGCGGCGAGGAAAGTCGTAGTGAGCATATCGTCTGCCATGCCGTACGATGCTTTGGCGATAAAATTCGCAGTTGCCGGAGCAACTACAAAATAATCTGCCGCCTTGGCGATAGATATGTGCGCTACATCGAATTTAAAATTCCTGTCAAAAGTATCAGTCATGCATTTGTTGCCCGTAAGTGTCTCGAAGACAAGCGGCGAGATGAATTCTGTCGCGTTCTTAGTCATAATCACGTGGACATCCGCACGCTCCTTCTTGAGAGCGCTGACGAGAGATGCCGTCTTGTATGCGGCGATTCCGCCTGTGACACCAACAACAACACATTTATCTTTAAGCATGTGACTCCTCCTGTTATCTACATCTTGTGGTTAAATAATATAATATACTTTAATGTGCGATTTCTCAATCATAAACAAGCCATAAGTCGTATCAAAATGGCTAAAATTCAATACTTGCTAGAGTTTACCCTTGCACAAGACGCTCTGCTTTGTTATAATAACAAGGCTATTGAGGGAGCATACGAGTGTGCACGATAGACTTTTAAGAAAAGGAGAGCTAGCATGAAGGAAGGAATCCATCCTGATTATAAGGAATGTAACGTTACTTGCGCATGTGGTAATACCTTTACTACACTTTCAACAACTGACACTATGAGAGTCGAAGTATGCTCAGAGTGCCATCCATTCTTCACAGGTCAGCAGAAGTTTGCTAACCGTGGTGGACGTGTAGAAAAGTTCAAGAACAAATACAACCTTTAGGGAATCAATATTTAGAGGACGCTGTTCGCAGCGTCCTCGTTTTAGAGCGTTTGGAACCACAGGCGGTGGTTTTCCTGACGCTTTTTTCATAGATAATTGATATGCAAAGAACGGTTCAGCATGGCGCGGTGAGTGATAATCGCGAAGCATTTGCAAGAACTGGTAAATATATAAATTTAATAATCTACAACTATAAGTAAAGGATGTAATTATGTTTGATAAGCTAGATTTTATACTTGAGAAATACGAGGAGTTATCGAAGAAGGTTTCCGACCCTGATGTCATAGCTAGACAGAAGGAGTGGCAGAAGCTGATGAAGGAGATGAGCGATCTCGAGCCAATCGTCAAGGAGTACACTGCGTACAAGAAGGCGAAGGAAGAGCTTGAAGAGGCTAAGGAAATCCTCGAAATAGAGGATGATGAAGAGCTGCGTGAAATGGCTCGTGAGGAACTGAAGTCCAACGAAGCGGCAATCGAGGAGTACACAGAGAACCTCAAGATTCTGCTTCTACCTAAGGACCCTAACGATGACAAGAACGTAATCCTCGAGGTTAGAGCGGGAACGGGCGGAGATGAGGCAGCGTTATTTGGAAGCGACCTACTCCGTATGTACCTCAGATATGCTGAGAGAATGCGCTGGAAGACAGAGATCATCGAGAGCAATGAGACTGAAATCGGCGGTGTTAAGGAAGTTGTAATGCTGGTTAAGGGTAAGGGTGCTTACTCCAGACTCAAGTACGAGAGTGGTGTTCACAGAGTACAGAGAGTCCCTGAGACGGAATCGGGCGGCAGAGTTCACACATCGGCGGCTTCAGTTGCGGTAATGCCAGAGGTGGATGACGTTGAGGTTAACCTAGATCCTAACGACGTGCGTGTAGACGTATACAGAGCGTCTGGAAACGGCGGACAGTGCGTAAATACTACGGACTCCGCAGTTAGACTTACTCACATGCCAACTGGCCTCGTCGTAACTTGTCAGGATGAGAAGTCGCAGATTAAGAATAAGGAAAAAGCTTTCAAGGTTCTTAAGTCAAGACTCTTCGACCTCATGCAGCAGGAACAGAACGACAAGATTGCGGCAGAGAGAAAGTCGCAGATCGGATCAGGAGACAGATCTGAGAGAATCAGAACGTATAACTTCCCACAGAGCAGAATCACTGACCACAGAATCAACCTGACTCTATACAAGCTGGATTCATTCCTCGACGGTGACCTCGATGAAGTAATCGATGCGCTGATCACTGAGGACCAGGCGGAGAAGATGAAGGATTTCTAAAGCGAGAGAGGCGTCCAATGAAGACAAGAATTATCCTTCCTGACACAGAGGGAATCTCCGAAGCTGGTGCGATTCTGCGTGATGGCGGACTTGTAGCATTTCCGACTGAAACGGTATATGGGCTGGGTGCAAATGCTCTAGATGCTGTCGCTACAAAGCACATCTATGAGGCAAAAGGCAGGCCGAGTGACAACCCGATGATAGTTCATGTTGCGAGCATAGATATGCTTAACGGAGTCGCTTCAGATGTTACAGATGAGCAGAAAGCCATTATGAGCAAGCTCTGGCCTGGACCGATTACATTCGTACTTCGTAAGAACCCCAATGTTCCTGATGTTACGACAGGCGGTTTGGATACAGTTGCGGTCAGATGGCCGGCAAGGCGTGAGGCTGCTGAGATTATAGAAGCGGCAGGTGTTCCGATTGCGGCGCCGAGTGCAAACCTATCTGGCAAACCAAGCCCGACGACATTCGAAGATGTTGCCGAGGACATGGACGGGAGAATCGATGCAATAGTCAAAGGTGAGAGAACTGCCATCGGTATAGAATCGACAGTTTTGGATCTGACATCGGAAGTTCCTACCATACTTAGACCAGGCTTTATAACGAAGAGCCAGATCGAAGATGCTGTAGGCGGTGAGGTTCAGTATGATCCATCGCTATTCAAGAAGCCTGGAGCGGATGACTTCCATCCGAAGTCACCTGGCATGAAGTACAAACATTACGCACCAAAGGCGGCAGTGCGAATTGTAGAAGGCAGCAAGGAAGCTGTTTGCACAGCTATTGCTGAGCTCGAGGCTGAGTCGGTTTCAAACAACCTACGGACAGCAGTACTTGACTACATGGGGAATGGTGACAAGGCGGCGAATAACTTTTTTGCAGACCTCAGACAGTGCGATAGAGACGGTGTGGATATAATCTATATCGCGGCGTACGACTGGGATGAAGTTGGATTTTCTGTAATGAACAGGATGGTTAAGTCGGCAGGGTACGATATTGTAAATGTTTAAAATATTTAGAGCATTTACACACATAGAGAGATTGTACTTTATATTATTTATATGACATGTATCGCTGACGTACATGCAATATAGACAACGAAAATATGCGAGGAGGAATTATATGAAGATTGCGATTGGCTGCGATCACGCAGGTTACCCGCTCAAGGTGGCGGTGGAGGACAAACTGCTACAGGAAGGACATGGAATCATAGATGTGGGTACGGAATCAACAGAACCCGTGGACTATCCTATATATGGAAAGTCAGTTGGCAATGCTGTTGCGAATGGGCTCGCAGATAGAGGAATCGTTATCTGCGGTTCCGGAATAGGAATTTCTATCGCAGCGAATAAGGTCAAGGGCGTTAGATGTGCGCTCTGCACTTCTGTTGAAATGGCGGAGATGTCGAGAAGGCACAACGATGCGAACGTACTCGCGATGGGTGCAAGAATGATCGAGCAGGATTTGGCTTTTGAAATTGTTGACAAGTGGCTAACGACAGATTTTGAAGGTGGAAAGCACCTTCGTCGCATAAATATGCTTGATGAATAGTGTATTTGGTATATACTAAATAATAAGTGAATTGAGATAATCAGGAGGATTACAATGGCTAACAAAGAAGGCAAGGTATACGTGTTTGATCACCCGCTGATTCAGCACAAGACAGCTCTCATGAGAGATGTTAATACTAGTGTAAAGGAGTTCCGCGAGCTCGCAACAGAGGTTGCAATGCTGATGGGATTTGAGGCGACAAGAAATCTCCCTCTTGAAGAGGTTGATATCGAAACGCCCATGTGCAAAACAACCGTTAAGATGCTGGAGGGTGAGGATATCGCAATCGTTCCAATTTTAAGAGCGGGACTGGGTTTCGTAGATGGAATGCTTGCACTCGTTCCGAATGCAAAGGTTGGACACGTCGGTCTGTACCGTGACCCGGAGACTCATCTTCCTGTTGAATATTATTGCAAGTTACCTACAGACATCGAGAAGAGGAAAATTTTCGCTGTTGACCCGATGCTTGCAACAGGTGGAAGTGCTATCGCAGCAATCGATTTTATCAAGAATAGAGGTGGACATGATATTGCATTTATGTGTCTGATTGCGGCTCCGGAAGGAATAGATGCTCTTCACAAAGCCCATCCTGATGTAGACATCTATATTGCGGCGAAGGACGAGAAGCTCAACGAAAATGCTTACATCATTCCTGGACTGGGAGATGCAGGCGATAGACTTTACGGCACAAAGTGATCTCGGCAAGCTAATGACATTAAGCCTGCGGCGAGAGCTGCAGGTTATTTTATAGGAGGGACACGATGATACAGATTCCAGATAATGTGAGTAAACACACCAACGTATACGACGTACTTGAAGAAAGAGGACTGATTGAGCAGTGCACAGACCCAAAGGCTATGCGCGACCTACTCGGAAGCGAGAAGATTAAGTTCTACGTAGGATTTGACCCAACGGCAGACTGCCTTCATGTTGGACACTTGATCCAGATTATTATATTTGCGTATATGCTCAAATACGGACACACACCAGTGGCTCTTGTTGGCGGCGGAACTGTAATGATCGGAGATCCTTCTGGCAGAACTGATCTACGCCGCATGATGGACGTTGAAGAAATCGACGCAAACGGCAGAAAGTTCAAAGACCTCTTCGACCGATTCCTACCGTTCGATGATGAGTGGAAATACACTGGCAACGGTGGTGTTATGCAGCCAGGACACCAGAACAGAGAGCCTAAGCCGGGACTGGCGGTAAGTACGAACAATGCTCTATGGCTCAGAAATCTCAACTACATCGAGTTCGTTCGTGAGATTGGCTCAGTGTTTAACGTAAATGAGATGCTGAGAGCAGAGTGCTACAAGAGAAGACTTAAGGAAGGGCTTACTTTCCTAGAGTTCAACTATATGCTAATGCAGGGATACGACTTCTATGTAATGGCGAGAGACTTCGGCCTCAAGGCGCAGTTCGGCGGCAATGACCAGTGGTCCAACATCATCGCTGGTGTAAATATCGCTAAGAAGAAATCAAACCTAGACGTATACGGCATGACCTTCTCGCTTCTGACCAAGAGTGATGGTGAGAAGATGGGTAAGACAGCAGGAGGTGCACTCTGGCTCAACGAGGACAGAGTTTCCGTATTCGACTTCTTCCAGTATTGGAGAAATGTAGCAGATGCGGATGTTAACAAGTGCCTCCGAATGCTCACTTTCCTACCTATGGACGAGGTAAATAGATTATCTTCACTAGAGGGTGCAGAGATTAATCAGGCAAAAGAGATTCTCGCTTACGAAGTTACTAAGCTAGTACACGGCGAAGAGAAGGCGAAGAAAGCACTTGAAGATGCTCGTGCGGTATTTGCAAGTGGTGGCACTAATGCAGCGACTATGCCAACTGTTGAGATTGAGAAAGCTTCATTTGAAGGCGAAGGCTTCGGTCTAGCTAGCCTACTCAAGGAGATTGGACTTGCTCAGTCTAACGGAGATGCGTTCAGAACGATTGAGCAGGGCGGTGCTAGAATCAATGGCGAGCAGGTTACGGATAGAAAAAGGAGAGTGACACTAGCTGACTTTGAAGACGGCAAGCTCACAATTCAAAAGGGTAAGAAGAAATTCGTGGCAGTAACACTGAAGTAGCAAGTTAATACCGAGTAGCTTGCACTGTAGTGATTTTAGCAAGTAAACAAAAGCGCGCAGTGATGCGCGCTTTGTCTATTGTCAAAACATGAAGTTGTGTATATAGAAAATGCAAATATCTATATATTTAGGAGGTACAGCATGGTAGAACAAGTTAATTTTGAAGACGTAAAACGTGATGTAATCCATGCATTCACTAATGGATGTATGTGTTCAGAGTCTGTAATTACGATCGCAAACAAACATTGGGACCTCGGGATGGGAGACGATATCATGGCTATCGCAACGGGATTTCCATTCGGTTTTGGCGACGGCGGTAACGTATGCGGAGCAGTGGCGTCAGCAACTATGGCACTCGGAAAAGTATTTGGCAGGGTAATTCCTGGGGATCCTAGCTATGAGAAATGTCTCACCCTCGTTAGAGAGCTCAATGACGATATAATAGCAAAATTCGGCAGCGCGCTTTGTCCTGATCTACTAGAGGGTTACGAGTTTGCTACACCGGTGCGCAAGGAACACTGCTGCGAAATAGTGGTAGCGGTGATGGAGTCCTTTGCACGTATCATGGAACGCGAGTGTGGGGTTCATGTCTGTATGTAAATGTGGTATATTATGAAGACTATGCAGCAGTGAATCATATAAGAGCATGCAATAGTAAATTATTCAAGACTTTAGATTTGAAATCATATGACTTTGAAACAGATAATAGTTAGTGTAGAAAGAGGCAGTTTATGGCTAAGAAACAATCGAAATACGAGAGACCAGGGGGCGTTAGAAAGGGCAGAATTGCAGTAGTAATATTCATCATCGTAGCGGCAATTACTGATGCGATTATGATTCGTGCTTACTTCACAGGTGGCAAGAGCGCAATGGTTGGCGCTATGATCATACTGATGACAGCGATGTATGTTTTTATTACTTACAGCCTAATCAAGCTCGTGAAAATGATGGAAGAACAGATGATGAAGGATGCTGAGGCAGACAAAGAAGCTGAGGAGAAGGCAAAACACATCGGAAAAGGTGCTACTTACAAGAGTCTCAAGAAGAAGTCTAAGAATTAATAACGTTAACTGCGTGTAATTACATACAGAAACTCCCTAGGGAGACGTGTTAATTTATCGATGTAGATGAAATGATCATATACAGTAAAATCAACGAATTAAAGGATTTCGCAATATAAGATTGTGAGCAGCTTTATAGAAGCATATTATCAATTGCAAATTTCTAATAATAAACTGTCTAGATTTAGCAGATAAATAAAAAAGCGAGGACATGCGTTCTCGCTTTTCTTTCTATGGATATTCTATGGATGGATTGTGTAGTAACAGCAAATGTCTTGAAATTACCCTTGCTGTACCATTATAATAAACCCGAGAACATTGCATGTAAAATTAATTAAAATAAGTTAATTGATAGAAATATATAATAGCAATCCTTACAGGAGGTAACATGGAAAATCGTAACGTAGCGACCTTTATAAAGGTCGTAGAGATGAATAATTTTACTAGGGCAGCAGAGAGTCTAGGATACTCACAAGCAGCTGTAACTGCCCAGATTAAGCAGCTTGAACATGAGCTCGGAGCACCTTTATTTGATAGAATCGGCAAGAGAATTAACCTGACTAGGGCGGGTGAAACATTCCTACCATACGCATTCCGTCTACTTAAGGCTGAGGATGAAGCGGTAGCATGTATCAGAGAGCAGGAGGGACTCAGTGGCACGCTGACAATAGGAACTTCCTCAAGCCTTTCAATAGGAGCGCTTCCGCATATTGCGATTGATTTTATCAAGGAATATCCTGATGTAAATGTAATTATCAAGGTATCTGACTTTACTCAGGATCTGAGAGAGAAACTTGTTGCTGGAACTATGGATCTCGTGTTCACTATGGCGGAGACTCCAAACCCACAAAATTTTCAACGTATGCTGGAGAAAGATGTACCGATGGTATTCGTAGCTCACCCAGATCATCCTCTCGCTGGCAAGAAGGTTCAACTGCGCAAAATCCTTGCTGAACAGCTAATCGTTGCAGATAGAGAAGTAGGATATACATTCTACTTGAATAAGTTTGCAAATGATATCGGTATGCAACTTGAACCTGCACTTGAGGTTGGTTCAGTAGCAGCAATCGTCAATATATTAGAGGGAGGATACGGTGTATCTTACCTGCCTTGGTTCGTCGTTGAGAAGCCGGTGGCAGATGGCAAGTTGGCTACAATCGATGTTTCATGCCCGGATCCAGAGCTCAAGAGTACTATCATATGTCATAAGAGTAAGTGGATTGATCCTGTGATTAAGAAATTTATAGAGTTTATAAATGAAAGAATATAGGAAGGTTGTATTCAAAAACATCACAAAGTCTATTAGACTTGATTTTATATGTTCTGAACAACGAATGCCAGCTGCTATGTATTTTATTAATACATAGCAGCATATATATATGCTAAAATATCCGTGTACGTTATAAGTAATTAACAATTAAGAGAGGACGTTAGTGTTGATGAAAAAGGTAGTTAAAAAAAATATTAGCTTAATATTGACTCTTATGGTCATATTAGTACTGCTCTCAAATACATCAATTGTGTTTGCAGATGAAGATTTAAGCTCACTTCATCCGGTGCATTATTTTATGCAAAGTGAGGGTGGAGGTATGAATTTAGTTGATAAAAGTGAAGAAATTAGGAAGGAAAATTATTGGGTTGACTTAAAATATTCAAAAGTGGAAAGTCTTCCGGTAGTTGCGGGAAAATCTATAGAATATTTTAAAACTCTTGTTCCTAAATATGTGTTGGAACCTAAAGACACTGCTGTTAATCAGTATGCAAAGGTTAGCACAATGGTCGATTTTTATTGTGCTCCTGAGTTTGTAAATACTGGTATTATTTCAAAGTGGAGTGGGTTGAACATATTTCTTCATCCAAGGGAACCTCAAAACAATCCGTATTTTCAGCAATTCTCCAAGATTCCTGAAGCTAGAACCAATCCACATAAGTTTAAACAAAGTGATATTTTAACTGCTGAAGAAACTGCTAATCCTTTGGAAAAATTACAAGTTTTAGCTGATATAAAGGCTAAAGGTAGCACCGATTCAAAGAAAATAGACGAATATAAGAAAGGTGATCCAATTGACCTTGAGTTTTCTATGAATGCGTCCTGGTTCAAGCGTTATATGAATGGGTTCGCTTTGTTCTTAACTCAAACCGGCGGCATGTCGGATGAGGGAATTCAGAAGATTTACAATCAGTATGCAATGTCAGATGCACAACTTGTTTTTACATTAGATATTCCTGATGGGGTAACTGTTAGTAATAATCCAACTGCAAAGATAAGTGGATTAGATGGATTTACAGCAAATGTTTCGAGGGAAGGAAATACTTTGCTTGTAAAATTACGTAAAAATGAAAAAGCTAAAGTTTGTAAATGGAAAGACTTGATTGAAAAAATTAATTCCATAGATACGAGTAACATTAATGTTAGTATTTCGGGATTAAAGGTTTCTAAAGACGCAAGTCAAGATTCGCAGGTAACTATAAGAGGTACGGTATCAGGAGTTTATGATTTTGCTACTTCTTATACAGAAAAATTTTATTTGCCATCTCCCGAACATAATAATCATGAGGAGTTAGGTCCGGGACATGAGAATTGTGCGACCAGAAATTACTGGTCATTTGCAGCAATTCAAGATCCTAGTGGACTGGATAAGGCGGCAGACTCAAATAAGCCAAACCAAATATCTTATACTTTCAAGGTAAATAAACCGACTGATAACACCGTAACTTTCAAGGACGGAAATGCTACACACGCTACCGTAAAGGTGGAAAACGGCAAATCAATTGATAACGATGCTTTAGCTAATCAATCAATGCCAAGTGAGCCAACAAAGAGTGGTTATATTTTTAAGGAGTGGAATACTCAAAATGATGGAAAAGGAACTAAATTTACAGGTTCAACCATTGTTAACGAGGATATGGTAGTATATGCTATTTACAGCAAGAACCCGACTCCAAACAAACCCGGCAAGCTACCAAATAATAGCAAGTTACCAAAGACGGGTGATAATATAAATTTGCCGTTGTATGTTGCAATATTAGTTGTATCAGGAGTATTATTGTTTGCAGTATATTTCAAAAGAAGAAAAGACAATTAGTGTATTAATGTAAAATATCAGGAGCTGTCGCATGAGCGACAGCTCCTTTTTAACTTGATACTGAGATTTTGCTGGCCTCAACAAACAGGAATTTAACTTAACAATTCTTGTCTGAGACTTTCGCAAATTTCTGCCATCTCCAGCATATCCTCCTGCGGAGCAAGTTCAGAAAGGTCATACTCAAGCGGATTTTCCGAAAAGTCAGAAAGGGCCTTGTTCAAAAGCTCGTAGTCTTGAGGTGCAGCAACTATCATTACCCTACGAGAATCTGTATCAAATGGCTCTAAGTCGTGCAGATCAACACTGTCATTTACCTTGCATTCTAATAATATTGCGGCAAGGTCAGTTATTATATCAATAGCGAAATGAAAATCAAGATAGATCCCCATTGAATTAGTAAATCCCAAAGGGGAAACAGTTTTTCTGAAGTTTTCACCTTGTTTATTAACTCCTAAAGATTGCAGTATATTGGAAAACTCTATCTCGTCGCTACTTTGATCTTCTAAAAAAGCAATAAGGTTAAGACTATCGTCACTGTCTCCGATGTAGTTATCCCAATATTTGTTTTCAATATACATTCAGGCATCCTCCGCAAATGTCAATTTGTCGATTAATCATTGTAATTATATCATCATGCAATATTTTGTCATACATCAAGTTGATAATAATTATAGTAATTAGATATTATTACGCAAAATCTAAGAGGGCTACTCCCATAGGAATAGCCCTTTAGTTATATGTTCGCTCACATTGTCTTAAAAGACTTTTACTTCTCGATTTTTCCTGCCAGAATTGCCGCTCCATACGCGCCAGCATATCTACCGTCAGGAAGAGGCGTAACTGTTCTACCTAACTTCTTAGAGAGAAGCTCTGCAAAATATTCATTGCCACTTAGTCCGCCAGTGATCACGCACCTATCTGCGATAGCTTTCTTCTGACATAGAGTAACGACCTTAGTCGCCACACTGTCAATTACACCGGCTGCAATCTCTTCCTTCGGGCGACCTTCACCCATGTAGTTGATAACCTCAGATTCTGCAAAAACAGTGCATATCGAGCTAATCGGTATCGGATTTCCACGTTTAGCCTCATCGAATAGCTCTTCGATTGTAAGCCCAAGGCGATTTGCCATAACTTCGATGAACTTGCCGGTTCCAGCGGCACACTTATCATTCATAAGGAAGTCAACGGCCCTGCCGTCTTGAACCAAGATATACTTGGTATCCTGTCCACCGACATCGATAATAGAGCAGTCTTCCTGTCCAGCCATCTCGTATCCACCGCGTCCGTGACATGTAATCTCAGTAATCACCTTGTCGGCATAATCTACGGAAATTCTGCCATAGCCAGTTGCAACAATCTTGGCACTTTCTAAATCCGCACCGAGCTCTTCAAGGTTTTCCTTGATTATGCCAGCGGTAATTTTGCTGTTCCAGCCAGTCGGCAGCACCTCGAAGCGAGGCTTGTCATCTCCGCCGATCACACAGACCTTCGAAGCGGTCGATCCAATATCAATTCCTATTCTAGTCATTTAAAAATCCTTTGTATTTTGTTTAATCACACCTGACTTGGAGCATGCCAAATTTATCAAGCTTTATCTAACATATCAAGTATATCAAGTATGCCAAACTACAGCTAGTCGTACGTAGCTCTAGACGTGCTTAGCCAAACCTAGCTATATCTAGCCGTACCTATGCCTACCGCTATTGAACTCGTTGTTGAGTCCGTTAATGGATAAGTATCGGAGTTGCTGTTCTTCAGCGAGCTCCTTTATAAAAGACACATCATCTTCCTTGACCAGTAGCGACACACCGCAGCAAACGCTTAACTCGCGCGGAGTCGGACTAATCTGGGCGTACCGAGAAGTAGCTTTTATAGCACGATACATTTCCATGGCATCCGTGTGATTGTCGAACAAAACATAATAGTGGAGCATTTTAGCCTAGCACCTCGATAAATGCCTCGATACGTGTCTTGAGCTGCTGCGCATCGCTGTCAGTGTAGTCTGTCTCGATTCCGAGTACAGGGATTCCAGCTTCCTTGAGCTTGTCCTCAAGTAGATAACCCTCGATGTCGTAAGTCTGGCAGAACTTTAGGTTAACGTCGATTACAGCATCTACGTCGTATTCCTTAGCAAGTCTGATTATATCGTCGAAACGACCTGAGTTAGGAGTGAAGCAAGCGCAGTTGATCTTCATGTAACGGTCAGCTATATTTGAAACCATCTCGTCAAGATTCTCGCCTGATTCATCTACAAAGTTTTCAAAGTAACGAGTTCCAGTACATGTCTCTTCGCAGACAACAGCTGCACCGGAAGTCTCAATTAGATTATGCATCTTCCAGTTTGGAATAGCCATAGGTGTTCCGGAAATCATGATACGCTTAGTTCCTGCAGGGAACACCGAAATGCCGTCAGCAACTCTCTTCTCGAGCTCGTCGCAGAGCTTGTTAACCATAGTTGTGAATCTCTCAGGATCATCGTAGTAAGCGATCTGGGAGATGAGAAGTGTATCAGTTCCGCTGATAGGAACGTTCTTGTTCTTGCGAAGGTCATACAGTCTCTTGAGAGCTGCGCGCTTAGTGTTGATTTTCTTGATGTTTTCAGCTAGCTTCTCAGGAGTAATCTTATTGCCAGTCTCCTTCTCAACCATCTCTAGTAGGTCATGACACTCTTCAGCCCATTTCTCGATATCCTTTTCTCTCTTCATTTGAGGAAGATCCATGATGTGCATTGGAACGTCGGTACCGAGGATTTCATAAGCTTTCTTCTTACCGTCGCAAGTATTCTCTCCGATGTATATATCAGCGAGCCTGTAGAAAGGACATGTTTTATCAAATCTAGCTCCGAGCATTGCCTTTATAAGTGGACATGTGTTTGCCGGTAAATATCTCTCTCCGCCTGGTACCCAGAACTGAGAGCCTGCGCAAAGACCCGTTGCTATACCGTTACCTGCAAAGATAATTTCATCAGGAACGTATGTGCAAAATGTTCCAAATACCTTACCACCATTCTTTCTAAACTCAACGAGCTCAGCCGGGCGTAGACCGTGAACATCAGCGAGAACCATGTCAAAATAATCCATTGCCTCAGGTCTATTTTCCTGAGAAAGAAATACGTCACCAATTGCTCCTGGAAGAACGCTACATAGTAGGTCATGGTTATCCACATCCATGCCGATATCTTCCCACATCTTACGATAATCTGCCATTTTTATAACCTCCATAATAAGTCAAATATACTGATAAAATTATATCAACTAAGAGAGCAACGCACCCATTGAATAAGATAATAGCTTGATTGGGTTGTATAGATAAAAGCTATAACTGTCTGACAACATACGAGCATATAGTATGAGATTAACGCGAAAATATCATATGTAGGGGGATAATCATAAATATAAAGGATTTCACGGATAATGGACTGATAAAGAGACAGGGTATTTTAGAAAAAATATTGACAATAGAATTTAATGTGATACAATTGAATTGTTCAAAAGACATTCAACACTACTAACTTATATATGAGATATTCATAGGAGGATATGAAATGGCACAGATTTATGATTTTAAGCTAGCTAGACCTGATGGAAGTGAGCTAAACCTCGCGGATAACAAGGGCAAGGTAATGCTCATCGTTAACACTGCAACCGGATGTGGATTCACTCCTCAGTACGAGCCACTAGAGGCACTTTACAAGGAGCTTCACGAGTCCGGACTAGAGATTATCGATATCCCTTGCAACCAGTTCGGTGGACAGGCACCTGGATCAGATGAAGAGATCCACGAGTTCTGCACACTCAACTACAACACAACATTTCCACAGCTTAAGAAGTCTGATGTAAACGGTGAGAACGAGCTTCCGCTTTACACATTCCTTAAGAGCCAGAAGGGTTTCGAGGGCTTCGGGGACTTTCCGGACAGAGAGAAGTTTGAGGAGTTCGTTGCAATGGGAGATCCTGATTTCAGAAACAACGCTAACATCAAGTGGAACTTCACTAAGTTCATCGTAGATAGAGAAGGAAACGTAGTTGCAAGATTCGAGCCAACAGCTGATATGACAGAGGTTGCTGCTTGCGTTAAGAGCCTTATCTAATTATTTGAGAATAACAGATCAGCCGATTTCAATATTTAGGAGCTGCATCATGGGGACAGGATAATCGTGGGTTCATAGCCCGAGAAATCAAGAACCTTATGAAATTATCGATCAACATAATAACCGTAAACCATGAGCAAGGGGTGTCGGGAATACTCCCTTTATGATAGACAGCGGAAAAAATTCCTCTGTTAATCATGAAGGGAGTTTTTATCTAATTGAAAAAGAAATACGATTCTTCGTTTAGATAGACATAGCGCGACAATTCAATTTTTGAAAACTCAGCGCATATGACAATACGAAAAGTAAAAACCAAAATAAAATGTCAAAAAACTAAAATAAAAACTAAAATAAAAACCTAAAACCTAAAAATATAAGTTAAATAACAAAAATATTATTTGAATTGACAAAATATCTAAAAATCCATAGAATGAACTTAAATGAGGTGGCGATATGATACAAGAAGAATTAATCGAATTATTACAATCAATTCAAATGAGCAGGTGTGAATCAAGGACATTGGAGTTAAAATCAGCCAGGCAAGGTTGCCCTAAAAGACTTTATGATACTTTGTCGAGTTTTTCAAACCAAGATGACGGAGGGATTATAGTTTTTGGAATAGATGAGAGTAATAATTTTGAAGAGTGTGGAGTATATAATCCACAAAATCTACAAAGGGAAATAAATGAACAATGTTTACAAATGGAGCCAATCGTTAGGCCATTATTAACTGTGGCTGAAAAAGACGGAAAGTGTTTTATGGCTGCAGAAATTCCTGGAATTGACTTGACTGATAGACCTTGTTTTTATAAAGGCAAAGGGAGACTTAAAGGGTCATATATTCGCTCGGGTGAAAGTGATGCTCCAATGACAGAATATGAGGTATACAGCTATGAGGCTTTTAGGAAAAAATATCAGGATGATATAAGAATAGTGGAACGTACAACGTTTGATGTGCTTGATTCTGAATTATTGAATAATTATATGAAAATGCTGAAGAGTAAAAAAGAAAATCTCAAAGCTTTACCGGATAAAAGTATTTATGAACTCATGAGTATCACAAAAAAAGGCAATGTTACACTTAGTGCGCTAATGTTGTTCTGCAAATACCCACAGGTATTCTTTCCACAACTGTGTATAACTGCTGTTGTTATTCCCGGAACGGAAATAGGAGAGTTAGGTGCACAGGGAGAACGTTTTATAGATAACCAGAGAATCGAAGGATATCTACCGGAAATGCTGGATAAGGCCATGTCATTTGTGCGCAAAAACATGAAGGTGAAAACTGTTATTGATTCCTCTACAGGTAGAAGAATGGATATAGCGGAATATCCGATTGTTGCAATTAGGGAAGCTATACTGAATTCACTTGTGCATAGAGATTACAGTGTGCATACGGAGGGTATGCCAATACAAATACTTATGTACAATGACAGAATCGAAATAAAGAATCCAGGTGGTATATATGGGCGTTTAACTATAGATCAGCTTGGGAAAATGCAGCCGGATACAAGAAATCCTGTCATAGTAACTGCCATGGAGGTTATGGAATTTACAGAAAACAGATATTCGGGTATTCCGACCATACGTAGGGAAATGAAGGAGCATGGGTTATATGAACCGATTTTTCAGGATGATAGAGGCACATTTATTGTGACATTGAGAAATCAGATTGTGAACGATAATGAGGCATATAACACAGATATATCTGAAATAGAAAAAAGACTGCTTGACTTCTTGGAAATACCAAGAAGCAGAAAGGAAATTGCAGAGTATCTCGGTATTAGAACAATTAGTTATGCAATTCAGACATATATTACACCTCTGATTGATAAAGAGTTGGTTAAAATGACCATTCCAGAAAGTCCACGCAGTCATTCTCAGCAATATGTGAGGATAAATGTATAGATTCAAATAATTATAAATATAAAGTAGCAAGAGTAATATTGTTCCCTAAGATACCGGAGTTAAAAATTTGAATTAATGGGCTAAAGTAATTAATAATTCCTTCAAAAAAGCGAAAGGCATGGGGCTGACTTCCCTGTGCCTTTTTTAGTTTTATCATTTATCGCATGAATTGACGATTATTCGGTCTGAAAAATGTGAAATACAACGATTATTCGGTTGAAAAAATGTACAAATGATTGATTATTCGGTTGAAAAAATGCAAAATACCTCTACCGGAGGTGTATCATGAAACGAGATATTATGGTAGAACTTGTTCAATGGAAAGAAAAACATAGCAGAAAACCATTGATAATAACAGGTGTGAGGCAATGCGGGAAAAATTATATTATTAAAGAATTTGCTAAAAATGAATTTGCAGAATACATGTATTTCAATTTTGATGGGAATACTGGTCTACAATCAATATTTGACTATGACTTTGATATAAAGAGAATTATCAAAGAACTCGAAATTGTAAATACAAGCGGAAAGATTGCCCCTAGGAAAACGTTGCTGATATTTGATGAAATTCAGGCATATCCGAGAGCGATTTCGTCTTTAAAGTACTTTTGTGAGAATATGCCGGAACTTCATATAGTTGCGGCAGGATCCCTCCTTAGTGTTGCGTTAAAACACGAAGGCCTTTCTTTTCCTGTTGGTAAGGTTGATCATTTAGAGATGTTCCCAATGAGCTTTTCCGAATTTGTTATAGCCGATAGTGGAGAGAGTTTAATTGAAGGCTTGCAAAATATGTCGCTCGAAAGGGAACTTCCAGCGCTATATACTATTCCTTTAGAGAAACATTTGAAAAACTATTACATAGTTGGAGGAATGCCTGAAGCAGTAAGTGCCTGGGTTGAGACACATAGTTATCAAGAAGTAGAAATAATTCAAGATAGAATATTGAGGGATTATCCTGATGATTTTGGCAAATATGCTTCGTACACAGAAGCAAATCGAACGAAACAAATATGGGATTCCATACCTACGCAGATTGCAAAAGAGAACAATAAGTTTGTTTTTTCTCATGTAAAAAAGGGTGCGAGAGTGAAAGAGCTTGAGGATTCACTACAGTGGTTAGTAAATTCAGGATTAGCTTATCGGTTGCATTTAGTGAATAATCCGCAGCTACCACTTTCGGGCATGGTTGATGCAACATATTTTAAATTATATATGTCTGATGTGGGGTTACTACGTAGAAAATCGAATCTAAATTATAGGACTATATTGGATGGAGATTCAAATTTCATACATTTCAAAGGTGCACTAACCGAGAATTATGTGATGACACAGCTAGTTTCGATGGGAATGAATTGTTATTTTTGGAGAACAAAAGCTGATGCTGAAGTTGATTTTCTAATCGATTATGAAGGAATTTTAGTTCCTATTGAGGTAAAGTCCGCGGATAATACAAAAGCAAAAAGTCTAAATTTATTTTGCAGAAGGTTTAAACCGGAGATAGCATTCAAGATATCTTTGAAGAATATAGGTGATAGCTATGTCGACAGAACTCATCAATGGAGTATTCCTCTGTATAGCCTATTTAGAATAAAGAAATATATATTTAATGAAAAAGGTTGGGACAATTAAGCATAGTTGGTGATGAATGGTATATTTAGGTGGTAAGTATGAAGCAAAATGGAATTAGCTTGAAAATGAACTATTTCATACATATTTGCATAGCAGTACTTCTTGCTTCTTCATTTAGTATATGGTTTGCAATAAGCGGATCGTATATCTGGTTTTTTAAATACATTATAACTATAATGCTCTCATATCTAGCTGCAGAAATATTTGTGAGAGTGTTATCTCCTGTCAAATATATCGTGAATAGCCTGATATGGAAATCAAAAGGGAGCAAACAGTCAGCATATGCCTTCTGGATATTTGTATATCTCAAGGGTCGCATTAACCATTCATCGCATTTATATATGATAAATGAACTTTTTATTCCAGATAAATACCTGCGGGGCTCAATGGAGAATCTGAACTATGAAGAAATAAGGTCAGAATTACGGAGAGTAGAGATTTTGACGGGAATCAGTATGTTTATTTTGTATGGGTGTATTTCATTTGCAATATACAGGATAAATAGCATGCCGTTCTACTTGATTCCACTTGCAGGAATGGTTATAGATATAGCAAATTCGAATATTGAAATGGAAATATTTAGAGGGAAATTCACGAAGCTTCGCGACTCAAAATATTTTGAATACTATGTAATCAGAGAGAGGTTGCTCGTGGACTCTAATGATGAAGAAGCAATTAAAAGATTTGTAGTGCTCGAAGCTGAGAACTTTGAGGACAAAGAAAGAATCCACGAGAGGATATCGATATGGAGCAGAATTTTAGTGGGCAAAGCTCTGAACAGAGAAACTCTGACAGAAGAGATGAAGTTCTTGCTAGAGAGAAAATATCTCGAAGTTATCTGGGAGTTGTTCGTAACACATGAGACATTAAATTTGCTGAATCTATATATTACATATGCAGTAATAATCGGTGAATTGAACACAGAAAAGGTCGCGCTAAATATCCTAAATAGATGGAAAATTCAGGATATAGGATCTAAGTTAAAAGCTAAATTTGAATATTCTGAGCAGGTATTTGCTGGAGATAAAACAAAGCTAGAGGGACTAATTTTAAACGCAGGTGAGTTCTATGAGGAATTTTCCGAATGCAGAAGTGCAATTGATGAAGTTAAGAAGGCTTATCTCAAATTAATAGATTTGGAAAGTTAATAATACAGTTAAAAGATAAAATGATAAAAACTCGTTTACTGCCTAATGTGGCAAACGAGTTTTGCGTTTAAAAAATGTAATAATTGTGATTCACCTGAACAGCTGATACTATCTAGCTGCTTCTGCAATCGCTTCCACGAATGTTGGGTGTGGATGGATTGTGGAAGCTACATCTTCGAGTGTCAGCTTGTTTGAAATAGCTAGCGCCAATTCGCCTACGAGATCGGTAGCGCGGCCGCACATGAGCTGTGCACCGAGCAATATATGGCTGTCTGCGTTGGCAATCAGCTTGATGGTGCCGCGGCCGAGGTCCTCGAGGACTGTCTTGCCGTTTGCTCCCATAGCGTACTTCTTAGTGATGATTTCGATACCCTGCTCCTTGGCCTCGTCCGCGGAAATGCCGACGGACGCAATCTCAGGCACCGAGTAGATGCAGGTTGGAACGGTCTCCATGCGGATTGGTGGTTCCTGGCCGTTCATGTGGGCAACTGCGTTTCTGCCCTCGGCTGTTGCTGTGTGAGCTAGCTCGATGCCGCCGATTGCGTCACCGATGCCATATATGCTCGGACTCGCCGACTGGTAGTGCTCATTAACGGCGAGTCGGCCGCGCTCTCCTGCAAGATGCTGGAGCTGTTCAGATAGCAGACTAGGAACATCAGAGCGTCTACCAACAGCCATAAGAACAGCATCGGCAGGGATAGATTTCTCTTCATCCTTTTCAGTATAGACAACCGCAAGTCTTCCGTCAGCCTGCTCAATTCTTACAACAGGGCACTTAGTTAGAACATCGATTCCATCCTTCTGCAGGCTCATCTTCAGACTGCGGGCCAATTCCTTATCAACAGTAGGAATGAGGCGGTCTAAAGCCTCAACAATAGTTACGTGTGAGCCAAAGCCATTGTATACAGTAGCAAATTCAACACCGATAACGCCGCCGCCGATGATCACGAGATCATCGAAGGGCGTACCGCCCTGCTCGAGGAGCTTCGTCGAGTCCATAACGCTCTCGAGCTCGGCGCCCAGAATAGGCGGAATAAACGGATTGCAGCCGGTTGCAATCAGGATAAACTTACCGGTTACCTCATGTGATTCACCCTCTGCATCTGTATAAGATACAGTGTGCTCATCTTTGACTAGCGCGAGGCCATGAATTAGGTCGATCTTAGCCTTTGCAAGGCCGGTTGTAATGCCCTCGCGTAGGACATCAAGCACTTCGTCCTTGCGAGCTCTAACAGCGTCGAGATCAACCTTAACATCAGCAGCATTAACACCGATTTTAGCACCCTCTCTCGCTTCCTTAGCGAGCTCGGACGAGCGCATGATGGTTTTTGTAGGCACACAGCCTCTGTTGAGGCAGGTGCCGCCAACTCTATCCTTCTCGATAATAGCAACCTTCATGCCGTACTTAACAGCGTCAAAAGCAGCCTCGTAGCCACCAGGGCCAGCACCAATAACAACTAGATCATAATTAAATTCAGCCATATCTTCCTCTTTTCATAACGATAGTGCAGTAGCAACAAGATATACCTACATAATGCCGTCAGCAATAAGATTAGCGATGTCGCTACATATCTGATATTCCTTGCTGCTTGGCGTGTATGGGAGTGCTCCTTCAACAAGCGTTGACATTGCAGCCTTGCTGTACTTGCAGCCCATAAGCTTTTCCTTTAGAACTCCGAAAACTTCCGTTTCTAGCGAGTCTGAGAATAGTCCGCAGTCCTGAATTACACCGCCTTCAACCTGAAGCTCGATGTCCACTCCACCCCAGTCAAGTCTTTCTGAGATTGAAGTCGTGAATGGGATCTTGCGACCAAAGCGCCATCCCTCAGAGGAATACTTGTCGATTAGTACCTTGAGCTCCGGATCAGATTCAGCAGTTGGAATATCGAAACTCTCAACCTCTCCGCCATATACCTTTGCAAAAGCGTCATGTAGAGCCTTCTTGAGCTCTTCTAGCGTTACGTCAGGCTTGTGGTTGATAAGGTTAGTGATTCTTGAACGAACGGATTTTACACCCTTTGACTTCAGCTTAGCAGCAGATACGTTGAGGTACTCGCCAAGTGGAGCAGGGTCTACGTTGAACATAATAGTTCCATGGTGGTAGCAGTAGCCGTTGCTCTGGTAGTATGCGTGTCCGGAGAACTTCATGCCATCGATAGTGAGGTCATTTCTTCCGGTTTTTTCAGCGTTGATACCTAGCAGACGAACAGCTTCGAGGATTACCTCTGTTTGCTTTGGAATATCGTATTCACCTTCCCTTGCAATGAACGTAAAATTAAGGTTTCCAAGGTCATGGTATACAGCTCCACCGCCAGAAATCCTTCTAGCCAGCTTACAACCCCCTTCCTTCATGGACTCAACTCTGCACTCACGCCAAGGATTCTGGTTCTTGCCGATTACTACAGTGTTGGCATTCTGCCATAGGTACATAGTCACTTCACCCTCTGCAGCGCGGAAAGTCATATACTCTTCAGTAGCGAGGTTAATAAACGGATTAGTGCAATCAGTTTCGGTATATCTTAATTTCATATGTGTATAGCTCCTTGCTATTAGTATTCAGTTAAATCAAGCCCAGACAGACAGTCGCGTACAACGCAGGCTAAAATCTGTCCAGGCTTATAATTTGTATTAGGCCGGAAGTGTTACGACTCATGCATGAGAAGCGATACTAGACGTGCTTAGTCGGTACATACCGGCAGATTTCTTATGAAAACTCGTATTTTAGAACCGGCTCTCTCGCAGCCTTAACTTCATCCAGTCTACGGACCGGAGTAGTAACAGGAGAAGCAGAAACAGATTCAGGTGAGCTGATAATAGAATCGTAGATCTTTCTAAATGCAGTGATTGCTTCATCGAGAGTCTCGCGCGACTCAGTTTCAGTAGGTTCTACCATGAGAGCTTCACTTACGATGAGTGGGAAGTACATCGTAGGTGGGTGAATTCCGAAGTCGAGGAGTGCCTTCGCAACGTCAAGTGCGGAAACATTGTTCTCTTTGTGGAATTTGTCAAGGCTCATTACGAACTCGTGCATGCAAGTACAGTCATAAGCCATTGGATAGAGATCCTTTAGCTTCTCCATCATGTAGTTAGCGTTTAGAACAGCGTTGTAAGCAAGTTCAGGAAC
>NZ_CP016199.1:217327-263219 GCF_002243385.1 Mogibacterium pumilum | reverse complement strand
GTCTCCGCCGAGGTAAGTCAGGTATACGAGAGCTCTCAAGCTAACTAGGAAGTTACCGTAAAATCCGGTAACGTTACCGATACTCTTCTCTGCACGAACGTACTCACCGTTCTTAACTGTTAGTCCAGGTAAGTACTTGCCAAGGAAGTCTTTGCATCCGCAAGGACCGCTTCCAGGACCACCACCACCGTGCGGTGTGGAGAATGTCTTGTGCAGGTTGAGGTGAATTACGTCAAATCCAATATCTCCAGGACGTACTAGCCCTATTACAGCATTAAGATTAGCTCCATCGTAGTAGCAGAGTCCGCCAGCTTCGTGAACAAGCTTTGTGATTTCAAAGATGTTCTCGTCGAAGATACCTACTGTGTTAGGGTTTGTGAGCATCAGACCTGCAGTCTTGTCGCTAATCTTAGACTTGAAGTCATCCATGTCTATGCTTCCACGCTCGTTAGACTTAACAACTACAACCTTGAACCCTGCCATTGCAGCACTTGCAGGGTTAGTTCCGTGAGCAGCATCTGGAATTAGGATTTCATCCTTGTGTCCGAGACCCTTATCACGTAGATATGCTTTGATGAGGAGTAGTCCTGTGAATTCTCCCTGTGAGCCGGCAGCTGGCTGGAATGTAACGCGGTCCATGCCTGTGATTTCGCATAGGTATGACTCCAGTGTATCTATTGCCTCTGTGCAGCCTTCTACTGTTTTAGCTGGCTGAAGAGGGTGGATGTTAGTAAATCCTTTGAGTGAAGCAACAGCATCGTCAATCTTAGGGTTGTGCTTCATTGTGCAAGAACCGAGCGGATAGAATCCGTCGTTAACTCCATGAGCTTCCTTTGCAAGAGCTGTGTAGTGACGCCCCATCTCGTTCTCAGATACTTCCGGAAGATGAGGAGCGCTTTCTCTCATCGGAACATCAGGTAGTGTTACAGCAACATCGCAAGCAGGGAATAGATCCTGACCTCTGCCAGGAACACTTCTTTCAAATATAAGTTTCATTATCTGCTCACCCCCTTAACGATTTCGATTACTTCATCCATCTGTTCCTTAGTATTGAGCTCAGTTGCGCACCAGAGAATCTCTGTGTCGCTTAGCTTTAGCCCTCCAAGAATACCCTTGTCGGCAAGTGCCTTGAGGATAGCGTTAGCATCAGCGCAAACTGTTACGAATTCATGGAAGAATGGCTTGTCAAACTTGAGTGAAAGACCTGCGCTCACAAGTCCTTCAGCCAGATAGTGCGCCTTGGATGAGCAAAGTGTTGCAACCTGCTTAATCCCAGCAGGACCAACAGCTGTCATGTATACACCGGCTTTTAGTGCACAGAGAGCCTGGTTTGAGCACACGTTGCTGCTAGCCTTTTCTCTACGGATGTGCTGTTCTCTAGCCTGTAGAGTTAGTACGAATCCGCGCTCGCCACGGGAGTCAACTGTCTCACCGACAAGTCTTCCCACGATCTTACGAGTGTTCTTAGCAGTAGTTGCCAGAATTCCTAGGTAAGGTCCGCCGTATGCAAGACCTAGTCCAAGAGGCTGTCCCTCACCACAAACGATGTCTGCGCCGATTTCGCCAGGAGTCTTCAGAACTCCAAGAGCGATAGGGTTAACGCTCATGATTAGCTGTGCACCAGCTTCGTGAACGATTTCAGCAATCTGGTCAGCATCTTCTACGATACCGTAGTAGTTAGGATACTGCATCAGGAAGCAAGCTGCTGTCTTATCCTCTGCGAGGACACTCTTGAGAGCCTCAACGTCAGTAACGCCACCGCACTCGCATGCAGGAACAACCTTTACTTCAGTATCTCTTCCAAATGAATATGTCTTGATTACTTCAAGCACTCTAGCATCTACAGTTTCTGATACGTATATAGTGCTACGCTTACGATCTTTAGTCATCGCACAAGCTTCAGCAGCTGCGGAAGCACCGTCATATAGCGAAGCGTTTGAAACATCCATACCGGTAAGTTCGCATATCATAGTCTGATATTCGAAAATTGACTGTAGGATTCCCTGGCTGATCTCTGCCTGGTACGGCGTATAAGCCGTGATGAACTCCTCTTTGCTTACTACTGCGTTAACGGCAGCAGGGATATAGTGGTTATAAGCACCGGCACCGCGGAAAATCGAATCGTATACGACGTTGCGGTTTGCCATTCTCTCCATAATCTGTGCTGTCTCTAGCTCAGACTTGCCTGCCGGAATGTTGAGATCTCCTTTGATTCTAGCGGCAGCGGGGATATCTTTAAATAGATCTTCCCAATCCTTATAGCCGATATCGCTTAGCATCTGGAGCTGTTCTTCTCTAGTGTTAGGAATAAAGGTACCCAATTTGAACCTCCTTGTACGAAAGTGTTAAGGTGAATGCGGTTTATGCTTCTGCCGACTCTACAAATGCGTCGTATTCGTCTGAAGTTAGAAGTTCCTCTGTCTCAGTTACATCCTTAACCTTGATTAGCCAAGTCCCGGTTGCGTCCTCGTTAATTGTCTCAGGTGCATCGAATAGGCTCTCGTTGATTTCAGCAACGATTCCTGTAACTGGGGATAGCACGTCGGAAACAGCTTTTACAGACTCTATATCACCGAATGCATCGCCGATTGTAACTTCATCGTCAACCTCTGGAAGGTTGATGAATACGATGTCACCAAGGCTATGCTGAGCATAGTCAGAAATACCAATAACGCATAGACCATCTTCTTCTGCAATCCACTCATGCGACTTTGAATACTTTAAATCTGCCATTTTATTTCTCCTTTGTATATGTGATTTAGTTATAAAATATCATTTTTAACAAGTACAGATTGGCTTACTGCTCTCTCTTATAGAAAGGAAGCTTAACCATTTCCGCATCAATCTTGCGACCACGAACATCTACCTGAACAGCGGCACCGATTTCGCGCTTTGCGGCGTCAACGATAGCCATTCCGTAAGAGCCGTTTAGATATGGTAGGAATGTTCCGGACGTGATATATCCGATCTTCTCGCCATCTCGGTAAACGACACACTCTTCTCTGATGATTCCGCGGCCAGTAACTTTGATTCCAACTCTTCTCTCCTTGAGTGGAGTTGCTGCTTCGATTGCAGCCTTGCCGATGAAATCAGGCTTGTCCATCTTGATTGCAAAACCAAGACCTGCGATTTTAGGTGAAATATCATCGTTCATATCGTGCCCGTATAGCGGCATTGCTGCTTCCATACGGAGTGTGTCGCGAGCTCCGAGTCCACAAGGAATCAAGCCGTCTTCCTTACCTGCTTCTATTAGGATTTCCCATATATCTACAGCCTTGTCTGCTGGCATGTAGATTTCGAATCCGTCCTCACCTGTGTATCCAGTTCTGGATAGAACACAAGGGATTCCCTGAATAGAACCATCGAAGTTAGCTGTGTAGTAACCTGCAGGAATGAGCGCTGGATCAGCAACTTTAGCGAGAATAGCACCTGCTTTAGGTCCTTGAAGAGCGAGCTGACCCCAGTCATCGGAAGCGTTTACGATTTCAACACCATCAATCTTGTGATCAACCATCCAAGCGAAGTCTTTTTCTGTATTAGCTGCATTTACAACTACGAAATAGTCGTCTTCGTCACGCTTATACACGATTAGGTCATCTACAGTTCCACCATGCTCATTGCACATCGGGCTATATCTAGCCTGACCAACTCCGAGGTCAGTGAAATCATTAGTTAGTACGTAGTTAAGATATTCAACAGATTTAGGGCCGCTTACGATAATCTCTCCCATGTGGGATACATCGAATAGACCGCATGCTGTACGAACTGCCATGTGTTCCTGTTTGATACCTGACTCATACTGAATCGGGAGTAAAAATCCGCCAAATGGTACGATTTTACCACCGTATTTAACATGGGTATCATATAGTGGTGTTTTCTTATCCATCAAGACTACCTCCTTGAGTGTTTTCGATTATATACATTGAATATACTCAAAATATAGCATAGTAAAACATTGCAATCAATGAACAAAAGCACGACATCAAAAGTTTATTTTGTGTCATGCTTTTTTATAGAAATGTTAAATATATAGCCTTCGCATAAAGTAAATTAATGGGTTAATATCATAAAGATAACCTGCAATGTACGAGTTGTTGAGCTGCTCGTTTAGCGTGTGAATATGTTGAGGTGCAAACAGCGCTGTGAGTGGGAACATAAGGGCTAGGAACAAGCAGATGATGATCGCTCCTTTAATAGCCCCGAACAGTAGACCGATGCTCGAGTCGACCGTGCCTAGCAGATTTTTACTCTTTCTTCCGCGCATAATCCGCCTTCTTATAAATGTAGAAATAATCCACACTAGTCCGACTATCACCGAGAAGGAGATGATAGTAATAGATAGGTTAGTAAATCTATTTACAGTGGTCGTAATGCCATCGAGCCCAAACGCTTCGAACTTAGTGCGCAGAACTTTAGGGATGAACTGCAGTAAGTCTATCTCCTGACCGTTGAACTTCTTGGTGAGCTTGCCCTTCATAAAATCATCAATAGGCAGCGTAAAGAGCAGTGACCTGATCCTATCGGTGTTTAGGATGCCGATTATAACTCCACCAGAAATAGCAGCTAGTCTGACGAGAGATTCGAGGAAGCCCTGTGACTTTCCGCGAAGCGCGCATATTAAAAAAACAACTATGATCATAATGTCTAAAATCATAAATACCTCGTTGTTAACGGATTAGACCTTGACTTGTGAGCCACTCTCGTGCAACAGCTTCCGGCTCTTTGCCTTCAACGTCTACCTTATAATTCAACTCAATCATCACCTCGTTTGTCAAGAGCGGTGACAGCTCGTTGACTAGCTTCTTGAGCTCTGGGTGTTTTGATAATACCTCATTTCGTATACAAGGAACAACATAATATGGCGGGAAAACCTGATCTGAATCTTCCAGTATTACGATATCAAATTTTTTGAGCATGCCGTCAGTAGTCCATGCATCGATAACATCAACTTTGTTGTTCATCATTGCAGTGAAGCGAGGAGAACCATCTATTGCTGTCATACTCTTGAAGCTCATATTGTATCTCTTTCGAAGTGCCGCCATAGTATCATTGCGGTTCTGAAATTCTATTGTGCTTCCGAGACGCAATTCTTTTGAAACACGGTTTAAATCAGCTAATGTTTTGAGTCCATAGTTTTTGGCTGTATCCGGTCGTACCGCCAGTGCGTAGGTGTTGTTACAGTTGCACTGGTTAAGAACGGTTACATTATCTTTGGCATAATCATGAACACACTGCTCATAGACTTTCTGCATATCCGTCTCTCCGGAATGCTTATAGATACTTCCATATATCGTTCCTGTATAGTCGATATACATATCTATCTCACGACTTTTAATCGCCTGATAGGCAACCTGGCTACCTCCGAGGTTGGATTTGCGAGTGACTTTTATATCTGTCTTATCCTCAATATAGTCGGCATAAAGGTTCATTAAGATAGACTGCTCTGTATAGTCTTTGCCGGCCAATATGAGTTCTTTGCTATTGTACTTGTAATTTCCGATTATTCGTGTACCGACAAGGCAGATTATTATGATGATAAAACTCCCTATTGCTATTTTTATTCTTCTTCTGCGTGCGGCTAGGTTTATTGAACGCTTACGACCATGAAATGATTTCTGAAGACTGATTGGCGTTAACAGCTTTTCGATAAAGCCCATCAGAAAATCGACAAGTAGAGCCAGCAAGCATGCCGGAATAGCACCGGAAAGAATCTGCAAATTATTTACAGTTCGTATACCTGCAAAAATCGGGTAACCAAGTCCGCCGGCGCCGATAAAAGCAGCCATAGTCATAGTACCGACTGCAGTGACGGCAGAGATGCGGACACCGGCCATAATGACAGGCAGTGCCAGTGGAAGCTTTACTCGTGAAAGAACCTGCCAACGTGTCATACCAATAGCAACAGAAGACTCTACCAGCAGCGGATCTATATTAGTGATTCCGGTGTAGGAGTTCTTAATTATAGGCAGAAGCGAGTATATGATTACCATGACGATAGAAGGCAATCTTCCGATTCCAAGTAAAGGAATGCAGAGACCAAGTAACGCCATAGATGGAATAGCCTGGACAATATTTGCGATTGCTATAACCGGTCGGTTTAAACCGTGCACATAGCCGATTAGGATTCCAAGCGGAACACCAATCAGAATCGAGATACCTACTGCTATGGAGGTCATTTCGATATGGGTTATAGTGTAACCGAAGATTTGAGAGGCGTGTTGAGCCATATATGAAAATAGTGTAGTCATTACTACTTCACCTCCTCTTCTGACATGTTGTCAAGGAACTGCTGACTCATGGTTGCAATGAGCCTACTGCTGGTCAGTAGCCCAATTATACGACCGTTATCATCTATAACAGGCAGGTTGCTCACGTCAGTCTCTCTGATAGTCGTGAGTACATCCAAAATATTTTCGTCAGGATGCACGGTGTGTTGTGCAGAATACATGATATCTCGAGCCCTAGAGCTTGGTCGCGGTCTGTTTAGGAAAGATTGTCTGCCGATTATTCCCAGCAGAGTTCCTTCTGAATCTACTACAGGCAAGGTATCAATATGATGTGAACGTAGTATACGAATACATTTATATGCAGAAACATCTTCTCGAACAGATATCGGCTCCGTAATCATAAAATCCTGAACCTTAATATACTTTGGTGAACTCCATATGCGGTTTAAACCGACAAAGCTTTCTACAAACTCGTCAGCGGGATACTTCATGATATTTTCAGGAGTATCAAACTGAACTACACGACCTTCATTCAAGATGCATATGCGGTCGGCAATCTTTATCGCCTCACTCATGTCGTGTGTAACAAATACCATAGTCTTTGCTTCGTTGCTCTGAATGTGAATAAGTTGATCCTGTAATGCACTTCGCGTAATTGGATCGAGTGCACTGAAAGGCTCGTCAAAGAGTATGATTTCCGGTTCATTAGCGAATGCGCGCGCAACGCCAATACGTTGCTGCTGCCCGCCCGAAAGCTCACCCGGGAAACGATCCAAATACTCGGTTGGATCCATGGAGACCATCTTCATGAGTTGTATAGTCCGAGCAGCGACTTCATCTTCCGGACGATGTTCAAGTCGTTCGATAATTTCAATATTTTCTCTAACAGTCAGATGAGGGAGAAGTCCGCCCTGCTGGATGACGTATCCCATACTGCGACGAAGCTCAACCTTATCTATCTCATCCATACATTTGCTATCAAGGAAAATCTCACCGGAGGTAGGGGTAAGCATACGGTTGATCATCTTTAACAATGTCGTTTTGCCACAACCGCTTGGCCCAATCAGGACAGTAAGTTCGCCCTTGCAAATAGTCATGGAAATATCTTTAAGCACGCGGACATTATGAAATGACTTACTTACGTTCTTAAATTCAATCATGGTATACCTCCTCGTATATTGCATTTTATTGACATATCATTGTTCTGCTAATTTGCGGGTTATAATTAATTGTATTTTGGATGCGTTTTTCAATATCTTTGGATAATGTTGATGATAATACGATTACAAGGTGAATATTTTTATATACTTATAATTATTATATAGGAAAAAGATGAGAATAATGTGAACTTCATTGAATGATTGGAAGACGATGTTATAATTTAGGATAACAAGCTATTTCTATATAAATAAAGATGACCTAAAAGATTAATATAGAGGAGAGGAGAGGATATGACAGAAAGTGCAGAGAGAATTGCTAAGCTAAGACAAATTATGGCTGAAAGAGGCATAGACGCATACGTTATTCCGATGGCGGATTTCCATCAGAGTGAGTATGTAGGAGAACATTTTAAGGTGATACGATATGTCACAGGTTTTTCAGGTTCGTATGCGACAGTAGCTATCACTAAGGACAAGGCTGGACTATGGACTGACGGAAGATATTTCACACAGGTTCATACTGAGTGTGAGGGAAGTGGCGTTGAGCTCATGAAGATGTTCGTGGACGACACTCCGGGAACTGTCGAGTGGGTTGCACAGCAGGTTCCGGAGTGTGGTAAAGTCGCATTTGACGGCAGAGTTCTATCCATGGGCGATGGGCAGGCATATGAAGAGGCTCTTGCGGGCAGAAATGTAGAAATAGACTACGAGCAGGCGCTTGTCGAAGAAATCTGGAAGGACAGGCCAGCTCTTTCAGAAGAGCCAGCATGGTTTCTGGAGGAGAAGTATAGCGGTGAAAGCACTGGAAGTAAGCTGAACAGAGTTCGTGAAGAGATGAAGAAGGTCGGAGCAAATGTTCACCTAGTAGCATCCCTTGACGATGTAGCGTGGCTTCTGAACATGCGTGGTAACGATATCGATTTCTTCCCGCTCGTCCTAGCGTACGTAATTGTTAGAGAAGACAGTGCGGATCTCTATGTAGATGAGAAAAAACTAAACGACGACCTACGCAAGATGCTCGCTGAGAACAACGTGAGTGTTCATCCATACAACGATATATATGAGGATGCGAAGCAGGTTGATGCAAGTGCAACTGCTCTTATCGATCCTATGAAGATGAACTATGCTCTCTACAAGAATCTCCCATGCAAGGTTGTGCAGGGTGTAAATCCAACAATTCTGATGAAGGCAATCAAGAATGATGTCGAGATTAAGAATGTCAGAAATGCCGAGCTCAAGGACAGCGTGGCGCTCACTAAATTTATCTGCTGGGTTAAGAATAACTACGATAAGATGAAGATCACCGAGCTCAGCGCTTCCGAGAAACTGACACAGTTTAGAAGCGAGCAGGAGGGCTACATCCGAGACTCCTTTGAACCGCTTCATGCATTTGGCGCACATGCTGCGATGATGCATTACTCGCCAACTCCAGAGTCAGACGTACAGCTAGAAGGCGGACAGATGCTTCTCTCAGATACAGGCGGTGGATATCTCGAAGGCTCGACTGATATCACTAGAACTACAGTTCTCGGCTCAATCAGCAAGGAGATGAAGAGGTATTACACAGCGGTATACAGAGCTATGCAGCACCTATCGGCAGCGAATTTCCTCTATGGAAATCACGGCTGGTCACTCGATGTACTCGCTAGACAGCCAATCTGGGATTTGAACAAGGACTTCCAGTGCGGAACTGGACACGGCTTCGGATATCTAGGAAGTATCCATGAGCCACCAACAGGTTTCCGCTGGTATATCGTTCCTTCCAAGAATGAGCATCATCAGTTTGAGCCAGGCATGATGGTGACTGACGAGCCGGGAATCTACGAAGAGGGCGAGTTCGGAATCCGTATAGAGAACAACTTGCTGACTGTAAACGGCGAGAAGAATAAGTACGGACAGTTCATGCATTTCGAGACACTGAACTTCGTGCCTATTGATCTCGATGGAATCGATCCAGAGGAACTGACAAGATCGGAGAAGGAATGGCTCAACGAATATCACAAAGCGTGCTTCGAAAAGCTTTCACCTTATATGAATGACGAAGAACTCGCATGGCTCGAGAAATATACGAGGGCGATTTAAGGAGCTGTGTCACGGAAAAAAGTGTTTTAACAACCCGAAGTCTTCGAAATACTGCGATTTTCGGGAAAGAATGTGGATTCGGTTAAGTATTTAGAAATATTGATTATTTTTTACCATATGTATATTCAATCACATGTTAGAGATGTATAATAAACGTATATTTGTACATGCATAAATGGACAATAGAAATGGAGGAACATTATGCTTAATAAGTCTAAGCTAGAAAGAGTTGTTGCAAAGATGAAAGAGCAGGATATGCCGCAGATGATTATCACTGATCCGGTGAGCGTCTTCTACATGCTCGACAAGTGGATCATTCCCGGAGAGAGAATGCTTGCACTATACATCAATGTAAATGGAGATACACAGCTTGTACTGAACAAGCTCTTCCCTCAGACAGAGGATCTTGGTGTGCCACTAACATACTATGATGATATCGAGGAGCCTGTTGAAATCTTGGCTAAGTTCATTGAGAAGGACAAGACTATCGGTATTGATAAGAACTGGCCGGCTAGATTCCTGCTCAAGCTACAGGATCTAGGAGCTGGAAGCAAGTTCGTAAACGGTTCAGTAATCGTTGACAAGGTTAGACAGATTAAGGACGAGAAGGAACGTCAGCTTATGAGAGAGTCCGCTCAGAAGATCGACAAGGTTATGGATCAGCTAATTCCTTACGTTGTAAAGGGTCTAACTGAGAAGGAACTTAACGCTAAATGCATCGAGCTCTGCAAGGAAATTGGATTCCAAGGTCTATCATTCGATCCTATCACAGCATATGGTAAGGGCGGAGCAGATCCGCACCACGTAACTGACGACAGTAAGGGTAAGTACGGAGAGTCCGTAGTACTCGATATCGGTGGCATGTGGAACAACTACGCATCAGATATTACCAGAACAGTATTTATCGGCGAGATTAGCGATAGACAGAGAGAAATCTACAACATAGTTCTCGAGGCTAACAAGAGAGGGATCGCTGCTGCTAAGCCCGGCAACAAGATGAGCGATGTCGACAAGGCAGCTAGAAACTACATCACAGAGAAGGGCTTCGGTGAGTACTTCACACACAGAACCGGTCACTCAATCGGACTTGAGGATCACGAGGTTGGTGACGTTTCCCTTGTAAATGACGAGATTATCGAGCCGGGACAGTGCTTCTCCGTTGAGCCGGGTATCTATCTATATGATGAGGGAATCGGTGTTCGTATTGAAGACATACTTTACATTACAGAAGATGGATGCGAGGTACTGAATGCATATCCGAAGGAAGAGCCAATCGTTGTTCCTGTGGAAAAATAGATAAAATTAATTTAAGGAGAAATCAATTTATGGCAAAGATTACAGAAGGTTACATGCCTTTTCTCGGCTATGAGACTTATTATAGAATCGTTGGCGAGAAGAAGGACAATGGGAAGGCACCACTGATTTGTCTGCATGGTGGACCCGGTTCAACACACAACTATTATGAGGTTCTCGATAACCTCGCTGATGATGATGACCGTCAGATTATCATGTATGACCAGATCGGTTGCGGAAATTCATATCTCGATGGACATCCTGAGCTATGGACTCAGGACACATGGCTAGATGAGCTTGATGCTCTAAGAGAACACCTCGGACTGGACGAGTGCCACATAATCGGACAGTCATGGGGCGGCATGATGCAGATTGCATATGCTATTGAGAGACAGCCTAAAGGTATCAAATCTTTCGTTATCTCCAGCGGACATCCATCAAGCAGTCTCTGGGAGAAGGAAGGCCTAAGACGTATCAAGATGATGCCAGAGCACATGCAGGATGCAATCAACCAGGCTCTTGAGACTGGTGAGTTCTCCGGCGAAGCTTATGATGAAGCGGTTGCTGAGTATATGCATAGATACTGCGATTACTGGATTGGTGATGAGGCTCCAGAGTGTTGCACACGTCCTAAGAAGGGCGGCGGTGAAGCTTATCTATATGGATGGGGACCAAACGAGTTCGCACCAACAGGTTCACTCAAGGACTTCGAGTACGTAGATAGACTAGGCGAGATTAAGATTCCTTCGCTCGTATGCAGCGGAATCTCCGATCTCTGCTCACCACTCATTGCGAAGACGATGGCAGATGGAATTCCTAACTCAGAGTGGATTCTTTGGGAGAATTCAAGACACACATGCTTTGTAGACAGACACGATGACTACTGTGAAGTGCTCATCGAGTGGCTCAATAAGTACGATAAATAGTATTTTGAACTGCAATTTGGTTTGTATTTGATTGAATCCGAAGATATACGGATAGAATGTGATATATTTCAAATAATATAAAAGCGCAACAGTTTGTTATGTTGCGCTTTTAGTGTTGTTATGGATTTTCATCTGTATCCTTTTTACCTGTATTCATAGTGTCCAGGAACATCGACAACGTATACGCTCTCGGGTACCCACCCGAGCGGAAGGTGTTCTCCCTTTCAATCGAAATTCGGGTTTGTTTTTCGCTTTTCTGCTATGTAGGCGTTTCTGTGATCAATTTGAGCAGCGTGACTGTTAAATTTCCGACCGCATCGACATTTGAACACCTTTACCTGTTCGTAATGTCCTTGTTCAGGAACCCAGACCTTTTGCTTTGATTGAGTCTGAACACTGCTTGATGAAGAAGAGGTAGAGGAACTGCCATTTGATTTTTCGCTCTTTTTGTCTTTTGATTTATCTTTAGCCTTCTCCTTCTCCTTCTTCTTCTTCTTCTTCTCTTTTTTGTCCTTCTTGTCAGATGAAGAAGACTCTTCTGAATCATTATCAGAGTCTGAACTGCTGTCAGAGGCAGATTCTGTCTGCTTGTCATTTTTGCTCTTTGTTTTAGCTTCATCCTTTCCCTTAGTCGCTTTGCTATTACAACCGATTAAGGAGACAATGATAATTAGCACCAAGAACACTATAATGATAATTTTAATTTTCGTTTTTACATTAGTATAAAATTTTGATTTCAATACCCTATTCATATCTATCCTTTAATCTTTTTAACATTTCCATTCGCCTATCCACACACTTTTGCTCCAAAATGTATGAAAATAGTATTGATACAAAGTATAATAGCACCGCAAATTGATAGTTAACTATAAAAAAAGATAAGTATCAATATTATCAATAAGCAGGACGACATTATTATTAGATTCAATCGGAAGAAATGAAAATAAATGGTAAAAGGTGGGTAAATTCAAGGTAAAATATATCAATAATGTTACGTGTTTCTATCTCAATTATAAGTAAAGAAGGACAATATCATGAAGAAAATTTTGCTTTCATTAGTACTGGTGGTAACGTTAATGTTTCCACTTCCTGCCTTTGCTGGAGCTACTGATACGGAATCAGAAGCAGTCATCGGTACACATTCAGCAAGCACAGAAGCAGATAGTGCTGCTGATAAGGGAACAGATGTGTCGGCGGCAGGTGCTGAAGCAACGAGTGTTACCGATAATCATACTGATTCGGGGAAATGGACAAGTGAGGATTTTACTTACACCGATATCAGTAAGACAATTTACGGTTGTGACTACACGAGAACCATAAATGTTGAAGGAAAGGCTATCAGTGGTTTCTCCGCAAAAGGAGAAGCTAAGTTTAAAAAGAACAAGAATCTTGTTCTGCCATCCAAAGATGACAAGGGTAATACTATCGTTGGTGTAGCAAGCAATGCCTTTCAGAAGAAGGGTGTTGAGTCGGTTGTATTCCCGTCCGGCATGCTCACATCATATAATGATACAGTTACTCACAAGATTACACGCAGAGGTAACTTTGTTATTGCAGAGGGAGCATTCGAAGGCAATAAACTGACGAACGTTACGCTTCCAGATGGTGTTCTGGCAGTTCTTCCTAATGCATTCATGAACAACAAGATTAAGACTGTTACACTGCCTAGAACCATCTGGTGGCTTGAAACTCAGGCATTTGCAAACAATCAGATAAGCAAGGTTAATTTCCCGCTTACAACTTATTTCCAGTTGGAAATGCATGGAATGACCTTTGCCAACAATAAGATTAAATCTATTAGACTTCCGGATTTTACAGCGGTAGTAAATAAGCACGTATTTGTTGGAAATCCTGGTATGGAGCCATTATCCGCCGAAGGTAAAGCGGCACTCAAAGGTAATTTTGCAGGCAGCGGAGTTGTGTATATGTACTCTGGAAACTTTGACCATAAGAATATGGACAGGATACATACGACGGACAAGACTACAGCTAGTACTAAGTCATGGGTTCAGAAGTTAATTAATTATGACGGTACTCCTGAGACTGAAAACAAGGATACTGAATCTTGGAATGTAAATGACTTTACATTTGACGGACAGAAAATTACCGGGCTTAGTGCAAGCGGTAAGGAGAAACGTAAGGTTAACAAGGATCTCGTGCTTCCTGACTATAATGCAAGCTTAGACAAGATTACAGAGATAGCAGATACAGATTCAACAACAGGTTTATTTGCTACAGCAGATGAGAAGTTCGACTCTGTAACACTCCCTATGGATTTGGAGAAAGTTGGTAAAAATGCGTTCCGTGATTCGGGACTCAAGGAAGTTGCTTTCTCTCCGGTTCTTAAAAGCATTGGAGATACTGCATTTCAGAGCAACAATATCAAGACTGTTGTTCTGCCTGATACTCTCACTTCACTTGGTAAAGGTGCTTTTGCGACAAATCCTACAATCGAGAAGATCAATCTACCAAATAACCTAGCAGAGATTCCTGACAGTGCATTTGGGTGCAGCGATAAAAAGAACTGGATGACAGGACTCACTTCTATCGAGATTCCGGCAAGTGTCAAGAAAATAGGTACGAGAGCATTTGCAGGAAACAACTTTACAAATATCAAGGTGCCAAAGGGCGTTACAGAAATCGGGGACTACGCATTTTCAACCAAAAATTACCTACTCAAGGAGGCTCAGATTTGTAATCTGGAGCTACCAGAGGGATTAACTACCATCGGCAAATATGCGTTTAGAAATAAGAAAGTTGCCGAGCTTAAGCTTCCTGCAACTGTGACAGCACTTCCTAAGAACGTGTTCGCTAAAGAAGTCACTTCTGCATCGGGAAAGACGGAAAAGTACGATTTGGTAACTAAAGTTTATGTCGATGATATTTCAAAGTATAGCGACACAAGCAAATTCCCAAAATCTGAATTCCACAAGATACTGTCTGATGACGTAAATGTATGGAATGCAGAGGATTTTACATATGCAGACGTTGTGCTAGACAGCAACAACTCACCTGCACCGGCGCAGGACAACATGAATATCATAACTGGAACTATCCACGTTGTAAGCGGTCTCACAGACAGCGGCAAGGCAAAGCTGGCAAGTAACAAGAACCTAGTTGTGCCTGCCGTGGATGATAACGGTAATAAAGTTCAGGGTGTTGGCAGCAATGCATTTAAGAGCCTTGGACTCGAGAGTGTTGATTTGCCTAAAAACGTGAAGGCACCAAGCAATGGACAGTGGGATAGCAATGTAACTACGAGAGGTGATTTCTTCATCGGATCGAGTGCTTTTCAGGGTAATAACTTGACAGAGCTCACAGTTCCGGAGGGTACTATTTATATCGGTGGAAATGCATTCAACAAAAATAAGTTGAAATTGGTAAAATTCCCTTCGACTTTGATGCTAATATCTAACGGGGCGTTTGCAAACAACGAGATTACAAATCTTGAGTTCCATAAAACCACGGATTATCCACTTTCAATTGATAACATGGCATTTGCTATGAACAAGATTGAATCGGTACAGTTGCCTGACAAAACAGAGAAGGTCACAAAGTGGACATTCCTTAGAAACACAGGAAAAGAACCTGTTACCACAGGAAACGCTAACGAGAAAAAGGGCGGAATTGTGTATATGTACATAAACGAACCCGGTGCACTCGTTGATGATATTAGTAATGGTAAGTCACACGTGCAGCTACTCAAGGCAAATCAGAACATTCCAAGTGATGAATCTCCTTGGAACAGCGACGACTTCACATACAACGCTGCTGGAACAGTTGTTACAGGACTTACAGAGTCCGGCAAGGCAAAACTCAAGAAGAATGACACACTTGTAATTCCAGAGACTAACGCTAGCGGAGTTAAAGTCGTTGCAATCGGAAACGGTGTTAGCAATGTACTTGCTAGCAACGGCCAGATTGGAACCTTCGGATTCGCTGATGCTGGCAAGATATACGTGCCTAAGACGGTTAAGCTGCCACCTACAATCAAGCAGATAGGTGACTTTGCATTCGCAGGAACTATCGATAACACAGCTAAGAAAGTATACGGAGTAGTTAACGTCAACCTGCCAGATGGACTTGAGTCGATTGGTAATTCCGCATTCCTCAATGCTAGACTTACATCCATCGTCCTTCCAAATTCAGTTAAAAAGCTTGGCATAGGAGCGTTTAACGGAACTGATTTGGCTGAGAAGATAGTTATCTCGAAGTCACTCAAGGAAATCCCTGACGTGGCATTCGGCAGAACTAACGACACAATAGGACTTGCCGACAAGGCTGCGGTTACTGATATTGTGATTCCTGAAGGTGTTACAGATATTGGCAGAAGAGCATTCGTTGGATGCAAAGCCAAGACTGTTAGTCTACCTGATAGCCTAACCAAGATTGGCGACAATGCGTTTATGAATAATCAGCTTACAGAGGTTACTATTCCTAGCGGAATTACAAGTATCGGAAGATCTGCATTTGAGAAGACTGCAGAGGCAATACCTTCAACGCTTAAGTCACTTAAGTTTAAGGAAGGATTCAACGGTAAGATTGGATCCAATGCATTTTTGAATCAACTTTTGACTTCAGTTGAACTTCCTAAGTCATTTACCAAGCTAACAGGGGTAGATAAGAGAGCGTTTAGAGGAAATCCTGTAAAGCCAACACTGCTGACAGAAAACAAGGAAGTAGTGGATGCTTATAACAACATGCCTAACAAGGCTGAACTTACATACGTTGTTAAGTATGATAATTTAGTGGGAACCGGCTGGACTAGCGAGGACTTCACATACAGTGCTGACGGATCGACTATCACAGGTCTTTCGTCCAGCGGAATCACGAAGAGAAACGGTGGAAACCACAAGCTGGTTCTTCCAAACGAATCTCCTGCAGGCGTAGATATCACAGCAATCGCTGACGGTGCGTTTGCTATTCCGGAGTCGGAAGTAAAGGTTGGTAAATATGATTTTACTTCAGAGAACGGTTTCGAGTCAGTTAAGCTACCTGCTAAGCTTAAGTCAATTGGCTCTAGAGCATTTGAATATAATATGCTCAAGGAGCTTGACCTCGAGTCAGAGCCGGAGCTAACCAAGATTGGAACCAGTGCATTCCATGGAAACCGCATCATGAGGCTGCATATTCCGGATTCAGTAAATGATTTAGGTGAGGGTGCTTTCTCTGCAAACTCAATCATTGAGCTCAAGATGTCCAAGAACGTTACAAAGATTCCACAAGCGGCATTTTCGATGAATATTCGTCTTCGTGAGATTGAGATTCCTGACACGGTTACAGAGATTGGTCAGATGGCGTTTGCAGGAGCTAGACTTGAATCTCTCAAGATTCCGGCATCTGTGAGAAAGATTGGCGAGAAGGCATTCCACCTGCATCACCTAACAGAACTGACGATACCTGGAACAGTTAAGGAAATTGGCGATTCCGCATTTGAAGGAACATATAAGTCTCTAACGCTGACAAGCCTCAAGATCGAGGAAGGCGTTGAACACATCGGAAAGTTCGCATTTAAGGAAGGCTTGCTGACAAGTGTTGACCTACCAAAGTCACTCAAGACTCTAGGTAATGAACCTTTCATGAACAACACAGGAACTGATGCAAATCACGTTGTAATCTTGAGAACTGTAAACCCGGATCACTTGGCATTCAACACTGGTGCAACAACTCACCGTGTAATGATGTCCAAGGCGATGATCACATTCGATGCAAATGGCGGCACAGTTGAGAAGGGATACGCTGTACTCGATGACAACGGCAGAGTTGACAGCCTACCGACACCAACAGCTCCAGATGCACTGCATGAGTTCGAAGGCTGGTTCACAGAGCGTGAGGGCGGTAAGAAGGTAACTGCATCTCAGAAGTTCAATGACGGCACAAAGCTATATGCTCACTGGAAGCAGAACACTACATGGAATGAAAAGGACTTCACCACTGATGGAGATACAATCACTGGTCTATCAGAAGTGGGAAAGGTGAAACTTGCTGTGAATCCAGATCTCAAGCTTCCCGTGGCAGTAAATGGTACTGCCATCAAGAAGATAGGAACTGGCGCATTTGCCCCTGCTAAGACAGGTGGAAATCCAATCAACTCGGTAACAATCCCTGAGGGTGTAACCGAGATTGGACAGGCAGCATTCTATGGTGCAAATCTGAAGTCGCTAGAGCTGCCAAAGTCAGTGAAGATAATCGGCAAAATGGCATTTAGCGGCGCGCCTCTCGAGAATGTGAAGTTCTCCGAGGGCCTTGAAAGTATCGGTGATAATGCATTTGAAGGACACAAGCTCGTTAAGGTTAAGTTACCAGATAGTCTCAAGACTATCGGTAAGTCTGCATTCAAGAGTAGATCACCAGAGCGTGCAAGTATCAAGGAAGTTGAGTTTGGTAAGTCGCTACAGTCGATAGGAAGGGAAGCATTTGCTAACCAGAACATCAAGGAGATAAAAGTACCAGAGACACTAAGGGACGTTCCAGCTAACGCATTCAAGGGCAACGTTGTGGATGGCAAGGATGCTAAGGTCAAGCTAATATCTTCTAATGAAGATCAGCGCAAGGGAACTGGTGCTTACTCTAACTTCAAGGTTAAGGACCCAGCAGCAACATTCTATGTGCCATACAAGGTTGAACTTCTATCCAATGACGAAGATGCCAAGACTACAGAGCTAACCACCGATGAGAACGGAAAGATTACACTAAACGCGCTACCTGACAAGGATGTGTGCACAGCATTTGAAGGCTGGTTCACAGCTAAGACTGGCGGTGTGAAGGTAGATGGTACTCAGGCGTTTACAGAAGATACTAAGCTGTATGCACACTGGCTCGTGAGCCATGACCTCGAGGAGATTGCAGCAAATGCACCAACCACTGAAGCGGATGGAAACATCAAGTACTGGCACTGCAAGAAGTGCGATAAGTACTACCTAGGCAGCGATGCAAAGCACGAGATCAAGAAGTCCGAAACAGTGATTCCGAAGATCACTTATAACTTCGAGATTGGAGACAATGCGCTCTGGACAAAAGGCGATGGGGATCTCCTATTCGTCGTAAAGCGTAGCGTGGACGATGCAAATACGTTCGATAACTACTATGACGATAAGATTCTTCTAGATGGAATTGAGCTAGTAAAGGATGTTGACTACACATCTGAAAAGGGGAGCGTAAGAATTACTCTCAAGAAAGCAGTTTTAGACAGACAGAGCACAGGTAGTCACACTTTGACAGTTGCTTTCAAGGATAAGAGAGGTGGAGCTTCGACAAACTTTACTATCAGAACGAAGAATCAGCCAATCGTAAATGGCAACACATCTAGCTCAAATGGCAACAGAGATGCGAGCGCTAAGTATCACGGATACAGAGTATCAAGAGCCGTTAAGACTGGTGATACGACAGTAATTGCGCTGTATCTAGCTATGATGGCTATTGCGGCAGGTGCACTCGCGGTATTTGCCAAGAAGAGAAAGAGTGAGAAGTAAAAGATCTTTTCACAAGGATAGCAGCAGCTAGTTAAGTGAGATAAAACAGGTAGAAGTTCAAAAATTTCTGCCTGTTTTTAATTTGAAAAATGCACGGCTCTATGATAAAGTAAACTGATATGCGAGATAACAATTTCTACATGAAAGAAGCTTTGAAAGAAGCCTATATAGCTGCAGAGCTCGGAGAAGTTCCGGTCGGAGCTGTTATAGTGAAGGACGGTGAAATTATTTCCAGAGCTCACAACATGGTGGAGGCATATGCATCTTCATCGGCTCACGCTGAGATGCTGGCGATGGATACAGCTGAAGCAAAGCTTGGCAGTAAATGGCTGAGCGGATGCGAGCTGTATGTAACGCTTGAGCCGTGCTCGATGTGTGCGGGAGCGATGGTACTCTCGAGGCTGGATAAGCTTTACATAGGGACGATGGATCTTAAGAATGGAGCAGCTGGTTCAATATTCGATATTACGAATGAGGCACATCTCAACCACAGGATAGATGTAGAACGCGGGATACTTGCCGATGAATGTGCGGAGGTGCTTACCAGCTTCTTTAGAGAGCTAAGGATAACTAAGGCTCAGCTTCGCAAGAAAAATATAGATGTAGTCAAAGACAAAGTCGATATATTGGAGGAAAATTAGATGAAAAGAAGAGGACTAATTGCAGTTCTGTCAATGCTTATGGTTATTATCAGCACATCTATGTGCTTTGCAGCAGATGATACAGCTTTTGCGCTGAAGTCGTCATACCCTAAGAATGGTCAGAAGAATACCTCAATTGAGAACCTGGGGGTTAAGCTTTACTTCAACCACTCTGTATCAAGCAAAGCAGCACAGGCTAATAATGCAAAGAGCGTTAAGATTGTAGACAAAGACGGCAAGAAGATCCCGATCAAGGTTCTGACTGCTAACGATGACTCAGGCCTTGTACTTGTGCTTGGAGACAGCACTAACAAAAATTTCAAGGTTAAGAATAACTCTGAGTATAAGCTTGTAATCAGTGCTGGTTTCGTTGATGACAATGGCAATACTCTCGGTAAGGAGACTGTTGTAAAGTTTAAGACTTTCAATCAGACGCTAAATACAACTATCAACATGATCATGATGGTAATCATGTTCGGTGGAATCATGGTTGTGACAATCAGACAGCAGCACAACAAGGATGACGATGAAAAGGTTGAGAAGGAAAAGTCCGGAGAAACCACATTCAATCCTTATAAGGAAGCGAAGAAGACTGGCAAGTCAGTTGAAGAAGTAATCGCTGAAGAGAAGAAGAGAGTTGCCAAGGCTGAGAAGCGCGCTAAGAAGAAGGGCACACATAAGGTAGAGGAGAAACTGGAAATCAGTGAGTTACTCCCTAACGTGTATAAGGTTCATAAACCAAGCCCTGTTAAGAGTCGTAAGTCAGGACATAAAAAATCTTCGAAGTAATTCGAAAATTCGCAAATTATATATAACATTTTTGTATAATAAATAGTACAATGTATGCGAGGGTGCAATGCATCCTCGCATTTTTAGAATCCAGGGTGAGATTTATGAATAGAGATGCTGTAAAATCATCTGAAATCGAGCTTAATGCATATGCCAAAATCAATCTTTCGCTATATGTACTATCCCGAAGAGCAGATGGTTATCACGACATAAAGTCATTCATGCAAGGTATCAATATTTTCGATACCTTGAAAATAAAAACTAAAAAAATAAATAATTACAATTACAATTGTTTTTTTTCAGAAACTAACATATACTTGTTTTCAGCTAATAGGAATATTCCTTTAACTGCGGACAACCTGGCTGTAAAGGGCGCGATATCTGTCGTTAGAGCGATTTCTGGTAGATATAATCTTACTGATTTGATGAAGGAGAGAGGTGCAGACTGCATCTCAATCGAAATCGACAAGAAACTGCCTGTGGCAGCTGGCATTGCTGGTGGCAGTGGAAATGCTGCAGCGGTTATGCTCGGAGTGAACCACTTGCTCGGTAATCCACTATCTATGAGAGAACTCATGGATGTTGGAGTTAAGGTTGGAGCGGATGTGCCTTTTTCTATAATGATGAATACATATCTTAATGCTGACGAACTGGAGGGATTACCCAAGATTGAAGAGGCTAGCAGTGCTGCGATAGTTTCCGGAATTGGGGAAGTGGTTGAGGCAGTTGAGCCGAGACCATATTTCGTGATTTTATTTAATCCGAGTATTGCCGTATCTACTAAAGAAGTCTATGAGGCAATAGATAGGAAGCTAGAAGACACAGATTATGCTCAGAGGGAAGTAGATATTAATCTCTTCTACAATGACCTTGAGCTGTACACACTTGCGAACTACGAAGAAGTGCAGAGTTTAGTGTCGCGAATTCGCGAAAATTTGCAGGCAGATGAAGTTCTGATGAGTGGAAGCGGGCCGACTGTGGCAGCTTACTATACTGAATACACTAGGTTCGAGGCTGATTATAAGGCTTTAGAATCTGCTAGATGGGTTGAACCGACTTGGCGATACTGGAAGACGAAGAGCGGAGGGCATGACGTATGGAGTTAGATTTTCAGATTCAGAAACCACTTAGAGAGCTAGTATACATGGAGCTCAAGAAACGAATTCTAACGGGTGAAATAGAGGCACACACAAGGCTCATGGAAATTGACCTGGCGGAGAAGATGAATGTAAGTAGAACGCCTATCAGAGAGGCGATTCGCAAGCTTGCTAACGAAGGTCTGGTGGTCATCGAGCCGCGCCACGGTGCATACGTATCTGAGATTTCGATTAAGGATCTCGAAGATGTATTTGAGGTTAGAGAAACCCTCGGTGGTCTCGCTGCTTCTATTGCTGCGGTTAAAGCTACTGATGAGGATAAAGCAGCTTTAAAGAAGTTGCTCAGACTTAGCGAGCTTGCAATGGAGAATAACGACAAGGATGAGATGGTAGAGTATGACGTTAAGCTCCATAATTATATAGTTCAGTGCAGTGGTAATAGGACCCTCATGCAGATGGTTAAGCAGGCGCAGGATCTCTCGATGAGATTCCGTTACTTATACTATGAGAGCCAGGGCAAGTATATGATTCAGCCGGTTGAGCATAAGAAGATTGTAGATGCAATCATAGCTGGCGATGCAGAAGCAGCTAGAAAAGCAGCATCAGATCATATCAATACGCTCAGAAAGTTTATCGTAGAGAAAGACAAAGGAAATGGCATGATATAAAGGTCTTTAGAGTTTAAAAGGCGAAAAGCATGCAAACTTAGAGAGTAATCGAAACTGACATATCATTCCTTCTGTTGTTGCGGTCAGGTCGTAAACTGCCCGCTTTTTTAGTACTTAAATTTCACATTCTCACATATCAGTATTTTACTAACAGGTGTCTCCCGATTGCATATTTTCTAGATATATACAAACCTGATGCGTAACGAAAAATTTGGGTTATAGGACAAAAAGAGTTGGTAAAAACCGCTGTGGTCGTTGAAATTTCAATGGATGCAGCGGTTATATCTTTTTTGAAAGAAGATACAGGGTGGACAAAATGAGTTGGTAAAAATACCGGTAAAATTTCAATGTATCGTAGAATATACATAGAGAACAACGATAGAGACCCTAAAACCCTTGAAAATCGGCTGAAGTTAAGGCAGTCCAACAAAGGTTAATGTTGACTAGCGAATTTCAGGAGTGATATATTGGATACAATCAATGATTGTGTGAATTAATTCAAGCTGGGATATCCAAAGTTGAACAAGTTATTGTATGACACTTTTCATAAGAAAATGTGTCGGTAAAACATATTATACGAGGAGGTTTATTATGAAATTTTTAGGAAAGCATAGTTGTATGGGTATTGGATGCGTTGCAGCAGGATTCCTCGCTGGAACAGTTGGCAAGCTAATACTTACAAGCAAGGACGCTAAGAAGGTTTACACATATTGTACAGCTGCAGTTCTACGTGGTAAGGATACTCTTATGGAGACAACTACAACTCTCAAAGAGAACTGCGAAGATATCTATGAGGATGCTATGGATATAAACGCTGTTCTTTATGCTGAAGAAGAGATGATGATGGTTGAGAGGGCTAGAGCAATCGTTGAAGCATACGATGAGGACAAAGAAGCTGTTGAAAAACAAGTAGAAGAAATTAAGGACGCTGAATAATGCGATTTGTAATACTTCACGAATCTAGTTCTAGGATACGTGTGGGTCTGCCACATTACAAGATGACGATGGAGCGGGCGGATATTCTGGAATACTATTTGAAAAATAAACCCTTTGTCGTGCAAGCAACAATTCACGACAGAACGAGCGATGCGTCGATTAGATATAGGGGTGGTGCAGAGGGACGAAAAGCTCTTCTCGAAGCATTGAGGACTTTCTCTTACAGTGATGAAAAGGCTATCGCGCTAGTTCCGGAACAGACCAGCAGGGCACTGGATCATAAGTACCAGGAAAAGATGATGAACATGCTCATGTTCAGAACTCTAAGCAAGCTATTCTTGCCAATCTGGGTACGCAACGGTGTGACGATAGTAAAGAGTGTCAAGTTCATCGCTCAGGGTATAAAATCGCTTTCTAAGGGCAAACTTGAGGTTGCAACGCTAGATGCTACTGCAATCACAGCATCTATGCTCAGAGGCGACTTTGACACTGCATCATCAGTAATGTTTCTGCTCAATGTGGGAGACACTCTCGGTGAATGGACTCGTCGCAAGTCGGTTACAGACCTTGCAAGTGTCATGTCACTTAACGTAACAAAGGTGTGGAAGAGGACAGAAGATGTCGACGTGCTAGTCGATGTCAAAGAGGTAAAGCCAGGAGATAAAATTGTCGTTGGAATTTCTAACGTTATTCCACTAGACGGAAAGGTTGTTGAAGGTTCTGTTTCGGTAAATCAGGCGGCCATGACTGGTGAATCTATTCCAGTTCACAAGGAGGCTGGTGGATATGTATATGCGGGAACTGTCGTTGAAGACGGAAGCTGCGTAATCGAAGTTGCTCAGTCAGCAGGAACCGGTAAGTATGACCAGATAGTAAAGATTATCGAGGAGTCGGAGAAACTCAAGTCAGAAACTGAAGAGAGAGCATTCCACCTCGCTGATAGATTGGTGCCGTATTCGCTGGCAGGAACGGCAATAACCTACCTACTGACCAGAAATGTGACGAGAGCGCTGTCATTCCTGATGGTAGATTTCTCGTGTGCACTAAATCTGGCGATGCCGCTTTCGATGTTATCTGCAATCAAGGAGGCTAGCAAGTACGACATTTCGGTTAAGGGCGGTAAGTTCCTCGAAGCAGCTGCAACAGCAGACACCGTAGTATTTGACAAGACGGGGACACTGACACATGCGACACCATCTGTAGTGGATATCATTACTTTTGGCGACGCTAGTGAGAAGGAGAGCCTTAGAATTGCGGCTTGCCTAGAAGAGCATTATCCGCATTCTGTTGCAAATGCAGTAGTTGAAGAGGCTAAAAAGCGTAGTATCTCGCATGAAGAGATGCACTCTAAAGTCGATTACGTGGTTGCTCACGGAATTTCGAGTAACATCGATGGCAAGAATGCGATAATAGGCAGCTATCACTTTGTATTTGAAGATAGTAAGAGCACAGTGCCGGAGGGCGAAGAAGGTAAGCTAGAGACTCTGCCAACAGAGTACTCGCATCTATACCTTGCTTATGACGGAGTGCTACAAGCGGTAATTTGCATATTTGACCCACTTAGAGAAGAGGCTGCCGATGTAATCAAGGAGCTTTATGAACTAGGGGTGTCGAAGGTATGCATGCTCACGGGAGATAACGAGAGAACGGCTGCTGCAGTAGCTAAGAAGCTCGATCTCACGGAGTATCGTGCAGAGGTGCTTCCGGAAGACAAGCTTGAATTTATAAAAACGGAACACGCTGCTGGACGAAAGGTAATCATGGTTGGTGACGGTGTTAACGATGCACCTGCTCTAGCTGAAGCAGACGTTGGAATTGCTGTAAATGAAGGTGCTGCGATTGCGAGAGAAATCTCCGACATCACGATTTCGTCGGATGACCTCCATAGAATCGCGCTGCTGAGAAAGATAAGCATGCAGCTTATGAACAGAATCGATAACAACTATAAGTTCATCGTGGCGTTTAATGCTGGGCTTATTGGACTAGGTGTTGTAGGAATTATCACACCTTCGTCATCGGCATTGTTCCACAACGGATCGACTATACTCAGCGGACTGTACAGCACAACACCGCTACTAAGTGAGTCTGAAGAAGACATTAAGGAGTTGGATTATGAAGAAGCATAGATTTTTCGCATGGGCAACAGTTTTTTGTTTTGCTATGACAATGGTAACAGGATACAAGAAACGCTAATTTAGGCTGATTCTGTATCTGGTATTCATAAGGCTTTAAAGCTACTTTAAAGTAAAGCAGAACCCTTCAGATGAAGAGTTCTGCTTTTATGTTGCATGATATATACTACTTCTTAATCTCCGCTGAACTCTGCAGCTTCACGGAAATGGTCATCTCCTCACCATCCCTGATGATACCGAGTTTAATAGTATCGCCGATGCGGTGGCTCTGGATAGCTGAAATTAGGCCTTCAGCCGTTGAGATTTTCTCGTTGTCAATGGATACGATTTGATCGCCCGTCTTGAGCCCTGCCGCTTTGGCATTTGAGCCATTTACTTCAGCGATGAGAACGGCTGCACTGCTCTTGCCGGTCGACTTATCTTTTACGGAGCCATCGTAGATAGAAATTCCTGCCATCGGCTTGCCGGTGATAGTACCATGTTCGATTATATCGTCTATGGATGAAGCAACTGAGTCGATTGGAATTGCGAATCCCAGTCCTTCGATACCTGTTCCTGAACCCTTGGCTACTACTATTCCGACGAGTTCACCTCTGCCGTTAAACAGTGCTCCGCCCGAGTTCCCTTCATTTATAGAAGCATCTGTTTGAATGAGCGTACGAGTTCTATTTTCGAGCTCAATCTTACGGTCCTTGGCACTTATTATGCCTGATGTCACAGTTCCACCGAGCTTGCCAAGAGGGTTTCCGATTACAACAGCTAGGTCTCCGACAGATAGCTTGCTACTCCTACCGATAGTAACAGCGTTGAGCTTAGTAGCATCTATCTTGAGCACCGCGATATCGGTTTGCTCGTCGTAGCCTACCACGCTAGCAGAATAACTCTTTCCGTTGTGAAGTCTTACAGCGATAGTCGTCGCACCATCGATTACATGATAATTCGTAACTATGTAACCGTTTGATTTTACGATGACACCGCTTCCAGCACCTTCGCTAGTGCCCCCAGTAGTAGTCATAATCTCGACTACAGCATCAGCATTTTTACTAGTAATTTCATCTATGGTAAGCTTGTTGCCCGTTGTACTCTGAAGCGATGAAGTAGATAGATTTCTGTATGAAGGCGTTCTGTTAGAGAAGAACACCGCTAGTACTGAACTAATCAGTGAGGTAAGAGTCATCGCGATTATAAGCGTAATGATAAAGAACTTCTTAGTCACGTAGTTTGGACTCTTCTGATTTAGAACGTTGTAGGGAGCCTGCATACCATCACTACTAGCCGCAGCATGCTTTGCATAATCTACGTGGCTCCCTCTAGTGCATCTGTTCCTTGGGGCGAGGACATTGCTATTTTCGTCAATCAGCACGAAGTTAGGATCCTTGCCATCTCTTGGAAGGAAGTCGCCGGCATCCTCAGGGGCATAGCTACCCCACTCCTTCTTGACTGGAGGATCTTCAGGAAGGTGGACATTCTCCACATCGTAGATAGAGTTTTCATCCTGCCAGTATTCATCAGCGTCTTCGTGAACGGTTTCATGAATAGAATCTTGGCTCTCACCTTCAAGTCTTTCATCGGTTGGGCTGATCCCGCTATTTTCAGTTGGAGTAGTATGATCAAAATCACTCATAGATAGTCTCCTCAAATATTATTTTTTATCTTGTAATCATTATATAGTGAAAATAATTATTTAATAGCAAAATATATGTTTTTTATGTGAGAAATTACTCGAACCGTACCAATATAAGTTGATGAACTACACGTCGAAGTAGTATAATCTACTAATATGATTTATGCATAATTTGCATTTGAATTTAGCTTATAAGGGGGGTACGAAATGCATTGCGTTTATAAGGTAACAAATGGGATTTGGTGGATTGGCGGTAACGAGCGTAAACTCTCCGTCTTCGAAGGAGCTATTCCAATGAACGATGGTATGGCGTACAATTCATATTTTATAGATGACGAAAAGACAGTTGTGCTGGACACCGTTGATAAGTCGGTTGCAGGAGTTTTCTATGAGAACGTTGACTACATGCTTGACGGCAGATCGCTTGACTATGTAATTGTAAACCACGTTGAGCCGGACCACAGCGCTTCGCTAGAAGAGCTCATCATGAGACATCCGGAGGCAAAGGTAATCGGTAGCAAGAAGATTAAAGCTATGGTTAAGCAGTACGTGACGTGGGATGTTGATAAGTATTTTGAGGAGATTAAGGAAGGCGATGAGCTATGTACAGGTTCACATACCTTCACATTCTACATGGCGCCGATGGTTCACTGGCCAGAGGTAATGGTAACTTTCGAGAAGTCGACAGGCTCACTGTTCTCGGCTGACGCGTTCGGAATCTTTGGCGCGCACGATGGAAACATCTTTGCTGACGCTTACGACTTTGAGCTAGAGTGGCTACCATCAGCTCGTAAGTATTACACAACAATCGTTGGTAAATACGGATCTTTTACCGAGAAGCTTCTCGGAAAGGTTGGCGGTCTCGATATTCAGAGGATTTGTCCGCTTCACGGATTCATCATCCGTAAGGATTTTGAGAAATATATCAATGCGTACATAACTTGGGCACGCTACGAGTCCGAGGAGAACGGAGTTCTCATTCTATATGCTTCACCGTATGGCAATACTAAAAACGCAGCAGAAATTCTTGCTTGTGAGCTTGCAGAGGATGGAGTTACTCGCATGAAGTTGATGGACGTATCGCACTGGGACCCAATGGATGTGCTCCCACAGGCTTTTAGATACAACCACATCGTAATTGCTTGTACAACTTACAACAATGGAATCTTCGTTAAGATGGAAGAAGCCCTTGGAGAGATGAAGTCCATGGGCGTGTGCAACAAGAAAGTCAGCATTATCGAGAACGGTTCATGGAACCCAGTGAGCGGAAAGCTTATTAAGGAGTTCTTTGAAGGACTGCAGAATATCGAATTTGTAGGAGATATTGTAACAATTAAGTCCTCTGTAAAAGAGGATTCAGCTCAGGCTGTTGCAGATCTAGCGAAGGTAATCGCTGCATCTGTTCAGGCTCAGGCATAAGAGGGAATTAATGGCAGATAAGAAAAGTGTAAACCTGGTAATATCGAACAACCAGTATACTGAGCAGCTCGTACCAAGTGGTCAAACCTACAAGAGAACGCTAATACTGGAGGACAACATCGAAGTGAGTACAGAGGGCTTCCTATACAACAAAGGAAAGTCCACATATATCACATACGATGAGGTCGAGGATGGTGGACTTGAGAACACCAAGACTATATTGAAGCTTGAAGGTGATGATAAGCTTCAGATTAGAAGGTACGGCAAGGATGACGGAGCTGGTATGATGGACATGCAGCTTGAAGAGGGCGTACTCAACATTACGAGATACGTTATTCCCGCTGGAAACCTCGAGATGGAGATATATACCAATAAGGTTGAGAGCTCGCTTGATGAGGATGGTTTCGGCAAGATATCTGCTGACTACAAGATCAAGATGGAGCCGTATGTCAATCTGAGAAACAAGCTCGAGATAGAAGTTAAACCTTGCTAGCGCTGCAAACGAGATGGCGAGGATTTGCGATTACAGATCAAAACGATTTAGAAAGGATCAGAAAATGGGAAGTGTCGGTTTTAGTGCGGAGAAGTACATCGAAGAGCAGTCGAAGTACATCCTCCAAAGAATTCAAGATGGGGACGGTAGACTATATCTTGAATTTGGAGGAAAGCTTGTTCAGGACAAGCACGCGATGAGGGTTTTGCCCGGCTTTGATGAGAATGCCAAAATAAAATTGCTTAACCGCATGAAGGACCAGACAGAAATAATCATCTGCATATATGCAGGAGATATTATTTCCAGCAAGACGAGACAGGATTTCGGTATCACTTATGACCTCGAAGTTCTGAGACTCATCGATGCTTTCCGCAGCTATGATCTGGAGATTAATTCAGTTGTCGTGACTAGATACGATAATAATCCAGCGGTTAATATGTTCATCAACAAGCTGGAGCGTAGAGGCATTCGCACTTACAAGCACAATTACACAAAGGGGTATCCGACTGATGTTGACACTATCGTCAGCGATGAGGGATATGGTGCAAATCCATACATTGAGGTTACGAAGCCACTCATCGTGGTTACTGGACCTGGTGGTGGATCTGGTAAGCTGGCGACATCGCTGTCTCAAGTTTATCACGAGTACAGACGTGGAACGAAGGCTAGATATGCGAAGTTTGAGACCTTCCCAATATGGAGCATTCCGCTTAAGCACCCTGTAAATATCGCTTATGAAGCTGCAACTGCCGACCTCAAGGACGTGAACATGATCGATCCTTTCCATCTAGAGGCGTACGGTGTTACAGCGATTAACTACAATCGAGACATCGAGGCATTTCCAGTGCTCAAGAGAATACTCGATAAGATTACGGGAGATGCCAGCGTATATCAGTCACCAACCGATATGGGTGTTAACCGTGCCGGATTCGGCATCATTGATGATAATATATGTCGCGAAGCAGCTAAGCAGGAGATAATCAGAAGGTATCTTCTTGCAGAGGTTGCTTACAAGAAGGGTAAGATTGATGAATCCGTGCTGGAGCGCACAAAGCTGCTCATGGAAGAGGTTGGTGCTACTCGCTATGATAGAAAGGTCGTTGAACCTGCAGAGGAATACGCGGAGATGAAGCGTGCGGAGAATGAGCGCTATGAGAATGTAATTGTGGCCGCTATTGAGCTACCTGATGGCAGAATCGTTACAGGCAGAAGTTCGCACAGGATGGCAGCTTCAGCAGCTATGATTCTAAACGCAATAAAGACTTTAGCTGGTCTAGCTGATGACATTCCAGTTATCTCAGCGCAGGTACTAGAGAATCTGCAGAAGATGAATGTAGAATTCTTTGGAGATAAATCCGCTCTCAACTGCGAAGAGATTATCATGGCTCTGACTATGTCGACCATGACTAATCCAACAGCAGATTACGCGCTCAAGAAGCTGTATAAACTACGTGGCTGCAGAGCTCATAGCACTGCGATTCTGAGCGATAGAGATGAGCAGACACTGAAGTCTCTGGGAATAGACATGACTTCTAACCCGGAGTTTTCGACTAGCGATCTGTATTCGAAGTGATTGATTTGTAGGGGGATATATTGGGCAGCAGTTCTGTTTAGGGCTGCTGCCCAATATATCCCTGTATTTTAGTTAATAGCGATTTTAACTCGCTATTGGTCTCGAACCACTAGCGAGCAGGTAAACGTCTGTTATAATAGAGATATAAACCGGCTACAATAGTGAAGCTAGCAATTTAAGATGCAGTAAGGTTGATGAAGATAGGGATAGAGAACGTATGAAGAATTTGCGTATTATTGAGCTCTCTCATCAGTAAATTAAAATTCAGATAGACAGGAAGGAATAGATATGGCTGCAAAACGCAGTTTAGATAAGAGCTACGTTGTTCGCAACATTAGACAGAAACAGAGATTCAAATATAAGCTCATACTAGAAGGCATAGCGGTTGGTTCGATTGTCGGACTGGTTATTGCCCTGTTCAGAATTATGATTGTGAAAGCTGATCAGGCTCGCCATATGGCAGTTCATCTAGTTAAAGTGAGACCGATATATGCCTTTGTAGTTCTGATGACACTGATTTTAATTGCCTGGATTTTGGATAAGCTGCTTAGCTATGAACCAGATATTTCGGGATCCGGCATCCCGCAAATCGAGGGTGAGCTGAAGGGTCTTGAGGATCAGAATTGGTGCAAAGTGCTGGCTGCTAAATTTGCGGGATGCGTTCTGGCTATTGGCGGCGGCTTGGCTCTCGGTAGAGAGGGCCCGAGCATTCAGCTTGGAGGTATGGTTGGCAAGGGCTTCGCGCGCCGGAAGAATGCGCTGCTGACTGAAGAGAGACTTTTGATGAGCTGTGGCGCCGGCGCGGGACTAGCCGCCGCATTCGGGGCTCCGTTGGCGGGAGTACTATTTGCACTTGAGGAACTCCACAAGAACTTTTCAGCAGAAGTTCTTGTATCCACGATGGCTGCGAGCGCAGTTGCAGATTATATTGCTGTGAATATCATCGGTCTCAAGCCTGTATTCGATTTTGACGTAGAACACAGAATACCGCTCCGCCTCTACTGGGCTGTAATTCTACTCGGCGTAATACTCGGAATCCTCGGCGTCATCTACAATAAGATGCTCGATAAGATGCAAGATTTCTTTGATAGATTTGATAGCAAATTCTTCAGTATAGGAATTATGTTTATTATTTCGTTTCTGATGATGTTCATCTATCCGATAGTTCTCGGCAGTGGAAATGAACTCGTAGAGATCATCAGTTCAGGTAAGTTTGCACTTGGGGCACTTTTTATATTATTCATCGCAAAGCTTTGCTTCTCGACAGGGAGTTTCGGTACGGGGACACCTGGAGGTATTTTTTTACCATTACTCGTTATCGGAGCGATCATGGGAGGTCTGTATTCTACATTCCTAAGCGAGGTATTTGGTGTAGAGGAATATTATATCAAGGGTTTCGTAATAATTGCTATGGCGGGATTCTTTTCTGCCATCGTGAGAGCTCCAATTACAGGGGTAATTCTCATTACAGAAATGACAGGCAACTTTATGACGTTATTGTCGCTCGTGGCAACTTCATTAGTAGCATATGTCGTTGCAGATCTACTTGGAGGAGAACCGGTCTATGATCAGCTTATGCATAGGAGACAGCGAAAGAAAGCAGAGAGTGGAAACAGTGTACCAGATCATGAGTATTTAAAAGATGTTTACAATAAGGTAGATAAAAAATATGTTAAGAAGAGAATTTCTATTCGTGAACGTAAGGTTGTAATTGATTCGAGTGTACATTTCGGCTCGCAGATGGATGGGCACAAGGTCATGGAACTCGGTCTCCCTGAAGGAAGCCTAATAGTTTCGGTTATGAGGGATGGTAAGGAAATTATTCCTCATGGAGCAACTATCCTAAACGGAGGTGATGATTTGGAGATACTTTGTCGCCTTAAAGATATTGCAGCTACCGAGGCGGTCCTTGATGAAAAGTGCAAGGCGATATCTGTCGAGTAAGCCATATTTCGAAATGAATCATTATAATGACAGTATTTTTAATAAATGAAAAATTTATAGGCTTTAAAGATGAGAAGAGAGACTGGTTGTATTCTCTGATAAGTAAAGATTACCTTAGTTTAGAAGAAACGATACATTAAAAATCTTTGAAACTTGGTTAAAATCAGTAAATCATAAAGGGGTTATGAAAGATATACAATTACCAAGTTTTTCTGTCTTTTTTAAAATATGCAATTATTAGATTGTTTACAGTGTATAGATAAACAGAAGAATGCCTATAGTGCACTGGTCTAGAACACTATTTATGTATATTTACTTGTTTAAAAATTATCATATAATTGTGCCAAGAAAGAATTTGTGGGATGCGAGATGTTGAGGGTTATATTATAAATAAATTGATGAGCCCAGTGTTTACAAAATCGGAAAGCAAGTAGTTTTAAAGGCGCGATAATATCATCGCCCCTTTGAAATATGTTTAGTGAGGTATTTAAATGAAAAAAATTATCTTAAAGAATTTTAAATACAATTTTAAAAAATATATTTTGTTTTTTTTATGCAATGTATTTGCAACCATTGAGATAACAGCATTTCTTGGATTTAAAAGTATAGTAAAAAAAGCTATCAAAGACTCAAGTATAATGTTCTCAATGTATGTTGATTTTAAACTTGCAGAAAAAATTATAATAATTATTACTGCAATGATGATGGCATATGCGATGTCATTGTATTTAGAATTACGTGCAAATGATTACACAAATTTCATAATTCTTGGAATGAGAAGGAAACGTGCATATAGGATGATTATATTTGAATATCTTATCGGCTGGCTAGGCTCATTTTCCGTAGGTATACTCTTGGGCGCTGCTGCTGTTAGGGGTGGGCAACATTTAGTTAAATCATTGTATCCGGGCTTAATTGATATTACAAAAGTCAGTTGGAATGTGTATTTTTCAGTGTTAAAATTAAGTGTTGTTATCATGCTTGCAACATTCTTCTTACTAATGCTTTGGCTTGAGGATCGTGACCTGAGTAATATGGCAAAGAAGAGTTATTCTAGTGACAAAAAAAGAAGTGCTAAATTAGGTGTTTTTATGATTGCAGTAGCAGCAGTAATATCATATTTTGGATATTCTATGTTTCAAAGTCATGAAACGCAACACGCAGGAGCATTTGTGTTATGGTTTTTTTCAGGAACTATTCTGTTAATATTTTCTGTCCCAGTATTATTTCAATTGTTAAGAAAAAACGACAAATTTTATTTTAAAAATATATTAAAGTTAAATTCTGTATATACACGTTATATGAAGAGTTCGTTACTTGTTCTAATAGTTTTTGGAGTTCATTTTTTTGCATTATCATATGTTGCTTCTGCGTTAGCATCGACTATGCCGATTCAAAAATTCAAGTCTTCGGATTATCCTTATGACGCGATTTGGCATTCTAACAAAATTAATATTGAAAAAGGTAAGCATATATCTGAAAAATATAATGGTTATTTCCAACATTGTAAGGCGATTAGAATGACTTCTTATAATGACAGTAGACAGACGGCAATTTCGGCAGATACTTTTAAGAAATTAACAGGACATAAAATTAATCTTAATAATAAGGGAATCGTAGTTGTTATAGAAGAAAGAGGTACAAAAAAAGCAGCAAAATTCAATGACAAGGAAATTTCTTTCTGCCTAAAAACTTTATACGCAGGTAAGTATAATGCTGAAAAAGCCGATTATATACTTTCAATGAAATATGACAAGCGTTATGAATATAAGATTAGACGTATTTACAAAAATACTATAATTGGACAATATTCAGATTCTCATTGGGGTGGCAATCTCATTGTTATGTCAAATTCAGAATTTAGAAAATTATATGATCAAATGGTTCAATCTGGGAGTGAACCGACGGAGTTAATGTTATATAAATTTCCTAAAAAAAATAAATTTCAGGCCTGTGGTGAGTTAAAAAGAGAAGTGAAACAAAGAGGCGTGACAGGTGTTAATGTAGATGGTGGAGCTGAAGAATTATATTTGACGCATGCATATATTAATCAGCTTAAGATGCATCAGGCAGTAAATCTTATGACAAAGAGCATTATACTTATTGCTTTGTTGCTTAGTGCTGTACTGGTTTTAATAATAAAGCTGGAAAATGAACGTGCGTATTTAAATAGAGAATATAGGTTTCTAAATGATATGGGTATGAGGAAAAGAAAAATTCGTCGTACTTTGATAACGGAAATTGAAAACCTCCCGCGTATTGCTTTAAGTATTAGTACAATTTTAGCGTTAATTCATGCAGCTGCTTTGAAAAAGCTATGTGAAAATGGAGGAGATAGCTGGGGAATCACTGTGGAGGGCAAATTCTGGAACTATATAATAATTATAGCGTCTATCTATATAGTTGTTGTCATAATACTGCAAAGAATATATTCATACTATGCGGTTAAGAGCATGGAAAGGATGGTACGATAAGAATGAAAGTAATGGAAGTCAGAGATTTAGTAAGAGCATATAATAAGAACTGGAAGGTTTCCCAGGATACTGACTTGCGTATTCTCAAATCAATATCATTTGATGTTGAGGAAGGTGATTTTTTAGGCATTATGGGACGCTCCGGATGTGGCAAAACAACACTTTTGAAAACACTCGGATTGATTGATAGACCATCAGATGGATCGATTATTTTAACTGGACAGAGTATCTCCAAAATGACAGAAGACGAATTGGCAGATGCAAGACGAGATAAAATAGGATTTATATTTCAAGACTTTTATCTCATGGATAGCCTTACGGTGAGAGAGAATATTATGATACCTCTTATTCTAAAAGATGAAGAACCATGTAAAATGAAATCGCTTGTGGATGCATATACAAAAAAGTTTCAGATAGAATCTCTTTTAAGTAGGCATACCAGTGAATTGTCGGGTGGAGAAAGGCAAAGAGTTGCTATATGTAGAGCGCTTATTAATAATCCAGATATCATTCTTGCAGATGAACCGACAGGGAATCTAGATTCCAAGTCGGGTAATATCGTAATAAATACGTTGAGTGAGATTAATAAAGTCATGAATAAAACAATCATTATGGTTACCCATGATCCTCTAATGGCAAGTTTCTGTAGTCACGTAGTATTACTTAAGGATGGAATAATATTAAAGAATCTAGTGAATTCAGGTAATAGAGCTGAATTCTATCAAACAGTTCTATCAAATATGGCAGAATTATGAATTGTAAAAAACACTTTATTGCTCAAAAAGCCTTATTTATTTTTATTATAATGGATATTATTGTATCTGCTATAATTTCTGGAATTTCCCCATACTTTCTCGGTAAAATAGTAGATGCCATAACACTATCAAGTCGACCTTTGTTTATAAGAATGATACCAGTCTACATGGTTTTGTTGTGCTTGAATGTTGTATTAACCTATGTAGAGAGCATTTTAGGGCAGTATATTGTAAATAAAATTGAAAACTCATGTAAACAAGATGTCATAAACAAAATTTCGGCAATTCCTGCTAAACAGCATTATAAATTTGACGCGGGGGAATTATTTACTAGAGTTGATTTTGATGTGTCTACAATTGTAAATTATTACGTTGATATAATTAATAGCTCGTTGATGTTGGCAATTAATTTAATTGTTGCATTATATTTTATGATTAATATTTCAATTAAACTGTCATTAATAGCTCTAATTTTTACACCGTTGTTGTATATAATAAACTATTTAGCTCGTGATAAAAATTTTTTCTTAAAAATGGTGAAATAAATGGTTGCGGACAGCACAAGGAATTACTAAATCAGCTCGGAGAATATCGAAGATTTTTTAATGATAGTAATTGTGCAGATTCTACATTCTCATCAAATTAAACGAGGTTGATAAAAAGAAATTAAAGTCTTCGAAATGATATATTTGCAGTGCACCTGTTACTTGAGATTCTATTAAGTGGAGTACAATAGTCGAAGTTTATAGAAGCCAGTAAAGACTGGCAAAAGTAAGGATCATGAATACAGTAAAAATTAGAAATATTGAAATCGGTTCTGGCCTACCCAAAATTTGTGTACCAATCGTTGGTACAACTAAAGAAGATATACTGACAGAGGCATATAAACTAGGAAGTCTGCCAGTAGACATAGCTGAATGGCGAGTAGATTGGTTTGAATATGCTTATGATTTCAGTAAGGTAGAAGACATACTGAAGCATCTAAGAGCCGTTCTCGGAGAGACTCCGTTACTAATGACATTTCGCACATCGAATGAGGGTGGTAAAAAGTCTATTGAACCTGGTGATTATGCAAAGCTTATCGTAAGTGCCTCGGAGACTGGATACGTTGATCTAGTTGATGTGGAAGCTTTTACAGAAACTGATATCGTAAAAGAAATTATCACAGGCACACACAAAGCTGGAGTCAAGGTTATAGGGTCGAATCACGATTTTAAAAAGACTCCAGACAAAGACGTGATTATAGCAAGGCTCCGAAAAATGCAGGATTTAGGCGCAGATATTCTCAAGATAGCAGTGATGCCAACAAACAAGAAAGATGTCTTAACGCTCCTAGCTGCTACTGAGGAGATGTATAGTGATTATGCTGACCGCCCCATCGTCACGATTTCGATGTCTGAAACAGGAGTGCTCTCTAGGATTTGTGGTGAGGCATTCGGGTCAGCGATTGCCTTTGGAGCAGCCAAGAGTGCATCGGCGCCTGGTCAGATGGAAGTGAATGATCTCAATACAGTACTAAAACTGCTGCACTATTATCTATAATAAACTGACGAAAAAGCCGTTATAATTAAAGAAATTCAATTAACACAACACAATTAAAGAGAGTGTGAAACACAAAAGCAATGCCTTAAAGAGCAAGACATTGCTATATATTGCAGTTTATTCTGAACTGTGCAGTTTCCAAGCTGTAATCTACCCTGAACTTGATATTTAGTTCGGGGTATTTTTCTTCAAAATATTTCTTATTCTCGCAGCTATTACCAACAGCATTTGAAAACCACTTAGGAGAAGAGAAAATATCTACTTTTACCCGAGGTATTCTCTGCTGATTTAAGCCTTCGGTTTCTGAATTGCTATCTTGAAAAGGGTTAGCCTTGAGCCCGTCTGACTTCTCAGTACGTGTTCTGAGCTCATCTACAATCCTATCAAGCTGCGGCTCGATTTTATCTCTCGCTATTCGTCCCTCAACGAGCTGTCTAAAAGCAGGGTGATACGTTCCTCCGTTTATCGATCCGCCTTCACCGATAATATCAGTGCTCTTGAGCCCAACTCTCATAATCGTTATACCTGCATCATCGAGTATCTTATACATTGCCACCGTCCTCGTAACGGCTTCTTCTCTACTTAGTGGCTGATATTCACCGCGCTCATACATTTTTAGTAGCTCTGTGTCATCAATAACGATGGTCGGGTATAATCTGGTTAGTGAAGGCTTTAGCTTAACAGTCTCTTTTGCTGAATAGATACACGTTTCAAGAGAATCTCCTGGAAGCCCGATCATCAGCTGGATTCCGAATTCAAATCCATACTCTTTAATCAGTGAGACAGCCTCGTATACAGCCGTGCTTGTATGTCCGCGATTCGACCTACGAAGTACCTCATCGTCGAAAGACTGAACTCCAAGCTCAATCGTATCAACCAAGTGTACCTTTAGATTATCCAAAATCTCGCTGTCTATATAGTCAGGGCGCGTCGAAAGGTGAATCTTGTCGATGAGTCCTCTATCCTTGCATCCCTTGGCAATAGCGAGGTATGAACTCTGTTCAGCAAGCTCGAGCCCTGTAAAGCTTCCACCGTAAAAAGCAATTTCGACCGTCGGAACTTCTCCGAGCGTCGTTAGCCATGTGTCAATCGTATTTTTAACTTCATCTACAGTCGGGGCAGCCGTGCGAGCCGTGATTTTCCGCTGATTGCAGAAGACGCAGTCATTGGGACAGCCTCGGTGCGGTATGAATATTGGAATAATAGCGTGTTTCTTCATATATATCCTTAGTCAGAGTCAGAATCTGTAATAGTAATAATTGTTCCGATATCTTCGAGCTCGTATGAGTCGAACCACTTGCAGCCGAGGCCTCTATCCTCTATGAAAGTAGTAATTTCTCTAAAGTTTGGATGCGCCGAGAGGTTGCCGTTAAATACTATTTCATCGTCTACACGTCCACTCGCGCCTCCGATAAATCCAGTATCGGCACCTCGTAGCTTCACGAATCCTGGTTCGACTAACAGGACATTCATGCCAATTGCTTCACAAGGCTTTGCGATTCCTTTGTCGTAAGTGATGATAGAGTCTTCGTCTACTATGACAGTACTGCACTTTGTATATCCCTGGCGAACATTTATAAGCTGCAGTTCATCTCCGCAGTTCGTCTTTGCGGCAGATAGGAGTCCGGTATCAGTTATAGCCAGTTTGTGGATAAAAAACTTTCCAGTACAGGTCGCATTGTATCTGCAGTCGCTTGGATAAATCGGACCTAGCTCGTTAGCAACACCCTCATAGATAGGTGATTCAGGCATTATACCTAACTTACACAGCAGTACATCTGGATGATTTGAAACAAGCTCCGATAACGTGCGGAGTTTGGGAAATGTGTGGATAACATAGCCAGAATTTGTAAGATAAGTGCGGAGGTCAGGGTGCGCCAATGATGATAGATATGCTAGCTTCATTGGTTCAGCTCTCCGCGTAAATCGACTTCGATTAGTCTGTTAATTTCACTGTGGTCCAGACCTAGGCTGAAGAGGTAGTAGAGTTTAGCTACTGTCGCTTCAGTAGTCATATTTGAACCAGATACCGCACCTGCTTTTGCAAGCTCTGAACTCGTCTCATACGCACCGAGTCTGACCGTTCCCTGCGTACACTGTGTGCAGACTACCACTATGGTTCCATTTGCAATTGCGTGAGCGATAAGAGGTGGTAGAGCCTCGTCGTAATTAGGGATGTTGCCTGTTCCAAAAGTTTCAAGCACGAGTGCATCGAGTCCGCGCATCATGATTGGGGCAAATAGTTCAAACTGGATTCCCGGGAAAAGCTTGATAACTACAACCTTCGCAGGCTTGATCGACTGTACGAGAAGTTCACCGTGAGGTTTTGGCATCAAACGCGGTTCGTTATATGTGATGTCGATTCCAGCATCGGCAAGTGGTGGGTAATTCGGCGAAGAAAAGGCGATAAGCCCATCTGCTGAAGCTTTCATAGCACGGTTTCCGCGTAAGAGTTTGTGTCCAAAGTAGAGTACTACCTCGTTCACCTTGCCGGAAGCCGCAATCAATATGGATGTAATGAGATTATCCTTTCCGTCGCTTCGGAGCTCGCAAAGTGGAATTTGTGACCCGGTGAAAATCACAGGTTTATTCAGATTCTCAAGCATGAAAGAAAGTGCCGAAGTGCTGTAAGCCATGGTATCTGTGCCGTGTAGCACGACAAATCCGTCGTAATTATCGTAGCGGGATGCGATCGAATCAGCAATCATGTCCCACTGCACGTAAGTTATGTTGGAAGAATCGAGAAGTGGAGTGAACTCTACTAGCTCATATTGGGGCATTCCTTCGGCATGGAGGTCATCAATACGGTCGAGCTCCTGCTGCAAGTGACCGGCTATTGGTGCGTAGCCGCTATCCGTTCTGGACATGCCAATCGTGCCACCTGTGTATATGAGGCAGATTTTTTTATCTTCTATTTTCTGTGCTTGCTCTGTTACGGTCATAGGATACCTCGTAATTCGTACGTAATTATAAATATTTAATATGCACACGATCATGATATTAGTGCCATACGCGTATAATTGATTATATCATGCAGCGATTTGAATATGAAAATGCAACATTGATAAGTAATTGATTTTATTATATACTTTATGGGCAACTTCAATATGCTGCTGTGGCTCAATGGTAGAGCACTTCACTCGTAATGAAGTGGTTGCGAGTTCGATTCTCGCCAGCAGCTCCAAAAGTAAAAGCCTTGAAAACGCCTTTGTATTGGCGAATTCGAGGCTTTTTCATTTAAATAATTTTTTAAATTTGAATCTCCTAGTGAGCCCTCGCAGCATAGATATTAAGTAAAATCGATCCAATAGGGAAGCTGACTAGTCCATATACAGGAAATTAATAGCAAAATCTAATTCGCAAAATGTGTATGCATCGTCTTCCACTGTCTAAGCTTGATATTCACCCAGAACCCATAGATTCCCAACGTTACAATCGTAAGCAGAAGCCACTTTATCCAATTTCCGAATAGCTGCACAGCGGTGCCATCAAATTCTAGGCGCCTACCTTCTATTACCGTGTGCTTTATTTCCCAGTTGTAAATCATGCAGTACGCCCAAGGCAGACAAATGCCGAGGGTTGCAGTTGTAATAAGTATGCCAAGAAGGCTATATCCAATAAGCTGAAATAACCCGCCATCAAAATATGATTCTTAGTGATTCATAGTTCTGCTCCTCCTCTAATTATAATAGTAATTTTGCATGAGTTGTAGATTATCATTTATGAGAGTCCATGTAAATAGGGTAGATAACATTTTTTATTCCTGCTAATCAATAGAAAATGATGAAAATATAGGATAACTAAATAGGGAACTAGTTAACCTGATTAACCGATAAAATACTTGAAAATACAAAATCCTTAATATAAAATCATTCTGTTAAATGGCACACGTTTTTTAAGTGAGAGGTTGAAATGGAAAGAAGGAACTATAACTCTATACTGGCATTTATATGTAGCAGTCTCGTGTTGCTATTTTTTTTGGTCGTATTTTACCCAATTAATGTAAATGCAGACGACGAAAACCCAACGTGGGACGCGGAGAGCGATAAAGTATACTATCTATCACTTCCGTCAACAGATGGTTCGCATAGTGATTGCACGCTTGTTCAAAGCAACGGTAAGTTTGGTATGATCGATGCGTCAAACCCTAGCGAATATGGACCATATGCTGCTCAGGGTGGTAATGGCAAGACCGTAGCGGAGTTTATGAGAAAACTAGGCGTTAAGCATATTGATTTCGCCGTTGCTACGCATGCGCACTCAGATCACATAGGTGGATTTATAGATTTGGTTGACGAGAAGAATTCCGATGGAAATCCATTCTTCGACTCAGATACTGTTTATATCCATAAGAAATATTTAAATTGGGCTCCTAAGTATGAAGATCCGACATGGAAGACCGCCGAATACTTTAAGGAAGTTTCAAGAAAACTAACCGAGGCAAAGGTTACTATGGTCGATATCACTTCCGACGATACGAGTGCACTTTCTAAGTTGGATGCAACGATTACTAGGAAGGGAGATTATAGCGACAATATTAGCTTCAAGTTTGGAAACCTAGATATCGCGCTGTATAACCTAAGTAGCATTGTCAACAAAGAAGGTTATACGGAGAACGACAACTCCATAATCACGCAGATTACAAAAGGACTACATAATGCGGTAATACTCGGAGACGCATCTGCGATGATCGATTATAAATATGGAGAGGTTATTTATAAGAAGTCTGGAACGATAGACACTCTAAGGCTTGGTCATCACGGCATCTCAAGTGCAAATGGTAAGCAGTTACTTGAAATCCTAGAACCTAAGAACTTTGTACTCTCGTCAAATGGACCGCTTCATCAGCTGTCATATAAGCTATATGCAGACAAGCACAATACCCCAACTTACAAAGCGATTGAAAATGTTGGGGCTATCGTAGAGGACTTTGATAAGTCATCCACAGATATGCAGACTTTTGCAGATGAATCTTGCAGAGCTTTAGTAAAGGCAAAGGCATACCATCCTATTATCAGAGGATGGCAGATCTGGGGAGATGCTACCGCACCAGACGGATGGACTTACGCTTATATTAAAAATGATGGGAAATACGCTACCGGATGGCAATATATCGATGGAGCTTGGTATTGCTTCGACTCGGAAGGCTATAATTTAATGCTGCAGGACACTGTATATTACGACAAAGCGGCAAAAAAGAAATATGTATTAACGAGATCTGGAATCATGGGCACTGGCTGGGTTAAAGCCAAGGATAAGTGGTATTTCGCTGATTCATCAGGTGCGCTCAAGACAGGATGGGTGATATACGGAAAAGACTGGTGCTACATGGATAATGATGGCGCTATGCAGACTGGCTGGATAGAAGACGGAGGTCACAGATATTTCCTTGATTCGAGTGGATTAATGAAAACCGGCTGGGTACAGGATAGCGGCAAGTGGTACCTCCTAAACTCCAGCGGTGCAATGCAGAAGGGCTGGCAGTACACTGGCGGTACTTGGTACTACCTAGGTAACGATGGAGTTATGCAGACTGGCTGGTTCCAGGAAGGTGGCAATAGCTATTACCTAAGCTCTAGCGGTGCGATGCAGACTGGCTGGCTCCAGGATAATGGCAAGTGGTATCTTCTAAACTCCAGTGGTGCTATGCTGAAAGGCTGGCAGTACACTGGCGGTGCTTGGTATTATTTAGGTAACGACGGAGTTATGAAGACTGGCTGGCTCCAGGAAGGTGGCAATAGCTATTATCTAAGCTCTAGCGGCGCGATGAAGACTGGCTGGCTCCATGATAACGGCAAGTGGTTCTATCTGAATTCAAGCGGTGCGATGCACAAAGGATGGGTAAAGCATTATGGCGTATGGTATTACCTAGGACAAGACGGCGTAATGTATACAGGCACACATGTGATTGATAACACAACATATAGTTTCGATACAACAGGGGCACTAGCATAGCAAGGCTAGTGCCTCTTGCTCTAACAACAATCCGTACCTATAATTAATTTAGGAGGTTTTAGGAATATGGATCAGATTCAACTAGCACAGCAGATATGCCAGGAGGCACACTACGAGCAGCTGGACAAGGCGGGGAAGCCTTACTATCTGCATCCCTTTGCAGTTGCAGATATGTGTGAAACGGAAGAGGAAAAGGTTGTCGCTTACCTGCACGATGTGCTCGAGGATGGTGAGTATGACGAGGTGTATTTGCGCATGTGCGGATTTAGCGATAAGGTAGTTGAGGCTGTGAAAGCACTTACCAAAGACCTTGACGAAGACTACATGCAATACATAGACAAGATCTCGCTAAATAAGCTCGCAACTTCCGTCAAGCTTGCCGACCTAAGTCATAATATGGATATCAGACGCATAGAGCACCCTGATGCGGAGGACTATGCAAGAGTCGAGAAGTATAGGGCGGCGATGAAGAGGCTTTTGCAGGGAAATGCCAACTAAAAAGGACGATTCTTGACCGAAAATATGAAATGAAAGAGCAATGAGAAAGTATTATTGAAAATTTCAATAACACTTTCTAAATATTAAAATTACTGATTTTAATACAAAATCCTTGTTTGATATACTCATAATGATAAATCGATATTAATTAAACAAGGAGGATATAATGAAAAAAGAAAAAAGTACTCTTATGATTATTACTGGTCTCGTGGTTGGCGTGGCTGCAGTAGTTCTCGTTAAGTATGGTAACCCTGCTAACATGGGCTTTTGTATTGCGTGTTTCATAAGAGATACCGCTGGTGCACTTAAGCTTCACACTGCTCCAGTTGTGCAGTATGCTCGCCCCGAGGTAATCGGACTTATTCTTGGCGCATTTATAATGTCTGTTTGTGGAAAAGAGTTCAAAATTCGTGGCGGATCATCCCCGATGACGAGATTTGTACTTGCGTTCTTTGTAATGGTAGGAGCCCTTATGTTCCTCGGTTGCCCACTCAGAATGATTCTCAGAATCGCTGGCGGAGACTGGAATGCAATCATCGGGCTAGTTGGATTTTTCTGCGGAATTCTTGGTGGAATCGCATTCCTCAAAAAAGGATTCACACTTAAAAAATCAGTTCCTCTAGGACCAACAGAAGGAGTTGCGATGCCAGCAATCACAGTTGTTTTACTCGTAATCCTATGCGCATTCCCAACGCTTCTAGCTTTTAGTAAGGAAGGGCCTGGAGCGATGTATGCGCCTATCGCAATTTCGCTAATAGCAGGACTGGTTGTCGGTGTACTCGCACAGCGCACTAGACTTTGCATGATTGGTGGAATTCGTGATGCTGTACTTTTCAAGGATTTCTATCTACTATCCGGATTTATAGCAATTTTTGTAGCAGCACTTGTTGGAAATCTAGCTCTCGGTTTCTTCCACGCAGGATTTGATCAACAGCCAATCGCATTCAATGATGCACTATGGAATTTCCTAGGTATGGTACTCGTTGGACTTGGCTCTTGCTTACTCGGTGGCTGCCCACTTCGTCAGGTGGTTCTTTCAGGTACTGGAAATGCAGATTCAGGAAATGCAGTTCTCGGTATGGTTGTGGGAGCGGCTTTCTGCCACAACTTCGCATTAGCATCTTCGCCAATGGGACCTACTCCAAATGGTAAGGTTGCAGTTGTATTCGGAATTATCGTGACTGTAGTTATAGGTCTGATGAATATAAGAAAAGGTAAGGAGGCATAAAATGAATAAGGTAGATGCAAGAGGGTATTCATGCCCTGAACCAGTGATTATGACTCAGAACGCTGTAAAGGATGGAACACCTGTTGAAGTTCTAGTAGACAGCATGACACCAGTTAAGAATATCTCTAGATATGCAGCGAACAACAAGCTATCTATGGAATACAGTGAAACGCCAGAAGGCGATTACCTTATTACACTCAAGTAATGTTTATCGCAACTTTCCATACACATTTTGGAGCACAGCAGTTCCACAAGCAGCAGAAAGGCGTAGATCAAACCGCAACACTTATGCCAGTGCCTAGAGCACTTAGTGCAGCCTGCGGGATATGCGTTTCATTCGAGGTGGATAATGTCTCAGAACTCGTGGCAAATCATCCCGAAGATATCGAGGGAATATATCTGAGTGAGGGATCGGGGTTTAAAGTGCTGTTCGAGGCTCCAGAAGAATAGCGTGGTATACGTGACATAAATAAACAATTTAATCAAGAAGTGAAATGACCAGTCATGCGGCTGGTCATTTGCTTATCAACTTATGAATGAACTGCTTGATGAATTCAAGAAATCATAATGCGTATAGACTGTGGCCTATAGTCCATAAACCTACATCTTTTCTGCGAAGAGCCCAGTTTTTGACTTCAGGTCGATAGGTCCATAATATGAAACATATACGTATTTGTTGCCTTTTCTAAGGAATAGCAACTGGTCGCGCTTTACAGTAGTATCATTTGCCTTCTTCTCATCTACGATGTATGCAGCATAGTCGAGACCCTCGTAATCGAAGCGGAACTTGTCAAGAGACTTGTTTGATACTTTGATGCCCGACTCCTCAAGTGCATTTTTGCTGTTGTATTTCATAAATTCCGCTGCAAGCTTAGAAGACTTTGCCTTGTATAAGTGAACATTGTAATAGAGATTAATTAAAGAGTCATCATCTTCGTTTTTTGCGGGGGCACTAACTTCTAGC
>NZ_CP016199.1:203074-217302 GCF_002243385.1 Mogibacterium pumilum | reverse complement strand
CGATACCATTCTAGGAATCATGAAGCTTTTATCTTGATCTATTTCGAAAATAATGTCTGTTTTACTATTTTCATCATCATAGTTCTCAATCTGCTTTTCAACCGTTTTCCATGTATCCGGGTCAAATTCCGAGAAGCGAACAATTTCGTTGCCTTTATACTTAAGAGCTTGGGTAAAGTCACCAGATGATGAGATATCTACTGTCCTAGGGATGTCAATGATACTCCATAGGACTAGGACGATTAAAGTTATAATAAACGTCGCATTGACATAGTATTTCAATCTGAATCCCGAAGCCCCATAAAAATCCTTCTTTCTGTTCCTATTCAGTATACTGATATAAGTGAACATATATTGAAAATAGAACAAAAGCGCCAACGGTAATCCCACAAAATTAATAACAATAGATGAAAGCGGTTGATCAGCACTGCTGTAGAGAAGTGCTGAAGGTGATATAGTGAATCCTTGTACACTTCGACTGATGCTAAAAAATAATTCTGCAAAAATAATTAGCATAAAAATAAAATTAGTAATCAAGCTCTTCCTATAGTATTTATGTTGACTCTGTACGTCTGTAAATGGCTCTGGGGCATCCGGATCATCCGTGTAGAATATCATCACTGAACCAGAACCGTATATCAGATGCCAGCCACAAGAAGCATATAAATCAAGCTCCTCCTGCGTCGTCTTGCTGTGCTTGTATGGCAAGACGCGATATCGTCTATCTCTTGGCTCATCAACATTGAATCTGCAAGTAAATAGATTGTCGTTAGCGAGGAGAAGTCCTTTTCTTGCCTGATATTCAAGCCAGTTCTGCTTATAGAACATATCAACTACGCCGAAAGGATCATATTTTAATTTCGTTTTCTTATCCATGATTACCCCCCATATTGAGTACTATGTGGTAACAGTGAAATGATATACAGCTACATCTTCGATGCAAACAGCCCAACCTTCGACTTCAGGTCGATAGGTCCACTGTATGCAACAACGACATATTTATTTCCCTTTCTGAGGAAAAGCATCTGTTTATAGAATGGAGCCTCATCTTTTTCAGAAGCTACGATATATGCCGCATAATCGAGCCCCTTGTATTTAAACTGCATATTTTGGATGCGCTTGTTCGATATGGCGAAGTCGTTATAGTATAGCTCTTCTTCCATATTAGATGGCATAAAGTGTGCGGCAATTTTTGCTGATTTAGCTTTGTATAGCTGAACCTGATACATGAGCTTTGGCTCAGATACACCATCTTTGTCGATTCTGGAATAAACCTCGAGGTCTTCTGAAGACATCTTTATCATCATGACATTACGGTCGTAACTTGTCTCGTATGTTATGGCGGGATTATCAACATCCTTATTATCATTTTTTACGGTCATATTCGCCCGAACTTCATCCCATGTGGCTGGGTCAAATTCGGAAAACCTTACAAGCTCAGCATCCTTATAGGCCAATGCCTCCTTAAAGCTGCTTGTTGTAGTATGTCTATCTGGCGCAAATACCGTGTACGCAAACATCCCTACCATTAACATAATCATTACATTGGTAAATATCATATTGGCAAAAAGCCTAGCCTTAAAACCTTTCACCCTATTATAAGAACCTCTTTTTAGCCGCCATACAAAAGTTGCATATTTAGAGATAATCATCAGGCAGAACAAAGCTAAAGTTGGCATCATTACTAAGTATATGAAAATAATTGGTGATGGTTTATCAGCTATCTGATAATATAAGTCAACTGGATTGAATATATACCCCTTCGCATTGAGCATTATATTCATCAGTATTGTAAATGTCATTAATGTCGATGTAATAAGGGCAAGGCCTATCCTCTTCACATAATACTTTCGTTCAGAAATGGCATCTGTAAAAGGCTCAGGGGCACTCTGATCATCTGTATAGAACACAGTTGTTGCATGCGTTCCACGCACACATGTCCATCCACATGACTCATATATATCCAGCTCTTCCTGCTCGATTTTCTTTCTTTTCTCAGGCAGAATTCGATACCTTCTCTCGACTGGTTCGCCATATTCAAAGTCGTATATAAAGTATCCAGTATATGTGAGAAGCAACCCCTTCTTAGCCATATCCTCGAGCCAATTCTGTTCCTGGTATATGTCTGAAAGATCAAAATAACAAGTCTTCTGTTTAATCTTATCGCTCATAACTTCACCTCCGTGCATCACTAAGGCACGCTTCCAATCTGCGGATTTCATCCTGATATAGCTGCTCGCCACGCTCTGTAATACTGTAAGAAATTCTTCTGCCATCTGGTGGTAACTTCTTGATTAAATCCTCCGCTTGAAAAAGTGAGAGAAGTGAATACAGAGTACCCGGTCCGAGCTTGACTCGACCATCCGTTAGGTCATTTACATAACTCGATATCTCCGTTCCACACATATCTGAGTGGTGGAAACAGAGCAATATGTAGAACATCGGCTCGGTTAATGGTTCCAATGATTTTTTGGCCATATATAGCACCACCCCATTGATCAAATTTGCTGTAAGATTCCTAATATCGTTAATCGATATTTCTAGCTAAAATATAATATCGTAATACGATATTGTCAATAATATTTATACAAAATAATAGCATGTACTAAAAAAGTACATGTTTGTCGTTCATACAAATGATTTTAATTACGTCTATCGCAAGATTTCCTAGGTGGAGCTCCTAGATGTATAACGTGCTATATCCTCAGACTGCTTGAGGTATCCGATATTTTCCTGCCTGAATCTATCATAAGTCCAACCTGATGCACGAAACACGTTCCCGTATGCAGTCCAGACGGCGCGAGTAGTCGCTCGCATGAGGAAGCGCCTTTTGAAATTTAGCCATCTGCTCTGCTTAAAATACCCAATGGTATAGGACTGAAAAATCACGTGAGGTAGCTCGTCATGAAGCATCTGAGCACAAATTCTCTTTAATGCTGGAGAGTCCGTAGCATCACTAAGGGCTGAGTAATACGAGAGAGCGACAATTTCTGCAGTTACAAGAGTTACGACCTCAGAGCGGATATCGCCACGTTTACGGAGACGGCTAAATGTCCTATCGAGAAAATTACTTTTGCGTAGTGGTAAATTATGAAAGCGCATGAATTCGCCAAGGTAAGAAGAATGGAAATTCTCCTCCTTGATAAATAGCTTCATGACATCGGGATATATATTCTCGTCGAACAAGCTTGCGAATGCTTCTGCCGCCTTGAGAAGATGAATTCCGTCGCTGTGCTCGCCTATTTGAAACGCAGAAATAGAAGGCAGTATCAGTGCTTTGGTTTCATCAGATAGAGTTGCTTCTTGAGAGAAATCTATATGCAGCCGGTGCTTGTCGTTTTCACGGAAAAACTCGAGCCACTCGTCGTAGTTGTATGTTACCGATGAATCATTTCTAAGTTCAATCATGATTACCTTTTTTTAACATAGTTTAGTAGATTTAAATTACGTCATATGTTAGCTATTATACCAGATGCGAGTAGTAACGAGAAATTGACGATTATTATACCGAAAAACAAGTCTTGCAGTATATGCTCCTGTGCTATTATAGTGACAGATTAAGTTTCAGAAATTAGGTGATAAATATGCTTACAAAGAAACAGTTTCAAATGAAGTATAACTTAACGAAGAGGGAAGTAGACGGCATCTGCGAATACTATGGGATCAAGAAGAACAAAGGTCAGTTCCAGATACCAGATGACACCGTGCCTGTTTATATCCCTGACAAGAGATGTGTCGATAAGGAGTTCTGCTTATATCTGTTCGTTGCAGATGCAATTCGCAAGAAAGTGACTCTGGTACCCGAGTTATTCTATTCGAAAGATGATGAAGTCAAAACTGTCGTAAGAGTTATGAGAGATAAAGGGCTTATTGAAAGGCTTGAAGGAAAACCCGAAGAAAGTCTGGAATATCAGGACTACATTCTCGGTCCTGAGTTCGCAGATTGGAAGAGAAATGCCACGGGCAATTTCAAGGTGATTAAAGAGCTTTTGGGAACTGTAGTTGAGTCTAGTTCGAAAGGCGCTGCAGCGGCTGTGCTCGAGCACTATACGACAATGTAAAAGAAACTTGAAGAAAGTGCAAAACGCCCATATCAGAAAATCATATCAGTGATTGTTGCTGCATTAATCACTGCAGTGATTTGTGGAGTTATGTATCTTATCTTCAGATGATTTCTAACTGGTATATGTAGTTGTTAGTTGTTTAAATATAACGATTACGTGCAATTGGTGCAACATTAGGTGCAACACCAACGGGGGCAAAATAAGTCAAATCACGACAATAAAGCTTGATGTGACAAAAAAGAAAAACACCGCAACTCGTTAGAATTGCAGTGTTTTGAGGTGGTGTCCCGAAGAGGATTCGAACCTCCGACACCCGCTTTAGGAGAGCGGTGCTCTGTCCCCTGAGCTATCGAGACATGGGTTGGGCGCTTGTGAATGACGCCTCCTGTGAACGTAATCCCGGATAAATCTCTGATTAACTACAATCATCAGCATTAAACACAAGCTTAATTATAATATCACTGAATCGTGTGTAGTTCAAGGCGGAGGGATTTATCGATAAGACTTATATTTTTGAATTGTCATATCTACATAACAAACGGGGGAGTCGTGGTAGTTATATAAAGAAAGATAATTATATTCTTCGAAATGAGATATGCTTATAAGTGAGAGGATGAACTAAATGTAGTGATATATGTGTGAACAACATGTGGACACAGCAATTTGTCTATATGCCATTAAATCTGTTTCAATTAATTCACCCAAAACACTTGACCTGAAACTATTTATAGTGTAATCCATTATGTAGCTAAATATAATTGTACGTTATGAAGACGCAACATGAACTCAAGAAGTGTTTATTAGTTCAATATTGAAAGGGGCAAAAGGTAAAATGAAAGAGACAAAGGGATTAATAGCAGAATTCAAAGAATTTATTTCTCGCGGAAATGTACTTGACATGGCCGTAGGTATCATAATAGGCTCAGCCTTTACGGCAATCATAACTTCACTGGTTAATGATATTATCATGCCAATTGTCGGTGTTATTATTGGAGGGATTGATTTCTCTGGCTTAAAGGTTTCTTTTGGAAGTGCAGCAATTAATTACGGGGTATTCATTCAGGCAATAATTAACTTCTTGCTGATTGCATTGACTGTATTCCTAATGATTAAGGCTATCAGTAAGGCTAATAAAAAGCAGGATAAGGAAGCTGCAGAAGAACCAGCTACGCCGACACCAGAGGTTGAACTCCTCACAGAGATCAGAGACCTTCTATCAAAGCGCGACTAGTTCGTACATATAGTTATGGTGATTGCAAAATATGATGGTGGCATGAAGCCATAAAAGGTATAAAAAAGCTAAAAAGATAACTTAATTTATTAAAAACAAAGGACATGGACATAGCACATGTCCTTTTCTCATGCGCGAGTACACGACGGTAGGGTAGGGACGATGATACGAGACGTCGTTTACGTCCGTTAACTTCTCTAATTCAACACTTAAACATAAGCAAATATTAAGATTTGAACGCGCCTCGAACGCCCTTAAAAGCTTGAAAAAAAGCCACAAATAGGCTAAAATGATTTTGTCATTTTGCCACAAAAAATCTGTGACAAATAGTGACAATTTAAGAAAACGGAGGGACGAATATGTACGATATCAGTCAAGTGCAGAGTGAATACAAAACCAAGCTGATCGATGCGGATTTCGCTGCCAGCCTAGTTAAGAGTAACTATAGGCTGCACTTCGGCGTGGGAACCGGGAGTTCCATCTATATGGACAGAGCCCTTGGAAAACGCCTCAAGACCGATACGCTCCTTCGCGGATTAGAGATTCAGACTGAAGTTGCCGTGAGAAATGATCTCCTGGAGACTTTCAAGGCGACGAGAGACGTTGACACAGTTAGATTTTATTCATCGCATTATACAGGCATGGACAGAATGATGGCGGATGCGGGAAACTGTTGGTACGTTCCAATTCTATTCAACGAAGAGCCGCTATATTGGGGACAGGAGGGCAATGGATTTGATATCTGCTGCATCCAGGTTGCACCAATGGATAGGTACGGTAACTTTAATTTTGGACCGACTAATGCCGACCTTCTCGGAATTATCAAAAATTCCAAGATTGTCATCGTTGAGGTTAACGAGAAGATGCCAATTGCGCTCGGGTACGAGTCGCATATCAATATATCTGATGTAAACTACATCATCGAGGGAGAGAGCCCTGAACTCGCAGAGTTCAAGGCGGCACCAGCGAGCCCTGAGGACAGAAGGATTGCCGAGTCGATAGTAGATCGCATTAGAAATGAAAGTACGCTGCAGCTCGGAATTGGAGCCGTGCCAAATGCAATCGGCGGCCTGCTCGCAGAGTCCGACATCCGTGACCTAGGTGGTCACAGCGAGGTAATCGTAGATTCTTTTATGAATCTCTATTATGCCGGTAAGCTGACCAACAACAAGAAGGTAGATAAGGGACTGACCGTGTATACGGCAGCTGTCGGTAGCAAGGCGCTGTATGATTTTATCGACGATAACCCAATCTGCTGTGCTGCACCGGTTGATTACGTTAACAGCGTTCACACTATTTCGCAGATAGATAATTTCATCTCGATTAATAGCTGCGTTGGAGTTGACCTCTACGGACAGGTTTGTTCAGAGAGTGCAGGCTTCAGACAGCTTACGGGAACTGGCGGACAGCTCGACTTTGTACTCGGAGCATTCTTATCTAAGAACGGTAAGAGCTTCATGTGCACGCATTCGACGAGAACTAAATCAAATGGAGAGGTCATATCCCTCATTCATCCGACTCTGCCAAGGGGTTCTATCATAACTACACCGCGAACAGCGACACACTATGTCGTGACTGAGTACGGTGCAGTCAACCTCAAAGGAAAGTCGACATGGCAGAGAGCCGAGAGTCTCATCAGCGTGGCGCATCCTGATTTTAGAGAAGAGCTTATTCAGGAAGCAGAGAAGATGGGAATCTGGCGTAACACAAGTAAGATTGAATATATTTAAGGTATATTTAATTCATATTTAATAATCTCGAAGTACTATTAGTACAGGAAAGGGAATTTAATAGCTGGGCTTTACAGAAGGTTGGTTCATGGATCAGACCGACGGGGTCATAAAGTCGTGGCACAGGCGCAGTAGCGTAATGCACAAGGAGGTTTTTATGATCACAGCAGTTGTAGGTGCCAATTGGGGCGATGAAGGTAAGGGTAAGATCACAGATGTGCTCGCACAGGAATCCGATTATATCGTGAGATTTCAGGGCGGAAGTAACGCTGGACACACTATCAAGAATGAGTTCGGTAAATTCGGACTTCACCTCATGCCATCAGGCATTTTTAACAAAGATGCTGTAAGTGTTCTGGGAAATGGAGTTGCTGTCAACGCCAAGAAGGTTTTCGAAGAACTCGCCTCTATCGAGGAGGCAGGCGTTCCGCATGGCAAGATTATCATTTCGGACAGAGCGCAGCTAGTAATGTCGTATCATATGGCGCTTGATGCGCATGAAGAGGAGAGGCTTGCTGGACATTCTTTCGGTTCGACTAAGGCGGGCATCGCACCGTGCTTCTCTGACAAGTATGCTAAGATTGGTTTTCAGGTTGCTGATCTCTATGCGGACAAGGAAGTCCTGATGGAGAGGATTAACAACGTGTGTAGCATCAAAAATGTGCTGTTCGAAAACTTGTATCACAAGCCGCAGATTAAGCCGGAAGATATCTATGAAGAGCTAATGGAGTATGCCGAGATACTGAAACCATACGTTGCTCATACTTCGCAGGTGTTAAACGACGCGTTTCGTGCGGGCAAAAACATCCTCTTGGAAGGTCAGCTCGGAGCACTCAAGGATACTGACCACGGTATTTATCCGATGGTAACATCGTCGTCGACACTTGCAGGATTCGGTGCTACTGGTGCTGGACTTCCACCTTATGCAATCGAGAGAATCGTTACAGTTGTGAAGGCGTACTCTTCAGCCGTTGGTGCGGGAGCTTTTGTCAGCGAACTATTTGGAGACGAGGCTGACGAGCTTCGTAGACGCGGCGGAGATGGCGGAGAATTCGGAGTAACTACAGGTAGACCTAGAAGAGTCGGCTGGTTCGATGCAGTTGCAACCAGATACGGCTGCATGATGCAGGGAGCTACAGAGGTTGCGGTCACAGTAGTTGACGTGCTGGGATATCTTGACGAACTCAAGATCTGTGTCGGCTATGAGATAGACGGAGAAGTGACAAAGGACTTCCCTAACACACCACTGCTCGAGAAAGCTAAGCCCGTTTACGAGATTCTTCCAGGCTGGAAGACAGATATCAGAGAAATCAAGAACTACGATGATCTGCCAAGTGAATGTAAGGCTTACATCGAGAGAATCGAAGAGGAAATAGGCGTTCGCGTATCCATGGTTTCAAACGGACCAGCGCGCGATGAACTGATTATCCGCTAATTTACAAGGATATGACTTACGGTTTGCAGGGGAATAACCTGTAGCTGAAAGGGAAACTTGCAATTTATAAAAGTATAACCTACTGACAGAGACAGTTCCTGACGGCCTAGCTGTCAGGAACTAAATACTTAAAGGGGTAAAAAATGTATAAGGAATCAATGCGTCAGACATGGGTAGAAATTGACCTTATGGCGCTAGATCACAACATCAAGGAAATCAAAAGAGTAATAGGTAACAGCGAAATAATAGGCGTTATAAAAGCCGATTCGTATGGACATGGCAGCGTTCGCTGTGCCAAGGTCCTACGTGCAAATGGAGTTACACGCTTCGCAGTTGCCACGATTGAAGAGGCTCTCGTGCTGCGTGAAGCAGGATTTAATGAAAGCATATTGCTCCTCGGCTTCGTACCAGAGGATTGCACAGATATAATAATCGAGCACAACCTAACAATTGTGGTCGGCGGTCTCGAGAGAGCAAAGAAGAGATCCGAGATTGCAGTTGAGAGAGGGGCGGTAATCGACTGCTTCATCGCCATTGACTCAGGCATGGGTAGAATCGGATACAGGATAGAAACTCCACTCGAGAAGGAGTTTGCGAGAACTGAGATTGAGGAGATGGACGAGCTCGAGGGACTTCGCATAAATGGCATGGTCTCGCACTTTGCGACTTCCGATGAAGCGGATTCGACATATACTAATAAGCAGCTTTCGCTATTCAACGACTTCTACGAGGAGCTCTCAGGCTGTGGCATCAACATCTCGATGTTGAGCATCGCCAACAGTGCTGCGATTATGGACTATCCAAGGACTCATTTTGACGCGGTAAGACCAGGAATCATCATGTATGGCTGCTACCCATCTGAAGAGGTAGATAAGACGAGGCTGGATCTTAAACCGGTAATGTCTGTAAAAGCGTATATCATACACATCAAGAAAGTTCCCGCTGGGACTTCAATCAGCTACGGCCGCAAGTTCATAACGGAGAGGGAGAGCAAGATTGCAACAATCTCTATCGGCTATGCTGACGGATACTCGAGGGCACTTACGGGCAAGGCGGAAGTTCTTGTAAATGGTTATCGCGTGCCAGTCGTAGGAAGCATTTGCATGGATCAGTGTATGGTCGACGTTACGGACGTACCCGGAGTTCTCAAAGGCGATGAAGTCGTGATTATGGGTCGCTCCGGTGAGGAAGAGGTTTCTGCAGAAGAGCTCGCAGGTAAGCTTGGAACTATCAACTACGAGATTTTATGCGACTTCGGCATGAGACTTCACAAGATATATATAGACAGAGAGCGCGAGGCGTATGACCTCGTTTAGGGCAGAGTAGTGCTGTGGTGCTATATGCTGTGAATTTGATCGCGAGAATGAGAATATAAAACTTATTCTGGAAGATGATTTGAGGGGGGCTAATGCTAGAGACCATTCAAAATATTGACGGATCGCTGCTCATCAAGTTTCAGAGCTTTGCTATTCATGACTCGCTGACGCCTATAGTCAAGATATATACACATCTCGGTGATGCGGGAATGATGTGGATAGTGATAGCGATATTGCTGCTTATATTTAAACGTACTAGGAAGTATGGGCTATTGATGCTTGCATCGCTAGCTCTGATGTATATTGTAAATAACCTTCTAATCAAGGAACTAATCGATAGGATGCGCCCGTACGAGGTATTTGATAATGTACAAAGGCTGATTGAGAAGCAACGTGATCCGTCATTCCCCTCTGGTCATTCGGCAAGCTCATTTGCTGCAGCGATGTGCATATATCTGAATTGCCCCAAGAAGTATGGAATCCCGATACTCTTGCTAGCGCTCTTGATGGCACTTTCAAGACTTTATGTAGGGGTTCATTATCCAGGTGATGTTGTGACTGGAGCAATCGTTGGCTCGCTTATGGCATGGCTCGTATACAAGGTGTACGATACAAGACAAGAAGCACTTCACCCAGCGAAGCATCGCAGAAGATAAGTAATGTTGCAGGAGAAAATATGAGTACAGACAGATTTAAGGTTGGAAATGATTGGGACGTCATTCTCTCTGAAGAGTTGGAGAAACCGTATTACCGAGCGCTAGAGGAGTTCCTCGATGAGGAATACGCATCGCATACCGTGTTCCCTCCGCGTGATGAGATATTTACGGCTTTCAGATACACTCCATATGATGACGTAAAGGTGCTGCTTCTCGGACAAGATCCGTATCACGAGGTTGGGCAGGCTCACGGCATGGCTTTTTCCGTACAGAAAGGCGTTAAACAACCACCTTCGTTGGTGAATATTTTTAAAGAGATAGAGTCCGACCTAGGAATTGCTCCACCGCCGATGAATAACGGCTGCCTGATTCCTTGGGCTGAGTCGGGAGTTCTTCTACTCAACACTGCTCTGACGGTTAGGGAATATGAGGCTAATTCACACCGTGACAAGGGTTGGGAATTGCTGACTGATGCGGTTATAAGCAAGCTAAATGAACGTGAGAAGCCACTAGTCTTCATGTTATGGGGTTCGAACGCAAAGTCGAAGCTGCCGCTCATCACGAACAAGAACCATCTGGTTATTGCTGGTGTACATCCGAGTCCTCTCTCGGCATATAGGGGATTTTTTGGCGGGAAATACTTCTCTCGTGCAAACAATTTCCTAGAGAGACATGGGGTTACTCCTGTAAACTGGGATGTGCGTTAGGTGAGAGCATTTAATTGAAGCATTCACATAACAACCACGCGGATTTCATGATATGACATATGGGTACATGTTAATATTTTAATTGAATTATTAAGCAATTTATAAATTATATTTAATGAAAGGCTGGAATTATGAATAACAAGAAGCTTAAGATGTCAAAGGTTACTATTGGAATTTACGTATGCACAGGAATCATATCTGTATATGCTCTATATGCGATTTTTAATTCGATTACATATCTTAGAAATTATTTCAATACTACTGGCTCATCAATCGGCGAGCACTTCGGAGATGCAATCTCTTATATTTTAAATCAAAGCTTGTCTTATATCGTATTCGCTGTTCTGCTATTTGTAGCATCAGTTATATTAACTGAAGTAAGGAAACTCAATCCGGAGAATTACATTAGCGATGAAGAAATGCAGGCTATCGCAGCAGTGAAGGCTGAAAAAGCTGCAAAAGCAGCAGAGGCCAAGGCTATGAAGGCAGAGGAGAAGGCTGCTAAAGAAGCCGCAAAAGTTGAGACTGCTGCAGTGGAGACAGAAGAACTTGGTGAAGCTGCGGTAGAGGAAGAAATTGAAGAATTAGCAGAAGAAGTAGTTGATGATGCTTTTGAGGTTAAATAAGTAATCTATTTAGATAAGTGATTTAATATAGGACACTATATGATGAGCTAAATAGTACGCTGCATACGTCGGAGTGAAATCTACATAACGAGTAACTAGGAATTAAACTATGATTAAAGCAGATATTCGCATTAACAGAACGCTACCTATTGAGCTGATCAATTTAATGAATAAGTGTGGGGAACGCAAGCGGAATCCTAAGACTGTGATCAAAGCACTACGAGATGGACTATTTATGGTTGGACTTTACGTCAACGATGAACTCATTGCCTTTGGTAGAGTGTCTGGGGATGGAGCTATGTATTTTCTGATTACCGATGTGATGGTTGATCCGAATTTTGAAAGAAGCGGTGTTGATATGCAGCTGTATAAGGAGATAGATGACTTTTTGCTTGCGGTAGCTCCTAATGATAGCAGAATTCTAGTTTTGACTAGTAAGAAATATGAGCCTGTGTTTCTTACTTTCGGATACGAATATATGGATTCCGATTATAGAACAGTGATGATAAGAGAGTAAATAGCCTCATAAATCTATTTCAAAAGCCAGATAGTAAAGCTTTGAAAGCGTTATACAAGATGTATGATTGACAAACATACAAAAAAAGTTGTGGTTTTACATAAAACAATAACATAATTTGATGTTAAATTTTACAAAAAACTATTGCAAATGATACTTAGGTGTTGTAGAATGTAGCCAAGAAGAGAAGGAAGATTGAAGAAAGACTAGATTAAGTAAAGGAGGACGAGCCAATGCCAACAGTTCATTGTGCGGCAGCGGTTCGTAGGAAGGTGACAAAAGCCGATTAGAGTTGAACCTGTTCGTAGGTATGTACACGGTGCTGAAACCGGCGGCAAAAGTCAATCGGAATACGGAAGCGCTGCTGTGGAAGCCATAGGGCGAGAGAAAAATAACAGAACAGAATAAACGATGTATATTAAAAGGACGTTATCTACGGTTTGTAGAGACGTCCTTTTTCATGCTTTACTTGGTGATTAACCAAACGTAAAACCCATATATGGCGGATATTTATTCAATGAACTATCATATAATGCAGTTATGTCATCTGATTTTGCAGATATTAATCCAAGCACGGTGGCAGTTTTGCTGTATTTATCGCTAGGCATCATATATTCACATATATGTTTTCTGTATCTCATAGCCAAAGCTTTGCAGAGAAATAGTCCAAGATTCAAATCTCCGCCAGCTTCGTTGAACGTAAGAAGTTCAGAGATATCAAGTGAGTCCGGCTTTTCACTCACTGAGCACGATGCGATCCCAAGTGGCTCAGCTCTAGTACTATCACTAATTAGAAGCATACCTTTACCGTCTATAGTTGATGACGATGCAAATTGTAAGGCTCCTTGTGATAATTTAATATGGGTACGATCTTTTAGAATATATTCTCTATACTCGTTGTACTTTTCTGCCGCTATCGAATCAATGCATAGACTTGTCACATCAAAATTGTTGCAAATGCTGCAAACAGAACGAGAATTATTACCGTAAAATGCATTAGAGATACCGTCATTATCATGAGAGTTTGAGGAAATACCATTAAATGTGTTGAAAATCTCCCTATCGGTAAACTTAACAACAGCTTGTTCGGCGTACATGAATTTTTTATATTCGAGGGGTTCATAAAAATCAATCAAGTTAGGCTCAGCAGGGGAGAGCATCGAGAGCTTTCGACTGCTCTCAGCAATCTCTCTGGCATAGACCGTGATATGAGAGCCGTAGCCCTTGCCACGAGCGGCAGGATCAGTGCAGATTGCGTAACTCATCTCTATTGATTTTCCGGCTATTTCAGAGTCTTTGTTATCAGGCACAATCAACCTTCCCATATCAAACTGGGTGAGAGCCGCCTTTAGCACATTCTTGTCATCTTGCTCCTCTAGTATTAGAAAGTCTATGTAGTTATCTCGAAAGCATTTATCAAAAAAGTTGATGAAATCTTTGTCATCTCCGAACACCTTGCTGCGAAGCTCTACAAAGTCATTGAAGTCAGAGGCCTCGCGAGGTCTGATAATGTATTTATTTTTCATAAGCCGTATATTTCATGAGTAGAAAATCTGGGTGGTAGCTCTCCTTAGCCTTGCGAAGACCTTCGATTCCCATGTCCTCCTCGCGGTTAACATATTCAACATCAGGAAATCTCTCGGAAATCGCTCTCACGAATTCACGGTTGATCATCGTGTATGCGCCCTCGATACTTGGGAGAGCCTTTTCGAAATGCACATCCATGGTTAGTTGGTCCAGCTGAGTAGCTGCGGTAAATGCAACTGGTAATCCATTCTGATAGAGTAGACCTCCAAAGAATCCAAGTGCTTCGAAGTTCTCGAACATCTGCTCGATAGCTCCAGCTTCTTTGACGAGATCAGGGTCGCCTTTTTCTTTGTAGAATTCAGTGACAAAATCTCGTGCAGTATCAATATCTGAACCACCCTCGATGAGCTTGAACTCCC
>NZ_CP016199.1:197788-203049 GCF_002243385.1 Mogibacterium pumilum | reverse complement strand
TCGCCATTTCTCTCAAAGTGCTTGATGTGATTGCGTTTAGACGATAACTTACGTCCTCTAAGGTCGCGGAGCTTCTCTACTGTGTAGATGTAATCAGCATCCTCACGGTTTTCCTCGATTGTAAACTGGTCGCCGTATAGAGGTTCAAATTCTTCGAGTGTCTTCGGTGTGAGACCACGCATTATGAGTTTCTGACCACGGGAATGTGCGTCTTCACGCAACTCCTCGATAATCGGTGCAACATCACCGCTGCCCTTTGGGTATGCAAATATATAACCAAACTTTGGCATTCTAATTACCATACGATTGCCCCTAAAAGCAATCTCCGGTTCGTACGCATTCCTCCAAATATATAAATTTGCAAAACTGTAGTCGGCTCCATGACATCCGCTCGAGCAGATGACAGTTTTGGCGAAATCTTGGTCATCTAATCTGACAGGTCTAAATTCTAACATTAGTCGCTCCCTTTATTTTGAACTTTTAACAACATTATACGATTCTATTTTGTAAAATTAACATCTCATTATAGCACTAAAAACCAACATGTAAAGTGAATTCCGAGTGAACAAGTAGGAATTTAAAAATATACTTTACTAGTATTGATTTTATACCTTCAAAGTGGTACTGTTGCAATAGAAAAATAGAAATAACATTCGGAAAGGGGATAAAAGATAAATGGCTAAGATTACAAAAGATACGATTATCGGAGATGTTATCAACGAGAACCCTGATCTAATTCAGGTATTCTTTCAGAACGGAATGATGTGCATCGGCTGCCCGGCATCTCAAGGAGAGTCCATCGGACAGGCTGCTCAGGTTCACGGACTTGATGCAGACCAGCTAATCAACTCACTTAACGCTGCTCTTGAGGCATAAGTTGATTGATTTTTAGTTGGAATTATAACTTCGGTATATCGCAGGGCATGATTGCCCTGCTTTTGCTTTTGAAGGCTAAAATTTCGAATTAGGAATCTGTTATGCAGACTACTGACATACGGAATGGAATGAATAATATAGTGTGGAGCGTTAACTCCGCTGCACCTCATATTCAGATAAATTGGAATAAGTAGAAGAAGGACTTAACAGGAATGCAGAGAGAATTAAGCTATCATTATATAGGGAATTCTTATGACGGCAACCAGGATTGGTTCCGCACCTTATGTGGCACTGGTATCTGGCAAATGGATATAAAGAAACCCAAGAAGGGGTCAAAGTCAAAGCTGTAACTTATAGTGACTATAAGTGGCTAGATCTTAAGGCTCTATGGAATACTGGTGCGAAGTCAACTGGTGGCATGATCGTTTATATTGTGCATGATGAAGAGTCGGATCAATAAGTGACCCTTGGTTAAGTTGAAAATAAAAGCAGATTAAATATGAAGATGAATTAAAAATGACTGCGAGAATAAATCTTGCAGTCTATTATTTTAGTAACACTTTACTGAACGTATCTAATAAACTTCGCCCTTCTAATCACCAGATCGGCGGCTATTCCAATCGCAACACCTGCAACAGTTCCAGAAATCATAAGTACAGGAAGGTAGTAGAAAATCCGGATGTCGTTGATTAGGATGGCCGCAATCGCCAGCTGCCCCATGTTATGCAGAAATCCGCCCGCCATACTGACTCCAGTGATGCTGAAGAGTTCGGTCTTCTTGAGGAGAATCATGCCTATCAAACTGATAGTCGCTCCTGCGAGAGAGTAGAGCATGCCGAACACTCCGGTGAAAAGGAGTCCGGCAACGATGATTCTAATCGCATTTAGCATCACAGCATGCTTGGCTGAGAGCTTATACAGAGCTACGACAGCAACTAAGTTAGCTATCCCTAATTTGATCCCCGGAATGCCTGGAGTATATGGTATAATAGCTTCGATATACGATAAAATGAGTGCTAGTGAAGCTAGAAGCGCGACTACCGCGACGTTATTGCTACGGCCACGAGTGGTTCTAGATGAAGATTCGTTTGAACGATTAACTCGAGATTGAGTCATAGCTGTTCGCCCCCTTTCCGCTTATCGAAACGACTACCTTGTTAGGAAGGCAGATGATGCTTTCCCCGGTCCTGCTTATTGATTTGTGCTTTACGCACACCTGATTATCGCACGATGCCTCGGACATCGTCACGGAGCCGTGCTTTATTTTTATTACGTTAAGCTTATTACCCTGCTTTACCGCAATCGTTTTATCCTCAGACAAGCTGTACACCCCGTACATCTTGCCATCAACTTTCACTATGGCTTTTTCTCCCGAATGACTCGTCATGCTGAGCCATACCGAGGAGGCGATGCCGAATGAGATGAGGATTACGAAGAGGATAATATCCGCTTTTCTTACAAATCCTTTTAACATTATTCGTTATTCCCCGTCACCCCTTAATTGTGAGGTAATACATTGATTAGACTTAGTAAACAAACCATAAAACTTTCGTTAATATTCGTAATAATCGCAACGGTTATTATAACACAGACAGCTTGCAAGAGCACCAAGGATGTTGAGCCTGTCTCAAAGGAAGGCTTCTATCTCGATACGGTGTGCAAGATTTCGATATACGATATGGATGGAGAACTTGATAAGGATAAGGCAGAGGCTGCAATCGACAAGGCTTATAAGCGCTGCCGTGAACTCGAGAACACACTTAGCAACACGATTGATTCCAGTGAAGTAAGTCAGATTAACAACGCTGGTGGGAATTGGGTGCCTGTAGGTAAAGACACACTTAAGGTCGTAAAGGCTGGCGTGAAGTACGGTGAACTTTCAGACGGTGACTTCGACATAACTATCGGATCAGTATCGGGACTATGGGATTTCCAGGCGGAGAATCCGGTAGTGCCAGAGCAGTCCAAAATCACCGAAGCGCTGAAGCATGTCAATTACAAGAATATTCAATTTGACGGAAACAAGATAAGACTAGCGGATCCGAAGGCGAAACTCGACCTCGGGGGAATCGCCAAGGGGTACGTTGCAGATGAGCTTACAACTCTTCTTGAGAAAGAGGGGGTAACCTCTGCGGTAATCAACCTCGGCGGAAACATTTCTACGATAGGAAGTAAGCCTGATGGTAGTCCATTCATAATCGGAATCGAGAAGCCTTACACAGATAGAACTGAGATTATCGGAACGACGACGGCGAAGAATCAGACTGTTGTAACCTCGGGAATTTACGAGAGGCAGTTTCAGCAGAACGGCAAGATTTACCACCACGTATTGAGTAGTAAGACCGGATATCCAGTTGAAACGCAGCTCGAGGCGGTCAGCTTGGTGGCGAAGAAAGGTCGCTCGATGGACATCGACGCTATGAGCACAATTTGCCTGATGAAGGGTGTAGATGGCGGTAAGGTGTTTATCAAGAAACAGAAGGGTGTAGAAGCTGTCTTTAGCGCAGAGGGCAAAGAAGTTGCCAAGACCAAAGGTATGAAATTCACTGCCGAATAAGTTAACGAACCGTTAGCTTGCGCGAATAAGTAGCGAGATATGCTTAGGATAATCCTGCGTAGACACATATACCGAGATGCAGGTATATGCAACGGAAACCAGAAAAGGAAGGTGCATAGATTGAAGGACAATAGAATATTAGTCGATATGCACTTGCATACCACGGCATCTGACGGATCGTATAGTCCACAGGAAGTCGTGCAGATGGTCAAAGCATCTGGCATCAAAGTATTCTCTCTGACAGACCATGACACTACTGCTGGTGCTAATGAGGTTCAGGGAATGGTTCCAGAAGATATGGAGTTTTACAAAGGCATAGAGTTCTCTTGTGAAACCGGCGAAATCAAGTGCCACATCCTCGGATACTCGTATGATGACAAACATCCTGCCTTTAGGGAAGCACTTTCTGCTGCAGAGGTGAAGAGGGAAGACAAGCTCGCGATTAGAATTGAACACCTTAGAGAAGTGGATGGTATAGAATTAACTAGAGAAGAGGTTACGGAGCTAGAAGCAATCCCGTCAGCAGGAAAGCCACACATAGCTAATATCCTAATGCGAAAAGGAATTCCCGGTACACGGACAGAAGTTATCAATAGGCACCTCGAGTTCGGAGCAGACAATAGGATTCCAGCAGAACTGGCCATTAGGGCGATTAAGTCATCTGGAGGAGTTGCTATATGGGCTCATCCACTCGGTGGTGAGAATGAAGAACATATGGATAGAGCTGATTTCGAAGCTAAACTCGATGTTCTGCAAGCTATAGGGATCGAAGGACTGGAATGCTTCTATTCCAGATACGATGATAATGAAATCGAGATGCTTCTAGAGATTGCAGAGAGGCGGGACCTTCTGGTGAGTGGAGGCAGTGATTTTCATGGCAAGAATAAAAACGTGGAAATTGGAGAATTAGGCGTGAGCAAAAAACCTGTTTATGACTACGATTTAAGCCTCGTTGCAGAGCTTAGGAGAAGGAGAACAGAATAGTAATTTGTTCGATATAAATATCATTATGATGCGAATTTATAAGAATTTAATCTTGATGCCCCTAGATAGTTGTATATAATGCCCGTGTTCGTAAAAGAGATATAGAGAAAATAAAGGAGGGTATAACATAAGTGAGAAGAAAGCAACTATGCTAGGCTGGGCAGGAACATGCATGTCGACTCTTATGTACGTAGCATATATCGCGCAGATTATGAGCAACCTCAATGGCAACAAAGGAAGCTTTATTCAGCCGCTACTGCAGCAATAAACTGCACGCTGTGGGTGACATACGGCGTGTGTAAGGAAAAGCGAGATTACCCTATTATAGTTGCCAATATATCGAGAATTATCTTCGGCATAGGGGCGGTAATAACTTCTTTTTAAAAGGATTTTCAATAAGTGATAAGCCACTCCCCTGTATCGGAAATGGCTTATTTTTTTACGTATTCTGAGTTCAGATGAGCGAACTATGAGTTAGCTTTCGACTCTATAATTTTCTCAACAAACTCAAATATTCTAGTGTAGTAGTCATCTAGTATCTCGTCAGTTCCGTTATATAGCTCGTGCCTGGCGCCTTCATATATGACGAACTCGGTGTTCGGGGTGCTACCTGCAAATTTGTAGTGACCACTTGGATCTACAAGTGCATCGTTTCCAGATGTTAAGAGCAAAACTGGAATCTCTATCTTGCCAGCATCTTTCAGAATTTTAGGAGTTGCGCGGAAACTTGCGTAGCCCCAGCCGTTAGACATCATATTTGTATGATAGTGACTGTCTTCAAGACGCTGATTAAATATATACGTGTACCTCGGTTCTGACATCGCGCTGCTCTTCTCGTAAGTAG
>NZ_CP016199.1:173920-197763 GCF_002243385.1 Mogibacterium pumilum | reverse complement strand
CCGTGTACCTCGGCTCCGACATCGCGCTGCTCTTCCCGTCAGTAGAAACTCCATCCCAATGTTTACCGCCAGGGAACGGCAACTTCTCTTGGCGCAGTAGTTTGATTTTTGCCAGTAGGAACTTGATCATGAGCAGCGATGTGCCGCCAGTCCTTATCTTGAACATCGGTGAGCTTAGGATTGCCGCGTCGAATATTCCTGGATGTTGCTCCAGATAAAGGACGCCTATTGCTCCTCCCATAGAGTGTGCGAACATGATGCAAGCAATGTCGCCTATATGTGGTTTAACAACCTCAGTCATAAACTGGTGGAGGTCTCGAGTGTAGTCATTGTAGCTATTTACATGAACGATATCATCCCCTTCTATCTGTCTGCCCGAATAGCCGTGGCCGCGGTGCTCCATGAAAAATACTTCATAGCCAGCATGCCAGTAATATTCGGCCATCTCGTGGAATTTTCCCCAGAAACCGCAGTAACCGTGGAGCATGACGATGCAGCCTTTTGCGGATTCCTGCTGTGCAGCATGGTAATACCGTATAGTAAGACCGTCATATGCTATAAAGTCGCCTTGCTTCACATGATGCTTTCGCCACAGCTTGTTAGCTGTATCCATGTGTTCATCATAAGTATTTTCCTTGAGAATTTTAATATCAGCCGGTAGCTGTGCATGACACAAATTGATTGACTTGGAAACGTCTACAATTGTGGGATATGCATTATGACAATTCTTTACATCGTTTTTCATATAATCCTCTTGACTATTTCAAATGCTTTATCAGGATAGTTCGTAATAATTGCGTCGACGTCCGCCTTGCAGCAAAGAGCCAGATGTTCCTCGGTATCTACAGTCCAGACATTGACTGCTAGACCACTGCTGTGACACTCTTGCACTAGACCTGGGAACTGTATGTTGTAAAGCGCAGGGTGAAGCGCCTGTACTCCGTGCTTTTTAGCATAAGCAGGCATATCTATCGTTCCATCAGCATAGAGAAATCCTAACTTGACTTCAGGGTCGAGCTCTCGCATATGCTTGACTGTATAGTGGTTAAACGAGGAATATATAACGCGGTCTGTAAATCCGCATTCCTTAGTCAGCGCCATGAGCTTTTCGGCCATGCCTGGATAGAACACAATCCCAGTCTTGAGCTCTATATTAATAACCATTTCGGTATCTGCGAGCAGTTCGAATACCTCTCGCATCGTCGGGATAGTTACTCCTGCGAAATCCTTTTGTCCGCATGAAAAATCAAGACTTTTAAGCTCCGCTAAAGTCATATCTTTAATCCAGCCGCTACCACTCGATGTCCTGTCGACAGTCTCGTCGTGACATACGACTAGTTCACCATCCTTCGTCATCTGAATGTCTAGCTCGATCCCATCCGAACCCATCTCAAAGGCTTTCTGAAATGCAGGGAGAGTATTCTCTGGGCAGTACCCACTTGCGCCGCGGTGTGCCCATACGAGGGGGCGCTTCCTAACCGTATCGTTTTTCTTTTCTGTGTTAGCCATCTGCTTTCACCTTGTGCTTTCGGTCAAGTTACCGTTTATAAGCTGTAACCTATATCGTATCCTTTGTATCCTTTGTGTTATTTAACCTTGTGCTCGTTTGAAACCTTCCACAAATTCTCGTACTTGAAGCCTGTTACACGCTCGAGGATACGCTTCTCGTCGTCTGTTATAACACTGTCATCTTCGCCCCGTCTTCTGGCTATTTCCCTCTTAACTATATCGAATTCCTTGTTTGTGATAGGGAAGATGTAGCCGAATATCAGTAGAAATACTACGAGAATCACAGGAATGGCGATGAATATCATCGCGATTCCGCGCTGCGTCGATAGTGCCTGACCTACGCCGGAATGTGCGAGCTTCGCATCATACCCAACCAGCGAGAGGAGGATTCCAATAAACCATACTGATAGGCCAGCAGAGATTTTTCTTGCAAATGTTGCCATACCAGACACGATACCAGGACGGCTCGTGGAAGTTATAAGTTCATCGATATCCGCCATGTCGGCGAGGATTGCAAATATACTTGTCAGTGTTGCTGCGTTACCGATTCCAACTCCAGCCGATAGTAGCAGAACAGGTGCAATTGGGGCACCTGCATATGAAAATGCGAGTAGTCCCAGAGTCGATACTATTCTGATAGGTGCACCGATGAGTATAGTGGTACGCTTGGAAGTCCTAGTCATTATCGGTGTGAATATGAGCATGCCTATAAGCTGAGATGAGAGAAGAACTCCCATCAGCATAGTCAGGTAGCCTTTATCGTATCCTCGCAGAACATCATCGATATAGTAAATCGCCATACCTGATACGAAGTCCATAGCACACTGTCCTGATAGGTAGATGCCGATGAAAATCTTGAAGGAACGGCTCTTGAACACTGACGATGCCTCGGAGAAGCTGTCACGAAGTCTAGTCTTTACTGGCGGCTTTACCTTTTCCCAAGTTCCTGCAAAAGTTACAATAGAGGCTATTCCAAATAGTATGCCGAAGATGACAGCAACCTTGAGATACAGGCTAGTGTTTAGCGTATCCTTTATCATGAGTGTCGGAACGAGTCCAGCCAAGATAGCTCCGATAGTCGACCAGATCATTCTGAGGCTGGAAAACTTCGAGCGCACGTCATAGCTGTCAACCATATCAGGAAGAAGTCCGTTGTAAGGCACCATGATGATAGTAAAGCATGTCGAGAACAAGCAATATATCACTATATAGTAGATGAATAACACCGTAGTGTTGTGTGACGGAATAGTAGTCCATAGCAATATAAAGGCAATGGCAGACAAGAGGCCGCCAATCAAGATATATAGTCTCTTAGGGCCAAATTTCGATGTTGTTCTATCCGTGATATTTCCCATCATCGGGTCGGTAATGGCATCCCATACTTTTCCGACCATCGGGATTGCACCAGCGAGTGCGGCTGGCATACCAAGTGCTTTAGTCAAGAAAACCAAGAAGAAGGTGTTGATGATTACAAAAGCACCACCACCGTAGAATTCGGCCATTCCGTACATGAGGCCGGCCTTGATTCCTGTGCCTCGGAATTTGCCTGCAATTTTGTCGTTCATTATATCCTCCGATAATAAGTGTGTTTTCGTTAATAATCGCCCCTGGTGGTCTGACGCCAACAAGTACATCTGACAGTTCATAAGTAACGAGTGTCTATGCCATTTTACCATATACTGGCTTGCAATAGGCCTGTAAACATGTAAGTAGTTAAAAATTTTTAGATAAAATACACTCTGATAACGTGCGAGTGCAAAATGTCAAATAATTACGGACAAAACAATAAGCCGAGAACTCGCGTTCCCGACTACATGTTTATAAAATATATGGTTACACGGTGCTGGCGGATTAACCGCGAATAGCTGAAATTAGATTTCCGAGGAGCGGCTCGAACTTAACGCCGTACCAGTGCTCCTTGTCATCGATAGTGTTCTTAATACAGCTGAGTACATATTCGCCTGCGATTCTAGCGGCCTCAGCCTTATCCTTGCCTGTTAAGTAAGAGCCTACAAATGCGGAAGCGAACACGTCACCAGTTCCGTGGCAGGTGATAGGCATCTTCTCGTGTCTTATATAATTAAGACCGTTTTCATCTGATACGAGAATTCCTGTCGTTGCATCATCATAGCTGACACCAGTCATGATGACAGTCTTAGTGCCGAGCTCATGAAGTCCGCTTACAAGCTTCTCTGCGTATGCTTCATCGTAGCTTTCTCTGTACTCGTTTCCAGTGAGGAGTGCAGCTTCCGTGATATTAGGAAGGGCGACGTCTGCGGCAGCAACTAGTGACTTCATAACCTCTACGAAGTCCATGTCGAATGCAGGGTAGAGCTTACCGCTGTCAGCCATCGCTGGATCGACGATACGTAGTCCTGAAGGAGAAACGAGCCTTTCAAATATGTCTTTGACATACGCAATCTGCTCACTGCTTCCGAGGTAGCCTGTGTATGCCCCGTCAAATGTAATTCCTTCGACTTCCCACTGCTTGACGATATCAGGCATATCTTCTGTTAAATCTCTGCAAGTGAAGTCTTTGAAGCCGCCTGTGTGATTTGAAAGCACAGCCGCAGGCAAGATTGCTGTCTCATGTCCACAAGCCGAAAGTATAGGCAGTGCGACCGTCAATGAGCATTGTCCGACACACGATATGTCTTGAATTGATAATATTCTCTTATATTCCATTAATTATACCCTCGATTTTAGTATCCTAACGTTATTAGAGAGTTGCTCTCCTGTAGTAGAATTTGCTGCCAAGAGCAGTCTTGCCTAGCGCAACAGAAACTACAATTGCAACGACTGCACCTACAGTAGCTTGCAGGATGTTGCCAGGAACATCTGCAATCGGAGCTACCCAGTTGCCGTAGATAAAACCCTGAGCTACATAGTAGCCTGATGCGGTCCATAGAACTGCAAGCACGTATGCGAAGAGCTCTGCAAAAGGAAGGCCAGCAAGCTTTGCTACATGATTTCCGTTCGCTGCACGCTTTATAAGGAAGTCAAAGAATAGCTGAACTATAAGTACCATAACAATCTTGATCACGAAGGTCCAAGGAGCCCACACTGCATAGCCACCGTATATGTCAGCAAGTCCCGCACCTACACCGCCAGCAAAGCAAGCGTACTTCTTAGGCAAAATGATTGCCGCGAGGAGCACGAATCCATCGCCTAAGTGGATATATCCCATTGCATTAGGAATCTTGAAGAATGTAGTAGCAATCATAACCATAGCGGTCATCATCGCTGTAGTTACAAGTATCAAAGTCTTATAACTTCTATCAGCACGGCTTGTGCCGCCTGTCTGGTTCTTAGTTTCAATCATAATTTTTCCTCCATATAGCAATCTATATTCGTTATATAAATGTTGTTTTTTATATCGATTTGCCGTTGTGCACTCTTTCGACAGGTATTATAATAACAGTATAGTGCAGTTATAGAAATGTACAATTTAGATAAATTTTTGGAATACAGATAGGGGAAAATAGACGATGAGAAGCATTATTTTCGATTTTGCCGACAATAATGATCAAAATCTATATATACAGATTTTTGACTACATAAAGGCCAAAATCCTTTCTGGTGAGTTTGAGCTCGGCATGAAACTGCCTTCGCTAAGACAGCTCGCTAAGGAAAACGGCATCAGCGTCACGACTGTAGAAACAGCATACAACCAGCTGCTCGTTGAAGGATATATAGAGAGCAGGCCTAAGTCAGGCTATTACGTCAGCGATGATATCTCTGGCGCAGTTGGAAATGGAAGTGAGGAAGGAGAACTGACGCTCGACGAGCTTCTTCCGCCAGAGAGCACCAAGACGGTCAAGGAGCGTTCACTCATCTATGATGAGGAGAGCTTCGAGTTCTCGAAATGGAAGAAGTGCATGAGCAAGGTTTTCAATGAATACGCTTATGCATTACAGTCAGAAGCTGATGTGCAGGGTGAGGCGGCACTTCGCTACGAGATTGCAAAATACCTATACGCTGGAAGAGGTGTAAAATGCTCGCCAGATCAGGTCGTGATAGGCGCAGGCTCGCAACAACTCACAACTCATCTAATCCGTATCCTCAGAGAACTCGGCATTAGCAATGCCGCGATGGAGTCTCCGGGATATGGCCCTGTTCGTGAGATTTTTAAAGATGAGGGCGTTAGTCTATCTAATATTCCGGTACAAGATAACGGCATTACGATTGAGCGTCTACCGGTCAATATGCGAAGCCTCGTCTACGTAAATCCGTCAAATCAGTTTCCGTCAGGTGCAGTTATGCCGATTGGCCGTAGATATGAACTGATTAAATGGGCGGAAGACAACGATAGTTACATCCTCGAGGATGATTATGACAGTGAACTCAGATACTTTGGAAAGCCTATACCAGCTCTGCAAGGCCTCGATAGATCGGGGAGAGTCGTGTATCTCGGCTCCTTCTCATCGACGCTTTTTGCATCGATTAAGATAAGCTATATGGTGCTACCGAAGGAGCTCGTGGAAGTATTTGACAGAATTAAGAGTAAGTATTCGCAGACCTGTTCCAAGGCGGAGCAGATTTGCCTAGCTCTATACATGGATAATGGCTACTACTATAGACACATCAAGAAGTGCAGGAAGAGAAACGCGGAGAAGCTCCATACAACAATGGAGATGTTCAAGGAATATGGAGAGGGACTGATTGAAGCGCTTGATTCAAAGTCTGGGCTCGCGGTGATGCTTCGAATCAAGGCTCCTGTGCCGGCAGAGCAGCTGTGCCAGGTGGGCAAGGATGTCGGGCTTATGATGAACCCTGTTACTGATCTCTGCACTGAAGACGAGCAGGTGGTGTACTTCTACTTCTACAGGGTGTCGGAACCGCTACTGAGACTGCTCATCAAAATGTTTGTCGGCAATATAAAGAAGGGAATGAGGAATATCAATGCTTAGAATATTAGTTAGCAACGATGATGGAATAGAGGCATTTGGAATCCGTACGCTGGTACGTTTCCTCTCGCACATGGCGGAGGTTTACGTCGTGGCGCCTGACAAGCAGAGAAGTGCTAGCGGTCAGGCGATTACGCTCAGCGGTAAAGTGACGGCAAAGCAGGTTGAGATGGACGGGGCGTTAAAGGCCATCGCTCTAACTGGGACTCCTGCGGACTGTGCGAAGTACGGTATCGATATGATGAGAGAAGCGGGAACACCTCCTGACTTCGTTATCGGTGGAATCAACCATGGAGGAAATGCTGGAATAGATATCAATTACTCAGGCACATTTGCGATTGCAAATGAAGGAGCACTGAACGGATATAGAGCTCTTGTACTTTCCGTGACTAATAAACAGGCTACGCACTTCGAATTCATTTGTGAGATGATACCGGAGATACTCGATATGACGCAGAAACTGCAGCCAGGCATCATCTTAAATGTAAATGCTCCAGATTTACCTAAGTGGCAGATTAAAGGTGTAAGATATGCGGAAGCTGGTATCTGTGGTTTCAACAACACATTTGAGAGAGTCATAGAAAAAAATCTAAGTGGCGAGGATGAAGAACACGCGAATAAACCTTTTGCAGAAGGAGAATATAAGTATAATGGTGAGCTTACTGATGGTAGTGCACAGCCGTCAAATACAGATCTTAACTGCCTTGCAAATGGATATGCGACCATTACTCCGTACAAGGTGAACCGTGTGGATAACGGCATGCTCGCAAAGCTCCGTGGACTGGGCTCGGATAATACGATGTGTATAATCATGGATGTTCAGAACCATATAATTCCTGAGGTTCGCAAGAGTGAGAAGTTTATGGATAGTGTGCTCAAGCTGGCAAGATGCCTCAGCATATTAGAGCTTCCTACACTGCTTACGGAGCAGTATGGCTATGACACTGAGCCGATTTCAGGCGAACTCAAGAGTGAGCTACGTAGCTTTGAGAAGCTGGACAAGGTCGAATTCGATTGTACATCTTCACAAGACATGGAGAGCCTGCTAGCGTCGCATAAGGGCAGACGTATTGTGCTGGCTGGTTTAGAGGCGCACATCGGAATTCTCCAGAGTGCGAGAAGTCTAATCGAGAAGGGCTATGAAGTTCAGATTCTCAAGGATTGCTGTGCCTCGAAACAGAAGGAAGATCTCGAGGAAGCTATGAAAACGCTACGCGATATGGGCTGCACGATAACAACACTCGAGTCATTTATATATGAAGAAATTGGAAGCACAACTGACTTTGCTTATAGAAAGGTGAAGACAGTCCTCGAAGCATAGATACTTATAGATGCGCAAGCAATAAAAAGTTATGTGCAATATATGATAACAATTGCTAGAAAATAAATGTGAAAAGTGGTATTATATTTTGCATTGGCGTTCAGCGTAGAGAGCGAGGGCGCTATGAGATTAAAGTGCTGCAGTGAGGTAATGGCAGCACAATCAGGTAAGGACAGGTGGTTTAAGAAATGAATAACAACAAAAGATGGTTGTATCTCGGAATGGCGACTATTTCGACGCTATTCCTCGGACTTATTTATGCATGGTCTCTGTTTAGAACTCCTTTTGCAGAGGTATTCAAGACATGGACAGTTGCGCAGATGTCGATGACATTCACTATCTCGATGATTATGTTTTGCCTAGGTGGACTCATTGGAGGACAGCTAGGCAAGAAGTTTGGCGTTAAGGTGAGACTGCTCATCTCAGCGGTTCTACTTCTCATCGGATTCTTTATGGTTTCGACTTTGAATCCAGCAGATGCTTCAGGAAGCCTTATGAAGCTATACCTATTCTATGGTATCTTCGGTGGCGGTGGTGTAGGTATCGGATATAACGCTGTTATCACTACTATTACTAAATGGTTCCCAGACAAGGTTGGCCTTGCTTCGGGAATCATGCTCATGGGATTCGGTCTCGGCGGACTAGTTCTCGGGAGCGTCGTAACAAAGTTCATAGCTAAGATTGGAATTTTTCCAACGTTTAAGCTTCTCGCTATCACAATATTCGTGGTAATGTTGGTTGCGGCAATCATCATCAAGTCGCCAGAAGCTCCGGCAGCTAGTGCAAGCAAGGTTGCAGTAACAGATGATAAGACTCATCACTACACAACTGCAGAGATGATGAAGACTGGAAGATTCTGGGTGTTCTTCATCTGGGCTGTTGCTCTAAATTCAGCTGGTCTAATGGTTATCAATAGTGCGGCCAATATCTCACTCGCTTACGGCGGATCGGCAGTACTCGGAATGATTGTTTCTTTATTTAACGGAGCAGGCAGAATCGTTACAGGTAACAACTTCGATAAGTTCGGTAGAAAGACTACATCTATTGTGAACAACATGTTCATGTTTGCGGCAGGCGTTCTCCTTGTAATCGGTGGTATGAGTCACTCACTTATTGCGATTATCGTTGGACTGATCTTCGTAGGTCTAGCTTACGGAGGAACTCCAACACTCACATCCGCATATGTTAACAAGGCTTTCGGATCGAAGTATTTCCCTACTAACTTCAGTATCGCGAACTTCTCCTTGATTCCAGCGGCTATCATCGGACCGATTATCTCGGCTAAGCTGCTCGAGGCTGCAGGTGGAAAGTACGATTCCAACTTCTACGCACTAATAGTGTTCACGTTAGTTGCATTCGTTCTATGGGTTGCACTCAACGTGACAAGTAAGAAGAGTGATAACGAGGGATATAAGTAATAAGACTCCTGCTGATAAATTGCCAGGCATACAGTCTCGGCAAGTCGGGAAACTACAATAACAATTAATTATGGCAGTGGATTTTAATCATTTTAATGAGGTGCGAATTAAGCACTTGAGAAATGTTTAAACCACTGCTATTTTAATTTAAAGAAATCATAATAAATACAATCGAATTTCTTATGCCAAATGATATATACTTCTAATAGATGCAATTTAAGGAGGGTATACCGTGAAGATTCTAGTATGTGACGACGATAGAGAAATCGCCAGAGCGATAGAGATATATTTAAATAATGAAGGCTTCGAGGTGGTGAAGGCGCACGATGGATTCGAGGCTCTCAATGTAGTGAAGAGCGAAGACGTGAAACTGGCCATTATGGATGTTATGATGCCTAAACTCGATGGAATTCAGGCGACACAGATGATCAGAAATGAGAAGGATATCCCAATCATCATGCTATCTGCGAAGTCTGAGGATTACGACAAGATTATCGGGCTAAATATCGGTGCGGATGATTACGTAACTAAGCCGTTCAACCCTATGGAGCTAGTGGCTAGAGTTAAATCACAGCTCCGTAGATATACACAGTTTGGAAATGCTAACGAGCCATCTGAAGAGGGCATCTACAGAGTGGGCGGACTCACCGTAGATGACAATAGCAAAAAAGTTACTGTCGATGGTCGAAGAGTTACGTTAACCGCGACTGAATTCGGCATATTGAGGCTGCTGGCGCAGAGTCCAGACCGTGTATTTTCAATGGAACAGATATATGAATCGGTATGGGACGAGCCTGCATATAACCCTGAGAACACCGTTGCGGTACACATCAGGCATATCAGAGAGAAGATTGAAATCAATCCTAAAGACCCTAGATACATCAAGGTTGTATGGGGCACAGGATACAAGCTTGAAGGAGATAACTAATGAGGGAACAAGTCACAAGAGACGAGTTTCGTGGACTTAAATCGAAATTTGCCATCCTGGTGGCAACCATAAGCATGGTGCTTCTTGTCATATCGGCAAATAGAATCATCATCTATGAGGAATATACGAGCGAACATTTCAGTGGCTATGTCGACAAGAACAAACTTGTGGGCATACTGACGACGAACTTCATACTTCTTATCGTGTTCGCCGCATTTACACTTGCTGGTGCCATATTTGCCATTTATTTCACCGGTAAGTTCGATAGGATAGGTAGGATTAAGCTGAACCTTATCGACCGCATTTTTCCCGAAATTCGCATCCTCGGAATTTTTATAATGGGAGTCGGAGTTGTTGTTTCGGAAGAAATATTCTACGTATACATCTCCTCAGGAAAATCGCTCGACCATATACTCAAAACTATTGTAAAGCAAGGGTTTTCGGTCAAGGAACTTACAGAGCAGAGCGATATGCTACTGGGAAGGCAGTACTCGACATTTAAACCTGAGTGGGTACAGGGCTTCGGATCTTTAGCTCTCATGACTATATGTGTATTTATAGCAATGATTCTGCTCACGTCACTAGTGAAGAATATCAAGAATAGGGACTTCTTCGAACGCTCAATCATCGGAAAGATTATCATGGGGATATATAAACTTTTCATCTCGAAGGACGTTAGTAAGAAGAGGTTGTGCATATTTATATTTGTGATTTTCACACCTGTGTACTTCTTTAGTGCCTGGAGTTATGTGGCAGTGACAATTATCATCATATTTATCCTCAGGTTCTATAATGATTATGCGAGGATTCGTGAAGGTATTAGAGCGATAAAAGAAGGTGACTTCGATAAGAAAGTTGTCGTAAAGCACCGAGGTGAGCTCGAGAGGTTGGCGAGTGATATTAACGAGATTGCCAAGGCGGAGGAAATCGCACTTGAGAACGAGCTCCGAAGTCAGAGGCTGCGTAATGAGCTGATATCCAATGTATCTCATGACCTCAAGACACCGCTGACATCTATCGTGACCTACGTTGATCTACTCAAGATACAAGGACTGGATAGTCCCGATGCGGCATCTTATCTGGATATCATTGACCAGAAGACCAAGAGACTTCAGAAACTCAGTGGAGACCTCTTCGAAGCGACAAAGGCTTCAAGTGGAGCAATGCCTATAAATGTCGAGGTTATCGACCTAAATGGTGTGGCTAAACAGGCAGTTGGCGAACTCAACGATATCTTCGTTGCAGCCGATATAGAAGTTCACTGCGAAAATACAGATGAACATGTATACGTTAACGCCGATGGTAAGATGCTATGGCGCGTAATTGAGAATCTTCTGTCTAATGTCAGCAAGTACAGTATGCCTGGAACAAGGGCATACGTAAAAGTTCGCGAGATGGGCAAATTTGCGGCACTCGAGATCAGTAACGTGTCTAGAGATGCACTTGACATTGGACCAGATGAGCTGATGGAGAGATTTAAGAGAGGCGACAAGTCCAGAAATACTGAAGGCAGTGGGCTTGGGCTTGCAATCGCTAGAGACCTAATGCACATGATGAACGGCGATATCAGACTGGGAATCGATGGAGACTTGTTTAAAGCAAGGGTTCTGATTCCGCGTGTTGGTCAGAGGTAGATATGGAGGAGCATGTGGGAGTATCGTATGCAGATAAGTTTATAAGTTTTGAAGGAGCTCTGACAACAAGAGAAATTAAGACAATGGTGTCAAAGAGCAAGAGCGATACTGTAGTTCAGACGGATGCTATGCCGCTCGATTTGTCTAGTATAAAGGAGCTTAATAGAGGCTATTTCGCTAAATGGCCAAGTGCAACTTTACGAATCTATTGTTCGCATGACTGTGATATCAAGGCCATTGCAGGTATGAGCGAGGTTAGAAATCTAATCGTCGAGTCATCAGCAGAAATATTGAACCTAGATGCTCTATATGAACTACACAATCTACGTAGCTTATGTATAATGGCACCGAGGGTTTCTGACAAGAATTTTCTACAAAGACTTCCTTCTGACCTGAAATCGCTCGATCTTAATATCTCAAGCAAGGCGTTTGATTTAAAGAACTTGAGTCGCTTCACAGAGCTAGAGATACTCAGCTTACACAAATGTAACAAGAATCTAGAGGCTGTATCGAAGCTAGCGCAACTTCGAGCACTAAAGCTACACGGAATTACTCCAGGGTCGTATGCAGAGATAAATAATCTGCCAAAACTAGAGAGACTTTCAATTAGCGGGGGAAACACTGCTGATTTATCAGAGCTATATGGAAATGCTAATATTACAAGACTTTACATATTTCGCCTCGCGAAGCTTGATAGTTTATCAATTTTAGCAGAGCTACCGAACCTTCAAATTGCTGAGATAGGTCAGCTCGCACATGTAGAGAAATTACCAGAGCTTTCCAACTCGAAGCTAGAGCATCTATGCTTTGAAAATATGAAAGGGTTACTAGATTTTACGGCGCTTGAGGACGTACCGCATATCAAAACAGTTACTGAGACGGTCTGCCCTTCTACACTTGGAGTAGAGAATGTTTTACCTATCTTAAGAAATAAAAATATCGAAAAATGCGCGTTCTATACTAGTAGTAACAAGCGTAATGCGGCGATTATGGAAGCTATCGAAGTATATGGTAAAGTGTGTGAATCAAATGTATATGAAGTCAGACATGAGCTGTTCCCTGACGGCTGGATGTAACTAGCCTTTGCGATTATGTTTTATTGCTTTGGGGTATCGGCGATAGCTTTTGCAGGTATATCAATTCTATTGGTATAGAGCAAAATATATTTTAGATCGACTAGGGATTGGCTGCACCAATCCCTTTTATAATTCAAAAACTTCAAAAATGCACAAAATACGAACGCAAACCGCAAATATATAATTAATACTTCGGAAAAATAATAAAAAATCGCATAAAATATGCATAAAAGCATCTTAAAATACGGATTTAGAAAACCTCGATTGTTGACATTGAGTGCGCATGTGATAAATTTAAATTACGATATTTAATGATAATTATATGCTCGCTCGGCGCTATGAATCTGAGCTTAAAGGGCGGCAAAATCAAATCGATTAGGGACGAGTGTGACAGCTCTCGCATTGATATTTAAAGATGGAGGCAAGAAGGAATGATGAAAAAAGTAGCGGTAATCATGGGAAGCGATAGCGATTTACCAGTAGTTGAGAAATGCATCGATGAACTAAAGAAATACGATATACCAACAGAGGTTCACGTTTATTCAGCTCATAGAACCCCAGACGAAGCTATTAGCTTTGCAAAGGCAGCAGAAGAGAACGGCTTTGGAGTTATTATTTCAGCAGCTGGTAAGGCAGCACACCTTGGTGGAGTGCTCGCGGCAAATACAGTTCTGCCGATAGTAGGTATTCCGATTAAGGCTTCCGCGCTAGATGGTATGGATGCGCTCCTATCCACAGTTCAGATGCCACCTGGAATCCCTGTTGCATCTATTGCAATCGACGGAGCAAAGAACGCAGCTATATTTGCAGCCGAGATCCTCGCAGTTTCCGACGTAGCTCTTAGAACTAGACTTTGGGAAGAACGCAGGAAGTCACATGATGCGGTAATCGAAAAGGATGTGGCAGTGAGTGCTAAGTTTAACTAGATTTCGCTGAAATCAGATAGAGTCAAATAGATTGGCAAAACTAAACCATAGATAGAATTAAATTAAAACATATTTAACAGATTATATAAGGCTAGGAACAGTATGAGTGAGTTAAGAGAAGAATGTGGAGTAGTAGGTGTTTTCTCCCCTAGGGAGACTTATGAAATAGGCAGAACTGTCTATTACGCCCTCTACTCGCTGCAGCACCGCGGTCAGGAGAGCTGCGGAATCGTGGTTAATGACGACGGTGTATTTGCAAGCCGCAAGGATTTAGGACTAGTAAACGAAGTATTTAACAATAACACCCTCGATGAGCTAGGGGTTGGAAGCCTTGCTATCGGTCACGTGCGCTACGGAACAACAGGCAAGAATGAGCGTGCAAATGCTCAGCCGATAGTTGTAAACCATATTAAAGGTAGCATGGCTGTCGCACACAACGGTAATATCGTGAATTCCGGCGACCTGCGAAGGGAGCTCGAGCTTGAGGGCTCTATATTCCAGACAACAAGTGACACCGAGGTAATAGCCTATCTTATCACCAAGGAGCGACTCCGTACAGACTGTATCGAGAATGCAATCAATGCAGCTATGCATAAGCTGAGAGGCGCTTACTCTCTATGCGTTATGTCGCCTAATAAGCTGATTGCCGTTCGTGACGACAGAGGTTTTAGACCGCTGTGCTACGGACTGACTGAAGACGGCAGATATGTCGTTGCTTCCGAGTCATGTGCACTTGATGCGGTTGGCGCGAAGTTTGTCAGAGATATCGAGCCAGGAGAGATAGTGATATTTAACCACGATGGAATTCGCAGCATCAAGGATCACTGCAACAAGAATCCTAAGTCGATATGCATATTCGAGTATATCTACTTCGCAAGACCGGACTCCAAGATTGATGGCATAAGCGTGCATAGAGCTAGAGTTGAGGCTGGTAGAGCGCTGGCGATTGACTATCCTGTTGATGCGGACATCGTAATCGGAGTTCCTGACTCCGGACTCGATGCGGCAGTCGGATATGCGCGCGAGTCGGGAATCCCTTATGGCATGGGATTTGTAAAGAATAAGTACATCGGCCGAACCTTTATCGCTCCAGGACAGGCTCAGCGTGAGAAGCTTGTAAATATCAAGCTCAACGTAATCGAGGAAACTGTACGCGGCAAGAGAGTAGTCATGATTGACGATTCTATCGTTAGAGGAACGACATCGAGAAATATCGTAGAGAAGCTCAGACATGCTGGTGCAAAGGAAGTACACCTCATGCTGACTGCACCTCCGTTCGTGGACGAGTGCTACTACGGAACCGACGTGTCGGATAAATCGCAGCTAATCGCTGCAAACCATACTGTGGAAGAGATTTGCACGCTTATCGGCTGTGATTCGATTGGATTCCTCAAGATGGAGAGACTTCACGAGATGATTGGAACAGCACCTAACGTTGGATACTGCGACGCATGTTTTGGCGGAGAGTATCCGGCAGGCAGAGCGACAACAGGAAAATTAAAATTTGAGACTAAGTTAAGCGAAATCAAGAAAAAGGAGAACTAAAAGATGAAGAGCCAGAACGAGAGCTACAAGGAAGCGGGAGTAGATATCACCAGCGGATATAGAGCAGTAGAACTCATGAAGGAGCATGTGGGCAAGACCATGAAGTTCGGAAATACAGCTCCTGTAGGTGGTTTCGGCGGATTGCTACAGCCAGACCTCACAGGTATGAGTGAGCCGATTCTAGTTAGCGGAACTGACGGCGTGGGAACTAAGCTCAAACTGGCTTTCCTGCAGGATAAGCACGATACAGTGGGTATCGACTGTGTGGCAATGTGCGTAAACGACATCATCTGCGTAGGTGCAAAACCTCTGTTCTTCCTCGACTACATAGCTTGTGGCAAGAACGTGCCTGAGAAGATAGCTTCCATCGTAAAGGGTGTTGCTGATGGCTGCATCCAGTCCGAATGCTGCCTCGTCGGTGGCGAAACTGCCGAGATGCCGGGATTCTACCCGGAGGACGAGTACGACCTAGCCGGCTTTGCAGTAGGAATCGTAGACAAGAGCAAGGTCATCGACATAGAGAAGGTGAGCGAAGGAGATGTCATCATCGGAATCGCATCATCTGGAATTCATTCAAATGGATATTCGCTAGTCAGAAAGGTTTTCGACGTTGAGAACGTGGATCTGTCGGCAAAGAGAGACAACCTTGGCGGAAAATCTCTGGGCGAGGCACTTATCGAGCCAACCAAGATATACGTGAAGCCGATGACTGAACTATTTAAGGAGATGACTCCGCATGCAGTAATGCACATCACCGGCGGAGGATTTTACGAGAACATCCCTCGCGCACTGCCGGAGGGCATGACAGCTAAAATAGATAAGAACAGTCTTGAGATACCGGAGATTTTCAAGGTGCTAGCTGAGACAGGAAACATCCCGGAGCGCGATATGTTCAACACTTACAACATGGGCATTGGTATGACTGTAGTTGTATCTCGAGAGGACAGCGAGAGTGCGCTCGAGATTATAAACGGCGCTGGTGAGAGAGCGTATGTAATCGGAGAAATCGTTAAAGGAGACGAAGGCGTAATTATCGAGGAATGATTAGCCTCGCAAATGCACGGTGGAGAGTGAAGATGAGTAGTTTTGCAAAGGTCGCAGTTCTAATATCCGGAGGAGGCACCAACCTGCAGGCCATCATAGATAGGTCGGCAGCAGGTGAGCTTCCGCACGCGGAACTCGCACTGGTAGTATCGTCTCGCAAGAATGCGGGAGGTCTTGATAGAGCTGAGAGTGCGGGGATAAAGCATGCTTATATCGGTAAAGAGAATTTTGAACAGGAGCTCATAAAACTTCTCGAAGAGCATGATATAGACATCATAGTGCTGGCAGGATTCCTCAAGATTCTTAGCAGCGATTTTGTCAGCAGATATCCGGACAGGATAATCAATGTGCATCCGTCGCTCATTCCATCTTTTTGCGGAGACGGTTTCTACGGACTTCGCGTTCACGAGGCGGCGCTTTCATACGGTGTCAAGGTGACAGGTGCAACTGTTCACTTCGTAAATGAAGTTACGGATGGCGGCAAGATTATCGCTCAGCGTGCAGTAGATATTAAGGATGGTGACACACCGGAAATTCTCCAGAGACGAGTTATGGAGGAAGCTGAGTGGAAGCTTCTGCCAGCGGCAGTCGAAAAGGTCGCAGCAGAGATAGTGGCAAGGAGAGGATAATGAATATTGCAGTAATTGGTGGCGGCGGTAGAGAGCACGCCATAATCAGGAGTCTAAAGCGCAGCAATGGTGTATCGCACATCTACGCACTTCCAGGTAATGGCGGCATCGCAGAAGATGCGGAATGCGTTGCTATCGGTGCGAAGGACCTTGATGCAATCGTTGATTTTGCGGTAGAAAAAAAGCTCGACTATGTGGTTGTTGCGCCCGACGATCCGCTAGTCCTCGGACTTGTGGATATGCTAGAAGCAAAGGGGATTCCTTGCTTCGGACCAAATAAAGCAGCAGCGATAATCGAGGGTAGCAAGGCGTTCTCCAAGCATCTCATGAAGAAGTATGGAATCCCGACTGCTGAGTATGAGATATTCAGCGATATGGAAGCGGCTCTAGAATACATCGAAACCTGCCCTATTCCGACGGTAATCAAGGCTGATGGACTTGCACTCGGCAAGGGTGTAATCATCGCTGAGACTCGCGAAGAGGCCAGAGAAGGACTTCGCACAATTATGGAAGATCGCAAGTTCGGTGCGAGCGGAGATACTGTAGTCATAGAGGAATTTCTAGAGGGTCCTGAGGTTAGCGTGCTATCCTTCACTGACGGTAAGGTAGTTAGACCGATGGTTTCCTCGATGGATCACAAGAGAGCTCTAGATGGAGACAAAGGGCTCAATACTGGAGGTATGGGTACTGTTGCTCCTAATCCTTACTACACAGAGGAAATCAGCGAGCAGTGCATGGAGCAGATATTTAAGCCTACTATCGAAGCTATGGCGGCGGAAGGAAGGGCTTTCAAAGGCTGTCTCTACTTCGGACTAATGCTCACCAAGGATGGACCGAAGGTCATCGAGTACAACAGCAGATTTGGAGATCCCGAGACACAGGTAGTGCTTCCGCTCCTAGAGGGAGACCTTCTAGAAATCATGAAAGCGACTACAGACGGTACACTGGCGGAAGTGGAATTTTCATTTAGAGATGAAGCGGCATGCTGCGTAGTAGCTGCCTCGGATGGATACCCTGCATCATATGAAAAGGGCTTCGAGATCAAGCTTCCGGAAGAACATGAACTCATATATATTGCCGGTAGTAAGCTCGAAGATGGCAAGCAGGTGACTAGCGGTGGTAGAGTTCTCGGCGTGGTTGAAACAGCTCCGACACTCGGCGAAGCAGTGGATAAAGCATATGCGAAGCTCGGAGAAGTGCATTTTGACAATATGTATTTTAGAAGAGATATCGGAGCGAAGGCGCTCGCAGCACTCAAGTAACGGACGCTTAACTTAGCGCTTATATTTATAACTATAACAATAATAAATGACTGATTAGAGACAGGAGTAATGGCATGGTTAAAGCTTTATACGTAGAGAAGAAGCCGGAATTCGCAAATAGGGCTAAGGAGCTTATCAAGGAGTTCAGAGAGAGCCTACAGATTGCGAACTTGACGAATATCAGAGTGATTAATAGATACCTAATTGAAGACTTGTCAGACAAGGCTTTTGAAGAGGCTCGCGGAACGATTTTCTCAGAACCTCCTACAGATATGAGCTGCACGGACATGGATTTCCGCAAGCAGGTGGTAATTGCTGTAGAATATCTACCCGGTCAGTTCGACCAGAGAGCGAGCTCGGCAGAGGAGTGTCTGCAGTTTATAGCTCCGGACGAGAAGCCGACAGTGAAGTCAGCTGTTATCTATATCCTAGAGGGCGAGCTGTCCAACGAGGAGCTTGAGAAGATCAAGGAATACCTGATAAATCCAGTTGAATCGCGTGAGGCATCACTTGGCGTTCCTGCTACGCTAAAGGTAAAGTATCCCGAGCCGGCACCGGTTGCGACAATCAAGAACTTTATAAATTATACATACGCAGATCTCGAGACTTACCTAGCGGTAAATTCGCTTGCGATGGACATTGAGGACCTCAAGATGTGCCGTGATTATTTCAAAGAAGAGGGCAGAGATCCGAGTATTGCCGAGATTAAGGTTATCGACACGTACTGGTCAGACCACTGCCGTCACACCACTTTCAACACGACCATCAGGGGAGTTGTGTTTAAGGATGAAACTATCAACAAGACATTTAGCGAGTACCAGGAGCTTCGTAAGCAGCTCGGAGTACATAAGCCAATCAGTCTGATGAACGTTGCGACTATCGCAGTCAAGGCGCTCAAGGAAAGCGGCAAGATGGTAGATGTCGTGGAGTCGGAAGAAATCAACGCATGCACAGTTGATTTTAAGGCGAATATCGACGGAGAAGAGCAGGATTGGGTTCTGCTCTTCAAGAACGAGACGCACAATCACCCTACCGAAATTGAGCCATTTGGTGGAGCTGCAACTTGCATCGGTGGAGCTATCAGAGATCCATTGTCGGGCAGAAGCTATGTATATGCAGCGATGCGTGTAACAGGTGCAGGGAATCCGCTCAAACCTGAGTCGGAGACGAGGCCAGGAAAGCTCTCGCAAAAGAAGATTACGACAACCGCTGCTTCAGGATACAGCTCATACGGAAACCAGATTGGACTTACGACCGGTCTCGTAGATGAGGTGTATCACGAAGGCTACGTGGCAAAGAGAATGGAAGTAGGTGCAGTAGTTGCTGCTGCCCCTGCGGCAAATATTCGTAGAGAGAGACCGGAAGCGGGTGACGTAATCATTCTGCTAGGTGGCAGAACCGGTAGAGATGGAATCGGTGGAGCTACAGGCTCATCGAAGTCTCACAGCATGGAGTCGCTGGAGTCCTGCGGTGCAGAGGTTCAGAAGGGCAATGCTCCTGAAGAGAGAAAGATTCAGAGGCTATTCAGAAATCCGGAGGCAACCACGCTTATCAAGCGCTGCAACGACTTCGGCGCAGGCGGAGTTTCAGTTGCTATCGGCGAGCTGGCAGATGGACTGGAAGTGACTTTAGACAACGTGCCTAAGAAGTACGACGGACTGGACGGAACTGAACTCGCAATCAGTGAGTCTCAGGAGAGAATGGCTGTTGTAGTTGCTGCATCTGATGCAGATAAATTCAAGAAGCTTGCAGAGAGCGAGAATCTCGAGGCGACAACAGTAGCGACTGTTACAGAGAAGGCTTACCTCACGATGAATTTTAGAGGTCAGCAGATTGTAAATATTTCCAGAAAATTCCTCGATACTAACGGCGCAGAGAAAGAAGCTGACGTCGTAGTTGAGGGTGCTCGCAGATTCGACAAGGAGATTCCAAAGGACTTTGAGAAGGGTATGAAGGAACTCGTTTCCGATCTCAATGTATGCTCCAAGAGAGGTCTTGCAGAGCGTTTTGACTCGACAATCGGATGCAATACTGTCTTGATGCCTTTCGGTGGTATCACACAGAGAACACCTATTCAGGCGATGGTTCACAAGATTCCAATGCTCGAAGGTGAATGCAGCACCGTATCGATGATGTCGTACGGATTTAACCCATACATCCTGGAGCAGAGCCCTTACCACGGTGCATACCTCGCTATCGTGGAGAGCGTTGCTAAGCTAATAGCAACAGGTGCGAGCTACGATCACATCTACCTGAGCCTTCAGGAGTATTTCGAGAAGCTTGGCGACAACGATAAATCATGGGGCAAGGCGTTCAGTGCAGTTCTCGGTGCATTCCGAGCACAGATGGAGCTAGGCATCGGAGCAATCGGTGGTAAGGATTCCATGAGCGGAACGTTCGAGGATATTCACGTGCCGCCAACGTTGATTTCTTTTGCGGTAACTACAGATGACCTCAAGAAGGTGGTTTCGCCGGAGTTCAAGAGTAGAGGTCACGAAGTTGTGTGGCTTAGACCGGAGCTTGGTGAGGATGGACTTCCGACTGCTGAATCGCTTATCAAGAACTTTAGGCTAGTGAGAATGCTCGTTGATAACGGATTAGTTGCAGCGTGCTACACACCTGGATTCGGCGGACCTGCTGAGGCTGTCTTCAAGATGGCAATCGGTAACAACATAGGCTTCGAGTTCGATGAAGGTATCTCCATGAGAGAGATGTTCGGCTATGCGTACGGCAGCTTCATCATCGAGACTAGCAAGAATATTGATTTGACAGCAGACATGAAGCTTCTTGGCAAGACGGTTTCCCGCGAATCCATCGGCAGCAAGAAAGGACGCGTTAGACTTCTAGTGCTGAATGCTCTCTATGAGGGCAAGCTCGAACCTGTATATAGCTGCAATATCAAGACTTCAGAGGAAAGCATCCCTGAGATGATATATAGAACAAGAAGCGATGCGGCTCCAAGCAAAACAGTAGAGAGACCAAGATTCTTGATTCCTGTATTCCCTGGTACCAACTGCGAATATGATACAGCTAGATCCGTGGAGAAGGCCGGCGGTGAGGCGGAGATTTTCGTCATAAACAATCTCACTGCAAATCATCTAAAGCGCTCAGTTAAGGAGTTCGCGACAGCACTCTCCAAGGCAAATGTGCTCTTCATTCCTGGCGGTTTCTCGGGCGCAGATGAACCGGATGGCTCTGGCAAGTTCATAACTTCGTTCTTGAGAAATGAAGCTATTTCAGCGGAACTCATGAAGCTTCTCAACGAGAGAGATGGTCTAGTTGCGGGAATCTGTAATGGCTTCCAGGCACTAATCAAGCTCGGACTTCTCCCTTACGGCGAGATCAGTGTACAGGAGGAGAATAGCCCAACGCTAACATTCAACAACATCGGTAGACACCAGTCGAAACTTGTGAGAACTAAAGTCTGCTCTACTAGATCGCCTTGGTTAAGGAAGGCAAGTGTCGGACAGGTTGTTACAGTACCAATCTCACACGGTGAAGGAAGGTTCGTAGCTAGTAGCAACGATATCGATACTATGCTCGAGAATGGTCAGATACTGACGCAGTACGTTGATTTTGAAGGAAATCCAACTATGGATATCCAGTTCAATCCAAACGGATCGTCGATGGCTATCGAGGGAATCCTCTCACCGGACGGAAGAATCCTCGGTAAGATGGGACACTCCGAGAGAATTGGAGAGGGGCTTTACAAGAATGTGTCGGGAGAGTTTGAGCTAGGACTCTTCGAGTCTGCAGTTTCGTACTTCAGAGGTGAAGAATAAACTGATACGTAAAAAAATTCGGGCGATAGGCTGTGTGTGGTAAATCTCGTGTGCATCCTATCTGCCTATTTTAGAGTGTATATGGCGCTGCATAAAACGTTGCAGGCATGTGAATAAACGATGTGGATTTTGCATGGCTAATGTGCAAAAAACGTTCAGTTTAGTGCTGACATTGAGGCCTGCGAGTGTGATATACTACTTTTCGGAAAACAAAGGTAATGTATGTATAATTTATTTAGAAAGGGAAACTGGAAAAATGAGTAAGGAAAGAATTCTTGTACTTAATCTAGGATCTACATCAAGTAAGATTGCTGTATACGATGATGCTCAGGAGGTTTTCAAGGAAACCATCAGACACACTCAGGAGGAGATGGCTCAGTTCGACGATGTGCTCGAGCAGTTTAGCTTCCGTAATGAGAAGGTAAGAGAGGCTCTTGAGAACAATGGTATCGGCGTGAATACACTCACAGCAGTATGCTCGAGAGGTGGAAATATCATTGCTTGCCCGCATGGTGCAATCGGAATCGACCAGGAGATGATTGATTACCTGACGAGACCGGAGGACACAGCGAAGCATGCTTCACTACTCGGCAGCATGATTGCGTTTGATCTCAAAAAAGAGTTTGGAATCCCTGCATGCATCTATGATGCTATCGGAACGGATGAGATGCAGGCAGTAGCAAGAGTTTCCGGCGTTCCTGAGATTCCTCGCTACACAGTAGGACACACGCTAAATACAAGAGCTATGGCTATCAAGTGTGCTGACGAAGTGCTTAAGAAGCCTTTTGACGATTGCACATTCATCGTTGCTCACATGGGTGGTGGAAGCTCAATCAGACTCTATCACAAGGGTGTAAATATCGACTGCGTGAATGACGATGAAGGAAATTTCTCGCCAGAGCGTGGTGGTTCCGTAAGCTGCAAGGATCTCGTAAATTACTGCTTTACATCAGGTGAAGATGCAAAGACCGTAATGAAGAAATTCCACGGAGCAGGTGGACTCAAGGCTCATCTCAACACAACCGATGCTATCGAGGTTGAGAAGATGATCGAAGCAGGAAGTGAGTATGCAAAGGTTGTATATGAGGCCATGGCATACGGAATCGCTAAGGATATCGCTAAACTATCCGCTCCAGTTGCCGGAAAGGTTGACAGAATCATCCTTACAGGTGGAGTTGCTTACTCCAAATTCCTCACAGATATCATCAAGGGAATGGTAAGCTGGATCGCTCCGGTTGAGATGATGCCGGGCGAGTTCGAGATGGAAGCTCTCGCAGGCGGAGCCCTAAGAGTTCTAAAGGGCGAAGAGAAGCTTCAGAACTTCGGTGAAATCAAGGCTACAGCAGTCGATAGAATCCGCATCTGCAAGGGTGTAGAGCCTTATACAACGCCAGCGAAGTAAGTTGCAAAAATTACTTAAAATGCAAAGCTGCCACCCGTTCGTGGTGGTGGCTTATCGTTTATTGACAGTCTGTATTATTTCGTGTACTATTCTTGTATACGTGCTGTTGTAGCTCAGTTGGTAGAGCACTTCCTTGGTAAGGAAGAGGTTCGGCAGTTCGAGTCTGCTCAACAGCTCCAATTATTTTAATTTTAATCACAAATTTAAGGAGGATATCATGGCAAAGCAGAAGTATGAGAGAACCAAGCCACATATCAACATCGGTACAATCGGCCACGTTGACCACGGCAAGACAACTCTAACAGCAGCAATCACAAAGACTCTTCACGACAGATATGGACTCGGAGCAGACGTAGCATTCGACCAGATCGACAAGGCACCAGAAGAGAAGGCAAGAGGAATCACGATTTCATCAGCACACGTAGAGTATGAGACACCAAACAGACACTACGCACACGTA
>NZ_CP016199.1:172532-173895 GCF_002243385.1 Mogibacterium pumilum | reverse complement strand
ACATCAACAATGGTGCTGCTGTCGTAAGAGGATTTGTCCCACTATCCGAGATGTTCGGATATGCTACAGACCTGCGTTCTAAGACACAGGGTCGTGGTGTATACGTAATGCAGTTCGACCACTTCGACAAGCTACCAGAGAGCTTGAAAGAGAAGGTTGCAAAATAATCTATAATCTCACTGATTTCATTGGAGAGAATATAAATTTTACAGAAAATTATTTCAAATAATTCTAAATAGGAGAAATTATCATGGCAAAGCAGAAGTATGAGAGAACCAAGCCACATATCAACATCGGTACAATCGGCCACGTTGACCACGGCAAGACAACTCTAACAGCAGCAATCACAAAGACTCTTCACGACAGATATGGACTCGGAGCAGACGTAGCATTCGACCAGATCGACAAGGCACCAGAAGAGAAGGCAAGAGGAATCACGATTTCATCAGCACACGTAGAGTATGAGACACCAAACAGACACTACGCACACGTAGACTGCCCAGGACACGCTGACTATGTAAAGAACATGATTACAGGAGCAGCTCAGATGGACGGAGCTATTCTAGTAGTAGCAGCAACAGATGGACCAATGCCTCAGACAAGAGAGCACATCCTACTATCCAGACAGGTAGGCGTACCATACATCATCGTATTCCTCAACAAGTGCGATATGGTAGATGACGAGGAGCTACTAGACCTCGTAGAGATGGAAGTAAGAGAGCTACTAGACGAGTATGAGTTCCCAGGAGATGATACACCAATCATCAGAGGATCCGCACTAAAGGCACTAGAGGATCCAAGCGGAGAGTGGGGAGATAAGATTTGCGAGCTAATGGAAGCAGTAGATACATACATTCCAGAGCCACAGAGAGCAAACGATCAGCCATTCCTAATGCCAATCGAGGACGTATTCTCAATCACAGGACGTGGAACAGTAGCAACAGGAAGAGTTGAGAGAGGAACACTCAAGGTAGGAGATGAAGTAGAGCTCGTAGGACTAAGCGACGAGAAGAGAAAGGTAGTTGTAACTGGAGTAGAGATGTTCAAGAAGACTCTTGATGCAGCAGAAACAGGAGACAACATCGGAGCACTTCTCAGAGGAGTACAGAGAGACGAAATCGAAAGAGGACAGGTACTCTCGAAGCCAGGCTCAATTCACCCACACACAAAGTTCAAGGGACAGGTATACGTACTAAAGAAGGAAGAGGGTGGAAGACACACACCATTCTTCAATGGATACAGACCACAGTTCTACCTAAGAACAACAGACGTAACAGGAGATCTACAGCTACCAGAAGGTACAGAGATGTGCATGCCTGGAGATAACGTAGTAATGGAGATCGAGCTGATTACACCAGTAGCT
>NZ_CP016199.1:133873-172507 GCF_002243385.1 Mogibacterium pumilum | reverse complement strand
AAAGAGGACAGGTACTCTCGAAGCCAGGCTCAATTCACCCACACACAAAGTTCAAGGGACAGGTATACGTACTAAAGAAGGAAGAGGGTGGAAGACACACACCATTCTTCAATGGATACAGACCACAGTTCTACCTAAGAACAACAGACGTAACAGGAGATCTACAGCTACCAGAAGGTACAGAGATGTGCATGCCTGGAGATAACGTAGTAATGGAGATCGAGCTGATTACACCAGTAGCTATTGAAGAGGGACTACGTTTTGCTATCAGAGAAGGTGGAAGAACAGTAGGATCCGGAGTAGTTACAGAGATTATTGAGTAATCATAGATTACGAGGTAATACCACCAGACAACTACTGACAGGGGCGCATGCGCCCCTGTTTTTATAGTGCTTTCTTAGTATACACGGCATACTAACTTGGATATTATTGATTTCTTTATACTGAATCACTACAATAAACATAGGCTAAATAGTAAGATGAATAGCTTAATAAAAACCGTATTCTGGTAGGTTATAGGAGCACAACAAACTTAGTAAAAATAATATCCCGACAAGTTAGCGGTAGTACAACGAGGTGAAATATGTCTATAGAAAAGATTTACGATTATTTTAGAAACTACGATAAAGAAACTTATCAGGTTTTCGCATGTGGAGATGACACGCCGTCAGAACAAGATATAGAGGCTTTTGAGAGCGAGTTCAATATAAAGCTACCGGAGGATTTTAAAGAGTTTACCATGTCTCCGCTTGGTGGTCTATACATGGAAGTGAGAGAAGAAATTTGGCCGATGGCACAGGAGTACGAGGTCGCACCATTTTGGGGATTTTGCCGCGGAATCATGGTTTACGGTATCTCAAGCGAAGTCCCAGAGTACCTAGACTTACGTGCAAATACAAGGGCTTTCCATGATAGTGGGCTATCTGACTGCATTCCGTTCTTCTCGGTAATAGGTGATGGTGAGCAGATATTCTGTTTCGATAGAGAAGGCAAGATAGTTGTTTTCGATGGTTATGAGATGCATGATGTTGAAGGTGATTTTGAGAGCTTCCTGCTCGGTCAAATTGATGAACTAGAAGAACGTAAGAATGAGAAGGTTGAGAAGCTGAAGAAAAGAGCTGGCAGATAAGAATTCAGGCATTGTAGCATCGGCAATAAGATGATACTAAAATTCAGCAGAAATCAGCGTTGAGAACACGTCATATATAATAGCGGACTAAATTTAAGAGCTAAATCATATGTAAAATAAAGGCGGGGGGATTGCAAAGGCACCCCCCATTCTTACTAATATTAAGGTGTTTGGCTAAGACTATCCTGCGAGATTTAATGAAGCAGGTTGCTGATTAATCCTCGGTATAGTAGTTGTGGTAGTACGTATAAGCTAGTCTATATCCGCCTCGTAGATCCGCTGGTTTAAGATCCAGTATTCTATCAAAAATCATCATGCAGTAGTCGATTACGTCATCTTCATCGCTGCCTTCGGATAACTCGATAGCCTTTTCAAGATTCTTTACAGCGGCATTTTTCTTCTCGTGATGAGTGTTGTCAGCTTTTTTAGACTTCAGAGCATAAGAGTAACCGTAACGGTAATACCACATCGCATTACGGTTAGCTTCTGGCACTAAGTCTAGAGTCTGAATAGCAAGATCCTCTTGGTCTACACTGTTGTAAGCGCTTGCCAGCCTGCCGAGAACCTTTTCGCTATATGAACTAGCTTCAGCCTGCTCAAGAAGTTCTATCATATCTCTAGTTCCCTTCATGTTAAGGATCTTATTTAGAGCGAGCACCTGCTTCTCTGCATCGAGCTGCTTAAACTCTTCGATATCAGTAATCACTCTGTCGGACTCAAGCTTGTATATGAACTCCTCAAAATTATTTGCCAATATCTCTTGGCTATAGTCATCTTCTTGATCAACTAATACAACCATAGGCTCTCCCTCTGGTCCGCATTCACTGTAATCGAGGAATACCATGTCATGTCCACCTGAAATGGTATCGGCAATTACAGGACCAAGCGCAGGATAGCCCCACTCCTTAAGCCAGAATTCAGTGCCTGAACCACCACAAACGGAATACTCCTTATCCTTGTCGATACCATAGATCCCAACTAGATTAATGCAAACATTGTCTGTTGTTACGACATTATTTACAGGAATACCTCCGTTCTGGTGCTTAATTAGCTGGATATAAGATTTAGGGAACTTATATCCAGTCTCTTTTTCTATATCCAATATCTCCTGGTCTGTAGGAGCCTTGCCTGTATAATCATCGGTATAGCCATCAGAATTGTCCCAAAATGATTTCCAGTCAAAGTTCTCAAAAGGTTTCATAATATCGTCTCCCAATAATTTCACTTGCTAATAATTTAGAATCTCATCTCTGGTCATACCCACCAGCTCATATATCCATAGCCCGAGAATATCCGAAATAATCCCGTCACATGTAAATTCTTCGTCCCCGTTTCCGAACTTGCAGGTAAATAACGGCTCTCTGGTTGCGGCTTTATAAAATCTCTTCGCGTATTCGGGGAGCATATCCGGATTATATTCAAGCGATAACTTCCTTGCAATTTCGCTCCTAATCTCGTCGAAATCATCACCTTTCTCATCATATGACTTCCGTGACTTATCGATATAACCGTTACAAAATGCAGTTAATAGCTCATCACTTTTGTAGATGTATTTACAGTTAAAATCCGAAATGCATCCGGCATGAATTAAGAATTGAAGTAAATCTTCCATGCTTTCAGCAACTCTTCCGACGCTCCCTTCGCTGCTAATATATCCGATGCTTCCGTCTTTAAGTCGCACGTACTCTCCGCCGCTTCCGTCAACTGCAAATGTTTCAAACGAAGACGAATATACTTCGCCATGTTCCGAATAATCAGTGTCTCTAGGCTTATCGCAGAAAAATAAATCACATTCTCGCATCAGAGCTTCATTTAAGCCTGCTGTTTTCAAAATCGTATCTGATAAACTAATCGTCATATATCTCCCTTAATAAATCGTGATAAGTGCATGTCCTCCGGCTTCGAGTACCTTCTTATAGAAGTCTCGAAGTCCTTCGATGTAATCAGTGATTTCTTCTATTAGCTCATCGACCAAGTCCTCATCACCTTTATCCCATATGTTTGGATACAGACCAGCATTTGCACAATCTTCCATATTGAAATCTTCAAGAGCCTTTTCATAATCGAAACCCTCGAGCGCCGAAATGATTTCAGGGACACGGTCATTTTTTACACATGCGATGAATTGGCTTAAATCTTCGAATAATTCCACGCCGATAACTGCCACGCTGAGGGGGTTATTACTAGACCTCTCATCGGTGCTCACTCCTGTTAGAACGAAGTGCATCACATCCCACATCTTATCAGTATCAAGGAAAATTTCAGCTTCTTCGTTTAAATCTTCAATAGTTTCAAAAACTTCTTCTTCATCATCGAGAGTTGCAAGGCGCAGAAGAACGTCGAGGTTCGCGTCATCAATATACTGGTAGTTAGCAATCAATCCCATTGGTATATCCTCCGTAAAAAGCAAATAACTGGTTTATAGCTCCACCTACGAGCTTTACAATACATTTATTATTTAATTGAATTGTACACCCCACGAGGAGAGTTTGGAATACAATCTTTGGAAATTATTGCAAAGAGGTGTATATTTAGTATTGAAATAATTTATATAAGAAACTGACTGCGGCGAGAGCCTAAGAAATAAAGAAAGGCAGCTACACGATATGGATAATAGAGAGGTAGAAAAGCTTGAGTTATACGATGATAGCGTATTCATCGCAGATGGTGTACAACTTAGTGGACTTGAGAATATAAAGCTCGGAAAGGATGTAAATATCTGGTACAATTCCGTACTTCGCTCAAGTGGCAAAGATATTGTAATCGGAGCCAGAACCAATATCCAGGATGGATCTGTTGTTCATATTGCGACAAACAGCGGCACATACATCGGAGCTGATGTGACAATAGGTCATATGTCACTTATTCACGGCTGTACGATAGGCGACTCAACACTTATTGGCATGGGTTCGATAATCATGGATGATGCCAAGATTGGATGTGAATGCATTGTAGGTGCTGGCTCGCTAGTCACTCAGGGCAAGGAATTCCCAGATGGAGTGCTTATAATGGGTCGTCCAGCTAAGGTGGTTAGAAAGCTTAGTCCTGAGGAAAGGGCAAACATCGCTGGTGAAGCAGCTTCGTATGTGGAGACAGCTCGCGAAGAGAAGAAAAGTATTCGTGGCTAGAGAAAGTTCGCGAATAGAAGAAAAACATTCGTGACTAGAGAAAGTTCGCGAATAGAAGAAAAATATTCGTGACTAGAGAAAGTTCGCAAATAGAAGAAAAATATTTGTGACTGGGAAAAGCCTGCGAATAGCTGAAAGGGTTTCGTTATTAGAGAGCATATAAAGAATCGCAGTAACTTCGCAACTAAGACAGCTCACATAAAAGTGAACCGCTTCAACCTTCTTTAAAAATTGGTTGAAAACTACACAGAATATCATCTGTTGATTGATGATAGATTTCAATTTGGCACACTTATTTAGACCATAGTCTAGATAAACACTGGATAAAATAATATTTTTGCTAATTCAATTACAAGTGAAAAAATGCTCCAAAATCGTACACCGATGTCATGAAAAACACATTTTTGTGTCATTCGGAACATTAAAAGTGCATTTCATTACATCAACGAACTTTATTTGACATACTTATGCTAGTATTTAGGCACAATAAGTGTGTTAAATATAAAAATTGCCAAAAGGCGCTTAGGATCTCTACCGTGCAGAGGTCCTTTTTATTTTTTGATTTCAGATTTTAATGCGTGTTTTAAAATCTGTATTAAAACTAATATTTCCAGACAGCTTTAAATCGTATTATAAAAACTCCCATAAAAGGGATAATCTCGCTACTAATAGTGCACTTCTTGCATTGTTGTCAGCTCCGCCTAAACCATATAATTTACATGAAAGTGAGGTGCGAGAGCACCGTATATAAATGGAAGGAGTTTTAGAATGGCAACTAACAATGAAAGAAGTGTAACTTACAAGATTTTGGATCACATGGGGGTACTTGCTACCTATAAGAACAATTGGAGCAAGGAACTTAACCTAATTCAGTGGAATGATAGAACACCGAAGTTTGATATTCGTGACTGGGATTCTGATCACGAGCACATGAGCAGGGGCATTACTTTGCATGAGGATGAGGCAAGGGAACTCTCTAGGCTTCTCGCTGATAGATTCGAGAATATGTCGGTCGCAGAAGATGAAAGCAATTAAAGCTGGATTTTGAGGTGAGCAATGAATATTAAACGTATTTGTAATTGCATCGTCTCGATGCTGTGTATAGTGATGTTGCTCGGAACATCACAGGTTTTTGCGCTAAGTTCAGGTAAAGCGCCTGATGGCAGCGTAAATATCATTCCGCCCGATACGGCCGCAAGACTTCAGCTCAAAGTAACTGGAAGTGGGGCGAAGCTTTCAGTTGTGAAGTCTGGAAGCTCAGGTAGTATTAACCTATCAAACGGAGAGCCCTTTGCTCGTAGTGCAAGGACGGGAGATGAGTATCAGGTTAACTACAAAGTGGATACGGGCATGAATCTCGAAGTGACATCTCTCGATGGTGGAAAAAATGCGAGCGTGTACGGAGATGTGGATATGAAGGGAGATTCTGCTTCTCGCTTTGCAAATAAAAGTAGCGAGGGCAAATTCACTATTAAGCTGACAGGAGGTCATGCGAATTTCACTATCAAAGTGGTGAATGCTAATGAAGTTATAAGCGGAGCAGATTCATCTAATAACGAGTCAGATGATAATGCGCGTAGTGCTGAATCGAATATTGTAATGGAAGGCAAGTTCGACAACGAAGCAGGCAGAAGAGGAAGTGTTCAAAATACTAATACTTTAGAGCGAATCCCAGAGTCCGCATCATATGACAATGTGAGTAGAAGGATGACCATGAGCGCAGGTGCCGCCATGCCTAGAAGCGCGTCATCAGTGAGAGCAATGGCAGTAAGTGCAGCAGCTGAGCCTACGAGAGGAACCGTAACATGGCATAAGCAATATAAGGATAACAACCGCAATCATGCTAGCATATTCAAGATAAATATCGGTGGAATTATCCACGACGCAGTATGTGCAGATGGTAAGAATTTTAAAACTGCAGAGGCGGGGCAGGCGGTGACACTTGCCAAACAGGCTTCAGACTCTCTGTTCTCAAAGTTTGCATACCTTGCTAGTACAGATAAGTGGCAGAAGAGCAACTATAGCGAGAAAGAATATTACTTTGCACTAGTATGTGCCGCTAGAAGAGTCAATGGCAGACCTGCATATGAAAGAGTTAACTCAAGGCCACTAATCAATCGAATGATGCAGGATGCAAAGGCCTACAAGGGTAAAATCCCTGAAAACTTTAAGTCATATCTAGCTTATCCAACGAATGGAACGCAGATGATGCTAACGTGGGGAATAAAGCCGTATGGAAAGATTGAAGTGGTAAAATCCATCGGAAATAATATCAAAATTGCTGGGGAGTGCAAAGGCACATATTCTCTAGCCGGTGCAGTGTACACGGTCTACGATGAAGCAGGAACTGCAGTCGGAAAACTGACGACAGACGAAAAGGGTAGAACTGGAACTTTGGAAGTAAAGCCTGGTAAATACACTATTAAGGAAACGACAGCACCTGTGGGCTATGAGCTAGACAAGACTGTTTATAAGGTGGAGAGCAAGGCTGAAACTACGAGCACAGTACAGTCGTATGATTCACCTGTGTTTGCGCCTGTTAAGATATTTCTGGAGAAAAAAGCTAGTGGTGACAGCTACATGAATCCTAGCGACATGGCTGGTGCTGAATTTGAGGTTAAATATTACGATACTATTGGACCGGTTGAAAATGCCAAGGCTGTGCGCACATGGAAGCTAAGAACGACTAAGGATGCTTCTGGTAAATACACTGCAGAGCTTAGAGATAAGAACCTCGTAAAGGGTAGCGATCCCCTATTTATTACAGAGCAGGGTGATGCCGTGTTGCCTAGAGGAACAGTGACTATTCGTGAGACGAAGGCGCCTGTAGGATACCTTCTAGATAAAACTGTGTATACCAAGAAAATCAATGGCGATGGTGCTGGAGCTGCGGTTTACTTCAACTCAGGAGTACCATCTTCACATGTCAACAACCCGGCTATCCCGAAAATCGGAACTAAGGCTATGGATGTTGCGACAGAGGATTCAATTGCGATGTACGGTCCGAAGACTAAAGTTAAGGATGTGGTAAGTTTCTCGAATTTATATGAAGGGGAAACATATACTCTCGAAGGTGTGCTGATGGATAAGAGTACAGGAAGGCCGATTGAACAGAATGGTAACAAGATTACTTCTCAAAAGGAGTTCACGGTTACCGCACAGAATTCGACGATTTCTGACAGCGTTGCAAGTGGAGAGGTGGGACTTGAGTTGACCTTTGATACTACTAAGCTAGCTGGAAAGAACACTGTTGTGTTTGAGACGTTAAAGTATAAAGGCAAAGAAATTGCGAATCATCGCGACATAAGCGATGACAACCAGACACTTCGCCATCCAGAGATTAAAACGCAGGCACATTCAGTTGAGTCTGGAACAAATACAGGTGCCCCTAGCAAGGAAGAGAAAATCATTGACAAGGTTAAGTACAAGAACCTTATCATTGGCAAAAAGTATAAGGTAACAGGAGTCCTCATGGACAAGGAGAAAAATAAACCTTTCCTTGATAAGGATAACAAAGAGATTACTGCTGAAAAAGAATTTACAGCTGAGAAGGCAGATGGAGAAATAGAACTCGAATTCAGATACGACTCGAGTCTCCGCCAGGATAAGGTGACCGTAGTGTTCGAAACACTAACTTATAGAAACGTTCCTGTCGCAGTGCATGCTGATATCAATGATTCTGCGCAGTCTATCTACTACCCAGCTATTGGAACCAAGATTACTGGTAAGGGAGGAGCGAAGGTAATTTCAAAGGCAAAGAATGTATCGCTGGTTGACACAGTCAAGTACGAGAATCTGATTTCGGGACGTAGCTATACTGTAAAAGGTGTTTTAATGGATAAGAAGACTGGCAAGCCTTACGAAGAAGACGGAAAAGCTGTTACAGGAAGTACCACTTTTAAAAGTGAAGGAAATGGCACAGCACCAGTATCATTCAAACTTAATACATCCAAGATTGCTGGCAAGGAGCTCGTAGCGTACGAAAAGGTGTATGACGAGAAAGGGCAGCTCGTTGCAACACATGAGGATATAAATAACCGAGATCAAACGATCAGGATTGCACAACCAACAATTCCTAGAACTGGTGATAGTTCATTACTATATATGTATCTTGGACTATTTCTAGCGTCGTTCATCACCTTAGCGTCGTTGACCGCTATAAAGAGGTGTGTTAGACTTTAACCCATCATTGTAAAGGACGGGTAACAGATGTGAAGATTGCTTTTCATACGCTTGGATGCAAAGTGAATCAATATGAGACAGAGGCTATGAAAGAAGAATTCATGTCACGCGGTGCTGAAATCGTAGGGGAAGATAAAGCTGCTGACGCCTATGTCATCAATACTTGCACTGTGACAAGCGTTGCTGATAGCAAGTCGCGAAAATATATAAGACGCATGAAGAAGCTAAGCCCTGATTCCATGATGGTGGTTACGGGCTGCTATGCCCAGACTGCCAGCGAAGAGCTTGAGGCCATGCCTGATGTTGATATAGTTATTGGAAACAACCTCAAATCTACTATCTGCGATGAGGTTATGAAGGCTATGGAGCTTAGGAAAGCTGGCAAAGAGACTGATATTGAGACTGAGATCAGAGTACTTCCGTTTAGCGAGCTTGTTGGCTATGAGGAGACTGGCATCGTAATCTCAAGTGAGTCACAGATGCAGAGGGCGTATATAAAGATTGAAGAGGGCTGTAACAGATTCTGTTCCTACTGCAAGATCCCTTATGCAAGGGGTGCGGTTAGAAGTAGAGGGATAGAGGAGATTATCATTGAGGCGAAAGCGCTTGTAGATAGAGGTTATAAGGAAATTGTACTGACCGGAATAAACACGGCTCTTTATGGCAGCGAAAAAGGTTTTGCGTTTGAGAGACGAGATGATGAAGAAGGACTTTCGGGAATTGAGGCTGTGCTGAAGAGGCTTGATGAATTAGAAGGAGATTTCAGAGTAAGATTGAGTTCGCTTGAACCTAACGTTGTAGACAAGGAGCATGTTGAACGAATCATCAAGTACAAGAGACTTTGTAGACACCTGCATCTATCCGTACAGAGTGGTAGTAACAATGTTCTGAAGGGTATGAAACGCAGATACACTAGGGATGAATACCTAGCAATTGTCGAGGCTATACGCAGCATGGATCCGCTGTATGGAATCACAACGGATATAATAGTTGGATTTCCTGGGGAGACGAAAGAAGATTTTGCGGACACTCTAGACGTCGTTAACAAAGCATCTTTCGGCAGGGTTCATGCATTCAAATTCTCGCCGAGACAGGGAACTGAGGCTGCAAAGTATAAGGAAACAGTGACGCCGGCAGACAAGACGACTCGTGTAAATGAGCTGATTAACAGAGCGGAATGCGTCGCACAGGAGTTCCAGAAACGCAACTTTGACGTAGTACACAGAGTGCTCGTGGAAACTTTTGAAGAAGATTACGCTACAGGATATACATCTAACTATATAAAGGTGTATATTAAGGATAAGGAGCGAAAGCTGAACTCAGGTGAATTCACGGAGGTTAGGCTCATCGCTAATTATAAGGAAGGCTGCTTAGCTGAAGTGGTCTAGAAAGGAGAAGTCATATGGAAGATTGCATTTTCTGCAAGCTTGCAAAAGGTGAAATACCTACGGATATGGTTTACGAGGATGACCTAATTTCGGTTTTCCGTGATGCTGCTCCAGAGGCACCTGTACATGTTCTAATGGTTCCTAAGAAGCACGTTGCATCTCTTAATGATTTAGAAGACGCAGACAGAGAGCTTATGGGTCACATGATGCTCAAGATTAAAGATATCGCAGTTCAGGAAGGTCTGGATAATGGTTTCAGAACTGTTATCAATACCGGAGAGGACGGACAGCAGACCGTACACCATCTGCACATCCATATTCTTGGACGCAGGAAGATGACTTGGCCACCAGGCTAAAGACAATAGAAAGGCAAATATAGAATGAGACAAAAATAGGCGGAAGGCAGATGCCTTCCGCTTATGCTGTTTTTAATATTTGTAATTTAAGTTTGTTTAATAATGGTAATTTCAGTTAAATGATAACAGACTCATAATTTAATTAAGAGTTTATTATCACAATATGTGTTTGGTGGTATTTCCTCCAGATTGAACTATAATTAGTTCAGTTCGTTAACCCAGAAACCGTGTAGATTGCAATACTCGTACGCAGCAACAATCTTTTCTTCATCCTGTACAGCGAATGTAGCAACTGGATCTCCGTTTGCTTTGAGAGGTTTTCTCTGGTATCCGAAATCGGTCTCGAGGATGATAAACTGTATGTGATGATCTTCTGTCATTGGGTGCAGAGTGCTTCCTACGGTAACCTTAACGAGGTTTCCATCACGTTCTACTACAGGAACGTGCTTCTCGGTAGCCAAATCAGCAGTCTTTGGCACGAGCTCTTCAATCTCTTCTCTGCAACATGCGAGAGTTCCGCCTCCATCAAATACCTTGCCTACAATGCTTCCGCAACGATTACATTTATATAGCTTCTTCATTTTGTTAATTCTCCTTTCAGAAATACTGAAAACCCAATAACTTACACATAAATTGTATCATATATTGACATGTGAAGTATGGATATAGGTATCAAATACATATAGAAACATAAAATATGTAGGTGCGCGGATATAGATGACCTGTGGAGCGAATGTGCACCTTAGACAATAAAAAATACGAAAAATAGTGTATTTTATATGTATTTTTGAGAAAACACGAAAAAAATCCTGGTTCATACAATAGCAATCAAGCAGGTGTAAAAAGGCAAAAAACCGTATAATTTATGCAAATAACATAAAAAAAGAGTCCTTTTTTGATGAAATAACAACAGCAAGGAAACGCGCGTAAACGTGTTAGAGCGAATCGACCTGTAACACTTGAAAACACTGTAGTCAGTTTTACAAAAAAGTACAAAAAAGTCTTGCAATGCAAAATCGTGCCATGTATAATTTAAAAGCTTGTTTAAGGCGATGAAGCAGGAAGTTGCTGAGCTATCAGGTAATTTCTGCCGAGAATTGTCCTCGCTAGACGAGGGCGAGGGGGTTCGCCATTTTTGATTTGTGTAAACATTTAGGAAACGCACGAAGGAGTGTAAGACCTAAAGCGGAGCAAGTAAAAACGGGCGAAGTCCTGTACAAGCATAGCGAAAACAGTACAAAACAAACAGGAGGAACTACTAATGAGCGAACTACAGAAAATCAGAATCAGACTGAAGGCTTATGACCATGCTTTATTGGATAAGTCGGCAGCAAAGATTGTTGAGACTGCTGAGAGAACAGGCGCTACTGTATCTGGCCCTATTCCACTTCCAACAGAGAAGGAAGTCGTAACAATCATCAGAGCTGTTCACAAATACAAGGACAGCAGAGAGCAGTTTGAGCAGAGAACACACAAGCGTCTTATCGACATCACTAACGCTTCGACTAAGACAACAGATGCTCTTGCTAAGCTCGACATGCCAGCAGGCATTGACATTGAAATCAAGCTCTAAGCTAGATTTTAGAAAGATCGCATGAGAGGGCAATCCGGCCAAACCAGGGCGATCCGCTGTAAGACACTAGGAGGAGAATTATGAAAACACTTTTAGGCAAGAAGATCGGCATGACACAGATCTTCAATGAGAACGGTGCTGTAGTACCAGTTACCGTAATCGAAGCCGGACCTGAGGTAGTAACGCAGGTTAAGACAGTAGAGACCGACGGCTACAACGCTGTACAGGTTGGCTACGAGGAGCAGAAGGCACACAGACTCAACAAGCCAGAGACTGGCCACTTTGAGAAGTGCGGCGTAACTCCTAAGAAGCACCTCGCTGAGTTCAGAATTGAAGATGGCGAAACTTACGAGGTAGGACAGGAAATCACAGTTGCTGATTTCGAAGAGGGAATGAAACTCGACGTTACCGGCGTTTCCAAGGGTAAGGGAACACAGGGTAACATCAAGAGACACGGACACCGCAGAGGACCTATGACTCACGGTTCCAAGCATAAGAGACTTGCAGGTGCTCTTGCTGCTGGTACATACCCATCAAGAGTCTTCAAGGGCAACAAAGCTCCGGGAAGAATGGGTAGAGACACAGTTACAGTACAGAACATCGTTCTCGTAAAGGTTATTGCTGACCGCAACCTACTTCTCGTTAAGGGTGCTGTTCCCGGAAAGAAGGGCGGACTCCTTAAGATTAAGGGAGCGGTAAAAGGACAGGATAAATAAGAGGCAGAAAGGAGGAATCACTAATGGCAAAAGTAAAGATGCTTAATATGGCCGGTGCTGAGGTTGGCGAGATCACATTGAACGACGAAATCTTTGGAATCGAACCAAACGAAATCGCAGTACAGACTGTAATCAAGAATTACTTGGCAAACCAGAGACAGGGAACCCAATCTGCCAAGACAAGAAGTGAAGTAAGAGGAGGCGGACGTAAGCCTTTCAGACAGAAGGGAACAGGCCGCCACAGACAGGGAAGTACAACAGATCCTACACAGGTAGGTGGTGGAATTGTTTTTGCACCAAAGCCAAGAGACTACAGATATGCAGTTCCTAAGAAGGTAAAGAGACTTGCTCTTAAGTCTGCACTTTCGGCTAAGGTTGCTGACAAGGAGATCATCGTACTCGACGAGCTAAAGTTCGCTGAGCCAAAGACTAAAGAGATGGTTAAGGTTCTCGAGAACATCAAGGCTGATAAGAAGGCCCTCATCGTAATGGATGAGAAGGACGAGAACGTTGTTAGATCTGCTTCTAACATTCAGGGTGTGAGAACTGCACTTGTAAGCACAATGAATGTATATGAGATCATCAATCATTACAGCCTCGTGCTCACTAAGGCAGCAGCTGAGAGAATTGAGGAGGTATATGCATAATGAAGAGCGGTTACGACGTAATACTTAAGCCTATCATCACCGAGCAGAGCATGGACATGTCGGCTGACAAGAAGTATGTTTTCAAGGTTGCTGATACAGCTAACAAGACCGAGGTTAGACAGGCTGTCGAAGAAATCTTCGGAGTTGATGTTGCTAAGGTTAATATCATGAACGTTAATGGAAAAGTTAAGAGAATGGGAAGAACAGTAGGAAGAACAGCTTCTTATAAGAAAGCAATCGTTACTCTAGCTGCAGACAGCAAAGAGATCGAAATCTTCCAGGGACTGTAAAATAGGAGGAGTAAATAATGGGAATTAAGAAGTATAATCCAACCACTCCTGGTCTGAGAGGCATGACTGTTTCGACTTTCGAGGAGATAACAGCAAGCAAGCCAGAAAAATCCCTTACAAAAACTCTGAAGAAGCATTCAGGAAGAAACGTAAGAGGTAAGATTACCGTTAGACATAGAGGTGGCGGATACAGACCTAAATACAGAATTATCGACTTTAAGAGAACTAAGGACGGTATTCCAGCAACAGTTAAGACTATCGAGTACGATCCAAACAGAACAGCAAACATTGCTCTTCTAGTGTACGCAGACGGAGAAAAGAGATACATCGTTGCTCCTAACAAGCTACACGTTGGAGACGTAGTTGTATCTGGCCCAGATTCGGATATCAAGGTAGGAAACGCACTACCAATCGCGAATATCCCAGTAGGTACAATCATTCACAACATCGAGCTAAAGCCTGGAAAGGGTGCTCAGCTAGTTAGATCAGCTGGCAACGGTGCTCAGCTTATGGCTAAGGAAGGCAACTATGCTCAGGTAAGACTACCATCCGGCGAAGTTAGAATGGTAAGAATCAACTGCAGAGCTACAATCGGAGAAGTTGGTAACATTGACCACGCCAACATCCAGATCGGTAAGGCTGGTAGAAAGAGACACATGGGATGGAGACCTACAGTAAGAGGTTCCGTAATGAACCCTAACGATCACCCACACGGCGGTGGTGAAGGTAGAGCGCCAGTTGGACGTAAGAGCCCAGTTACACCTTGGGGTAAGCCAACTCTTGGTTACAAGACACGTAACAAGCACAAGGATTCCAACAAGTACATCGTTAGAAGAAGAAATGCTAAATAAGAAAGGAGCATATAATGGGAAGATCGCTTAAAAAGGGCCCTTTTGTCGAAAAGAAACTCATCAAGAGAATCGAAGCGATGAACGAGTCTAATGAAAAAAGTGTAATCAAGACATGGTCGAGACCATCGACGATTTTTCCTCAGATGGTTGGACATACGATCGCTGTTCACGACGGTCGTAAGCATGTTCCTGTATACATCACAGAAGATATGGTAGGTCACAGACTTGGAGAGTTCGCTCCAACTAGAACTTACAAGGGTCACGCTGGTGACAAGGCGAAATAAAGAAAGGAGAAGCTGATATGGAAGCAAAAGCAATTGCTAAATATGTAAGAATGTCTCCTAGCAAACTAAAGCCTGTTACTGACCTAGTAAGAGGAAAAGATTTGAACGAGGCATTAACAATCCTCAAGTTCACACCTGGAAAGGGCGCAGAGCTTGTAGAGAAGGTTGTTCAGTCCGCAGCAGCAAATGCTGAAAACAACTTTGACATGAACCGTGACGAGCTATACATTGCTGAAGTTTATGCAAATCAGGGTCCTACAATGAAGAGATTCAGAGCAGGAGCTCAGGGTAGAGCATCCATGATCCTCAAGAGAACAAGCCACATTGGTGTAACTCTTAAGGAGAGAGAAGCAGTTAAGGCAGTAGAAACAGTAGAAGGAGGTCAGCCAGATGGGTCAGAAGGTTAATCCACATGGATTCAGAGTTGGAGTCAACAAGAATTGGAACTCAAAGTGGTTCGCCGACAAGAGCAACTTCGCTGATTTCCTAGTTGAAGACAACAAGGTTAGAAACTACGTTAAGAAGAAACTTTACGCTGCCGGCGTTGCAAGTGTCGTAATTGAGAGACCTGCAGCTGACAAGGTAAAGATAATCATCGCAACAGCTAGACCAGGAATGGTAATCGGAAGATCCGGAGATGGAATTGACGAGCTCAAGAAGAACCTCGTTAAGCTAACAGGTAAGACTGTAGATATTTCTATCGAAGAGGTTAGAAGAGCTGAGCTTGATGCACAGCTAACAGCTGAAAGCATTGCACAGGCACTCGAGAGAAGAGTTTCTTTCAGAAGAGCTATGAAGTCCGCAATCCAGAGAACAATGAAGTCTGGAGCTAAGGGCATCAAGGTTCTTGTTTCCGGAAGACTTGGTGGTGCCGAGATCGCTAGAAGCGAGAAGTATAGCGAAGGAAATGTTCCTCTACACACTCTCAGAGCTGATATCGGCTACGGATTCGCAGAGGCTGACACTACTTACGGAAAGATAGGTGTTAAGGTTTGGCTAAACCACGGAGAGATTCTAGACAAGGGTCTCAAAGAGGCTATTACAGAGCAGTCCAAGAACGATAGAAGAGATCGTAAGCAGAGAAGAAATGATAAGAGAGATAAGAAGAGAAGCTTCGGAAACAGAAGAAATGATAACCGCGAAAGCAGACCAGAGGTGAAGCCGGCAACTACAAGGGTTAGAAAGGCACCAAAGGCAACTGAGGCGGCTCCTGCTCCTGAAGTAGTTGAAACTGCACAGGGAACAGAAGAATAATCATAGAAAGGAGAGACTTGCCATGTTAATGCCAAAGCGCGTTAAACGCAGAAGAGTCCACAGAGGCAGAATGAAGGGTGTTGCAACAAAGGGTAACACCGTTACATATGGTCAGTTCGGTCTAGTTGCTGAAGAGCCAGCATGGATTGACTCAAAGCAGATCGAGGCTGCCAGAATCGCGATGACAAGATCCATCAAGAGAGGTGGAAAGGTTTACATCAAAATTTTCCCACATAAGCCAATCACAAAGAAACCAGCAGAAGTTAGAATGGGTTCCGGAAAGGGTTCACCTGAGTATTGGGTGGCAGTAGTTAAGCCGGGAAGAGTAATGTTCGAGCTTGAGGGCGTAACTGAAGCACAGGCTAAAGAAGCTTTGAGACTTGCTTCTCACAAGCTACCAGTAAGGTGCAAGTTCGTTGTCAAGAACCAGGAAGCAAAGGGTGGTGACGAATAATGGATCTGAATACAATAAGAAAAATGACTGATCAGGAGAGAACCGCCGAGCTCGCAAGAATGAAGCAGGAGCTATTCAATCTGAGATTCCAGCACGTTACCGGACAGCTCGACAATCCTGTGAAGATGAGAGAAATCAGAAGAGATATTGCCAGAGTTAAGACCATAATCAGGGAAATGGAAAAGCCTGAAGCTTAAAGGAAGGAGGATGTACAATGGAAAGAAATAGCAGAAAGACCAGAACTGGAGTAGTTGTAAGCGACAAGATGGATAAGACAATTGTTGTTGCTACAAAGGATTCAGTAAGACATTCTCTTTACGGTAAGGCTGTTAAGAGAACTAAGAAGTTCAAGGTTCACGACGAGAACAACGAGTGTGGCATCGGCGATAGAGTAAGAATTATGGAGACAAAGCCTCTTTCAAAGGATAAGAGATGGAGACTTGTCGAAATCGTTGAAAAAGCTAAATAGGGAGGCGACAAATCATGATACAGACAGAAACAAGATTGAGAGTTGCCGACAATTCCGGAGCGAAGGAGCTCCTTTGCATTCGTATCCTTGGTGGTACAGGCCGCAAGTATGCGAATATTGGAGACATCATTGTTTGCTCCGTTAAGGATGCTGCTCCAGGTGGAGTTGTTAAGAAAGGTGACGTTGTAAAGGCAGTAGTTGTTAGATCGAAGAGTGGTACTAGAAGAGATGACGGTAGCTACGTAAGATTTGACCAGAATGCTGCTGTAATTATCAAAGACAGAAGCGATAAGAACCCTGTAGGAACACGTATCTTCGGACCTGTTGCTAGGGAACTTAGAGATAACGGCTTTATGAAGATTGTGTCTTTGGCACCGGAAGTATTATAGGGGGTGTACAAATGCAGATTAGAAAAGGCGATACAGTAGTAGTTATCTCGGGCAAGGATAAGGGCAAGGTAGGAACAGTTCTAAGAGCTATTCCAAAGGCTAACAAGGTTGTTGTTGAGGGCGTTAACGTGCAGACTAAGCACGCAAAGGCTACAAGAACATCCACATCCGAGATTAAGCACGTAGAAGGTCCTATCGATGCATCAAATGTTATGTTTTACGAAAAGGAGAGCAAGCAGGGTGTAAGACTTGGAACTAAGATTGAGAACGGCAAGAAGGTTAGATACTCAAAGAAGACCAATGCCGTAGTAGACTAGGAAAGGAGGAGAGACAGTGGCAAATAGACTAAGAACAAAGTATGACGAGAGTGTTTTTGCAGCACTTAAGGAAAAGTTCAATTACTCCAATGCAATGGAAGTACCAAAGCTGGAGAAGATCACAATCAACATGGGTCTTGGCGAAGCTAAGGATAATTCAAAGATCCTCGAGAGCGCTGTAAAGGAACTTTCACTCATCTCCGGACAGAGACCAGTTGTTACAAAGGCTAGAAAGTCCATCGCTAACTTCAAAGTTAGACAGGGCATGCCGGTAGGAGCTAAGGTTACTCTAAGAGGCGACAGAATGTATGCATTTGCAGATAAGTTCTTCAATCTTTCTCTTCCTAGAGTTAGAGACTTTAAGGGTGTAAGCAAAAATTCATTCGATGGAAGAGGTAACTACTCCATGGGAATTAGAGAGCAGCTCATCTTCCCGGAAATCGTTTATGATGATGTAGAGACCATCAAGGGAATGAACATTGTATTCACTACAACAGCTAAGACAGATGAGGAAGCACAGGCACTACTTGAGCTCCTCGGAATGCCTTTTGAGAAGTAATTTAGGAGGGGAACATGGCTAAGACTTCACTGAAAGTTAAGCAGACCAGAAAGCCTAAGTATTCAACAAGGGCTTATACAAGATGCAAGATTTGTGGAAGACCACATTCGGTTCTGAAGAAGTATGGCATCTGCCGTATCTGCTTCAGAGAGCTTGCTTACAAGGGTGAAATCCCAGGCGTAAGAAAAGCAAGCTGGTAAGTTATTTTGCGCAGGCCTGTCACGCATAATGCGTGCAGGAACCACGTGGAGAAAGGAGAAACACTGTAATGGCAATGACAGATCCAATAGCAGATATGCTAACTAGAATTAGAAATGCCAACACAGCCGGACACGCTAAGGTAGAAATCCCAGCGTCCAAGATGAAGAAGTCTATCGCAGAAATCCTTAAGAACGAGGGATTCATCAAGGACTTCACAGTAGCTCAGGACAATGCACAGGGAACTATCACTGTAGAGCTAAAGTACGGCCCAAATAAGGAAAAGACAATCTACGGGATCAAGAAGATCTCGAAGCCAGGTCTCAGAGTTTACGCAAAGGCTGACCAGGTACCTAAGGTACTCGGCGGTCTAGGAATCGCAATCGTTTCAACATCAAAGGGTGTTATCAGCGATAAGGAAGCTCGCAAGCTCGGAGTTGGCGGCGAAGTTATTTGTTACGTTTGGTAGGAGGTATAAAATATGTCAAGAATAGGCGTTAGACCAATTACAATTCCTACAGGCGTTGAAGTAACGGTTGAGGAAAATAATGTAATTAAGGTAAAGGGTCCTAAGGGCGAGCTATGCCAGCCAATCGATGCGAATCTAACAGTTGAAATCGAAGAGAACGTTCTAACTGTTAAGAGACCAAACGATTCGAAGCAGAACAGGGCTCAGCACGGACTCGGAAGAACACTTATCAACAACATGGTTGAGGGTGTTTCCAAGGGTTACGAAATAAAGATGACAGTTAACGGTGTTGGATATACTGTTGCAAAGCAGGGCGATACACTCGTTATGAAGCTAGGTTTCTCGCACCCGGTAGAGATGAAGGATCCAGCAGGAATCACAACTGAGACTCCTGATGCAACTACAATCCTAGTCAAGGGCTGCGATAAGGCAGAGGTAGGAAACTATGCTGCTAATATCAGAGCTTGGAGAAAGCCTGAGCCATATAAGGGCAAGGGAATCATCTACGATGGAGAAGTTGTACATAAGAAGGAAGGAAAGAGCGGAGCTTCCGCATAGAGAAGGGAGGATTTGAGAAATGGCAAAAGCAAGCAGAAATGACAGAAGACTCAAGAGACATGCCAGAGTCAGAAAAGACGTTTTTGGAACTCCCGAGAAGCCAAGACTGTGCGTATTTAGATCGAACAGCAATATTTCAGCTCAGGTCATAGATGACGTTAATGGAACAACTCTTGTTTCCGCATCGTCTCTCGATAAGGAGCTTAAGGCAAACATTGCAAACGGTGGAAATAAAGACGCAGCTAAGCAGGTAGGCAAAGCGGTAGGCGAAAAAGCTGTAGCTAAGGGCATCAAAGAGGTTTGCTTCGATAGAGGCGGATACCTTTATCATGGCAGAGTTAAGGAACTCGCTGATGGTGCACGTGAAGCAGGATTAGAATTCTAAGGGAGGATACAGAATGCGCACGAGAATAGATGCATCTAAGCTTGAACTTACTGAAACCATCGTAAACATCAGACGTGTTTCGAAGACTGTAAAGGGCGGAAAGAACATGAAGTTCTCCGTTACTCTAGTAGTTGGAGATGGTGCAGGCCACGTAGGTATTGGCCTTGGAAAGGCTCAGGAAATTCCTGAAGCTGTAAGAAAAGCAACTGAAGATGCTAAGAAGAAACTAATATTCGTACCTATGGTAGGAACAACAGTTCCTCACCAGACTGTAGGAATTTTCGGAGCAGGCAAAGTTTTAATCATGCCTTCAGCAGAAGGTACTGGAGTTATCGCAGGTTCATCCGTACGTACAGTACTAGAAGCTTGCGGACTCAAGGACGTTAGAGCTAAGTCGCTTGGTTCAAGCAACACAGGAAACATGGCACTTGCAACTCTAGAGGGACTAAGAAGTCTCACAACTGTAGAAGAAGTTGCTAAGCGTCGTGGTAAGACACCTGAAGAAATTTTAGGATAGGAGGAAGACGCAAATGGCAAAGGCATTAAAGATTACTTTAGTTAAGAGTGTTATTGGCGCAACTCCTAAGCAGAAGAAGACAGTAGAAGCTCTTGGCCTCAAGAAGCTACATCATTCGGTTGAGCTAGCTGATTCGTCCGCAACACGCGGCGCAATTGCTAAGGTTTCTCATCTTCTAGATGTAGAAGAGCTATAGGAGGTGCAGGACAATGAGACTTCACGAATTAAAGGCAGCTGAGGGTGCAACCAAGGCTCGCAAGAGAAGAGGTCGCGGTCAGGGTACCGGTCTCGGAACTACTGGCGGCAGAGGTATGAATGGTCAGAACTCCAGAAGCGGCGGCGGTGTTCGTCTGGGCTTCGAGGGTGGTCAGATGCCACTATACAGAAGAATTCCTAAGAGAGGATTTAACAATCGTTTCGCTAAGGAATATGCAGAAGTTAATATTGCAGATCTAAACAGATTTGAAGATGGTACAGTCGTAGATTTCGACCTAATGCTTCAGTCAGGACTTGTTAAGCAGGTTAAGGATGGCGTTAAGGTTCTAGGAAACGGCGAACTAGAGAAGAAGCTAACTGTAAAGGCTGAGAAATTCAGCAAGAGCGCTGCTGAAAAGATTGAAAAAGCAGGCGGAAAGGCAGAGGTTATCTAATCATGGGACTTCTCAAGACACTCTCTAATGCGTGGCGTGTAAAAGAAATTCGTTCGAAGATTCTTTTTACACTCGTGATACTACTTGTTTTCAGAATAGGATCCAATATTCCAGTTCCAGGAATCAATAGAGATTATCTTGCTCAGATGTTTCAGGGTCAGACAGGGCTTCTCGACTTGTTTGATTTATTTTCCGGAGGAGCTTTCAGCAATTTCACAATATTTGCTTTGAGCATCACTCCATATGTAACCGCTTCTATTATCGTCCAGCTTCTTACAATAGCCTTCCCGTACTTTGAGAGACTCTCGAAGGAAGGAAACGAAGGCCGTAAGAAAATGGCGACAATTACGAGATATTTAACCATAGTGTTAGGATTGGTTCAGGCAACAGGTTTGACGATTGGTCTTTTCAGAAGAGCGATTGTTAACCAGAATGCCTTCTCAATGATCGTAATCATTACAGTCCTGACAGCAGGAACCGCGTTCCTAATGTGGCTAGGAGAACAGATTAACGAATACGGTGTCGGAAACGGCATCTCGATGATCATTTTCGGCGGCATTATCGCAAGAATTCCAACAGCAGTTAGAGGAATTCACACGCAGGTGAAAGAAGGAGCACTAAGTGTAGTTGCTGTTATTGCATTAGTAGTTGTGGCAGTACTAATTACTGTCGTTATCATACTGATGCAGCAGGGAACAAGAAAGATTCCAGTACAGTACGCAAAGCGTATGGTTGGAAGAAAGATGTACGGCGGCCAGTCAACCCATATTCCAATTAAGGTTAACCAGGCAGGAGTAATTCCGATTATCTTCTCGCTGTCTCTGCTTCAGTTCCCACTGACGATAACTTACTTCGTTCCACAGTCTTCATTTGCACAGTGGATGTCGAAGTACCTATCACCATCAGGGGATCCAGGAATTTGGATTTACGCAATATTAAATATCACACTGACACTGTTTTTCACATACTTCTATACGGCTATTACTTTTAAGCCAGAAGAAGTTGCAGATAATATGAGACAGAGCGGCGGTTTCGTTCCGGGAATTAGACCTGGTGCAGCAACTGAGGAATACTTATCCAGAATCATGTCGAGATTGTGCCTCGTAGGAGGAATATTCTTGGCGTGCGTAGCTACTATCCCAACTGTAATTAGTGAATTCACACCGTTAAAGCTTTCGTTCGGTGGAACATCACTCCTTATCGCAGTAGGTGTAGCTCTAGATACAGTGCAGCAGATTGAGAATCAAATGCTCAATAGAAATTATCAAGGATTTCTTAAATAATCGTTTAGGAAAGGATGGCACACAACATGTTAAGAACTGTTTTACTTGGTCCTCCTGGAGCCGGTAAAGGCACACAGGCGGCTAAGGTAATTGAAAAGTACAATGTTCCACATATCTCTACAGGAGATATATTCCGCGCTAACATCAAGGAAGGAACAGAGCTTGGTAAAAAGGCAAAGGGATATATGGATGAAGGAAAGTTAGTACCGGATGAATTAGTAGTTGATCTGGTTACAGACAGACTTCAGAAAGATGACTGCAAAGAGGGATTTCTCCTAGACGGATTCCCAAGAACTATCTTCCAGGCCGAACAGCTAGATAAATTCCTATCTGATAACGGTCAAAAGCTAGATATAGTTCTTAACTTCAAAGTTAGAAAGGACGTTCTCGTCGAGCGTATCGCAGGAAGACGCGTATGCAAATCCTGTGGTGCAAGCTACCATGTAATGAATGTTCCGCCTAAGAAGGAAGGAATTTGCGATACTTGCGGTGGAGAGCTAATCCAGCGTAAGGATGATAATCGCGAAACTGTAGAAAACAGAATTAACGTGTACGAGAACGAAACTGCTCCGCTCATCGGATACTATGAGCAGCAGAACGTGCTCGCCAACTTCGACGGAGAGAAGACTCACGATGAGGTTTTCGCAGATGTCGTAAAGGCAATAGAGGCAAATTAGTCATGATAATAATTAAGTCGAAAAGAGAAATTGATATCATGCGTGAAGCAGCTAAGGTTACAGGTGAAATCCTTCGAGATGTCGAAGGATTCATCAAACCTGGCGTGACTACACACGCAATCGATAATTTTGTAGAGGAGAGAATTCTCCACTATAAGATGAAGCCAACCTTTAAGGGATATGGCGGATTTCCTGGTGCGGCTTGCGTATCTGTTAATGACGAGGTAGTACATGGAATCCCCTCCAGAGATAGAGTGCTCAAGGAAGGCGATATTGTAAGCGTTGATACAGGTTCAACATACAAGGGCTATTGTAGCGATGCAGCCAGAACATATGCTGTAGGCGAAATCAGTGACGAGGCTCGTAAACTGATTGAAGTAACAAAGCAGAGCTTTTTTGAAGGCATAAAGTATGCGATGGTAGGTTATAGACTACACGACATAGGACACGCTATTCAGGAATATGCTGAGTCCAACGGATTCGGTGTCATTAGAGAGTATTTAGGACACGGGATCGGACGCGATCTTCACGAAGATCCACAGGTTCCTAATTATGGGGATGCTCACACTGGACCACACCTCAAGGAGGGAATGGTTCTGGCAATTGAGCCGATGATTACACAGGGTTCCTACGGAACCAGAGTTCTAGGTAATGACTGGACAGTCGTTACAGACGATGGACTACTGGCGGCTCACTATGAGAATACCGTAGTAATCACAGACGGAGAGCCTGAGCTGCTCACGTTGATATAAGGAGACTGAATTTATGTCGAAAAAGAATTCGATAGAAGTAATGGGCACGGTCATCGACGCACAGCCAAACGCTATGTTCAAGGTAAAGCTAGAGAACGGCTTCGAAGTCCTCGCCCACATTTCCGGTAAGATCAGAATGAATTACATCAGAATTCTACCGGGTGACAAAGTAAAGGTAGAATTATCACCTTATGATTTAACACGTGGGAGGATCACGTGGCGTGATAAGAACTAATTAAAGGAGGAGCTAATATGAAAGTTAGAGCTTCAGTAAAGCCAATTTGCGAAAAGTGCAAGGTAATCAAGAGACATGGAAAAGTCATGGTAATCTGTGAAAATCCTAAGCATAAGCAGAGACAAGGCTAATAAAATAGGTTATAATATTATAACGTGCTGTTTTGCCGGGAACTCAGTACAGCTTTATTAAACGTAACCCCTGTCTATATCACCCCCGGGTTGGTGACGGAAGATAGGAAAGGAGGAAGAAATGGCAAGAATTGCCGGAGTTGACCTACCTAGAGATAAGAGAATCGAAATCGGTCTTACTTATATCTATGGAATCGGTCTAGTAACATCCAAGGACATCCTCGCTAAAGCAGGAGTGGATGGTGACATCAGAGTAAGAGATCTTACAGAAGAAGATGCCGGAAAGATTAGAAAGGTCATTGAGACTGAACATATCGTAGAAGGTGATCTAAGAAGAGAAGTTTCCCTCAACATCAAGAGACTGATGGAGATCGGAAGCTACAGAGGAATCAGACACAGAAGAGGTCTCCCAGTTAGAGGCCAGAAGACCAAGACAAACGCAAGAACTCGTAAGGGTCCTAAGCGTCTTGCTGGCAAGAAGAAATAAGGACAAGGAGGTAGAGAAATATGGCAGCTGTTAAGAAGACAGTTAGAAAGAAGAAAAGAGAACGTAAAAACGTTGAAAGAGGCCAGGCTCACATCCAGTCCACATTTAACAACACACTAGTTACTCTAACAGATATGGACGGAAACGCACTATCATGGTCAAGCGCTGGCTCAAATGGCTTCAGAGGTTCGAGAAAGTCGACACCTTTTGCTGCACAGAGCGCTGCTGAAGTTGCAGCAAAGGCAGCTATGGAGCATGGTCTAAAGACAGTAGAGGTATACGTAAAGGGTCCTGGATCCGGTAGAGAAGCTGCTATCAGAGCACTTCAGACTGCTGGACTCAATGTAACAATGATTAAGGACATTACGCCTATTCCTCACAATGGATGCAGGCCACCTAAGAAGAGAAGAGTCTAAGCGGAAGGAGGAGTAACAATACATGGCTAGAAATAGAGAACCGGTACTGAAGAGAGCTAAGACACTAGGCATTGAGCCACAGTACATGGGTATAAATAAAAAATCTAAGAGACAGGCTCAGCAGAGCAGAAGAAAGAAGAGCGAGTACGGCCTTCAGCTCAACGAGAAGCAGAAGGTTAAATTCGTATACGGGCTTCAGGAGAAGCAGTTCAGAAATCTATATGCTAAAGCTGAAAAGAGACCTGGACAGGTTGGTACAAACCTTCTCGTAATGCTAGAGAGCAGATTCGACAACGTTGTATTCAGAATGGGTTTTGCAGCTACAAGAAGAGAAGCTAGACAGCTCGTTAACCACGGACATTTCCTAGTTAATGGCAAAAAGGCCAACATTCCTTCAATGGAACTCAAGGCTGGAGACGTAATCACTGTAAAGGAAAAGTCTCAGTCATCTCCTAAGTTCAAAGAGCTTAAGGATATGGTTATTACAACTCCACAGTGGATCAGCATTGATCTTGACAAGCTTGAGGGTAAAATCGTTACAGCACCAATCCGTGAAGACATTGATTTACCGATCGCAGAGCACAACATTGTTGAGTTCTACTCAAGATAGTCGCTCGATTAATTAATACGCTTGCATATATTGCATTAATTAATAATCGTCAGATCAGTAGATTTATGGGAGGAATAAAATGATTGAGATAGTAAAGCCAACAATTACTAAGGAAATCGATGAAAATGGACAGTACGGAAAGTTCGTTGTAGAACCTCTCGAGAGAGGATACGGTACAACGCTCGGAAACTGCATGAGAAGAATTCTTCTCAGCTCTTTACCGGGAGCAGCTATCACTTCGGTTAAGATTGACGGTGTGCTTCATGAGTTCTCAACCATTCCAGGCGTCAAAGAAGATGTTACAGAGATTATCTTGAACCTCAAGAGACTCGCTGTAAGAATCAATGGCGACGAGGAGAAGAGAGCTATTATCAATGCTGTTGGTGCTAGAGAAGTAACAGCGGCGGATATTATCGTTGATTCCGATACAGAGATTTTCAATCCGGATTTACACATTGCAACTCTTGCAGAGAATGCAACTTTGGTAATGGAGATGAACATCGCTTCGGGAAGAGGATATGTGCCTGCAGAGCAGAATAAGACAGATTCAACTCCTATAGCAGTTATTCCGGTAGACTCAATATTCACACCTGTTAAGAAGGTTAACTTCACAGTTGAGAATACAAGAGTTGGGCAGGTGACTGATTACGATAAGCTAACGCTTGAACTTTGGACAGATGGATCTATCACCCCAGAAGAGGGTGTTTCCATCGGTGCAAAGATCATGCTGGAGCACCTCAACCTATTCATTGGACTAGGTTCTGAGGTGAACGAGATGGACTTCATGGTTGAGAAGAGCGAAGCTCGTAAGGAGAAGGCGCTTGAGATGACAATTGAAGAGCTGGAGCTCTCAGTTCGTTCGTTCAACTGCCTCAAGAGAGCTTCAATCAACACGGTTCAGGAGCTAACACAGCGTACTGAAGAAGACATGATGAAGGTTAGAAACCTCGGAATGAAGTCGCTTGTAGAAGTAAAGAATAAGCTTACAGAGCTCGGGTTGAGCCTTAAGCCTAATGACGAAAACTAACTGAAAGGAGTAGAGACTGATGAATGGTTACAAGAAGCTGGGCAGAAATTCTGCACACAGAAAATCCATGCTAAGAAACCTCGTAACCGATCTATTCAGAGAAGGTAGAATTACTACAACTCTAGATAGAGCGAAGGAAGCAGGTCGTGAAGCTGAGAAGCTAATTACTCTAGCTAAGCGTGGAGATCTTCATGCAAGAAGACAGGTTCTCGCATACGTTTTCGACGAAGATGTAGTTACAAAGCTCTTTGATGAGATCGCACCGGAGTACGCTGAGCGTAATGGTGGATACACAAGAGTTCTTAAGCTAGGACCTAGACAGGGAGATAATGCGGAGGTCGTATATCTCGAGCTCGTATAGAGCTGTCGTCTAATCGATATAATTATAATAAAGGGTTCTCCGAGAGGAGGGCTCTTTTTATATTAACGAACAAAAACTGCACAAATATAAAGGTGAAAATACCAAAATTTCTACAAGTATTGACTTAAGAGCAATTATAGATAATAATATAATTGTGAAAATTGTGTGGTATTATTGTGTTGGAATATTTACACAAGTGATTTTAGTTCAGTAGGAACGTAGTGTCATAGTGTATTTATCCGGAAAAGGTAGGTTAAAAGTGAAGAAGAAAACAGTCACATCGTTGCTATTGGTTTTCATTCTAGTTATCTCATTGATGATAACGGGGTGTTCCAAGGGATGGAGCGAGAGCAAAGAGAAAGGTTCAACAGCAGGTACCATTGCTATTGTCAATCAGGATATAGGTGTTGAGAACTCAGGCAAGACCGTAAACTATTCAGAAGAATTTATCAAAACACTTGATAAGAAGAAGTACAAGGTTGTTTCCAGCGCCTCGGCAGAGGAAGGTATCAAAAAGGGAACATATGCTGGAGCTATCTTCTTTCCATCTGACTTGTCGGCTAATATTTTAAATATTAACTATAAGAATCCACAGCCGATCAAACTAGAATATAAGATCAGCAGCAAGCTTAATAAAGCATCTCACGATGGTACATCTGACCGAGTCTTCGAGACATATAAGAAATTTAATGATAAGCTTGCATATGCGTACGTTAACGCGATACTTGATGAGGTAGAACTTGGACAGTACAACGTAAGTGCTATCTTTAATAATGATGGTAGCAACTTGGCAGCAGCAAGAAAGCTTGCAGCAGGAAACTATAATGCTGACTTCAGAATGCCTAACATGCCTGAACAGAATGTTAAATACAATAATCAGGATACACGTAGACTTGCTGAAAATGGGAAAGCATATGCTTCAGATTTAAACGCATTATATAAAGAGGCATATGCTAAAAATTACGATACAATACGTGGTGAAATATTGTCGCCAACACTGTCTAACGCTATATTTGAGAAGCTTAATCTAGTAGAGCTTGATGTTGATGCTACTGTAAACTACATTAATAATGTAAATAGATATAAAGAAGCGGTAGCTAAGTACAAAGAGGAAGTAGATAAATATCTTGCTACAGGAGCAAACCGTGCTGATTTAGATAATGCCAGAACAAAGCTGGATGAAGCAGAAAGAGTAGTTTCGGGTTCGGCTCCATCTGCGTCTGATATAGCAAATCATAAAACTGATCTATTAAATGCTGTTAACAACTATCAAGGGACTATGGGTAACTTATCATCAAAACTAAGTCCTGAAATTATGACAAAGAACAGTACTGCTGGTGTAAGCTCGTCTGGAGCAACATACGAAAAGGCAATACAGTATAGAATGGATGACTTCTTGCAGATTCTAAATAGCACAACAGAACAGCTTAACAAGATTCAGAATGAGAATGTTTCTAAGCTAACTGCTGCATATTCAGAAAATAGCAAGTTTACAATGGATACCGTAAAGGTGCTGAATGAGACTAATATTAAAAACCATGCAGCACTAGATGCATCTGTAAATGCCTTCAATAAGACTGCTGAAGCAAACAGCCTTGATACTAGAACAAGACTTAAGGCGTTTAGCGAGATACTGTCTAATGCAAAGGTTGATGGCAGAGTAAGTAGCGACGTAATAAAGTTTTTAATTCAGCCAACAATGCTGGTTGAAAAGAAATAATGTTAACTAAAAGTTAAGGAGGAAGACATGTCACAAATCAGACTAAATGCAGAGGGGCTGTCCCAGGCGGCAACTAATCTCAGAAATCAGGGCAATGAGCTCGAAGGTCTTATCGGACAGATGCAGAATGTTATTAACAGTCTGCCTGATAGCTGGGAAGGTGCAGCTGCTAACGCATATGTTGAGCAGTTTGCAGGACTAAAGCCAGGACTAGACAAGACCAGAGAACTGGTTGAGACAATCGCTAGACAGATTGACCAATCTCTGGCTGCTGCACAGGAACTCGATTCAAACATCGCAGGGCAGTTCAGATAATCATTGTTGTCCTTCGGCATCTTATGGTGCCGAAGGACTTTTTGATGTTTGGGAGGGTAATATAACCTCGTATTAGAATTAAAAGGAAGGAATAATGAGCATTACTGATAAAGTAAATGGCAGAGGTAATGTGAATCGTATCGTTTTGATTACAACGATACTTTTTCTGGTGTTCACAGCATTCTCTTCCATATATACATATGCAGATGGAACAGGTATAGCACTAGATCCTGAAAGCATAAGTGGAGAGCATGGCAAAGAGGGGAATGTTCTATCTCAATACGGATTTGCTGTCTTTACAGATGAAAGCATGGCGAGGATGAAGGATATTAAAGAAAAGAAAAAAGCGGACCAAAAGCAAATGGTTTCCAATCTTTTTGCCGTAGATTGGCAAGGAACAGGAAGCTATGATAAAGAGGTTCGAGATACTATAAATGAAGGTAAGCTATTTACGAAGGTAAACACGGGAGTAGAGAGTGATTCGAAGATAAGTCACATCGGTATAGACACAATGAAAGTTATAAATGCATTTATCGTAGGAACTATGATGTGTCTTATCTCGGTAATATTTATTAGGTGGAGAAGAAAGAAACATGAAAATATCCATAACAATAGAGCAAGGTGATACTGAAACGAGTGTAATTATAGATGATAGGAGAAGAATCGCCGATGTTATAGGCGAACTTGAGCGACAAGGGTATCTTAACGGGAACTGTAAATCGTTCATGAGATCGACCGTACAGGAGCGTGTAATTAGTACGAGAAACACTTTCAAAGAAGAAAAAGTTTTTGCAGGAGATAAGATTACGGAGATATAGTACAGACTATGAAGATAAGAAGGAAACAAAAAGCTGCGGTAGCTCCGGCTGTTAATATAGAAGCTAATAGCGTAGAGAAGAACTATGCAATAAGACATTTAAAGACGGATTATCCTGTTGGAGAAGATAGGATTAAACAACTTGCGATTAGTGGTAGAAGATTTGTTCCTTGTGAGATAATGAATGAAGATGACTACTATGTTTTCACATACGACACTAAAGGGCTAATAACGTTCGATAGAGTAAGGGGAGCGAGACTTATCGACAAATATGATTTTTTGATTAATGCAAGCGATCTTGAAGAACTTGCAGATGTATATTCATTTTCTCTAAACCCGGATAACCTAATGACAGACATAGGGTTTAGACCTTGTGTAATAGATAGGACATTTCAGATAAATGATAATAATTTTTTAGCAGAATACAAAGCTCTTGCGGGTACAATTCTAGATGAAACACATACGTACGAAGATTTTTTGAAAGGTGGAAATGACCTATTCTCCCAGACAGAGGTGCTGAGCAAAGTGCTCTCAGCAGATTCAGTAAGCAGTGTGGTAGAAGCGTTAACCGAGGCAGCTCACAAAGAGCAGAAGCATATAGATGATAACTTCGTTACTGTGAAGAAAGAAGATATGGCAAGACACAAGGTATTAATGCCTATTCTATGCACCGTTATGGTTATCGCACTTGTGCTGCTCGGGTATGAGTACTTCGTAAAGGGAAGAACTAATAAGAAGGTTCTGAGTGCGACGGAGCAGTATTTTGCAGAGGACTATGGATCAGTTGGAAAGACTCTAAAACCACTTAATGAAGGCAGGATGTCTGACTCAGCAAGATATATGGCAGCAGTTTCAGCTGTAAGGAGCAGCGGGCTTACAGCGGCGCAGAAGGACAATATATTGAAGGCCATAAATAGATATAAGACGAATAAGGACTACCTAAATTATTGGGTGATGATTGGTAGAGAAGATTATCTAGCGGCCGATGACTATGCACAGAAGTTCGGTGACAATGAACATCGCGTATTTGCGTTGGCTCAAAGACGTGCGCAAGTTAGCAAGGATTCATCTATGTCGGGCTCAAAGAAGACAGCGACGATTAATAAGCTGGACGAGGATATTAAAAAGCTCCTCGAGGCAATAAAAGAAGATAAGTATGGTCTCGCAAATGAGTCGGGAGATTCAGCTGCAGAAGCACAAGCTAGTGCAGACGCAAGTGGTTCTAATGCAGGCAGCACAAGCTCAAGTAGCAACGGCTCGAATGATGAACCGAAGCTACTTAATTAGGAGAATCAACTATAAATATATTACAGCAGGAAACAAACATGGATTACAGACTTTTATTGTTTGAAAATGATAAATATACAGAAAAGATAGTCGATGGCAAGTCGCTCGGTGAAGTCACTCCTTTTGCACGCACAATTAACGAAGCTGGCGAGATGCAGCTTGTTTTGCCGAGAGACTATGAGGCGCTATCAACACGAGGAAAGCAAGTAATCAAGATAGGTAACGATTCATCGTGTATAATTCGTCCTACAGCCGATGCACCGCATACGGTTATTTTCGAAGGAAAACTCGAATCACATGGAGATATCTTCGTTAATGGTGAAAAAACCACGAAGGCAGAGCTTATCCCTGGAGATAAGCTACTAATTGGTGTGACTGAATTTATATATCACGAGGAATGGCTTGAAATATGCGGAATATGTGGAGAAACGTATGAAACTGAGCTGATTTCGTATATTAAAAAGCCTGAGCGCTTCGAGGATTTTCCGATATATAAGCGTTCACCTAGAATTGTTAAGACGGAGCCTTACGCTAAGATTCAGATTAAGGCGCCGGATAAAAAGGAGAGACAGAAGCGAGGCGAACTCGTTAAGCGCATACTTCCTAGCTGCGTGATGATAATAGCTACGATTCTCGTGAGTGTGTTCATGAGGCGTGGAATGTTTATGCTTGTTATGGTTGCGGCAACAGGAGCAACCATGATAATAACTATCGTTACGTATTTCGATGATAAGAAAGCTAAGGCTGCGGAGAACAAGGAGCGCACCGAAGCTTATGAGGTGTATTTACTCAACAAAAGGAAAGAGCTCTACGATAGGACTGAAGAATTTAAGGAATCGAAGAGATATCACAACCTTACGCTTGAGAAGATTGAAGATGAGGTAGAGCACTATTCGAACAGAATATATGAGAGGAATTTCAATGATGACGACTTCCTTACAGTATCTCTTGGAACAGCACCGGGCTCGCCGAACTTCAAAATTGAATGCGATGATGAAGGATATGGCAGAGCGGGAGATAAGTTATATAACGAGATGCTCGCCATCTATAACAACTTCAAAGACATTCAGGATATTCCATATGTTGTTGATCTCAAGAAGTCGCACCTTGGAATAGTTGGGAGACCCGACTACTGTAGAGCTAGGCTTAGAGATATCGTAACACAGACGTCATTTTTCCAGAGCTACCACGATGTCTGCATCGTTCCTGTTGTAGGTGAGGCAAACAAGGCAGAGTATGATTGGATGCATTGGCTTCCTCATACGGAGATTAGGAGTATAAATGTTTCCGGGGTAATCACAGGGGAAAATCAGAGAGATCAGGTGCTCGGTCACATCACAAGAGAGCTCAAGGCGAGAAGTATGACACGTGATGAGTCGAAGAAGGAAACTAGATTTACACCACACTATGTATTCCTCATTGATGAGTCCAAGCTGATTATAAATCACAGCATCATGGAGCATCTCAAGGAGGAGGGATCCGAGCTTGGATTTAGCCTAATTTATATAACGCAGACAGAGAAAAATCTTCCTGAGAACGTCAAGACGATACTCGAAGTAGAGGCGAAGAATGAAGGCAGAATTCTCATGGATGAAGGGCTTCTGGTTAGCAAGAAGCTTGCTTTTGACATGGCAAATATCGATTACGAGACATTTGCAAGACGACTTAAGCCGCTCATTCACAACAAAGGCGTTACTACACAGATTCCAGAGAATATCTCGTTCCTCGAGCTATACGGGGTAAAGTCGCCGAGCGACATAGACGTACGAGAACTATGGGAGAGCAACGCGACTCATAGGTCGCTATCAGTGCCGCTTGGTGTACGTGGTAAAGGGGATATCGTAACTCTCGATCTCCATGAGAAGGCGCATGGACCGCACGGACTTGTCGCAGGTACGACGGGCTCCGGAAAGTCGGAGATATTGCAGTCGTATATACTGTCTTTGGCATGCAACTTCCATCCGCATGATGTGGGGTTCCTGCTCATAGACTACAAAGGCGGAGGAATGGCGAACCTATTCAAGAACCTGCCACATCTCCTCGGTACGATTACGAACCTTGACGGTGCTGAGAGCATGAGAGCGCTCGCATCTATCAAGAGCGAGCTCAAGAGGCGTCAGGATGTATTTAATAGAAACGGCGTAAATAACATCAACAAATATTCGGAGAAATTCAGAACGGGTCAGGCGACAGAGCCGATGCCACACCTATTTATAATCTCCGACGAGTTTGCCGAACTCAAGAAAGAGCAGCCGGAGTTCATGGCTGAGCTTGTGTCGACGGCGAGAGTCGGCCGAAGCCTTGGTGTACATCTCATACTCGCGACGCAGAAACCTACAGGTATAGTAGACGACCAGATATGGAGTAACTCCAGATTTAAGCTGTGCCTCAAGGTGCAAAACGAAGCGGATAGCCGCGAGCTTCTACACAGCGGTGATGCAGCTAATATCACAAATCCAGGACGTGCGTATTTGCAGGTAGGAAACAACGAGATATTTGAGCTCTTCCAATCTGCATATAGCGGAGGTGCATACAGCGTTGAGAAAGAGCAGAGCGAAGCCGACGAAAGGATTTTCGTGCTCAATGAGCTCGGTCAGGGCAGGCTAATCAATGAAGATCTGAGCCTCGGCGAATCGAACGACATAACCAAGATTACGCAGCTCGATGCAGTTGTAGACCATATCATGGATATATACGAAGCAGAACCATGCACAGAAGTGAAGAAGCCATGGCTGCCACCGCTAGCTGCGGAGATAATAAACCCTAATATTACTAATATCAAAGTGAGTGAACTACCTGATACCTCGTTTGATGTCGGCATTATTGACATGCCTGATAAGCAGAAGCAGGAAGTCTATACCCATGACTTCTCGAAGTCCGGAAACATGGCGATATTCGGCACATCCAAGGTTGGAAAGTCTACAGCAGCAACTAATGCGATTCTATCGCTCGCAGCTAAGAATTCGCCAAATACACTTAACATGTACATCGTGGACTTCGGTAACACGGCACTTTTCGGCCTTAAGGATTTGCCACAGGTTGCCGACTATATCTCCTTTGACGATACGGAGAAGTTCAGGAAGTTAAGGAATATTCTTTCAGATGAGATATCTGCGAGAAAGAAAAAGTTCGCCCGCTATAATGTTACAACCCTAGAGATGTACAATGCTTCCGGCAGTGAAATCATGCCGGCGATTGTCGTAGTTATCGATAATTATGATGTCATCAAGGAAATCGATTACGATCTGGAGAACTACTTCACCCAGCTGACAAGAGATGGAGTCGGAGTTGGAATCTACACACTTGTGACGGCAACAAGGGCAAATGCTATGAAGTATGCGGTACTAAATAACTTCGGTGCTAGAATCTGCAACTTCATGTCCGACCAGAGTGAGATTGTGTCGCTTATCGGACGCAGCGAATACAAGCTGTCAGATATCAAGGGGCGCGCTCTAGTGAGTAAGGATAATGTGTATCTGATGCAGGAGTTTTTGCCATTTGATTGCATACATAAATCAGATTCAATTATCGCGTTGCAACATATTGTAGATAGCATTAAGAGTGCAAATATAGGTGCAGCAGCAGAGAAGATTTCCGTCTTGCCAGATGAAGTCAACTTTAATGATATTATATTAGACAAGGTAGACGGTGATAACCGAATCGCAATAGGTCTAGATAGTGAGAAAGTGGCACCTTACTATATTGACTATAAATCTCAAGTTAGGCTAATTATGGGACCTGTTCAGTCAGGAAAAACCAATGCTCTTAAAGTAATTTTACCGCAGCTAGATTCTGGTAAGATTCTGTTATTCGATTCAAGAACAAGGGATCTGGATGATTACGAGAAGTACAAGCATGTAATATATGCTGAGCCAACAAGCGGTATTGAAGAATTCATCAGTAATTTTGATGAACTCGTTCAAATGAGAGAGATGGCATACAGCACATATGATGGAAACCTCAAGATGAAAGAATTCTACGCATCATTAGAGCCTATATCGCTTGTAGTAGAGGATGTGGATACTTTTGTTGAAACGCTTGGAAGTAAAGTAACTGAATTCAACTCAATTTTAAGTAGAGGTCTTGCAACTCAGATTCATGTTTATGCAACGGCAATGTCAAATAAGCTAAAAGGCTTTGATGCTGTTTCTAAAACATTGAGAGATAACGCACAAAGCGGCATTGTCTTTGGGGATCCACAGTTGCAGCAGATATTTGCTATTAGAAAAAATGAACTTGGTAAAGAGCGTGGTATGTCATATGTATACGAAAATGGAATTATAGCAATGGTTAAAATTCCACATATGCAAAGGAGTTAACACTTGATTATATAGGGAGAAGTATATGAGCGGTAAAGAAATATTAATAAATAGTAACCTGATGAAAGGCATGGAGACGGATGTAGCTTCATCATCAATAGGAATCAAAGGAGTAACTGCAAGGGACTATGAAACAACAATAGCCGGAAACGCAAATAGCATAGAATGTTACGAGGCTTGTAACAACGCAGTAACAGCTATGAACAATGCATTGAACAGAGATGCTAAAAAAATTGCAAAGGCGCATAATGGCTTTAAGGATTTTGATAATAAAGTTGCCAAATGCTTTGGAAAGAAATAACTATAAAATAATTGCTTAAAACAATTATAAAGGGTGAAAGTGATGTATAACAAAACAAATAAGCAAAATGACCAGCTTGAAAAGATGGAGGTTTTCTATAAAGAAATGGAAAACAATCAATTTGAAGATGATTTTGAAAGAAGAAGGGACATTGCAGGAGTAGAAGGTCAAATTGATTATTGGGAATCAGATAAGACATTAAGAAGTGTTCTTAGTGAGCAGCAGGAACTACTCGCTGCTGAAAAGCAAGGCCAGGAGGAGCTTCTAAATTCAATGTGTGTAGAATTAAAGCGACTTCGAAAAATATGCAAAGAAAAAGAAGGAGAAAGAATTTAATGGGTAGAATTGTTAATCCAACGCTAATGCGTATGGGCATGAATGCAATAAAAAAGAATGTAGATTCATATGGTTCTAGTTATCGCAAGGCTAAATCGACACTTGCTAGATATTCAAATGAAGCAATATCAGCAAAGGGAGAAGCCGTAGATGCTATGATAAATCAAGTGTTGTGCTATGAATCAGTTATGGATATGTTTATCGTAGTTGCTGAAAATATGGCAAAAGACTGTGATGAAATGTCGATAAGAGTTGGCAATGAATACCTCAATGAAGACAGCATTCTTGCAATGCTTGATGTGCAAAAGAAGATAAGGCAGAGATGCTCCGAACGAATTGATGACTATAGACATAAGCAAACTCAATTTGCGATGGCACCCCCACTTGCGGAACATTGCAGGATGCAGGTAAATTTAAATGCTGCAGCAAAGGAGCGAGCAGATATAGCTATTACTGCTTTGAATAACAAGATAAAGAAGATTGATGAGATTGAAAGTAATACGAACAATCTATTTATAGAATCGAAATCAGCACTCACAGAGCTGAATAAGTGCATTTCAGAACTTGAGAAATCAGGAAAAGGTGGATTCACATATGACACAATGCCGGCATGGGCAGTGGCAATGAACAATGACCTACTAGACAAGTATACGAAGAGTATGCTATCTAAGGGCAGGCTAAATGAGGACTTCGTAAAGAAGTTTTCTAACCTGACCATAGCAGAGATGACGCCAGTCGAGAAAGCTGTATATAATAAATATACCGACTTCTTGCTTTTCGATGCAAATCCTGAGGATATGAATAAAGTTGTAAAGCATTACTATAAACGCACAATTGATGGTGTTCTAAAGAGAAAAAAGAGTGCTGGGGAGCTTGCTTCACGTCTTAATCTTAGAATGAATAAACACTGCATGACCTCACCAAAAGATGTTGACTCTAGAATGCTTGAAAGGTGCACCATACTCAGCGTGGCTCTTACTAGATCTGATGCATATAAGATAGGGGAAATCACATTGAAAGATGGACACTATCATTATACGTATACAAAATATCGATATTCTGACTCAAATAATGCGTCACCAATAACAAGTCATGAGGAGTATACAACTGATGAAGTTTCAAGTACACCTACGCTTGGTGCAGATAATCTATCTAAGCATAAAGTTGAGTATTTAAAGAAACTGCTTAGGAAGGATCTTAAGGAAGAGCTTATTAAGACGACACTAGATGTCGGCTATGGTCTTGCGGCACCAGAAGTTAAAGTAGGTGAGAAAGTGGCGATGGGTGTGCTCAAAACTTGTCTGAAATATGGCGAGTCATCAGGAAGTGCTGAAGAGTTTGGAATAAACTCTGGAGGAACATCTACTGTGTCAAATAGCTTCAAATTTAGAACATCTATGGCAATTCCTAAAACAAAGGAAGGAGAGCTAATATATAATCTATATCCAACAAACGAAACAGCGGATAGAGTTAATTTTTATAACGAAGTCTTTAAGCACTATGGTAAAGAACCTATAAAGTTGGATAAAGCGCTCAATTATCCTGAATATGCGAATGATAAGCTTGACAGGCTTAATGATGAACTTGATAAAAAACCATACATGTATAATAAAGTTTCAATGAAAAGCATAGATGATATAAATAATGTATTTTGAAAGGATAAACAGCTAATGAAATTAGCTAATGGGAGAAGATGAGATGAGAAAAAAACAAAATAAAGTAAAAATTCTGATATTCATATGTACCATGATGTTGTTGCTATGTGGCTGCAATCTATTCGTTACAGATAAAGATAAGTTCTATATGGATAAAAATCTAGACTACAGTCTATCGAGGATAGATATAGATAAATCAGGGAAAGATATCATAATACCTGCAAAGGTTGGTGATACAACCGTATGGCGAATATATCTTGCAGACCCATACTATTCCAAAATTGATTCGCTAGATGTTAGTAAGGTAAAAGGGCTAGAATCATTTTATATAAAGTTGTTTGGTGGAGGTAGTACATCAAAGCTAAAAGAACTTGATTTTAGTATGAATAATAAATTGAGAAGTGTTCATCTCAGTGATACGGAATCACTAGATAAGGTAGTTCTCAATAAGAATTGCGAAAGTATCAGTTTATATAATACAGCAGTTAAAAAAATAGACTTGAGATTATTGAAAAATGCGAAATACATAACATATGTTAATGGCCCTCTTGAAGAACTAGATATTTCAAATAATCAAAATATTGAGGAGATATGGATTAAAAATACGAATATTAAGGTTTTGGACGTGTCAAAGAATCCAAAACTAAGGATAATAACTGTCGATGAAGGTACACAAATAATTGGACCAACAAATGCACAGATAGAGTATAACAAAAGGACTGAGTAGTCTATGAACACGATAGTCTTTTGAGTGTACAATTTTGCTTTCATGTTTGTATTGACTAAAGTAATCATTCTGATATATGACAGGCAGTATCTTTGAAAACAGAAGATGAAAGGATATAGGCATAGTTGCAGGTAGCACGCTAACTATGCCTATATTTGTAGTGTGCCGGGCATGGCACAGTTCTTACTGGTGAGAGTCCAGTCACGGGTATTTACCGCCAAGTGTAGCGAACCGCAAGCGGAAAGCAGTAATGCTCAAGTGAAGGAAGCGGTGTAGCAAAGCCATCGAGCCTACGAACAGAAACCGGATACAAGGCTAAACGGTGGGTGAGGTTGCTACACAAACCGAAGCCCAAAAGGTAAACGTATCACCGAGACAGTAAATCCGGAGGTTGTGTGGCGAAAGAACTATGTCT
>NZ_CP016199.1:131690-133848 GCF_002243385.1 Mogibacterium pumilum | reverse complement strand
TTGAGGAACAACAAAGGACGGAGAATTTAACTAATCATGGTTAAATCTCCGTCCTTTTTAGATTATCCAAATTATGATGTGTACCCCTTGTCAGGGACAACATTGATTTTTTTGGGGTGTTTTTTTATTACCCCAACAAGTGTATAGGTAGGGGTTTAAAACACCACAATGAAATGGATAGGTACCTCCTAAACCCCAAAAGAATTTATAGAACCTGAACTTTTAGATGTATTAAGGTCGGTGGCATATGCTACCGACCTTTTGTCGGTGTGCCGGGCATGGCACAGTTCTTACTGGTGAGAGTCCAGTCACGGGTATTTACCGCCAAGTGTAGCGAACCGCAAGCGGAAAGCAGTAATGCTCAAGTGAAGGAAGCGGTGTAGCAAAGCCATCGAGCCTACGAACAGAAACCGGATACAAGGCTAAACGGTGGGTGAGGTTGCTACACAAACCGAAGCCCAAAAGGTAAACGTATCACCGAGACAGTAAATCCGGAGGTTGTGTGGCGAAAGAACTATGTCTTACCCCGGGAGACCCGGACGGCGTGGAAACACGTGCGGAAAAGGCTTGCGTCCGGGAGTCAGCTTAGACCATAGTACCGGGAGCACGAACGGGAAGGGTCTAATGTCAATGTATTGCAAATCACTGCAAGCAAGGTCGGAATAATCCGAAATCGAGGATATGCTCTGAAAGCAGAAACGTAAGTCTGTGGAGGCAAAAGGTAGAGGGGATGATTTCCGGCAGTTTTACGAACAGAAAGAGGAGCAACAAGTGGAATTAATCGAATGGATATTACAGGACAGGAATATTGACGAGGCAATCAAGAACGTCAAGCGAAACAAAGGTGCAGCCGGAGTCGATGGGATGACGGTAGATGAACTTGACGTGTATTTTACTCTTCATAGGGAAGAGCTGAAGACTCAGATACGTGAAGGTAAATACAGGCCGAGTCCGGTAAGAAGGGTCTACATACCTAAAGCCAACGGCAAGAAGAGACCTCTCGGAATACCGACAGTCACAGACAGAGTTGTACAGCAGATGACAGCACAGATACTGTCTCTGGGATATGACAAATATTTCAGTGACCATAGTTATGGGTTCCGAGCGAACAGAGATTGCCATGGAGCGATAGAGAAAGCCCTCGAATACCTCAACGAGGGATATGAGTGGGTGATAGACCTTGACATCGAGAAGTATTTCGACACGGTAAACCATGACAAGTTAATTTCAATACTCAGAGAACGCATTAATGATGCGAAAACGCTACGACTGATTCGACAGTTTCTAAGAGCTGGAGTCATGGAAGATGGCTTGGTAAGCCCAAGTGAAGAAGGGGTACCGCAAGGTGGACCTCTTTCACCTATACTATCCAACATCTACCTTGACAAGCTCGACAAGGAACTGGAATCAAGGGGACTTCATTTTGTCAGATACGCTGACGACTGCGACATCTTCGTGAAAAGTGAAATGGCGGCAGACAGAGTGATGAAGTCTGTGACAAGCTGGCTGGAGCGCAAACTTCGGCTGAGAGTCAGTGCCACTAAGACAAAGGTAGTAAGACCTACGAAGAGTAACTTTCTGGGATTCACATTCTGGAAGAGCAAAGACGGTTGGAAGTGCAGGCTTGCCAAAGACCGAAAGAAGAAACTCTATGAGAAGACTCGTGAGATTCTTTGTCGGAAGAAAGCGGCTGCGCGAACCATAAAGTCTACCTTTATGCAACTGAACTGGCTCATCCGGGGGTGGATAAACTACTACAGAATCGGTAGCATGAAAGGCTTTCTTGATGAATATGGACAATGGCTGAGGCACAAGGTGAGAGTAGTGATACTCAAACAGTGGAAAAAGCCGAAGACCATATTCAAGAACCTGATGGCTCTGAATAGGATTCAGGAATGTGGCCTTGAGGAGAAAAGATTGTTAAGCGTGGCAAACGCAAGGCAGGGATGGTACCGAATGGCTACTATTCGGGATATTAATTTCCTGCTCAATCCAACGATACTTGGCAAAAAGACAAAGAGCCGACCGGGATTGGTCGACCCTTTGGCGTATTATCTGAATTAACGCTTGATTCTATGTTGATGTAGCGCCGTATACGAGACCCGTACGTACGGTGCAACGGGAGGGTTGAGGGCTAACGCCCTCGCTCTACCCTATT
>NZ_CP016199.1:120723-131665 GCF_002243385.1 Mogibacterium pumilum | reverse complement strand
CAAGAACCTGATGGCTCTGAATAGGATTCAGGAATGTGGCCTTGAGGAGAAAAGATTGTTAAGCGTGGCAAACGCAAGGCAGGGATGGTACCGAATGGCTACTATTCGGGATATTAATTTCCTGCTCAATCCAACGATACTTGGCAAAAAGACAAAGAGCCGACCGGGATTGGTCGACCCTTTGGCGTATTATCTGAATTAACGCTTGATTCTATGTTGATGTAGCGCCGTATACGAGACCCGTACGTACGGTGCAACGGGAGGGTTGAGGGCTAACGCCCTCGCTCTACCCTATTAAATACGAAATTACTCGCAATGACAAAAGGGTTATTTATCAGATATGGAGCAATTTTAGACTTAAGCCGTGTCTCAAGGTGCAAAACGAAGCGGATAGCCGCGAACTTCTACACAGCGGTGATGCAGCTAATATTACTAATATCAAAGTGGGTGAACTACCTGATACCTCATTTGATGTCGGCATTATTGACATGCCGGATAAGCAGAAGCAGGAAGTCTACACCCATGACTTCTCGAAGTCTGGAAACATGGCGATATTCGGCACTTCCAAGGTAGGAAAGTCTACAGCAGCAACTAATGCGATTCTATCGCTCGCAGCTAAGAATTCGCCAAATACACTTAACATGTACATCGTGGACTTCGGTAACACGGCACTTTTCGGTCTTAAGGATTTGCCGCAGGTTGCCGACTATATCTCTTTTGACGACACGGAGAAGTTTAGGAAATTAAGGAATATTCTTTCAGATGAAATATCCACGAGAAAGAAAAAATTCGCTCACTCCAATGTCACAAACCTAGAGATGTATAACGCTTCCGGCAGTGAAATCATGCCAGCGATTGTCGTAGTTATCGATAATTACGATGTCATCAAGGAAATCGATTATGATCTGGAGAACTATTTCACTCAGCTGACAAGAGATGGAGTCGGAGTTGGAATCTACACACTTGTGACGGCAACAAGAGCCAACGCTATGAAGTATGCAGTACTAAATAACTTCGGTGCTAGAATCTGCAACTTCATGTCCGACCAGAGTGAGGTTGTGTCGCTCATCGGACGCAGCGAATATAAGCTGTCGGATGTTAAGGGACGAGCACTAGTGAGCAAGGATAATGTGTATCTGATGCAGGAGTTTTTGCCAGCAGATATTTCCGATGCTGTGAATTATAGGAATAGAATAAATGAAATGGTAGCAGCAATAACTGCTAGCCACACCGAGAGAGCAAAAGCTATACCAATGCTTCCTGAAAAGCTCGAGTTATATGACCTACTCCAGAGGAAGGATAATAATAGAGGCATTGCGCTGGGTCTAGATAGCGAGGATGTGTCGGTGAAATATATTCCGGATGCTTCACCGTTCCTAATAGTTGGAGCGACTGGCACAGGCAAGACTAACATGCTTAGAGTGATATATAATCAAGTGAAGTCGGAAAATGTATTCCTCGTAGATTCTCGTTCAGAGGATTTCTATGATGTTGCAGGCGAACTAAATGATAAATACCTTAGCAAGGAATCTGAAATAGATGAATTTATGGGTAGCCTTGGGACATTAATAGAGGAGAGGGAGAAACTTTATGAAAATAGTGGTAAAACCATGAAGTCTAAAGATTTCTATGCGAAGCTGGAGCCAGCGTATCTGCTTATAGACGATGTTACTAGATTATCTCAAATGAAGGGCATTGAAGTTGCCCGAAACGTTTCAATCTTTGAAGCTGCAATCATGACAGGGATATACATTGTTGCGACTATAGATGGTAGGCAGGGCTACACAACAAATTCAATCCTTAAGATTATAAAAAATACGGTAGACGGAATAATACTAGGGAATCCACAAAGTCAGCAGGTCTTCAATATCAGTGGAGGTAAGCTAAAAACAGCGGCTGATTTAGGGTTTATATATAGTGGTGGATCTATGAACAGCGTTAAAATTCCATTAATAGAGAATTAGTTTGGAGGTGTGTGTTGAACAGATTAAATGAGAATAAAAAAGTAGTAGATGAAGGGCTTAAGCTGTATCCTAACTTGATTAGAATGCAGTGTTCTGATGCTGAAGATGCATTAAATAAAGAGATGGAGAAGCTAGATAGGGTTTTAGAATCAATTGATAGATTTGCAATTGATAATTCTAATTCAGGCAAAGCTATTGATGCGGTAAAAGCACATCTTAACGAATATAAGTTGGTGATTAATGCTCAGAAAAGTGCCTGCGAAGGTGACATCTTTGATTACAGAAAGTTTAAAGAAGATGTAAAATCAGAGATTCTGCTTGGCGATGAGATAAATGAGAAGTATAGATATGCGGCCCATATGTATAATGAAAATATGGAACGAGCAGAAAGATATATGAAAATATATGAAGCAGATATATCGCCGTGTGCAAATCATTATTTGAGTCAGTCAAGAAATTATGAAAATTTAGCAAAAACATATAAAATGCAGGCAACAGTATGGGAAGAAAAAGGACAAGAACTGACTGAAATTAATGAATTAACCGCAGACCCAATTAGCACAAGTAAAGCACTAAAAGCTAAGGTCAAAAGCGGATTAAGTGCTCTAGGGCGTGCATTTGATGGAAGCACATTCAAAAGCTGTATAGGAAGTGAATGGATTAACGGTATAAATTCCGATATGAAAAATATGGCTCAGAAGATGGCCATAGGTAACGGTGATTTAGAAGGCAAAAGTAATGCTGAGATTGTACGTGTATGCAAAAAGCCTTATGCTGATATGACTGCTCTTGAGAAAATGGAGTGGCAAAATATTGAAAATTACATCGTTAATTGCAATATTGACTCAAAGAAGAAGGTAGATTTTATAAATTTGGTTTTGAAGAGTTGTACTTTAAAAAAAGGAAAGCTGACGAATTCTGCAATCGATGAATATGAATTCAATGATAAAATTCCTAGGATAAATAAAGCACTATACTCCAATCTTACTGTTAATTCGCCTGATTCAAAGATACGAAATTCAATAGTCTGGGGCTATTTGCAAAAGACTAGCTCGATTTGTGGAATACCAAGAATTAAGATACGAGATATTGGCTATGACGAGGATAAGGTAAAGGGTTGCATAGATGTAACTGTATATGACAAGCGAACATTTTTTTCACCACAATATTCTAAAGAAAAACTTGAGTATACAATATTTCCAATAAGAAATATGAAACAAGAATCATGGCGGGATGAGATACAAGGACACTATAGCATCGCAAAGGGTGATCAAGCAGAGAAAAAAATTAAAGTAAATGCTGTTGAAGCGGCTTTGATGGGTGTGGGAGAACTGCCAGTTAAATATGGGATGACAATACCTCCTAGTGTAATAAGTGGCTATTATGCTGAAAAGGCTAATGCTTATAGTCATTATGATACTGCTAAATTTGTTAAATCATTAAAGGGGATAGACAAAAATAACTGTAAAGGCTTGATAGTTGAAAATCCTAAAAGTTATCCTTACTTTGAGCTTGTAGGTGAGGGACACGAAAATACTGCTATAAAAGAAATACGAAAAGCGATAAATAATGGAATAGAACAAATAACAAAATAAAGGAGCGTAAATTAAGTGATTAAAAAAATTATAGGTATATCGTGCATAGTATTGACCATAATGAGTACAATAATATGTTTAACTTCAATTTGGATTTCACGTGACAACTATGTGCCACAAAAACTTTGGAATAGTGTAAGTGCAGCTCTAAACAATAGGCAGGATAGCTCGTGTTCTATTGCAGAAAATGACAAGTATATCTTCTATGTGAATCGCGTAAAAGATTCGTTCCCTTTGATCCGCATAGATAAAAATAGTGGCGAAAAGAAGCTGCTAAAAAAAGATATTGGGGACGAGTATGGTTCGGCACTATTCATATATAAAAACACACTCATCCACACTAAATCAGAAGGTTTGGGATGTTATTCGATCTATAGCTGTGATTTCGATGGGAAAAATGAAAAGTTAATAAAAAAGGAATCATCATCTCCTCATATGGTTATTTATGACTACATATATGCACCTAATCGTGATAATGCTTTAACTAGAATCTCACTTATAAATGGTAAAAAAAGAACTCTTAATAATAAAGAGTGTAATAATTTTGCAGGAATTGATAAAAAAGGCAAGGCTCTTTATTTTGAAACAGGTGCCTTAGAAATGGTAAAAGTAAAAATAAATAATAGAAAAGCAAGTATTGGGATAAAGAATACAACTGAAGCGATAAGCTTTGGAAGTATAAATGGAGAAGGGAAGAAAGCAAAAAGGATTTTAGGAATAGCAAATGGGAGCATATGGTTACGCGGAAAAGATGTGGATTCAATATATAAAGTAGAAGAAATAAAAGGGGGCTATCAGACCAAAAGTATATTTAAAAAAGCAGGTGTCAATTTAGTGGATAATTCTATCATGGAAAAAGATAAAATCTATTATGTTTCTCATGATGAAAGCAAGCTTATTATGTTTGATATTAAGACAGGAGAAGATAGAGAAATATACACAACCTCAAATAAAAATATTAAGATATTGGCTGCAATAGGTGATAATATTCTTATTTCGGAGTGGGCAAAAGACAATGAACATGTTAACTACAATAGTGCTGTTGATGACAAAGCAGTAAGACAATACTACATCAACAACTCAGGAAAAGTTCTATACGAGCTAGACTAGTGGAGGCTACCAATGAGTGAAGAAATTAAAATAAAAGAAGCGGCTCTTAATAGCGTGGCGTCTTCAATAATGGATATTACACAGGGTATAGGGGCTGAGTCCATATCAAACCTTGATAATATGAGCACAATAGATGGTAACAAGGCTAGCATAAATTCTTACGATGAGATCAAGGAAAGCTTGAAAAATATCGGTAGTGCAATGCTATCTACCTCTCGCAACATAAGCGCTGTTGGATATGCATTTAAAGGGTATGATGCAGCTGCAAGTAATGTGTTTAAAAACAGGAAGAACTAGGTGTATTACAGAAAACCACTGGAGGATATAATGCCAGATTTTAAGAAGATGAATGAGAACGAGATACGTTCATATATCCGAGAATCAGAAAGCGACATTGAAGAGATAGAACATAATTATCGCAAAGAAATAGAATACGAATCAGAGCAGGAAGCACAAATAGAGAGAGAATATTTCCAGTTGCAGAACTTACTAGATTCGGCAAATTCTGATCCTAGATTACAAGGAATTCTGTGCGAAGGACTTGATGTGATATCGAACATAAGACAACAACGATTTGAGCTCATGGATGATCTTCATAATAACAAACAGCGCAAAATTAAGGAGTCAGAAGAGAACATTCAGGAGGCTAGAAAGCAGATATATAGCTAAATATAGTCAATACAAGGATATAGATGCAGTTGCAAACGGCAAGCTAATTATGCTCCAATTTGTGCAAATACATGCGCAGTTGCAAGTGCAATAGGATTATTTATTAGAAGTGGAGAGTTTGAAAAACAAGGTAAAAGAAATGAGAAGAGTGAGTTTTAGGGTAATATGTGTCACAGTTATCTGCTTGATAATAACACTATTATGCGGCTGCAATTTATTCGTTACAGATAAAGATAAGTTTTACCTAAACAAAAATTTAGACTATGATCTTACATGGATTGATTTAGACAAAGCAGGTCAAGATATCGTAATTCCCGCAAAGATAGAAGATAAAAAAATACGAGTGATAAATCTAGCAGATCCCTACTTTACAAGGATTGATTCGCTAGATATTAGCCAGGTTAAAGAACTGGAATCATTTCGTCTAAATCTATTTGACCCTAAAAATAAGTCAAAGTTAAAAGGACTTGATTTTAGCAAAAATAATAAACTGAGACGCATACTAATTAGTCAAACCATGGCTTTAAAAAATATAACATTTAATAGTGCATGCGAATCAATCTTCATAGATGGTTCAGATATAAAGAGCGTGGATCTACAATCACTGGAAAAGCTTGAAGATTTTTCTTATTATAACGGTCCTCTTGAGGAACTAGATATTTCGAACAATCCTAACCTTGAATCCATCAAGATTGCAGATACTAATATTAAAAGGCTTGATGTGACAAAAAATCCAAAATTGAAATACATAATTGTTGATGAAGGCACGCAAATAATCGGACCAACCAATGCACAGATAAAGTATAACAAAAGGACTGAGTAGTCTGCGAAGGAGACTTTAGGATAAAAATGTTATTTTCCTGGAGGAATAAATGAAAAGAGCGAATGTCAAAACAATATATGTCACAGTTATCTGCTTGATAATAACACTATTATGCGGCTGCAGTTTATTCGTTACAGATAAAGATAAGTTCTATATGGATAAAAATCTAGACTACAGTCTATCGAGGATAGATATAGATAAATCAGGGAAAGATATCGTAATGCCTGCAAAGGTTGGTGATATAACAGTACGAGAAATATATCTTGCAGACCCATACTATTCCAAAATTGATTCACTAGATGTTAGCAAAGCCAAAGAACTGGAATCATTTAAGTTAGTGTTATATGCAGAAAAGAATAAGTCTAAATTGAAGAAGCTTGATTTTAGCAAAAATAAGAAATTGAGAGATATAGTAATTGGTCAAACTAAGGCTTTAAAAAATATTAAATTTAATAACAAGTGTGAATATATTTATTTAAAAGGGACCTCTGTAAAGAAAGTCGACCTAAAGAAATTGGAAAATCTTGATGATTTTTCATACTTTGATGGCCCTCTTGAAGAACTAGATATTTCAAATAATCCAAATCTTGAGGAGATATGGATTAAAAATACGAATATTAAAGTTTTGGACGTGTCAAAGAATCCAAAACTAAGGATAATAACTGTTGATGAAGGGACTCAAATAATTGGACCAACCAATGCACAGATAGAGTATAACAAAAAAACTAAATAGTCTGATGGCAATAAAATTTCTAGAGTAAAGTTGCTAATTTCATACTAGCACTAGAATAATTTATTTACCGCAGAAACCAATCTTGTACTAGTCTCGACAAGCCAATATTTCTACCCCATGATTGATTGACACTAGTTAATATAGATAATATAATATTTAGGTGCTCTTAGGCAGCTTGCGGTTTGTAGGGGGTCCTGCGCAATGGGATACTGTGAACCATGTCAGGTCCGAGAGGAAGCAGCATTAAGCGGGACATCTCATGTGCCGCAGATTCGCCTCCTACCGGCCGCAAGGTGTCTAAGAGCTAAATTTCTATATGGACCCAAACCATGGGTGACCCAACTATCGAGAAGGAGGTAACGATATGCATCTGGCACTATATAGGTCCGAGAGACCTGAACGCTTTGAAGAGATAATTGGACAGAAGCATATTGTGAAGATACTTCGCAACCAGATTAAGAAAGGTACTGTGAGTCAGTCGTATCTGTTTGCGGGAACTCGCGGTACAGGTAAGACGACGACAGCTAGAATTCTTGCAAAAGCAGTTAATTGCACCTGCAGTGATCCCGGCGTAGACCTACCTTGTGGCGAGTGTGTAAATTGCAGGGCAATTACAGAAGGTAGATTTCTCGACGTAGTAGAGCTGGACGCAGCATCCAATAATGGTGTGGAGAGCCTAAGGCAGATTACCGAATCTGTGCAATATCCGCCAACCGTTGGGAAGTACAAGGTCTACATCATAGACGAGGCGCACATGCTCACCGATTCAGCGGAGAATGCGTTTCTCAAGACACTCGAGGAGCCGCCGGCACACGTAATATTCATACTGGCGACAACCAACCCGGAGAAGATTAAAGCGACGATAAAATCAAGGTGTCTAACGCTTAACTTCAGGCATGTCTCGGAAAATGATCTGCTGGACGGCATGAGAAGGATTTGCCAGAAGAAGGCGATTAACATAGAAGAAGAAGCCTTGGCAGTAATTGCCCGTAAGGCAGACGGCTCCGTGCGAGATGCGCTCAGCCTGCTCGAGCAGTGTATCAATGCAGGTGATGAGCTGATAACCAGAGAGCTGGTTTTGGAGTACACGGGCGGCGCGGGAGATGATTTCTATATAGATCTCACCGATGCGATTAGAACTGGTGATGCGGGAACTGCACTCGCTGATATAGACGCCATGGTGAGGATTGGCAAGGATGCCAAGCAGCTGCTTGCGGATTGGCTACTGCACTATAGAAATCTGATGATTTGCAAGTACGTGCAGGATCCGTCAGAACTTGTAAATGCTTCTAGTGAGAACACTGCGAGAATCGTCACACAGGCAAAGTCTCTGAGCGACGAAGCGATAAATTATGGCATTCGCTTACTTTCAGATACTGTCAATAAGGCAAAATTTTCGACTATGCCGAGGATTTTGCTGGAGACATCTGTGATTAAGCTAATCGTAGGTGAGGGTGCCGAGGTCAAGATGGAGCCAGTTCGGATAAATTCCAATATCTCAATGAGCGCAAGAAGTCCAAGGTCTCAGGCTGGAACCGCACGAGAGACTTGTGCTGCACCAGAGATGAAGAGGCCAGAAGCAAAGAGCACGGAAGTTTCGCAAAGGGGAGTTCAGAAAGTGGAGCCACAAGCTGCTGATACCGGTGAGCCGCAAGCTCAGCCCCAGGCAAATTCTAGCACTCAGAGAGCGCAAGAAACCGAGGAACCGCAGCCTCTATTCGAACAGAAATTCAATCCGCTCGAGGGGGCACCGCCAGATAGGCATATAGTGGAATTTGAAGCTAATCAAAACCTCGATGAGATGTGGGATAGAATCTGCGACCAGATGGCGAGAGCGGATGCCATGTTTATGGCGATGGTTGCGAAGTACACAAGGCTAGTCGATTTACATGGTAGCGAGCTAACTGTGGAAGTCAAGAAGACTAAGAGCCTTATGGCTGATGATGCTCTAAATGAACTGAACAGGATAACTAAGGCTTTATATGGAGATAAGTTCTATATTACCCTGCGAGTGGTAGAGTACAATCCTGCAGATGCGCGAGCTCTTAGTCAAGCGGATGAACCTAGCCTTCCGAGATTCGATGATGATCTGATCGAGGCGGCAGAAGAAAAAGACGAGATAGCCGAAGAAGTGGCGAGGGATGTAGCTGACTTTTTTGGCGTAGATAAGATAGACATAAAGTAACGAATAGGCATAAAGTAACAAATAGTGGAGGAAACAATCATGGGCAAAGGAATGAGAGCAGGTAAGAAAAAGAAGGTTGGCGGCGGTGCTGGCAACATGCAGCAGCAGATGAAGCAGCTTCAGGCTATGCAGCGTGATATGGAGGCAGCACAGGCTTCTATCGCTGAGCAGGAGACAACTGCAACTGCCGGTGGAGGTGCGGTTGAAGCAACTGTAAACGGCAACAAGGAAATCACCAAACTAGTTATCGATAAAGATGTTGTAGATCCGGATGATGTTGAAATGCTTCAGGATCTCATCATGGCAGCTGTAAACGAGGGTATGCGCCAGATCGATGCAATCGCTGAAAACGAGATGGGGAAAGTCACAGGTGGACTTAACATCCCTGGATTTGGAATGTAGAAAGGCGTTCAGATGAGGCAGTATCCAAAGCCGCTGAACAAGTTAATAAATGAGCTGTCCAAGCTGCCTGGAATCGGCGGCAAGACTGCACAACGCTTAGCGTTCCACATTCTTGCACTCGAGGAGAGCGAGGCTACTTCCCTTGCAAATTCAATCGTGAATGCCAAGAGAAGCCTTCATTACTGTTCGGTGTGCGGCAATTTGACAGATACCGATCCATGCGAGATTTGCAGTGATGAGTCACGAAACAGGACTAAGGTCTGCGTAGTCGAGACACCGCAGGATGTGATAGCTATGGAGCGAATCAGGGAATTTAAAGGGCTGTATCACGTACTTCACGGTGCTATTTCGCCTGTAGAGGGCATCGGACCTAACGAGATAAATCTCAAATCCCTAATCACAAGGCTCCAGCAGCACGATGAGATAGACGAGATAATCGTGGCGACTAATCCTAATATCGAGGGCGAAGCAACTGCCATGTATATCGCTAGGCTGCTAAAGCCGTCGGGAATCAAGGTGACGAGAATCGCACACGGAATTCCTGTAGGCGGGGACCTCGAGTATGCCGACGAAGTGACGCTGCTCAAGGCGATGGAAGGAAGACGCGAGATATAACTGAAAATAGTTGGTGCATGGGGCAGACTAAAGGCTATGCACCGACTATTTTATTATATGAAAAGCAAGAGAAAATATTCGATTTATACGAGTATTTAATCTATGTGTATACAACAGTTGCTGTTTGATCATGGGTAAGCACTTAAGCCCTGAGACAATCAAGGAGGAAAGGATGCCTGAACTAGTAGAGATTGAAACTGCGAGAAGGGTTCTCGCACCACAGCTAAGCGGCTGCACAATTAAAGATATCGAGGTGAAGCTGGCAAAGAGTATCAAGAATTACAGCCCCGATGAGTTCAAGAAACTCGTAATTGGCTGTAAGTTCAACACCACACTTCGCCGCGGCAAATTTCTTATTTTCAACATGATTACACCGAAGCACGAAAGTGTGACAGAGGAGCTTAAGCTCGTAGCTCACTACCGTATGACGGGCGTTCTACTCGTTACACCACCAAATTATGAGGATTTGAAGCATACGCATATTGTTTTTAAGCTCAGAGACGAAAATGGTATTGAGAAGGAACTGCGTTATATCGACCAGAGGCAGTTTGGCGGTATATGGGCTATAACGACGGGTGAGGAATTTAGAGCAACCGGCATCGGGCAGCTTGGAGCTGAAGCGACCGATGATACGCTTACTGGCGATTACCTGAAAAAGCACCTGCTGCGAAGAAAATCAGCTATCAAGACGGGGCTCCTTGACCAAAGCGTTATCGCTGGTCTTGGAAATATTTACACCGACGAAGTCCTATACCGATGCGGAATTGCTCCGACCAGAGCTTGTAGCTCGTTAACCGATAGTGAGTGGCAGGCGCTGGCTAGCGAGATTCCGAAGATGATGGAGTT
>NZ_CP016199.1:110300-120698 GCF_002243385.1 Mogibacterium pumilum | reverse complement strand
TCATGATAGACAAGAATCAGATTTCTGAAGAGGACTATCTGGCAGGAAAAGGGACGGACTACAGAAATACTTCGTTTCTACAGGTGTATAACCATGCAGGAGAGGCTTGCCCTAAGTGCGGGAGCAAGCTTGAGAAAACTGTGATTGCAGGCAGGAGCAGCGTGTACTGCCCTAATTGCCAGAAGTGATTTTGGTGGTATGGTAAATAAAATTAAGCGTAAGAAAGGTGGACCTAATGTCCACCTTTTGTTCGTTCTCGTGAGTCGAAGCCTGTGAGATCCTTCACGACTTCGCTAGCTATTGCAAGTCCTGCAGCGGCAGGGACAAATGGTGTTGACCCGGGAGCTACTCTGCCGGCAGTTCCTTTACCTTCGGTCGCTTCACCCTCGGGGATAATCGGTACGATAGGCTCCTCGCTGGAGCATAGAACCTTTACACCCTTGATACGCCTATCTTTAAGACCTTTTCGTATAACCTTGGCTAGCGGATCCATCGAGGTCTTTGTGATATCCATGATCTCTAATTTTGTAGGATCAACGCGGTTACCGCAACCCATACAGGAAATTATCGGAACTCCCACGCTTTTGCATCTTTCGATGATGTCGAGCTTTGCAGACACAGTGTCGACGGCATCCACAACGTAGTCATATTCCGTGAAGTCAAAATGCTCCGCAGTCTCCGGCAAGTAGAACATCTGGTGCCCACGCACTTCGCAGTCTGGATTCAGAATTTTAATTCGAGCCTCACATACTGCTATCTTGCTTTCGCCGATAGTTTCATGAGTGGCGATAATCTGCCTGTTAATATTTGTCAGGCTGACATCGTCGTTATCGATGATATCAAGAGCGCCGACCCCAGCCCTAGAAAGTGCCTCTACCACGTAGCCACCGACCCCGCCGACGCCAAAAACCGCAACGCGGCATCCTCTCAGTCGCTCGATTGCATCTGTTCCATATATTAATTCACTTCTTGAAAATTGATTAATCATATACTCGCTAGGGACTCGAACCCCGTGTTTTTGCATCGAAATTTGCCAACATAAATCGCTATAAATTATTACAATAAATCACTGAAATATCTTACATTATTATGCAAACTACGTCCAGTTAGTGATATAATTTCGTTCGTATACACTGGAGGTTTTAACGATGTTTAAATATGTCGCTGCTCCGCTGATTGGAGCACTTATAGGATATTGCACTAATTATATTGCGGTCAAGATGCTGTTTAGACCGCGCCATGAGAAATACATCTTCGGTCACAAGGTTCCGCTGACACCTGGAGCTATACCGAAGGGCAAGTCGAGACTTGCAAAGTCCGTAGGAGACGTTATCTCTAATCACCTCGTCACGAGCGAAGATATCGAGAGCAAGGCACTTGATAACGAAGCGGAGAACGCTGTTGTCACACGCGTTATGAACATTCTGAAGTCGGACATCGACAATGGATTTAGAGCGATTTCATCTTCTGAGGAGGAGTATGAGGCGATTACGACAAACCTCGACTATGCGGTGACAGAGCGAATGGCGGATGCGGTTAAGAGCATTAATTTTACAGATATTATCAAGGTTAAGGGCGGTCAGATAATCGGGGAACAGCTCGGCGGTTCTATACTGGGGATGTTCATAAATCCAGAGATGATAGACGGTATTCTCGATTCGATCTCGGATAATATCGGAAGATACGTCGATGAACACTGCTATAAATTCTTGGCACCAGAGGTTAGCCGCAGTATGGGTAAACTGCGCGGCGACAACGTTTACGACATGATAACGAGTAATGGCGTGAGCGACAAGGAGTTGCGGGAGAAGGTGCGAGAGGTTTATAGGAATGCAGTAAGGACTGTTGTTCCAGCAATAATTGCAAAGATGGATATCGCAGGGATGGTCAGACAAAAAATCGAAGATATGGAAGTCGAGCAGCTTGAGAATATGGTCATGGAGGTCATGGCGAAGGAGCTCCATACCATCGTCAATCTAGGAGCGCTTATCGGGTTTGTGCTGGGGCTAATTAATCTGCTTTTTTAGCTGAAACGGACTAAAAACACTGAAAATACACCAAAGAATGACTAATTATAAACAAAGCCTGTTGTACCTTGCGGCGGTCAAATGCATGATGTAAAATTAATACGGCTAAACAAATTATTTATTAATTTTTGTATAGAAATGAAGGAGATATAGATGAAGAATTTTGTAATCGAGATGGAAAACGGTGCAACGATGAGTGGTGAACTCTACGAGGATATCGCACCTAAATCAGTTGAGAATTTCGTAGAACTCTGCGAGAAGGGATTCTATGATGGACTGATTTTCCATAGAGTTATTCCAGGATTCATGATTCAGGGTGGATGCCCTGATGGTACAGGCATGGGTGGTCCTGGATATAGTATTCCGGGTGAATTCTCGGCAAATGGATTCAAGAACGACCTCAAGCACTCGAGAGGTGTTCTCTCGATGGCTAGATCGATGAACCCTAACTCGGCTGGCTCCCAGTTCTTCATCATGGTTGAAAATGCACCACACCTCGACGGTCAGTACGCTGCATTCGGTAAGGTTACAGAGGGTATGGACGAGGCAGACCGCATCGTTTCCGTTCCACGCAACATGATGGATAAGCCGAACGAGGATCAGGTAATCAAGACTATTACCATTAAGTAGTAATACCTGCCTAAACAGGTGTTTTAGCGACTTTGTGCCGTTATATGCGAAGATTCGCCGCACTCATACGAGTGTGGCGTTGCCTATTTATAAGATGTCAGGAGGTAACCGTGAAATCTGATAAAAAGATTATAATAATTGGACATAAGAATCCTGATACGGATTCAATATGCTCAGCGATTGCCTATGCTGAGATCAAAAATCGAATTACAAACACCAACAACTATGTAGCACGCCGTGCCGGAGAGCTTAACGGTGAGACGCAGTTTGTGCTTGAGAAGTTCGGAATAGATGTACCCGAATACGTGGACAATGTTGCGACTCAGGTTAGAGACATGGAAATTCGCCATACACCAGGAGTGCCTAAAGAGATGACTATCAAAGAAGCTTGGGGCATCATGGGGAGGAGCGAAGCTGTCACTCAGCCGATTACGGAGAACAACAAGGTCATAGGACTTATCACGAAGGGGGATATCGCCCGTACGTTCATGGATGCGGAGAGTAGCGGATTCCTTTCTAGTACGTCTCCTAGATTTAGCGATATTGCAGCCACTATCAATGGGCAGATTACTGTTGGCGATGGCAGTATGCACTTTAATCAGGGAAAGGTACTCGTTGGCGCAGCCCTCGTAGAGAGGATGCAGGGCGTCGTTCAGGAGCATGACCTAGTAATCTTGGTAGACCGCAAAGAGAATCAGATTGGAGCGCTCGAGGCCGGGGCAGGATGTATCATACTGTGTCTTGGTGCAAAGGCATCTAAGGAAGTTGCCGAGCTCGCAAATGAGAAAGGTGCCGTAGTCATTGAGACAGAACTCGATACTTTCTCGGTATCAAGGGAAATAGACAAGAGTGTGCCGCTAGAAGCATTTATGACATCTGATGGAATCGAAGGCTTTAAGCTGGATGACTATACGGACAGTGTAAAGTCGAAGATGGGAGCTACTAGGCATCGAGCGTTTCCCGTTACTGATAGCAAAGGTCGTTACGTCGGAACAGTTTCGAGGCGTAACCTGCTCAATATCAGGAGGAAGCAGGTAATTCTCGTAGATCATAACGAGAAATCACAAGCGGTAGATAATATCGACGATGCGGATATTATCGAGATTGTAGATCACCACAGACTAGGAACTATTCAGACTCTGCAGCCGATATTTTTCAACCTGCAGCCGGTTGGGTGTACCGCTACGATTCTGTATCAGATGTATATAGAAAGAGGAATTGAACTGCCTAAGCATATTGCGGGACTTCTCTGTGCGGCAATAGTATCCGACACATTGATGTTTAGATCGCCGACATGTACGACACAGGACAAGATGGCGGCTGGTGCGCTTGCGTTAATCGCAGGTATAGACATAGAATCTTTTGCAGCAGAGATGTTCGAAGCTGGCTCAGACCTCAAGGATAAGTCGGCAGAAGAGATTTTCTATCAGGATTACAAGAAGTTTACATTCGGAAGCTCGAGCTTCGGAGTTGGACAGATTAGTTCGATGAACGATGGAGAACTTAACAATATCAAGGAGTTGCTACTTCCGCTTATGGAGCATGAATGTGGTAAAAATAAAGTTTCAATGGTATTCTTCTTGCTCACAGATATCAAGCATTCCTCTTCAGAGATGCTGTATGCCGGCGAGCATGCAGGCGAGATGATAATGAATGCATTTGAGGATGCAACACCTACAGAGGGTGGATTTAAGATAGACGGACTACTATCACGAAAGAAACAGCTAATTCCGGCGTTTATGGACGCGATTCAAGGCGTTTAAAGTATATTTAGCTATAAGGAAGGACAGAAATGGATTACAAGAGAATTCTTAAGGAAATTCTGAACATCGGCAGAGAGATGCTTCGTGCAGGTGCCGAGGTTAGTAGAGTTGAGGACAGTATGTACAGAATGTGCAAGAGCTACGGCTTCACGCACGCAGATATCTGGGTTATCTACAGCAATATTCAGGCAACTGTTGAGACAGCGGATGGGAATATCATCACTCAGATTAGACATATCCCTTCGACTTCAGTTAACTTCGATAAGCTTGACTATCTCAACAACTTGTCAAGACGCGTATGTAGTCAAAAGCCGGAGCCAGATGAGATTGAACGCATGTTGCAGGAAGTTCTCAACAGAACACCGCAGCCAGCATATCTGGAATATCTCGCAGGAATCCTCGGTGGAGCAGGCTTCGGTGTGTTCTTTAACTGTGGTGTTAAGGATGCGATTATCGCTGTGCTGTCCGCGGTAATTATCGTTTTCCTAGGTAGAAGATTAGCGAAGACGGAGAACAATCCTTTAATTTCCAATTTTATTCAGGCGTTTATCACAGAGATTTTCATAATCATCTCTGTATATGTGGGCTTTGCGGAAAAGTCAGGCAATATCACTGTTGGTGTAGTAATGCTCCTTGTCAGTGCGCTCGGTTTCACCAATGGAATCAGCGACCTACTGCACAAAGATACGCTTGCAGGAATACTTAATATTTCAAATTCTATAATCGGAGCAGCTGGAATTGCCTTCGGTATAGCTTCAGCAATTCTACTATTCAAGGGGGTATTCTAAGATGACCGAATTAAATCCAAGCCTTATAATACAGTTTATTTCATGTACCGCTGCCTGCGTGGGCTTCGGTCTATGGTTCAATGTTAAAGGTAAGCAGGTTATGTTCTGCGGAATAGGTGCGTTTTGTACATGGGGAATGTACGTAATCACAGATGAAATTCTCCACAATTACTTCTTGGCAACTCTTATCAGTGCTATATTTGTAGCTGGCTATGCGCAGGTTATGGCGAGAGTGAACAAAGCACCTGCCACTATCTTCCAAAGCGTGTGCGCATTTCCTTTAGTACCGGGAAACAATCTTTACTTCGTAATGTATGCGATGGTAATGGATATGCCTAAGGAGACGGCGAGTGAAGGTAAGCAGTTAGTTCTGAACTGCCTCGGAATTGCAATGGGATTCATGGTAATAGAGATCGTAAATAAGTACGGAACCATATTCTATCGAATGCTTAAAAAGGCTTAAAATTTTTCATGAATTAGATTAAAAAAATAGCCACAAAAAGGTTGTATAGGTGGTACTATATAGTCTAAGAATTTTACCTGGAAGAGGAAATATGGCTAGACAAGAGAGAAACAAGCAAGCTACAGATGCAGCTAGAAAATACATCAAAGAAATTAATACAAAAAAAGTAGCAAGTATAGTCTTGCTGCTTTTTCTTGTCGTCTTTCTATTTAATTTATTTAAGTTCAATCGCAAAGTTCCAGTTGGAAAAGACGAGATAGACAAGAACAGAAAGAGTGTAGAGGCTATTCAGAAGAATTCCGTAACGAGTGTTGAAGAGGCTGTTTCGGCACTCGGCGGTGAAGTTTCTGCGAATGGAAAGAATAATAAGGCTAGGTATATGAGCAAGTTTAAGGGTAGCATCGTTGTAGGCGACTCGGTTACTGAGGGTCTAAGCGTATATGGCTGGCTTAGTGAGGATCAGGTATTTAGCAAAATCGGCTCAAGTGTTATGACTGGTGACGATTTATTCTCAAGTGCCGCGGGAACATATCCAAGTACAGCGTTCTTTGCATTTGGAATGAATGACATGGGTAACTATAGAGGTGACGAAAAGGCATTTGTCAAGAAGTACGGGGAAAGACTTAAGGCGTTCCACAAAGCTTCGCCAAAGACTAAGATTTGTGTATGTGGCATCTCGGCACCTACCGATGCGGCGATGGAAAAGAACAAGTCGATTAGCTACTATAAGAAATTTAACAGTGCCATCAAGAAGATGTGTGCTAAGAATAAGTACGTATATATTCCAACAGCGGATATTCTGCAGAAACATCCAGAGCTTTATGCTGGTGACGGTATCCATGCGCAGGCAACGTATTATCCGTACTGGCTGGATAGGATGATTGAGGAGGCAGAACTGTAGATGAATACTAAATCACGTAGAGATGCTATAAGATATGGCAGAATCCTAAAGTGTGTACTTATTGTTGTGCTGTTTGCATTTCTCACTATAGTGTATAGTCGTGAAAATGCGAAGGATGTTTCGATGGATAAGATTGAGGCACAGCTTATTAAGAAGACTAATATAGAGAAGCTACAGAAGCAGAAACCTCGTGACCTCGTGCAGTTCATCGGGCTAGATGCTAACAATTATGAGGCTGTTCTGTATTACAAGAGCAAGGAAGCTCTGTCTGTTGACGAGGTCCTCGTCATCAAGGTCAAGAATAAGTCTGATGTTAAGGCTGTCAAAGATGCCGTGGAGCAGCGCATCACCAGCCAGATAGAGGCATTTGACAATTACGGACCAGAGCAGGTCAAGGAACTTAAGAATGCAATTGTAACTTCGAGGGGTGAGTACGTATTCTACGGAGTTGCCAAGGATCCGGATAAGTATGAGGAGGTACTATTAAGTGTTATTTAGCAGTATTATCTTCATATTTTATTTCCTTCCGATTACGATGCTCGTGTACTATCTGATTCCGAAGGAGCAGACGGGAAAGCGCAACATAGTGCTGCTCGTTGCCAGCTTATTCTTTTATAGCTGGGGTGAACCAGTCTATCTATTCCTGATGCTGTACAGCGCGTTCTTCAACTACTTCATGGCCATTCAGATTCACAATGAGCAGAAGTATGGAGGAACCGGCAGGAGAAACCTACTGTTTACAGTGGTAGTAGACCTGTTGATACTCGGCTTCTTCAAGTATTTCGGGTTCCTTATGGATACCATTACATCGATTACAGGATGGCACATTCATTACACTTCACTCGCACTGCCAATCGGAATTTCGTTCTACACTTTCCAGGCGATGTCGTATGTATTTGACGTGTACAAGGGAAAGGTTGCACCGCAGTATAGCTTGCTCAAGTTCTCGCTATACCTATCGTTCTTCCCACAGCTCATCGCTGGACCGATTGTTAAGTACAGGGATGTTGAATTTCAGATAGACAATCGCGAGACTAGCCTTGTTAAGTTTGGTGAGGGCTCGTCGAGATTTATTCTCGGACTAGGCAAGAAGGTTATTCTTGCAAATGCACTTGGCTCGCTATACACAGAGATATCCGGCCTGCCGCATGGTCAAGTATCGGTGGTGCTATACTGGGTTGGAATCGCTTCTTATACGCTGCAAATATATTTCGACTTTAGCGGATATTCCGACATGGCGATAGGCCTTGGCAAGATGTTCGGTTTCGTATTTGACGAGAACTTCAACTATCCATATATCGCATCGACTATCACGGATTTCTGGCGTAGATGGCACATGTCGCTCTCTAATTGGTTCCGTGAGTACGTATATATTCCACTCGGCGGGAACAGAGTAAAGGTGCACAGACACATTCTCAACTTGCTCATAGTATGGTCGCTGACTGGTCTATGGCATGGTGCGAGCTGGAATTTCGTGCTCTGGGGTGCATACTTTGGAGTGCTGCTTATACTCGAGAAGTATGTATATGGCAAATATCTAGAGAAGATGCCAAACTGGTTTAGACACGTATATGCGATAGTCATAGTTATGATAAGCTGGGTGTTCTTTAGTATCACAGATATCAGCAAGGCTCTATCGTATCTCGCTGTTATGTTCGGACTCGGTAAGGTGTCGTTCATAAATATTACAGCACTGTATTACATAAGGACGAATTTTATAATGTTGATCGTCGGTGCATGTGTGGTAACACCATATCCAATTGAGAAATTCAGAGAGCTATATAAGAAGAAACCGGTGGTAGGAACTGTGCTGGTGTTCGCAGTACTCATAGTTTCTGTCGCATACCTGGTATATGGTTCGTATAATCCGTTCCTATACTTCAGGTTCTAGCGTTGAGGAGTAAGTTTTGAAGAAGATTAACCGTTTTAGAAATGAAATAAATGCCGAGCTCAAAAGTTCGGAGAACAAAATGGCAGCGTACACCGGTGTCATTTTTGTGTTTGTTCTTGCGGCTGTATTCCTTATAAATCTCATAGTTCCAGATAAGTCGTTCTCAGCTTCTGAAAACCGTATGCTACAGGAGTTCCCGAGCATATCTGTTTCGAACTATTTCGGCGGTAGGTTAGAATCCAAGATGGATAGCTACGTGAACGACCAGTTCCTTCTGCGAGGGTCTTTTATAAAGGTTAAGTCGGCTGTCGACGTTACCGAGGGCAAGCTCAAGGCTAATGGCGTGTATAGAGCACACGATGGCTATCTAATTGAAGACATAGTGACACCAAAGCAGAAGACACTGAATACGGTGGAGAATTCGCTCAAAGAGTTTAAGGCGAAGTACCCTAATCTAAGCATGACATTCCTTCTTGCGCCAAATGCGGGAAATATCATGTCCGACAAGCTACCGATAACTGTCCGACTGGCGGATCAGAACAAGACGATGGATGATTTTTACCGGAATATCAAGGCTTCAGGAATTAAAACTATAGATGTAAGGAAGACTTTCAATAAGAAGAAAGAAGATGTACAGCTATACTATAGAACTGACCACCACTGGACGAGCGATGGAGCGTACATCGCATATAAGGCGATTGTTCCAGCGCTGGGCGCAGGTATGCCGATGGAGTTTGAGGGTAAGGTTGTGAAGAATGACTTCGCGGGAACCATGTACTCGAAGAGTGGATTTACAGGCGGAAGATACGATAGTATCAAGATCAATCTGCCTAAGAATAAGAAGGCGACAAAGCCTTCGGTCATCTACTATGGTGACACTAAGAAGAAAACTACTAAGTTCTATCAGCTTAAGAACCTGGATAAGAAGGATGCGTACACGGTATTTGGAGGTAGTAACCATCCGATGTACACGGTCAAGACTCCGACAGAGTCTAATAGGAGGCTGCTCCTGATTAAGGACTCGTACGCGAACAGTGTGATTCCGATGCTAGCGCAGCATTACCGCGAAATCGTGGTTGTGGATCCGAGATATTACTTTGATAATGTCGATGACCTGATTGCTTCAGAGGGAATAACCGATGTGTTGTTCCTTTATAATGCGAATACGTTCTTTGCGGATGATTCGCTGTCAATGATGTTTCAATAAAAAAGTGAAGCGTGAGCCTCGGCAAAGAGTCTCGTTTGCTTGACGAATTATATGAAAGCTGCGAAACTTGATGTGTTGAGACAATTCTCGCTTTCATTAATTCGTTACAGCGCAAACCTTGAACTTGCCGAAACCTCACGCTTCACTTTTTTATTTCCACGACTCTTGGCTGTGACGATTGGGTAAGTGGAAGCGAGCAGCTGGCAGCAGACTGCGTTTACTTGGCAGATTATACAAAGTCTGCGAGACTTGTAATGATAAAACAATTCTCGACTGTGTTAATCTGCATCGGCGTAAACCGCGGATACTGCCGAAACCTCACACTTCACTTTTTTATTTCCACGACTCTTGGCTGTGATGCCTGCAGATATAAATCGCAACGTGTTTCATATATAGTACTTGCTAAAATATAATAATATATGATAAATTAATAGAAAATTTATATCTATAAAAAAATTGGAGAAGTGTGTATCATGATAAAGAAGATTTCATCTATTGTTATTTTAGTCTGCATTATTTTATTTAATATCACACCAATCGTTATGGCAGCCGACTATGCAGAACTTGGTGATTCATCAGCAGCAAGCGGAAGCTTATCAGAAGAAACAGAACAAACAGCAGATAACACACCCAGTATAAGTGGTGTGAATGTTTCTGGTGACTTTAATGAGGGTACTCGTGGTCCCGACTATTTTAAGAATATCAAAATTGATTTGATAGGAGAGAAT
>NZ_CP016199.1:109029-110275 GCF_002243385.1 Mogibacterium pumilum | reverse complement strand
AGTGTGTATCATGATAAAGAAGATTTCATCTATTGTTATTTTAGTCTGCATTATTTTATTTAATATCACACCAATCGTTATGGCAGCCGACTATGCAGAACTTGGTGATTCATCAGCAGCAAGCGGAAGCTTATCAGAAGAAACAGAACAAACAGCAGATAACACACCCAGTATAAGTGGTGTGAATGTTTCTGGTGACTTTAATGAGGGTACTCGTGGTCCCGACTATTTTAAGAATATCAAAATTGATTTGATAGGAGAGAATCTTACGGACGACAACTTCCTAACTGAAGAAGGTCTTAGATGGACGGATAAAACAGAAGTTGAGCTTATATCGGGCAGGGAGGTTGGGCATCTTAATTCCAGCTCTAATTTTGGCTCTGAAAGACCTAGTATTCCTGTTAAGATGTTCAGCACAGATAATGGATCATCAGGAAGAATAACTTATGTTGGAAAGACAAAATCTGGAATAGACCTGGATTTAATCTGGGAGATTGAAGATTCAGATAAAGACGATTGGGAAGCTAACTCCGGATTAAATAGATACGGAAGCATTAGAGGAATCGGTTTCTCAGGAGAGCAGTTCTTTCCTAACGCTATCGGAAACTCTATATCAGTCTTATATAATAATGCCAATAACATTTCTATTAACTACAAAATAGTAAAGCACGGTACTATGGATGAGAATCAAGTAGTACTGAGCTTTATATCTTCAGATATAGATACAGCTCAAGGTGTATCTACTGACCTTGCAAATCTAGCTGAACTAATACCAAGCACATCTAACCTTGTAAAGGATAACGATATTATCTATGATGTTACACCTGGAAAAGTAGGACTAAATGGTTCCAAGGACCTGCCAAGAGGAGGATACCTGGGTGCTGGATTCCTGTCTGCTTTTAACTATACATTCTATTCTCCTGCACCACCAAGATATGGTAATTCATTTAACTATTCAATGGCAGTAAGGTATGCCCTGTTTGGTAGCAGCTTGCAGGCAAAAGTAGAAACAAAGGTTAACCAGCATATAAGAGTTGAATATATAGATGAACAAGGAACCCCTATAAAGCAGGCTACAAATCTAAAAGGAATAACCGGATATAGCTATAGGATAGATAAAGCAGATATACTAAACTACAGCTTAATTGGTGTACAAAAGGATATAAGTAATATAAACAAACCGATAATTCGCTTTGTATATAGGAAAAATCCAGTGCAGGAAAGCACCGCAAACAACATAGCACCA
>NZ_CP016199.1:99048-109004 GCF_002243385.1 Mogibacterium pumilum | reverse complement strand
AGCAGCTTGCAGGCAAAAGTAGAAACAAAGGTTAACCAGCATATAAGAGTTGAATATATAGATGAACAAGGAACCCCTATAAAGCAGGCTACAAATCTAAAAGGAATAACCGGATATAGCTATAGGATAGATAAAGCAGATATACTAAACTACAGCTTAATTGGTGTACAAAAGGATATAAGTAATATAAACAAACCGATAATTCGCTTTGTATATAGGAAAAATCCAGTGCAGGAAAGCACCGCAAACAACATAGCACCACAAAATCGTGCAAAAAGAACCAGAAGAAGCATACCGAGTAATACTGTAAAAACTAATAGAACATACAAATCGGTAACTAGCAGCAGTGCTAAATCATATACCAAATCTAAGTCATCTAAAAAAGATCCATTCCTAGTAAATACAGGAATGACTGCAAAGGAAAAGAAGGCCTTTATACAATATCTCGAAGAGGTAGAGAAGAATGCGAGAAAGAAATACGGGAATAATAAAGATAAGATAAATCATGAGGTTGCAAATGCGATAATATATCCAGTGTACGAAGGAGATATATTACAATCAAATGCGAATAAGCTGGTAAAACCAGACGTATCAAAAAATACTTACAAAAAAGCAGATAATATTTTAGATAATCTACATGAGTTTGATAGATATCCGGTTGACCTCTCTCATATGGCATCACCGTTAGGTAGCTATGAAAGAAGTGATATACGAAGAGAAAGCACAAAATTTGGAGCTAGTCTTCCATATATATTTACAAAAAAAGAGAAGTTCTTTTATCTAAATTCTTATACAGGCGATTATTGGACGCATATGAGTAAAAGCGATTTGAGAGCGGATAAAGATGCATTCATCTTAAGGTATCATCCAAAATACAAAGATAAGTTATATAGCAAAAGCATAATAGACTACTACAGTCAGGACAATCTTGATAAAAAAAGGGAGAAGCTATTTAAAGAAATCTTGGAAAAGCAAGCAGGGCCTGGTGTAACAGCTGATGAGCAATTATTTTTAAATAATTTTTCTGCAACATTATCAATAGGAGGCGTTGGACTACTAATATACTTTGTATATATAAAAAAAGATAAGGAAACAATTAAAAAAGTAAATGTTGCTAAAAAGAATAAAGGTAAAATATTAAGAAAGGCTATTAAGATTTATAAAAAGAAAATAAGCCATTCTTCGATTGGTGAAAGAATAAAAAATATAAAGGCACGAACAACTAGCGCAATTCGCAATGTAAAAAAAGGTATAAGAAATGGCGTAAAGATAATAAAGAAATTAACTAATATAGCTAAAAATAAGTGCAAAAAAATAGTAAGGATGGCAAAGAAGTATATAGCAAAACAAAAAAAGAAAGTTGTATCTAAACTGACAAAGAAGCTGAAAACATTATTTAAAAGGAAGTAGATTGAGCATGAATAAAAATAGAATAATAGGTATTAGTATAATAGCGCTAATTATGGGGATATTGTTAATAATTGCCAACCTATACATAGATCATAACCTCAGAAAATACTCCGTTTACTATGCCCACAACATGGAGCATAAGGAGGGAACACATCCGGAGATGGCAATGGCATTAGAAAATATGGACGTTATCTATAAGCCTAACAAGAAGAATATACGGTATAGGGACGATGGCGGTTTTATCATTTATAATACATTTTCAAATAATGAGCAAGTTATCATTAGTTGCTATCCTAGAGCAAAGGAACTTCGCTATATTTATCATGATTTTACGAAAAAAAGCTACCATTTCAATGAAGCCTTCAGATTAGAATATGGGTATGATAGCTCGACAGGGTTAGATGAAATAGATGCAAAGACGGTAGATCAGGAAGCTCTTTACAAAGACATATACAAGAACTTCGGCTTTATTGTCGAAGCTAACGTCAATCACAAACCACGAATCAATCTGCAGAAACAATTCAATAAGAAATACTATAAGAGATTCAACTAATGGTAAGGTGTGAAACTCAATGAAGAAGATAATAATAACATGCTTAATTACTTTATTTATAACGATAGGACTTGTACATCTATATGATAACTGGTATATAGACTACAATCTCAGGAAATACTCCGTTTACTATGCACACAACATGGAGCATAAGGAGGGAGCACACCCAGAAATGGCAATGGCACTAGAGAACATAAAGGTTATATATACACCAGCAAGTAAAGGCATAAGATATGACTATGATGGACTGGCGAAAGTGTATAACGATATAAATAATCGCAATAATCCTTCGATTTGCGCAACTTATGTATACGGAGTGGAATATCTGTATTCGAAATCAAAGGATAGAAGTTACATATTTAACTCCGATTTTTCATTAAAAGCAATTTATGATTCTAATACAGCCAAGATGGAGTATGAAAAAAGTGATATCGACGAAGAAAAATTATATAAGGAAGTTTATAAGAACTTCGGCTTCCTCGTCGAAGCCAATGTCAATCGCAAACCACTTATTAACATGCAGAAAGAGTTCAACAAGAAATACTACAAGCGATTCAACTAATGGTAAGGTGTGAAATTCAATGAAGAAGATAATAATAACATGTTTAATTACTTTATTTATAACTATAGGACTTGTGCATCTATATGATAACTGGTATATAGACTACAATCTCAGGAAATACTCCGTTTACTATGCACACAACATGGAGCATAAGGAGGGAACACATCCAGAGATGGCAATGGCGATAGAGAATATTGGAGTCATCCATAAACCTAATAAGAAAAATATAAGGTATAGAGAAGATGGTGGTTATGCTATTTACAATAATTATACAGATAGAAAGCAAGCTATCATATGTTGCGATCTAGGAGAAAAAGAGCTTCGCTATGATTTTTATGATGTCACGGATAAAGACTATTATTTCAATGATGCTTTTAATTTAACTCGTGCCTATGACTCATCAATAGGGCCTGATGAAATAGATATCAAGACGGTAGATCAGGAAGCTCTTTACAAAGACATATACAAGAATTTCGGATTTCTCGTCGAAGCTAACGTTAATCGCAAACCGTTGATTGACATGCAGAAAGAGTTCAACAAGAAGTACTATAAGCGATTCAACTAATGAGAAGTTGTGAAATTCAATGAAGAAGATAATAATAACATGCTTAATTACTTTATTTATAACTATAGGACTTGTACAGCTATACGATAACTGGTATATAGACTACAATCTCAGAAAATACTCCGTTTACTATGCCCACAACATGGAGCATAAAGAGGGAACACATCCGGAGATGGCAATGGTAATAGAAAATATAGAGTACATTAAAATACAACGAAGCAAAGGAATTGAATATGATTCAGATGGAAACACAGTAACCTATAATTATAACAATGAAATCGATGGTGATATTCCTTATGTATCAAAGAAACTAGGATACAATAAAAGGATATGCTATTGCTATCATAGTGCTACAGAAAATAAAACCTATTATTTCGATGCTAGCTTTGTATTGACTGAAGCAGATGATAACAAGAGTGGTAGAGCAATCAATATTAATGAGATAAATCACCGAAAGCTATATAAACAGATAATAAAAGACTTCGGCATCCTAATAGAAGCCAATGTCAATCGCAAGCCACTGATTAACATGCAGAAACAGTTCAACAAGAAATACTATAAGCGATTCAATTAAGTGTGAATGGTGAATTTCAATGAAGAAAATACTAATAGCCACTATTACAATAATACTAGGTATATATATTTGTATAATTTTTATATGCGCCGACCTATATATCGACCACAACCTTAGAAAATACTCTGTTTTCTATGCACACAACATGGAGCATAAGGCGGGAACACACCCAGAATTAGCAATGGCATTAGAAAATATGGACGTTATCTATAAGCCTAACAAGAAGAATATACGGTATAGAGAAGATGGTGGTTATACTATTTGCAAAAATTTTTTAGATAGCGAACAATTTAGTATAAGTTATAATCGAGGGGAAGGAGAACTTTTTTATGGCTATTATGATATTACGTATAAAAGTTACTATTTCAATGGTACTTTTAAGTTAACTCGTGCCTATGACTCATCAGTAGGGCATGATGAAATAGATATCAAGACGGTAGATCAGGAAGCTCTTTACAAAGACATATACAATAACTTCGGGTTCCTCGTCGAGGCCAACGTCAATCGCAAACCACGAATCAATCTGCAGAAACAGTTCAATAAGAAATACTATAAGAGATTCAACTAATGGTAAGGTGTAAATTCTGATGAAGAAAAAGCTAAAAATTGTAACAATATTTATAATATCTATAGCTTTCGGATGGTTTACATATACAAATTTATATCCTGCTCAAAATCTCAGAAGATACTCTGTTTACTATGCCCACCACATGGAGCATAAGGATGGAACATATCCTGAGTTAGCTATGGTGTTAGATAATCTTGATTTAATGCGTAAACCGAAAAAAAACAATATAGACTATAGATATGATGGCAGATGTATTATATATAATTTTAAATATAAGGCGGATAACAATGTACCAAGATTATCTCGTACTAACTGGTCCGATGATACTGTATATTGCTTTGTTGACAATAAATATTCATCATACTATTTTGATAGAGCCTTTGAAATAAAAGATGGATTTAGTAGAACTGATACTACGTATAGAGAAGTTGATGTTAATGCCGTAGATAAAGATGCAGTATATCATGATCTTCATAAAAACTTCGGCTTCCTCGTCGAAGCCAACGTCAATCGCAAGCCACTGATCAACATGCAGAAAGGATTCAACAAGAAGTACTATAAGCGATTTAACTAATGGGAAGTTGTGAAATTCAATGAAGAAAGTAATTATAGCCACTATTACAATAATACTAGGTATATATATTTGTATTATTTTCATATGCGCCGACCTATATATCGACCACAACCTTAGAAAATACTCTGTTTTCTATGCACACAACATGGAGCATAAGGCGGGAACACACCCAGAATTAGCAATGGCATTAGAAAATATGGATGTTATCTATAAGCCTAACAAGAAGAATATACGGTATAGAGACGATGGCGGTTTTATCATATATAATACATTTTCAGATAGTGAGCGAGTTATCATAAAGTACAATATTGCAGAAAAGAAAAGCAGATACATATTTTATGATATTACGGATAAGGACTATTTTTTTGATGAAGCCTTCAGGTTAGAATATGGGTATGATAGCTCAACAGGGTTAGATGAAATAGATGCAAAGACGGTAGATCAAGAAGTTCTTTACAAAGACATATACAAGAACTTCGGCTTCATTTTCGAAGCCAACGTCAATCGCAAACCACGAATCAACCTGCAGAAACAGTTCAACAAGAAGTACTACAAGCGATTCAATTAGATGTAGGGCGCAATTTCCACGCCGCAATTACAGAAGCCATAACCATGACAAAGTAGATTCCGCATATCACGAGTGCCGTTTGCTCGAAAAACGACTGTGGCAGCAAGTTGATGAGGTCGCTTTCGTCCGGGTTAAGTCTCCAGTAATTATTTGCAAATAGCACCCTATGAAATACCATAAATGCTTTATCGAAATTTACCGCCGCTATTCCGACTATCAACAGGAAGGCGGCATTTGTAATTATGCATGTGTTGATGAATGTCTTGCAAATCGATGAATGAGCAGATTGCCTGTCTTTACAGTAAAGGGAAATGCAGATGAGAGAGATAAAGAATATTATAGCGGCAATTAGCCTCGCAAGATAAGCTTTGAGGACAATGGTACGCACATCCTTAAGATGAGCCTTTTCGCGCGCAGTGTAAAATTCCTGTCGAGTACCATCGACAGTTACCTCTATATTCAGATTAGAGCGATTTCCGCGCAGATACTCCATCATCTCGCCAAACGCAGACATCGCATTATCCATATCCATATCGCGGTTCAAGTCACCGAGCACCTCTTTTTCTTCAAATTGGTGGCGATAATACCCTGGAATGTGATACATAGTTATATCTGCTGCAGTCAGCAGTGTAGCTATCATGAAGCTCAGTGCGCATATAATTGCAATGATTTTAATCTTCAATTCAGAGGCTCCTTTCTACAGAGTCTAATGTATCATTGCTTTATGATTTCCACAAGGGCAGGGAACTATCTCTGCCGCGGAGGCGAAGCAAATAAACCGAAAAATGTTCTATATATAAAACACAAAATTGCTTTACAATTAAATTAAATGTGATACAATCAATTTACAAACAATTGATTACAAAATTAGATTTAATTTTAGAGGAGGATATTGATATGCAGAAGTATGTATGTGACGTTTGCGGATACGTTTATGACCCGGCAGTTGGTGATCCAGATAATGGAATCGAGCCAGGAACTGCATTTGAGGATCTACCAGATGATTGGGCTTGCCCTCTTTGTGATGTTGGCAAGGATATGTTTTCTGAAACAGACGAATAATAATTAAATACGTTATACAACGAAGTGGGGATATCGCGTTGCGACATCCCCACTTTTATAATAAACTCAACTAATTATGGCACCCATGATTTCCGCATCCGCCCTCGTGGTGATGATGTTCGCCATGATGATTGCACTTAACCTCAGGATTGAATTTAAGTTCATCCTTGAGTAGCAAATCAATAGCTTCATCTGCATTTCCGGAAACGCCACCAAATAGCTTGATATCAGCATCTGCTAGAGCTTGCTGTGCACCTCCGCCGATTCCGCCGCAGATAAGAGTGTCAACATTATTAGTCGTTAAGAATCCTGCAAGTGCGCCGTGACCGGCACCGTTAGTGTCGACAACCTGTGAAGCGATAATTTTTCCATCTTCTACATCATAAAGCTTGAACTGTGAAGTCTTACCAAAGTGTTGGAAGATGTCTCCGTTATCATATGTTACTGCAATTCTCATGATTTTGTCTCCTTTGTAAGTTTTTGTTCCTATGTTGTAATCAATAATACCGGACTGCAAATGTACATGCCCTCCTTCTATTACAAGAAATTTGCCGTTTACAATCGCGTCAGCGAGCTTTGTTCTTGCGCGTTCATATATAGCCGTAACTGTAGTTCGTGCTACATTCATCTTTTTTGCTGTCTCTTCATGGTTTAGATGTTCAAGATCAATAAGCCTTATTACTTCAAACTCATCTACAGAGAGGATAATTTGTTCGCCGTAAGTAATACCTTGCGGCTCGAAACGCGTGTATTCAGGTACAGTTTCAATATGTCTTGGTTTTGTCTTTCTTCCGGGCATGGTACTCTCCATCTGTTATTATTGACATATGTCATCATTATAATACAGCAATGGCTTAAGAAAGTCAACAATTATGACATATGTTAAAAATGATAATTATACTTTTCATGTAAGAATTTGCAACATAAAATATATGTGTAGTTTTCCGATATATCATCTATGAAGATTTTGAATAATACATTTTTTCAAAATCTTCAGTCGAACTTGCTGTTTGAATTTAGCGTGCTAAAGTGATAGTATAGATTCATATCTTATACTGAATTAAATCGAGGTATCGAACATGAATAAAGTTGAATCAAGATGGCTACAGAACTTTGTTGACGCGATTCTGTCGCTAGAGACTGAGGAGGAATGCATAAAGTTCTTCGAGGACATTTGTACGATTAAAGAATTTCAAGACTTAGCACACAGGCTTGAGGTAGCGAGACTTCTTACAGATGGCAAAGTCTTTAATGAAATCAGCAAACTTACCGGTGCAAGCTCCGCTACGATTACGAGGGTCAATAAATGCCTCATGTACGGAGAGGGAGGGTACAAAACTGTACTGGACAAAAATAATAATTTTGAAGAAAACGGAGATACAGAAGAACAGAAATAGTCATGAGCAGATTTATCAGAGAATTATACAAGGATTTTAAGTCATATACACCGGGCGAGCAGCCCAAGGATAGGAAGTATCTCAAGCTCAATACCAATGAGTCGCCGTTTCCTCCTGCACCTGCTGTGTACCAAGCGATGCGTGATGCTGACATGGAGCAGATGCGCCTCTATCCAGACCCGACGGGCAGGAAGCTCAAGGTCAAGATGGCTGAGCTCTATGGGGTGCAGCCGGAGAATGTGTTCCTGTCAAATGGCTCAGATGACATTCTGAACTTCGCTTTCATGGCTTGGAACGACACGAACGACAGTATTGTTATACCCGATGTTACCTATAGTTTCTACGAGGTTGTAGCGCGCCTTCACGAGATAAAATACGAGATTAAACCGCTTCGTGATGACTTGACTGTAGATCTGGAAGGATATATTGGAATAGACAAGAATATCGTTCTGCCTAATCCCAATGCTCCGACTGGAATCGCACTCACCTGTGCCCAGATTGAAGAGCTAGTGAGGTCGAATCCCGATAATGTAGTGATTATAGACGAAGCGTATGCAGGCTTCGGTGCTGAATCGGCGATCCCATTAACTCGTAAATACGACAACCTGCTTGTCGTGCAGACTTTCTCGAAGTCGAGGAGCTTTGCGGGAGGAAGGCTTGGCTTTGCGATAGGAGATGCTGCTCTTATCGAGGATCTGACCAAGATGCAGTATTCGACGAATCCTTATGCGGTCAACGCGATGTCGCTGATTCTGGCAGAAGCTGCAGTTGATGAGGAGGACTACTATCAGGAGAACATGCAGCGCATAATTGAGGCTAGGGTCTATGCGGCGGAGAAGTTGAACAATATAGGCTTCGATGTACTACCGTCTCAAGCAAATTTTCTTTATATGAAGATGGACGGCTTTGGCGGCCGAGAATTATATGAGAAACTCAAGGAACGTGGAGTGCTTGTGCGCCACTTTGCTAAACCTAGGATAGATGACTTTATCAGGGTGACGATTGGTACTAAAGCGCAGATGGATGAGTTTGTCGAAGTTATAAAGGTGGTATTGGCGGATAGATAGAACGAGGGGTTCCGATTAATAACAAATTATAAGATAAGAAAGAGCTAGGTCTGATGACCTAGCTCCTGTATTTTGACTCTGGTTATTATAGCTAAATGGGAGCTATCATTACCCCTCATACTTAAAACTATCCATATAACGCAGTTTGAACAGATTGCGTTCGTGAAGCATATCGATGCGCTCCTTAGTTTTAGGGTCTTCGATTTCGCCAGTTCTGATATAGCGGTCGAGAACTTCGTAAGTGAAGCCGAGCTTATCCTCATCTGTCATTCCGCTCAGACCATCTGAAGGGACCTTCTCAATCAAGACTTCGGGTACTCCGAGTGCGCGGCCCATTGCGCGGATTTCGGCAGTTGTAAAAGATGAAATCGGACTAAAGTCACCTGCCGCATCTCCGTATCTAGTTGAGTAGCCAACCCAGTCCTCGGAAAGGTTGCAGGTGTTGGCAACCCTGCCATTTCTCGACTGACCGACAGCGTATAGAGTTGCCATTCTGAGGCGAGGAGCTAGATTGATAAGAGAATCCTTGCTTAGTTCGCCAATGGCGCACTCGATGTCTTTAACTGCGCCACTATAAGCCGCTTCTATATTGATGACGTGACTCTCTATGCCAAGGTGGTTAATCAGGAGAAGAGCCATATCCATATCGCTTTGTTCACCATTAGGCATCATTATTCCGAGCACTCTTTCCTTGCCGAGAGCTTGAACCAGAAGTGCAGCAGTTATCGAGCTGTCCTTTCCGCCGCTGATACCGATTATTGCGTTACAGCCGGGACCGTTCATCTGAAACCAATCGCTGATCCATTTTACGGTTGCATCAACAGCTTTTTTTGCATCAAAACCCATAATTTCCTCCTATATTCCAAATGGGCGAATTACCCTCTCAAGTATCCCGTTGCAATATGCGATGACCATTCCATAGTTCGCAATCGGGATGCCCTGTGTATCTGCCTCGCCGAGTCTGTACTGCATCTCGCACCTATTAAGCATACATGCACCGCAGTGAATTATGAGCTTATAGCCACTGAGGTCACGCGGATATTCACCGCCTGAAGT
>NZ_CP016199.1:92179-98903 GCF_002243385.1 Mogibacterium pumilum | reverse complement strand
TCGAATTGTGCATCGGGCTGGATCTTGCGAACTAGCTTAGGGATCTTGACAGTGCCGATATCGTTGCACTGTCGGTGATGTGTGCAGCCTTCGCTGATGAGAACTCTGTCTCCTGCCTCGAGCGTAGCGAGAGCACGTGCGCCTTTAAGCTGCTGAGCGAGGTCACCTTTCTGTCTTGCAAATATAATCGAGAAAGACGTAAGAGGCATATCAGAAGGGATGTCGTTTGCTACCGATTTGAATGCCTGTGAGTCGGTAATTACGATATCCGGAGCTTTGCCGAGAGAAGCGATTGCCGCCTTAACCTCCGTCTCTTTGACTACGAGCGCCATGGCGTCCTTATCTAATATATCTCTAATTACCTGCTGCTGTGGCAAAATTAGCCTACCCTTAGGTGCAGCTGAATCAATCGGAGTGACGAGTAATACGACGTCACCATCCTTGACGATTCCATCCGTTAAGCCGATAGGAGAGTCATCCTGCTTTGCGCATTTTATAATAACCTGCTTAAGATCTTCAATTCCCGAGCCGCTTAATGCATCCGTACAGACGATAGGAATGTCTGAAGGAATATCAAAGCACTCTCTATATAAAGCTGTGGCGACTGTGTTCGCACACTTATTAATTACGACTACAGTGGGCATATTTCTCTTGCGTGACTCTTTAAGGAATTCACGTGCCATCTCTGAAAAGTCATCACTTCGTCTGCTCGCGTCGAGCACGAACAGTGCAAGGTCACATTTTCTAAGAGCCTCATATGACTTATTTACACGCTTCAGACCGAGTTCGCCCTCATCGTCAAGACCTGCCGTATCTACGAACAAGACGGGACCGAGAGGTAGCAGCTCCATGCTCTTTGAGATGGGGTCTGTCGTAGTCCCTGCAACGTCCGAGATAAGCACTAAATCCTGCCCGAGAAGCTTATTTACGAGCGAAGATTTACCGACATTTCGCGGTCCGAATAATCCGATTGTATATCTATTTCCCGAAGGAGTGTCATTTAATCCCATTTTCAAGCCCTCTTTTCATGATTTATATAATTCTACCACATGTCCAAACTGCCCTCAATGAAGGTTATGCGGTGTGGCGGTACCTAGAAAAGTGTTGTATAATCAGAAGATAAATTTAGGAGGTAGACACATGAAAAATGTGAACGTAATAGATATAAAACCGAATACCAACATTACTGACTTTTTTATGATTAAAGCCACTTCGATTAAGGTCGGCTCGAACGGTAAGGAATATCATGATGTGATGCTGACCGATGCGACAGGCGACTTATCTGCCAAGAAGTGGGACGTGGATGAGAATAACATCGAATTTCTGAAGTCTCTCAAGGTCGGCGACCTCGTTAAGGTGAGGGGGGCTGTGACCGATTGGAAGGGGCAGACTCAGCTGCGCATCAATCAGATTAGGCTTGCAACCGAAGAGGATGAGCTAGAGATGAGTGATTTTGTGAAATCAGCTCCTGAAAAGCCGATAGATATGTACGAATACATTATCGGCGAGATCAACGCTATGCAGGATGAGGATTTTAAGAAACTGTGCCTACACCTCTATGAGGGCAACAAGGAGAAGCTGATGTACTATCCGGCCGCGATGTCCAATCATCACGCTGAATACGGCGGTTTGCTTTACCACATTAAGCGCATGATGATGAGTGCTAATAAGCTGTGCGAGGTATACACGAATCTATCCAGAGACCTTCTGATTGCCGGTGTTGCGATTCACGATATTGAGAAGCTTAATGAGATTCTGTCGGATAAGAACGGTATATCGCCAGGCTATTCGTTCAAGGGACAGATGCTCGGACATATCGTACAGGGAATTACTCTTGTAAATGACCTTTGCAGGGAGTTCGGCATTAGCGAGGAGAAGGCGGTACTGCTCGAACACATGATACTATCTCATCACTACGAACCCGAGTTTGGAAGCCCTAAGAAGCCACTGTTCCCAGAGGCAGAGATGCTGCATTACCTAGACATTGTCGATGCGAGGATGTTCGATATGGAAGAAGGACTCAAGGGAGTTTCAGACGGTGAGTTCGGTGACCGTGTGTGGCCGCTAGATAATAGAAGGCTGTATAAGCGCACGTTTTAGGTTGTGTAATTAAAACGCGGCATTCGGGATAGGTCACCACAATTGTTGAGGTGCTTTGATTTACAAAAGCCCGATAGCTTGTGAATTAGGATGCGCTAATGGCAATGACGGAAATCAAGATCGGTAAGATCATACAAGTAATATACAATAATGAATCCAACGGTTTTGCGATATGCCTCTTCGAGACGGAAGATGAGCAGTTTAAAATCTCTGGGGTGTTTCATGCGATAAATCCCGAGATAACGTACAAGCTGGAGGGGAGCTTCAAGATTCACCCGCGTTATGGTGAGCAGTTTAACGTGTCTGCGTATGAGGAACAGCTACCTGATGATGCGGAGGGGATAAGAGTATTTCTTGCATCAGGAGCCATCAGAGGGATAGGTTCCAACATGGCCAAGAGGATTGTCGATAAGTTCGGCAAAGACGCACTGGATGTAATTGAGGAAAATCCGGAGGCGCTGCTGTCCATAAATGGTCTAGGACCTAAGACAGTGGAGAAAATCGCAAAATCTTATAGGGAATCGCGTGAATTTACCAAGATTTCGCTCGCTCTTGCAGAGTATGGAATTCAGCCGGCGCAGGCAGTTAAGATATATAAGCTGTATGGAGATAAATCACTCGAGGTCGTAGAGGAGAATCCTTACACATTAGTAGAAGACATATATGGTATCAGCTTTAGCAAGGCGGATGAGATAGCGGGCAGAATCGGAATAGAATCTGAGAGTGAGTTCCGAATCCAGAGTGGTATCAAGTATGCGCTGTCGGTATTTTCAAATAGCGGCAGCACTTATGTGCCGAAGGATATTTTGCTTGAGAGCGCAATCAAACTGCTCGATATCTCGAGTGAGTTAATCGAGGAAAACCTTACGACGCTTGCATTCATGGGAGAGATTGAACTGGATTCACTTGATGGTGTTCCTGTTGTGTATCAGCATTTCTACTTTCAGGCTGAACAGAGCGTAACATATCATATCAAGAGAATTATGAATGGTTATATGCCGCCGCTCACTGCCGATCCGGACAATCTAATCAATGCTGCAGAGGCGGATGAGAGAATTCAGCTGTCTGGTGATCAGAGAAGGGCGATTCGTGCTGCGCTGACCAACAAGATTACGATTATTACGGGCGGACCTGGAACAGGTAAGACGACGATTATCAATCTGATTGTAAGGATTTTCAAGCAAATGGGTATCTCGGTAGCACTCGCTGCTCCGACCGGTCGTGCGGCTAAGCGTATAACCGAGACCTCGGGAGTTGAGGCGATGACTATACATAGGCTTCTGGAGTACGTGTACTCGGAGGATGAGAACGAGATGGAATTTGGCAGAAATGCAGAAAATCCGCTCGAAGAGGATTCCTTCATAGTAGACGAGGCGTCGATGATCGACCTCATGCTGATGGACGGGTTCCTGAATGCACTTGAGGCTGATAGCAGGCTAATAATCGTTGGAGATGCTGACCAGCTTCCGTCTGTCGGGGCGGGCAACGTGCTCCTGGATATGATTAACAGTGACTACGTACCGACGATTAGACTTGAGGAGATATTTAGGCAGGCGGGTGAAAGCCGCATCGTTGTGAATGCACACTCGATAAATAGCGGAGAATATCCTGAGTCGGGAGGTAGAGATAGCGATTTCTTCTTTATGCACCGCAGGGGTGAAGAAGAAATCAGAGAGACTATTGAAGAGCTTGTGACTGGAAGACTTGAAAATTACTATGACTTCGTGAAGGGGAACGGAGATATTCAGGTTCTTACACCAACCAGAAAAGGTGGGCTTGGAACTGCGAGTCTTAATGAAATGCTGCAGGGTATAGTCAACCCCGCTTCGGAAGAGCTAAATGAAAGGAAATTTGGCTCCAAGGTTTTCCGTGAGGGTGACAAAGTTATGCAGATCAGGAACAACTACCAGATGGAATGGCAGCAGCTCGGAAGGCAGAGCGGACGCGGTATATTCAACGGTGACATGGGCGTAATCAACACCATAGACAACGACAATGCCAAGATGGTGGTAGATTTCGACGGCAGATTTGTGACCTACGATAGCGAGGAACTCGACGAGCTTGAGCTAGCGTATGCGGTAACGGTGCATAAGAGTCAAGGCTGTGAATTTCCTGTGGTAATTATGCCGATATCAGGATTTCCTCCGATGCTTGCGACGAGAAACCTTTTATACACAGCAATTACTAGGGGTAAGAAACTGGTAATACTTGTTGGTTCAGAGGAGCGCATGTATAGGATGATTGACAATAACAGAATAGATGAGCGCTACACAGGGCTTGAGGCAAGGCTTAGAGAAGTCGATATGGGAGGGCTTCTGTAAAGCGAAACCGGAATATAAAAATGAATATTTATACCAAATAGGTATATGAAATGGTATTTTATACTGTGCATATACGACATAAGTGCGTGCTTTCACTTAAGCCGATATCTCCATCGAGTTACTTACAAAGAGACAAGGGATATGAATTACGATAGAAGAAATGGAGTTAATTTTTACAAGAAACTATCAATTATTTTAGGAACAATACTGGCTATTATAGTGGTGAGTTGGGGAGTGATATTCTATTTTGCTCAATGGAACCTGCATGGAGTTAGTAATATGCCAAATTTTGACTGGACAAAGGATAGGTCTTTGGACTTGGTCGGAGAGGTTGAGGGAAAGAACGTTTATAAGTATGGCATTAGCGAAATGACTTATCAGACATTTAGTGCTAAAAAGTCACCGCTAAAGAGTATTATGAGCAAAGCTGGGTAACTGTTGATATGTTGACTGCCAGCGGATTAGAGACTTCAAGAGAGGGGCATAGAACCTATCAGTATGATTGCTACTATATATTACTTACAGATAAGGCTGTTGTATTTTGTAGCAATGATGTACCGATTGAAGAGGTTGTACAAGCACTTGGAAAGTAAAACTCTGATTGCCACATATATTAATCTGTGCTGAAGGGAATATCTCCTGCGATATCATAGAAGTAATTATGACATCGCAGGAGGTTTTCGATTGAAAAATATTTTATTAGATCTTATATACCCACACTCACTATATTGTATATGCTGTGGTAGGATAATCGATGAATCCGCTTCATACAGCCTGTGCAAGTCTTGTTCGGATAACATAAGCTGGGCGAATGTACGGATCTGCGACAAGTGTGGCAAGCTGCTCGGGGACCATAATCCTCTCTCAATTTGTTATAACTGCAGGGAGCACGGACACTCATTTGATCGAGGTTACACGTGTACAGAGTATGGAATGTACGAGAAGGAGATTATCTTCAGCCTAAAGTATAAGCGAAAGACTCACCTAGCGCCGATAATAGCAGAGATTATGTATGACAGGCTTGAAGCAACAGGCCTTGAGGAATATCCAGATATAATAATCCCGGTTCCCATGCATGCGACAAAGGAGCGACGACGAGGGTTTAATCAGGCGGCACTGGTTGCCAAGGAGCTCGCGAGGCTTATGGATATAGAGTATAGAGCGGATATTGTGATACGGTGCAAGAGCACTGAGGTGATGAAGAGGCTATCACCCGGGGAGAGACTCAATAATATCAGGTCTGCATTTGAACTATATGCTGGGACAAAGCGGGAAATTTTCGGGAAAAATATCTTTATCGTAGATGATATTTACACGACTGGTGCGACTGTTGACTCAATCGCAAGGTTGCTCAAGGCGGCAGGGGTTAGTCGTGCTGATGTCATGACGTTTGCTGCGGGAGCGGACATGGTAAAGGAGGCTGTATAAATGCTGTTTGTAAACCTGTGTTTAGATATGAAAGAACAGCTAAATGACAGTCGGGGAATCGTGACATCAATGAATACAGATAAAGCAAAAGAATGTCAAAAGAAAATAGAAGATTTCGTTGAGGAGATGAAAGTATGATGTTCACATTCAAAAATGGAAGACTCATATTTATAGTTACTTAAATTGCAATTTCAAGTTGAACACTTGAGGCAATAAATTAAGCTACTTGATCTTTGTTAACTGAATATACCTAATCTCAATGAATAGAGGCAACCTTTATGGTTGCTATTTCTCACCTTTATACACTTTTGCATTTTCAAGTTCTACGTACGTAGCGTTTTTGTCATCGGGCAGTGTCTTGAGAGTGAACTTGCCAGAGATGACGAATCTCTTCTCTTCAGCAGGTAGCTTAGACGCTTCGCCTTTCTTGAGCTTAAATAGCAGACCTTGCTGGCAGCACTCTGTCGCATCTGGAATCAGGCAGTACGTATAGCGTTCACCTGTGCTCGGATCGACGCTAACGATGTAGTATCCCTTTACTTTGACGGTCTTACCGACGTATTTCTTAGGGTTCGTCATCATATTAGATACTTCCGAGTAAATTGCCGTTGCGCTCATGGTGCTGAGGTCAAGGTCAACATTTCTGTCTGTCTTGGAACCATTTCCAGATACGATATGAAGCGTAATGCCTATACATACCGCTACAAAAGCGAGTAGTGTGATTATTATTACGATTAGCTTAGTCTTTCTTTTGTTAGTCATTTTATTATCTTTGCATTCAGTAAAATTTATCCTCTGGCGGTCGCTTTACCGATTAGTATAAATATCAGGTACATAGCTGCATCTACTGTTACGATCGTTGCACCTACTGGAGT
>NZ_CP016199.1:73782-92154 GCF_002243385.1 Mogibacterium pumilum | reverse complement strand
GGAGTTCCGCCTAGGATTGATATAAACATTCCAGTCAAGGCCGCAACTATTGATAGGATTATAGAGCAGATGGTTACTGCTCTGAAGCTTCCAAATACGCACATTGCCGATAGGGCAGGGAAGATGATTAGTGCAGATATCAAAAGTGATCCTACCAAGTTCATTCCCAGTACTATTATAACAGCAATGATGATTGCGATGATTAAATTATACGTTTCTGTCTTGGTGCCTGTCGCTTTCGCGTACTCCTCATCAAATGTGACTGCAAAAAGTCTGTTATACAGGAACACGAAAGCAATTATAACTATTGCTGAAATGACGAGGCATAGGATTACGTCTTCTGTCGTCAGCGTCAATATCGATGTGGAGCCAAATAATGTCGTACATACGTCACCCGACACGTTTGCAGATGAAGAGAATATGTTAATCATCAGATATCCGAAGGCAAGTGACACTACTGACAGTATCGCAAGCTTGGCATCGCCCATGACCTTGCTATTCTGACCACCACGGAGCAACAGTATAGCTGCTATTATAGTTACTGGCATGGTAATATATAGATTACTCGATATGTGTAAAATAGTCCCGACCGTCATCGCCCCGAAGGCAACGTGTGACAGGCCATCTCCTATAAATGAAAATCTCTTAAGCACTAGCGTTACTCCGACCATAGCTGCGCAGAGGGCGATTGAAACTCCTACGATTAGCGCATATAGGACGAAGGAGTGAGAAAGGTACATGTGTAGCTGTTCTGAGATATTAGACATCTAGAATCTCCCTCCTCTCTGCTTCTGAAGCCAGGTGAGGTGTATCGCACATTATTAGAAGCTCGTTGGCTGCAGATAGCGCTTTGCTTATATCGTGTGAGATGGTTATGATTGTAGTCCCGGTCTGATTCAGTTTGTTCAGTAGCTGGTATAGATGGGCAGCGGCCACCGGGTCGAGCCCGGTGATCGGCTCGTCCAGAACCAGCACTTTCTTCGAGCCGGCGATGGCGCGTGCGAGGAGCACGCGCTGCCGCTGCCCGCCGGACAGCTCGCGAAAGCTCTCGTTCTTAATATCCTCGAGGTCAAGCTCTCGGATAGCATCAGCGGCAAGCTTTCGCTCCTTATGTCCATAAAAAGGCTTAAATCCAAGTCTATCCAGGCAGCCGGATAGTACGACTTCCCATACGGAAGCCGGGAAATCCTTCTGCATCTCACGCTGCTGCGGCAAGTAACCAATATCACTCCTATCGATATCGCCGCGCAGCAAGACCTTGCCGCTAATCGCTGGAATCAGACCTACCAAGGTCTTAATCAAGGTCGATTTCCCGGCACCATTTTCCCCTATAATACAAATATAATCCCCGTTATTAATCTCCAAATTGAATTCATTACAGAGGGGCTTGCCTAAATATCCGACAGCAAGCCCCTCGCAAATGATACTAAATGAAGAGTCCTTAGTCTCTCTTACCATTTTGTTCAATTTATACTCCTAGTAATACCTAATTGTTAAGAATCTCCTGCAGAACCTTGAGATTTTTCTCCATAGTCTTGAGGTAAGTCTTATTCTTAAGATCACCTTTCTGCATAGACTGCAGCGAATCTAGAGTCTTGATATCTCTCTTAGTTCCATCAGCGTTCTTGATTATCGACTTAGCAATCTTTTGGTCAGAGTTTTCAATAGTTACGACATGCTTTATCTTCAGCTGGTTGAGCTTGTTAGATAGGAAGTTGATAGTCTCGAAGCTGGCTTCAGACTCAGCAGAACAGCCGACAAATGCAGCATAGTAATCCAGACCATAATCATCCACCATGTAGCGGAATGGGAAACGATCACCGAAGATGAGAGTCTTAACCTTAGCATTTGAAACAGCTTCAGCATATTTGCTGTCAAGCTTCTCCAGCTTCTTGGTATAAGCTTCGAGGTTCTTCTTATAAGTATCTGCATGCTTCTTATCTTTATCAGCAATGGCCTTCTCGATAGGTTGACAAAGCTTAATCGCATTCTTTAGAGACAGCCACACGTGCTCATCATACTCGACTTCCTCAGCGTTCTCGTGATGATGACCGTCGCCTTCCTCTTCTTCCTTCTCAGCCTGCATACCTTCCTTAACTTCCTCGGCCTTCTTGCTATCCTTCATCTCGTCCATGAGATTGATTGCAACGAGATCCTTATTCTTTTTCTTCTTGAGAACATCCTCGACCCATTCATCGGACTCACCGCCAACATAGATAAAAATATCAGCATTAGAAATATCCTTGATATCCTTAGCTGAAGGCTGGAAGCTGTGCAAATCGGTACCGTTCTTCTGAAGCAGCTTCAGGTCAACATCCTTGATTCTGTCACCGAGAATCTCTCTAACCCAGTCATACTCAGGGAATGTGGTTACAACAATCTTGAGTTTCTTGGAGTTCGCCTCTTTGTTGCCGCAGCTCGCAAGTGTACCAAGTGAAAGAATTGCAATCATCATAATTGCAAATATTTTAATGAGTTTATTACGTTTCATATAGACCTCCGTGGTATGTAACGTGAAAAATACAGATTTTGTAAAAAGTAATATCGGTTACCACACTTATCCGAGAACCGCCATTCTTCCATGTGTCGGAGCTGTAGCGATACAGATACTGGGGGAATAACCGAAATTAAAAATCATTTTCAGTTTATCACCAGAGATTTATCATGTCAATGTAGAAAGCAAGTTTCACAAAATTATCAAAATTTTTTTAAGCCTTGCCTTCAGCGGAGTTAAGCAAAAATAGGGAAGATTTTGCGGGAAAATAAAAGAACATATGTTTGATTTTTGCTTGCACCTCCACTATAATTGGGACAAGCAGAACAGTCAAGCGAAATATTTGTCACTGGCAGGAAGTGGAGATGGATGAGAGGATATCGATCAATGTATTTAATAATGAGGAGGAACTTGAAGGGAGCAGAACTTACCTATGTATAGACTTGAAGTCGTACTATGCATCTGTCGAGTGCGTCGCCAGAGGTCTTAATCCGCTTGAGGCCAGACTTCTAGTAGCCGATCCTAGCAGAACGGATAACACGATTTGTCTTGCTGTTTCACCTGCTCTCAAGGCACTTGGCGTTCCAGGTAGACCGAGGCTGTTTGAAGCTAAACAGGCTATAAGGAAGGCTGAGATAGAGTGCGGCCGGTTCACAAGGGTGATAAATTTTCATACAAGTATCCACGCATGAGAAATGAGAAGCGAGCCAAGATATTTGCACCTTTTGCAGCCTTATCTGGGTATGATGATGCTTTAGCGGATAAGGAAGTGATCTACGATATTGAAAGGGCGCTTACTGATGATGAAGGCTTTGATTTAGACTGTAAGATTGCAACTATATATGAAAAGTGTAGAAATAGCATCTTAGCCAGGGAGAATGGTATTGAAGTCAGAATTCTATATTTTGAACCACTTGCTGGTGAAGAGCTCCGCGGTAGGTATAAGGAAGTCAGCGGAATTGTTACTAAGGCCAGCCCAGACACCGAGAGCATCTCCGTGCTGGATCAGGAAATTGCTCTTAGGTCGATATATAAACTAGATATTCTAAATGATAGAAACTCTGAGTTGTAAAGCAAATAAAAATCCCTACTGATTATAGCAGTGTGTGTATTCGCTTATATCTATTTATAAAGCTTATAGAACATATAGAACAAGCCATGTGAAATATCTAAATCCTAAACTCGTGCAATCTGCTCGATACCTTCAACTGTGCCGAGAAGCTCCATCCCGACTGGTCTCCAGTAATCATATATGAGAATAGGTCCGCTATATTCATACAAAAGTCTTATGACAGTGTTGAAGAATATGGGGTTGTTGATGAACATTTTGACGTTGAAGTTACAGTCATATTGTTTGCTTTCAGTATACGGATATTTGAAGTTGATAATCTGTGATTCAGGTTCGCAGTCGTAGTAGCGAAGCTCAAGCAGCTTGTAGCCAGTGAACTTGAACTGATTATCATCAGCATTCTCGCGGCAAGCGATTATCTGATTAATATTCGCGTCGGTCATAACCTGTACATCGCCAGGGTTGTTCTTGCATAGCTCATATAGCTCTATAACAGTATTGAGTGTATGGGGTCTGCCAGCTTCGCTTTCATCTACAGGAACGATTCCTTTGCTGATTAGGTGCTGCAGAAATTCCTCGCACGAGAAAGTTTCTAACGTGTAGTCTTCTAGATTACTGCTGGAAGTACATTCGATGTTCACATTCGAATTGTCGATCTCTTTAAAGTTGATATATGCCATTTTGGTTACCTCTAATTTCTATTAGCATTGGTATTATATCACCAGAGCGCAGCGAGGTCATTAACAAATAAATGAAGAGGCAGCATTTATTCAGAAATGCCGCCCCAATATATTTTTATATGATTTTATATGTACATGCTTTTAATTTGCATTACTCGTAAAAGTCTCTAAAGCATATTAATACAGCGAACGATGCGCGTGCCATTAGAACCATGGGAACTGCGAATACTGCAAATACTGCGAATACTGCAAATACTGCGAATGCTGCAAATACTGCAAATAGTACAAATACTACAAATTCTATTTGTATTTGTAGAAGCCCTCGCCAGCATTGACCCCGGTCTTACCTTCATCGATGTACTTCTTGAGCATTGCTGCAATCTTGCCAGCATTTGACTCAGGATTCTGTGCCTCTGGGTTGCTGGATACGATATTGTAAGCAGTTGTGAGTCCAACGATATCGAGGATTTGGAAAGGTCCTAGTGGAGAACCAGTTCCAAGCTTCCAAGCGCGGTCGATATTCTCGTGATCTCCGATTCCGTTAGCGAGTAGATACTGCGCAGAGTTTAGGAACGGTACAAGCATCGAGTTAAGCAGGTATCCTGGCTGCTCCTTGAGAACTTTGATAGGAACCATGTTTATTGCCTTTGCAAACTCAACGGTCTCGTCATATGCAGCCTGTGAAGTCTCGCTGTGGCCCATAACCTCTCCGATGTTACTTCTCCAGATGTTGTTGGCAAAGTGGAGTGCGAGATATCTTTCAGGTTTTGATAAGTCTGCCTTAAATGTGCTAGGTAAGAATGTCGAAGAGTTAGTCATTACGATTGTTTTATCGTCGAGCACCTTATCGAGCTTATTGTAGAATTCGTGCTTTTCATCTGGAATCTCGGCCATACTCTCTATATAGTAGTCGCATCCCTTTGCAGAATCTTCGAGAGAGAGTGAGAGCTTTAGGTTCTTGTAAGCTGTCTCAACCCTTACTGTCAGCTCATCGAGTTTCTCATTTGTGAGCTCTTCAGCTTTTACACCGAAGCCACCAGGAACTTGAATACCAGGCTTTCCCAGGTTCTGTCTTAGGATTTCGATTTCAGATAGATAAACCTTGTAAAGCCTATCAATCTTAGGTTGAGATCTACCGATGGAACCTTCACTTCTTAGCCATATCGTTGTATCGAATCCGGAGAAAGCAATCTGAAAAGCAATCTGGCTACCGAGTACACCACCGCCGGCTACTGTAACTTTTTTATTAATCATGGGATTACCTCCTGTGTATAAATAACAATTTGCGTTAGTTTTGTATAATTCGATTATACACCTAAAATTTAATAAAGCTACACAATATTAATGGTACACAATTATTTCGTCAAAACAACACAATTCGGAATAATTGCTGCTATTGACAGAGTTCAAGATTAGTTCTATTATACTTATTAGTTCTCAGTTTATTACATTTAACTATTGATGCTGAGGATTGGTAAATATGGTAATTGACTTCAGGGCAGGGTGTAATTCCCTACCGGCGGTATAGCCCGCGAGCCGAGAGGCATGATTCGGTTAGATTCCGAAGCCGACAGTTAAAGTCTGGATGGGAGAAGCTTTTATTCTGAAGAGTACATTATATATGTACAGGGATGAATTGCAGGAGCTCTGAGGGGCTTCTTTTTTAGTGCATACCCATTCTAATTGAACGGGTCAATTGTATATTTATTCGAATGAGGAGAGAGAAATGTCGTTAGAGAAAGCTGATGAACTGATGATACAAGACAAGGAGTATATGAACCGAGCAATTGAGCTTGCCCAAAAAGGCGAGGGATGGGTTAATCCTAACCCGAAGGTCGGAGCAGTAATTGTCAAAGATGGACAGATCATAGGCGAAGGATACCATATGAAGTGCGGTCAGATGCACGCAGAGAGATGTGCTATAACATCTCTTCACGATTCGGCAGAAGGTGCCACAATGTACGTTACTATGGAACCTTGCTGCCACTATGGCAAGACACCGCCATGCACAGAGGCTATTATTGAAAACGAGATATCCAGAGTTGTGATCGGTTCCAGAGACCCTAATCCAAAGGTAGCAGGTAAGGGAGCACAGACCCTAAGAGATGCGGGGATTGAGGTTGTAGAAGATTTTATGGCTGATGAATGTGATGTTCTAAATCCTATATTCTTCCACTACATAACTACAAGGATTCCTTACGTAAGACTGAAGTATGCTATGACAGCCGATGGTAAGATTGCTACCAAGACTGGTGCATCCAGATGGGTGACTGGACCAGAGGCTATTCACAAGGTGCACGAGATGCGCCACGAGTGTATGAGCATTATGGTAGGGGTTGATACGGTTATAGCAGATGACCCGATGCTAAACTGCAGAATTGAAAATGGCAGAAATCCAATAAGAATCGTATGTGACAGCAAGCTAAGGATTTCAAGTGAATGCCAGCTAGTGAGAACAGCCGATGAGTATGACAGTGAAACCGTTGTAGTTTGTGCAGTTTCTGGTATACCGTTAGGGGAAGTTAGGTTTAGTGAGAAAGCACCATTCTACATGGATGAATATAATGCAAATCCACTGGCAAAAGCTTTAGGCAAGAAGTTCGGAGGTGGAGATTTCACTAAGAAGGCGATTAAGCTCAACGAGAGAGGTGTTAGGATATTCAACTTCCCTGGTCACGACGGCAAGGTTGACCTTCCTCTCTTGATGGAATACTTAGGAAAGCTAGATATTGACAGCGTGCTCCTCGAAGGAGGAGGGAATCTCAATGAAAGTGCGTTGAGAGCGGGCATTATCAACGAGATAAGAATATTTATCGCACCTAAAGTATTCGGAGGAAAAGCGAAGAGTCCTATCGAGGGAATTGGAGTAGACCACCCGAATATGGCATACAAATTCTCATTCGACGATATTGAGAGAATTGGTTCAGATCTCATGATTACATGCAAGAGAATCGATAATCTCGGAACATATATTCCAGAAGATGGAGAAAACTAATGTTTACAGGAATCATTGAAGAGACAGGAAAGCTGAGATCTCTTGATATATCTGGGGTGACAGGGCGCATAGAGCTTGAGGCCACCAAGGTGCTTGAGGACACCAACATTGGAGATAGCATCGCTGTGAATGGCGTTTGCCTCACGGTGGTTGAGCTTCACGCTGACGGCTTCACTGCAGATGTCATGCCAGAGACCATATCGAGAACGGGATTTTCACAGCTCAGAGTGGGCGACAAGGTTAATATGGAACGCGCGATGGCAGCAAATGGCAGATTTGGCGGGCACATAGTTTCCGGTCATATTGACGGTGTTGGAACTGTTGAATCGCTTGAAAATGACGGAATTGCTGTATGGGTAAGCATAAAAGCGCCTACGGAAATCCTGAGTCTCATAGTCGAGAAGGGCTCCATAGCAATTGATGGAATCAGCCTTACTGTAGCCTATGTGGATAGCGAGCGTTTTAAGGTTTCAATCATACCTCACACTAGTGAGGAGACCACTCTGCTGAAGAGGCATGTGGGTGATAAAGTTAACCTTGAAAATGACGTAGTGGGTAAATACGTTGAGAAACTACTGGGGCTTGGTAAGCCGACTTTATACGGTGGCGATGGACAAGATAGCGAGACAGGAAGCGGGCTTACACTTGAGTTTCTGGCGGAAAATGGGTTCTGAAAGGAGATTCGATGAATAGTAGAAAACGCGAATACGATTCAATCGAAAGAGCGATTGAGGATCTGAGGGCGGGGAAAATAATCCTCTGCACTGATGATCCAGATAGAGAAAATGAAGGCGATATGATCTGTGCTGCGGAGTTCGCAACACAGGAGAATATCAATATGATGGCAAGCATTGCCAAAGGTCTTATCTGCACACCGATGAGCATTGAGCTTGCAAGGAAACTAAACTTCCCTGCGATGGTGTCGGAGAACACGGATAATCACGAAACTGCATTTACAGTTTCCATCGACCACATAGATACCACGACCGGTATCTCAGCTCAAGAGCGTGGATTCACGATGAGAAAGTGCGTCGATCCGGATTCAAAGCCCGGCGATTTCAGAAGACCCGGTCATGTATTCCCGCTAGTTGCAAAGAGAGGCGGCGTGCTGGTTAGAAACGGACACACCGAGGCGACAGTGGACCTGCTGAGACTTGCAGGTCTTAAAGAGTGTGGCGTATGCTGTGAAATCATGGATGATGACGGCACGATGATGAGAACTCCGAAGCTATGGGAAATCGCAGAGGAATATGATCTTGCATTTATAACGATTAAGCAGTTACAGGATTACCTCCGTATCAACGAGTGTCACGTAATCCGTGAGGCGGTAGCGAAAATGCCGACCATGTATGGCGAATTTAAGATGTACGGCTACATCAACGATATCACTGGCGAGCATCACGTGGCTCTAGTTAAGGGAGATATCGGCGATGGCAAGGATGTGCTCTGCCGAGTTCATTCGGAGTGTCTCACAGGAGATACGTTCGGTTCTCTGAGATGCGACTGCGGACTACAGCTGGAGAAGTCGCTCGAGATGATAGAAAAGGAAGGTCGCGGAATCCTGCTTTATATGAGACAAGAAGGCCGTGGAATCGGGCTAATCAACAAGATTAAAGCGTACGCTCTTCAGGAAGAGGGTTATGATACAGTTGAGGCAAACGTAAAGCTTGGATTTGCACCGGATCTCAGAGAGTACTGGGTGGGTGCACAGATTCTTAGAGACCTCGGCTGCAAGTCACTTAGACTTATGACTAACAATCCAGAGAAGGTATATGGACTCAGTGATTTTGCTCTGAATATAACGGAGAGAGTTCCGATTGAGATTAAGCCACAGAAGTTCGATTATATGTATCTCAAGACTAAGAAGAGCAAGATGGGACACATTTTCAACGAAATTGATTTAGATAAGTAGAAAGGAATCATCATGAACAACATCAATCTATTAGAAGGCAAAGTCGTTGCTAAAGAAGGCATGAAGGTAGGAATAGTTGCTGCTCGTTTCAATGAAATCGTTGTGAGCAAGCTGCTAAGTGGCGCAATCGACGGACTTGTACGTCACAACGTTAAGGAAGAGAATATCACAGCTGCTTGGGTTCCTGGTGCATTTGAGCTACCAACAGTTGCTAAGAAGATGGCTGAGTCTGGAAAGTACAATGCAGTTATCGTACTCGGAGCTGTAATCAGAGGACAGACATCTCATTATGAACTAGTGTGCAATGAGGCTGCAAAGGGTGTGGCTCAGATTTCTATGCAGACAGGCGTACCAACTATGTTTGGAGTAATCACTACTGAGAATATTGAACAGGCAATCGCTCGTGCAGGAAGCAAGGTTGGAAACAAGGGATATGATTGCGCTCTATCTGCAATCGAGATGGTAAATCTCGTAGATCAGCTATAATTATAGGCTTATCGCGAAGTTGCCGGATTGCTTAAGCGTATGAGAGTAAAAAGAGTAATCTTGGATCACAGATACAAGCTGTTCTGATAACCTAATCAGCCAGTGGATGTTTATAGCGAGACTGCAGAATGTCTAAACTAAATAATCGCAAGGCAGGCTGATTCAGTCTGCCTTGTTTTCAAAGGATGAATAGGGATTGGTCATATAAATGAATAAGAGTATGGAGATTAAGAGTAGTGAAAGCATAAAGTCAGAAGGAACAGATAAGAGCAAGGTAATGCTGGTATTTGACTATGATGGCACTATTCAGGAAACTATGAAAATCTATGCGCCAGCGATTTTTGATATTGCAAAAGGGCTGAGAACCATATATGGGGTTCAGATCGAAAATCCTAGCTATGAGCGCATGGAGAGCTGGCTGGGGCTTCGTAGTGACGAGATGTGGGCAGACTTCGCCCCAGCGCTCTCAGCGGACGCCAGGGCGGCCGCAGCGGCGCGCGTCGGCGCCTACATGCGCACACTGGTACGCGATGGTGCTGATCCCTGGTATGCTGGCGCCAGAGAAACGCTAGATAAACTCAAAGAGCAGGACTACAGAATGATGATTCTGAGCAACTCAGATCACGGATATGCAGAATTTAACAGGAAGAGATTTGACACAGATAAGTGGTTTGAGAAATACATAGATTGTGGCTCCTGGGATTGGAAGTCCAAGGCGGATGTGTTAAGCTCTATAATAAGTGATGAACCTGAACTGACATACGTGATGATTGGCGACAGGTTCAACGACCAAGAGGCAGCAGTCAATAACGATATCTTATTTATCGCATGTGACTACGGATATGCAAAATCTGGGGAGCTCGATGAGGCTGATGCAAGAGCTAACTCATTTAGAGAGCTGCCAGATATAATTGCTAGATTACCGGATTGTTAGGGGGTTAAGATGAACATTGTATGCTTAGATATGGAAGGCGTATTAGTACCTGAGATTTGGATTGCCTTTGCAGAAGAGACAGGAATCGAGGAACTAAAGAAGACGACTAGAGATGAGCCAGATTACGACAAGCTCATGAATTACAGACTTGATATCCTAAGAGAGCATGGACTCGGACTAAAGGAGATTCAGGATGTAATCGCTAGAATCGATCCATTACCAGGAGCAAAGGAGTTTTTAGATGAACTTCGTGCGACAACTCAGGCTATAATCCTCAGTGATACATTTTCTCAGTTCGCTCAGCCACTCATGGCTAAACTAGGATGGCCGGTGCTATTCTGTAACGAGCTAATCATTGGCGAAGATGGAATGATAGAAGGCTTCAAGATGCGCTGCGAAAAGTCAAAACTCACAACCGTAAGAGCCCTGCAGTCATGCGGCTTCGAGACAATTGCAGCTGGAGACAGCTTTAATGACTTAGCTATGATTGAGGCTAGCAAGGCCGGATTCCTGTTCAGAAGCACAGAGTCAATCAAAGCTGATTATCCGCAGTTCCCAGCTTTCAAGGAGTTTGACGATTTGCTAGATGCGATTAAGAAGGCTCTGTAAGTTGTGACAAAGATACAAATTTAATGAAATAGCATAACCCGCTATAGTTGTTGTGACCAACAGCCGCAGCGGGTTTGTCATTTTTATTAAAATATAATATATAGACTTATCTTATGGTAATGCGTTAAGTGCAGCATATGCCATCCTTAAACTATAAAAAAATTAGTCCTCTTAATCTCCTTAATCTCATTAGGTGAAACCTTTAACTGTTACAATAAATTCGGCTTATCACATTCATTCACAGGCTTTGAAGTTGCAGCAATTTTGACAGCAACATTCTGATAATAGAATGATTGAGTTGTCATCAGACCAAAACAGTATTGCATTTTTCAAAATGGAGGTACATGGTTGACTTAATTCTAATCATTGCTGCAGAATTCACTTTGACACTTATGGTTTTAATTCTGTATTGATTCCTTACTGAGCCGGGTGGTAGCGGCAGTAAGAACTTTTTTCCTTTTCAAATTCCAATACAGGAATTTTACCTGTTCCTTTGCACATTGAATTGTTTGCCCTTTGATTGATTCGATTAATCAATCAACAAAGACCGACAAAGTTCAATTTGCCGCTATACGTACGTATTTCATCAAGGAGCTTCATTTGAGATTAAACTTTACCTTTTGTCTTCGGCGTAGCTACCTTGCATTATACAAACTGAGCATTTTTATTTGATAATTTTAGTACATTATTATTTTAGAACTTATAAAAGGCTAATAATCAAACCACTAATGTTTTCCGTGCAAAATGGATTGGGCAAACTGCCCAATCCATTTACATTTCGTAAGGCCCTAAAACCAGATCCTAAAATGCGCCCCTAAAAAACTTTGGCAAACCCTAAAAACTTTGATGACCCTTAAAAAGACGATAATCAATTCAATGTGTAAAAATGATTATCGTCTTTCTTTTTTCATAAAACGCCCCAAACTTCGTTAAAGGTGATTTTTACAAAACCCCTAAAAAGTTTATAGAGCCTAAATAATTTGATTCATATAATAAAAACAGTTCCCTATGCAAATGCAAAGGGAACTGTTTTGAATTTGAGTTACTATCGCTTTTGTTGCGTGGATTAACGCTTCGAGAACTGGCTAGCTCTTCTAGCTTTCTTGAGACCGTACTTCTTTCTTTCCTTCATACGAGGATCTCTCGTTAGGAATCCAGCAGCCTTAAGTGCCGGCCTGTTAGCTTCAGCATCTACTTCGCAAAGTGCTCTTGAGATACCGTGTCTAAGCGCTCCGGCCTGTCCAGTTGTACCACCACCGTTAACAAGTGCGATTACATCGTATTTGCCAGCTGTTCCGGTGATTTCGAAAGGTCTCTTAACCTCGTTCTTAAGAACTTCAAGTCCGAAGTACTCTTCAAGATCCTTTTTGTTTACAACGATTCTTCCTGTTCCAGGGAGTAATCTGACTCTAGCAATCGAAGATTTTCTTCTTCCTGTTGCCTGATACATTTCTTTAGCCATCTTCTAATCCTCCCTTCCTAGAATGTCCACTCTTCAGGACTCTGTGCAGCATGTGGATGCTCAGGTCCTGCATATACCTTTAGCTTCTTGAACATCTGTCTGCCGAGCTTACCTTTAGGCATCATGCCCTTAACAGCGTGACGGATGATCTCTTCCGGCTTCTTAGCGCGAAGTTCTGCAAGAGTTGTCTCCTTGAGACCACCTGGATATCCACTGTGGCTCTTGTAAATCTTCTGCTTTTCTTTCTTGCCTGTTACTGCAACCTTCTCAGCATTTACAACAACTACGTAGTCTCCGCAGTCAACGTGAGGTGTGTAGATAGGCTTCTTCTTTCCTCTTAGGATTATTGCAATTTCAGCTGCAATCTTACCTAGAGTCTTGTCTTCTGCATCGATAACGTACCACTTGTGGTCGATATCTGCAGGCTTAGCGATGTAAGACTTCATTTCATTTCCTTTCTTACCTACTCAAATCCGAAGATTGATTTCGGCACTGTCTACTGGGATCCGAGGATCTTGTTCGACATACTAAAAATAACTTAGTGTCGGAGCTACCGGGCAGAACCCTACTCCATTTGCACAATATGCCTAACAATTATATTATTCAAAACGCTTAAAGTCAAGCGTTTAAAGCTTTTATTTCGTTCTGCTCTTCCCACTCCTCGACAAGAATCGCCCTAAGCTCCATATCAAAATACTCCTTACTACGTTTTCCTGCTAACTTGAGTATTCCTTCAGTCCTAAAACCTAGTTTTGTGTATAGGTGAGAAGCTACTGTGTCATCCGGAAAATGAGACACGGTAACTCTATGTGTACCGAGCTCCTCGAAAGAGTGACGTAGTAGCGCCTCCATCGATTCTGTTCCATATCCTTTGCCGCGAGCGGACTCGTCAGCGAGGTAGATAATAGCGATATTTAACGAATCGTTAATAGGGTCTATATTCGTAATATCGATTTTACCAAGTGGCTTCTTGCTTGATTTCTCAACTATTGTAAGCCACTCGCGAGTTGTATCGTGAATGACATTGTGGAATTCATCGGTAATCGTGTCGAGGTCGCGCTTGCCGGTCGTACAGAAATGCTCGATGACATTTTCTCGTGACTCCCATTCTGCAAAAAGATCGCAGTCAGCGAAGGATGCCTTACGAAGTATAATGTGGTTAGTTTCTATCACGTTGATTCCTCCTCTAGTATCCGATTAATTTATGCCCTATTATACCAAAAAATTGTATATCTTATCATACCTAATTGCATATTGTTCACTTGCATAAATATGCATGTTATAATCTCGATGTATCTAACGAATGACTTGAAATCACTGATGTAATAGAGGTGGTGTCGGTAGATTTCAGAGAAAAAATAAAATTAACTATACGAAATATTTAGATTAAAGACTAGTGATTAACATGAGTAATGGAAACAAAGGTAATATTGCACTGCTACTCGCGGCAGTCATATGGGGAAGCGGTTTCATCGCACAGAAGATGGGGATGGATACAATTGGTCCATACTTCTTTAATGGATCGAGAATGGTTATTGCGGGGCTTGCGCTTTTGCCGCTTGTAATAAAGATGGCAAAGCCAAAGGAGTTTTTTAGCGCAAAGATTCACGGCGAGAGTGTTGTTAAATCTCGTAAAATCAGTCTTCTAAAAGGAAGTCTTGTGTGTGGTTTTCTGCTCGCCATGGCATCGAGCCTTCAGCAGGTCGGCCTAATAGATGTACCCGTAGGTAGAGCAGGGTTCATTATCGTAATCTATATAATACTCGTGCCGCTGCTGGGAATATTTGCAGGGCACAAGGTAGAACTGAAGATCTGGATTGCTGTACTTATGGCGATAATTGGATTTGCTATGCTCAGCCTTCACGGAGGATTTTCTAATCTAGGAAAAGGAGATGTGATTACTCTCCTGAGCTCGCTATTCTTCGCTATGCAGATAATTTCGGTGTCTAAACATGTAACTAAGAACAATGCGATTATGCTATCTGCAGCACAGATGCTCGTGTGTGGAGTGCTTACGCTAATCGTGGCATTTATAGTTGAGCATACTACGATGGAAATGATTAAAAATTCTCTTCTCGTAACACTGTATTCCGCACTAATCCCGACCGCACTAGCATACACAATGCAGATAATCGGCCAGAAATATACGAACCCGACTTTAGCTTCGCTGCTGATGAGCCTCGAGTCGGTATTTGCCGCGATTCTAGGCGTACTTGTTCTAAATGAGCATATGACGCTTGTTGAGTGGGGTGGCTGTGCGGTAATTTTCGCATCGACTGTGGTCGCTCAAGTGCAGTGGAAATCACCAGAAAAATCAAGACAAGATAATTAGCTGTATACGTATCATAAGCGCATGCATAGATAGTACCTTTCTGTACAATAGTTAATATTAATAATAAAAAGTGTCAATAGTTGCACACACCGGTATAAGCAACAATTATTGTTAACATTTTTACGATTGCGATAAAATGTGACTAGATTGTGGAGTTATGCTGTTATTCGCGAGATGGGAGCGAATGGTGGTGCAACTTTTACTATTTTTTGCACATAACACTTATTGATTAAAACGAGGAAAGGACAGTAATGGTTACGAAAAAGAAAGGACTAAAAGCGAAGATTTCAGGGGTTTTGCTAACAGCAATCCTGATTCTCACTATGATGCCGTGGCATGTCATGGCTGATGATGCTGCACCTGCAGAGGGAACAGCTGCTGCAAATACCTTAACTACTGAGAGTGAGGGCGTTTCAAAAGAAACCGCTAACGCTGCTACAGAAGTTGCAGCACAGGAAAAGCCTGCAGTAACATCTGCAAATGAAAAGCCTACTACAACAAGCCCAAAGGCTTCTAAAAAGGTAGTTACAACAACCGTAAAGGTTGCTTACAAGGATGGAACACCAGTTGAAGACGGAGTTGTTTTCACACTAGACGATCCAGTTAATAATGACCAGAAGGATTATGAGGTTAAGAACGGAAAGCTCGAACTTCAGTTAATATCAGATAGAGAGTATCGTCTTGGAATCTCATGGGACGATGAGAAGATGAATACTCACAAAATTGTTGAGGCTGATGCAAATCTTGGCACTATTCCAGTTGGAATATCTGCAGAGGGGAAGACTCTCGTTTGGTATGATAGGCAGAACAAAAAGCTTCTCGAGAGCAAGCCTGTAACAAAAGTTACTCTCAAGGAAATTGACGACAACAGTGAAACCCCATCAGAGCCACAGCCTGACGAGAAGAAGAGAGTAGATAAGGGTAAACTAGCGAATGTTCGTGATATCGAAGTAGTTCTAGATGACGGAACTCCAATGCCTGACGGCGTACAGTTAGAGCTTATTGATATGAGCAGAGTTGCTGACTGGTCGTATGAATTCGAGAAATTCACCGTTAAGGGTGGCAAGATTCACGGCGTTAAGATGAAGGCAGAAACTCAGTATAAGATTGGAATGGATACTGCTAATCCCTCATATGCAGACTATACAATCGTTGGGGCTTACAACAGCAAGCATCTAATGCGTATATATGCTAGATATGAAAACGAATATCCTCTGTACTACGATTATGATGAGGGTATAAACGGAGCTGAGAAGCCGATTGCAAAACTTGTATTCCACAAGGTTAAGGAGCAGAGCGAGCTAGAGAATCCTGCGGCAACTTCTTCAATTACAGTTCTTAAGGTTTCTGATGGTGGTTATGCTGCAAAGGCAGGTCTACCTTTCAGACTAGTGCGCAAGGATAACGGCAAGTCTAAGGTTATTTATAGTGAGCAGGGTGAACTTACAATCAATACCGAAGCAAATGTTCCTTATGAGCTTAAGCTAGATGATAACGATACATTCGTTATGAAGGATAAGATTGAGTTCACAATGAAGAAAAACAAGCAGGGCAAGTATAATCCTATTGTTGAAGGATATGATGCGAATGATATAGATGGTTACTTGCAGTGCAGACTCATCGAACTTGTTAGAAAAGACGGTAAGAAACCTGGAAGCGATTCTGTTAATCCAGGTGGCAACAATGGAAATAACAGTGGCGACGACGGAAATCCTTGTGGACCATGCGACGAGTGCGCAAAGTTCAAGCCAGAGCAGTATGCAAAGATTTTCGAGAAGGAGAAGGTAATTCTCAAGAATATGCCAGTTTTAAGAAAGGCATCTGCAAACGAGTATAAGCCTATCAAGAAGAAGATTACTTTCATCTTCTACAATGCTACAACACAGACTGTAGAGACTAAAGTTCAGTCAAGCAACGGAGTTCTACCTGATGTTGAGATGATAAAGGGGCATAACTACATTGTATTTGCTGAGGATGGCGACTTCGAAATGCCTAATGCTTACCTTGTTCTGAACAAGACTGGTGAAAAGCCGGTTCCATCGAAACAGAATGGAAGAAAAGTAGATGCATTCTACTTAACTCTAAGACAGATGTACGTGAGCAACCCTGAAGTTGCAAAGCGTGTAGCTTACACACTTCCGGTTTTCGACAAGGATCACAATCCTGTTGATAACGTTAAGATTAAGTTTGTAAGTGAATATGAGCAGGTTACTGCAACTGTAAAAGATGGCGTTGTTGAATATTCGCTGATTGAGGATCAGAACTACATGGTATATGTTGATGATTCAAGATACACTCTAGATTCTTTCCCAATGACTATGAAGGATAAGTCTGAATGGGGAGCTGCGAAGTACGCGTTCAATCATTTTAGTTGCGGAAGTGTTAATGAACTTATACTCAAGCCTAAGAGCGAAGAGGGCAAGAACAACACTACACTTATCGATATCGATAATACTACGGCTGTAACTGGTCTAAACTTCGGAAAGGGCGATTACCTAGTGAGCGTTAGAAAGCTTCCTAAAGAGAGTGTAAAGGGTCTTGAGGGTAAAGACTACGAAGTTCTAGATATCGATATGATCAACATGTATCGTACTGAGCTTTCGAAGCTTGTAAGAGGAAACTTCAAGGTTAGCAGACTAGTTCCAGATGGCAAGGATGTAAAGCAGGTTTACTACGTTGACAAGGATGGAAAGCTTGTAAAGGTTCCATTCAAGCAGATTTTGGCATCTGATGGTGGATACATAGTATCATTCGATATGTCCTCGATGTCGATGTACAACAATGTTATTGAGTACACTGACCACAAGCCAGCAGAGCCAGAAAAGCCAACAGAGCCAGAAAAGCCAGTTAACCCAGGAAACGACCAGGGAGATAATAATAACAACAATACACAACCAAACGTACCAAATCCAAGCAACAACGGAGATGTTACAAACAGTGCATCGGATTACTATGTAGCTAATGGAAATCTTGTTTGGAACAATGACAACAATGGTCTACTCATAATTGTAAAGTCCAAGACTGACGATGAAAAGACATTTGAGAGATTCAGAGGCGTTGAGATTGATGGTAAGGTTGTAGATCCAAGTAACTACGACGTTGTAAAAGGAAGTGCAAGAATTACTCTTCACACATCGTATCTCAAGTCGCTTAAGCCAGGAAAGCACGCTGTAACCGTTCGTTTCGACAACGGTTCTCTAAATTCAGAGTTTACAGTTGCTTCTCACATGGCTAAGAAGGCTCCAAATGGAAAGATCGTTAAGACTGGCGATTCCATGGGATTTGAGTTTATGTTCACATTCGTAATTGCAAGCTTACTACTAGGCGTTGTAATCGTTATGAGGAAAAAGTCCGCATAGTGACAGGGTGTGCTAGAGAACAGATAGCATTATCTGATGA
>NZ_CP016199.1:70480-72722 GCF_002243385.1 Mogibacterium pumilum | reverse complement strand
GTTCTGTGGTGTTTGCAGGACTATGGAGTTTAGCTCAATAGATGCGCGATGCCGCAAGATGCGGCTACGCGCATCTGTCGTAGATGAGAGGATTTAAGATGATTGAATTTGATGAGATAAAGCAGGCTTTACCAGGTGAGCTTGATAAGCTCCGTGAGGTTGGAGACTATCTTTGACCCGACTGGCTTAAGAGATAAGATTTCGGATATGGAACAAGAGATGCTAAAATCGGGTTTCTGGGATTCACCTGACGATGCACAGAAGCTGATGAAACAGAAGAAACATCTTGAAAATGAACTCGAGCAGTACGAGAGTCTCTGCAAGGGCTTCGATGACATATCCGATATGATTGAGCTCGCCGAAGAGTATGATGATTACTCGGAGGCCAAGAATATCATCAAAGAATATAAGAGACTCAGCGAAGAGATGAAAGACCTTGAGCTGAGCAGACTCCTGACCGGCAAGTATGATGATAAGGATGCTATTCTAAGTATTCATGCTGGAACGGGTGGCGTAGATGCTATGGACTGGGCGGAGATGCTGATGAGAATGTATCTCAGATATACAGATCAGCACGGTTTCAAGACTGATGTCGTTGACATACAGAACGATACGCTCGCAGGTATTAAGAGCTGCACTATAGTTATCAGTGGAATCAATGCATATGGATATCTGCGAAGCGAAACTGGAGTCCATAGACTCGTGCGCATATCACCGTTTAACTCTGCGGGCAAGAGACAGACTTCTTTTGCGGCTGTCGAAGTCGTTCCGGATATAGGAGATAGCATCGAGATTAACATCGACCCTAAAGACCTTAAGATTGACACGTACAGGAGTTCGGGAGCTGGCGGACAGCATGTCAACACAACTGATTCGGCTATCCGTATAACGCACCTTCCAACCAACATAGTTGTAACGTGTCAGAATGAACGTTCACAGCTCTACAACAAGGAGATGGCGATGAAGATTCTGGCATCGAGACTCCAGCAGCTCGCCGAGGCAGAGCACAAGGAGAGCCTCGATGAGCTTAAGGGAGATATGAGCCAAGTGACGTGGGGTGCGCAGATTAGATCCTATGTATTCCAACCATATACGATGGTCAAAGACCATAGGACGAATGTAGAAGTTGGAAACATTAGCGCCGTGATGGACGGGTCGCTTGATGAGTTCATCAAGGCGAAGCTTACGCAAGAAGCGAAGGAGAGTTGTGTACAATGAAGAAGTACATAGTGTTTGATTTCGACGGAACTCTCCTCGATACCGATCAGCTTATCATCGATTCGTGGCAGGCGGTTTTTCGCAGATTTCGAGGCAAAGAAGCTGATGAATCACTGATACTTTCCACGTTCGGTGAGACAGTTGCGAACACAGTTAGGGATTTATTTGCAGATGAAAATCTAGATGATGTTCTGGCGGTGTATCGCGGTTATCAGATGGAACATAGCGAAGGTGCTTACAAATTGTATTCAGGCATAAAGGAGCTCCTCGACGAGCTGATAGAACGTGGCTACTCGCTATCTATAGTGACTTCGAGGCTTGGAAATACTGCTATGCAGTATCTTGGAGAGATGGGCATCAAGGATAAATTCGATGTCATCATCACTGCAAACGACGTGACAGAGCACAAGCCTGAACCTGGTCCGTTGCTGGCGGCGCTCGAGAGGCTTGGGGCAAAGAGAGAAGAAGCCATAATGCTCGGTGATACGAGATTCGATATAGGCTGCTGTCAAAATGCGGGCGTCGATAGCATCATGGTAGGATGGGGCCGCAGGGGTGGGAATGCACCACTCGGCGGACTTGAGCCAACATACAGGATTTATAAACCTGAAGAGCTGTTTGAGATAATCGAGGGATAAAATGCTGAACCTATTTATGGCACGAGAGTGCATGAACAAGGAGAAGTTCATATATGAGAATATAAAGGGCAAGACATATGTCCTGGTACCGAACCAGTATACTCTTGTCGCGGAGGAACAGGCGCTTAAGTATACAGGCAGTGCCTGTCTTCTTGATATTGAGATTCTCTCGCTAAATAGGCTAGGGCAGAGGATTATGGCTGAGCAGGGTGATGAGAATATCGAGATTCTCGACCGATATGGGCGTCACATGCTTCTGTACAAGATTATAAAATCGCACAAAGATGAACTGGAAGTGTTCAAATCAGCGGCTGATCAGAGCGGATTTATCGATATGATCAACGATTTCATCGCTGACTTCAAGCAGCAGGATTGCTCTCTCAATG
>NZ_CP016199.1:63000-70455 GCF_002243385.1 Mogibacterium pumilum | reverse complement strand
AAAAGTCCGCATAGTGACAGGGTGTGCTAGCGAACAGATAGCATTATCTGATGGGATGGAGGTCTATCTCCATCTCATTTTTAAACTATTTGAAAGAGAGAAGACGGGGAATGCAGAAACGCTTATTTAATAATAAGTTGCTAAATATTATTGCGATTATAATTTTCAGTCTTGCTTTAATCGTAGGGCTTGCGAGTTGCAGTTCTAATAAAGGTGAGAAGGGAAGAGAAAAAAAGAAGACGGAAGTTACAAAGGAAAAGACGACATCTGAGAAATCGGTAGATGACTCTAGCGCTAATGGCGAAAGTGCGAATGAAGCGAGTAACGATAACGACTCCGATAAAAAGTCTCAAAAGAAGGAAAGCGAGAGCAAAAAGAAAAAAGAGAAAGAACGAGAAAAAGTTAAGAAAGAGAAGGATAAAAAAAGTAAAAGCGATTCAAGTTCAGGAAGATCAACTCACTCAAAGAAAAAGTGGGTGCCTGCTGTATATAAGACAGTTACGCATCCGGCAGTTACACGGCAACAGAAGTATGTTGATTACTATACTTGTCAGTGTGGTGCTGTTTTTACTACGAACGCAGAGTGGCAGGCACATAGGCCTAATCCTTGAAATCAAAAACATACATTTGCGGCTCCGCATGTGACGACCAAAACAGTTACCGTTAAAGAAGCATACACCGAGCAGGTGCTTGTCAGCGAAGGACACTGGGAATAAGTTAATACTTTAAATGAAAATTCGTGTATACTATAGAGTAATGTATGAAAAGGCAGGTCTATAGTATGAAAGAGATTCAAAATATAAAAATTCGTGAGGTGAAACGTTCCGACATATCTGAAATAGGGCGCATTTTATCCGAGAACTATCACGATACATACACAAATATACTAGATAAGAGATACATGAGCTCCGTAAATCCTGAGAGTGCGGCTGCTAGAATGGATGCATATTTCCTTACACCGGGAAATGAAATGTTTGTAGCCGAAGCTCTAGCCGATGAAGTTCAGGGCAAGGTTGTCGGCTTCGTAGCCGGAACTCCTTCACCAGATGTGCTAGGCGCATTTTGGCTTGAGATGATTCATGTAGAAGCGGCTTATAGGGATTTTGGTATTGGACGCAAGCTGCTGTTTGCTATGGGGAGTAGAGTTGTGAATACTGGGTACTCTCAAATGGTAATCGATGTATTTGCAGGGAATTACAAGGCAGAAGAGATATATAAGCACTATGGGGCTAAGCAGATTGATGAATATTATCAAGATGTTGAGGGCTTCGGCGTGCTCTCGGCACTACTCAGCTGGGATGACTTATCGATGTTCAAGGGATAGGAGGAGCGTGTGGATATTTTTATAAAAATGGTTACATCGGCGCAGTTCATTAGTAGTGCCGTAATAATCGCGGTTGCGATTATCATGACATTTGTCATCGAGCACGCCCACAAGCTGTATGTCAAGAAGACCAACAACACGGTGCAGATGAATGCCATCGTGAAATCGACATTCAGAATGATTAAGACCGTTACCTGGATAATTTCGATTCTAGCAGTGCTAGAGTTCAATAACATCCGAGTTACATCTATTATCGCTGGTGTCGGTGTTGCCGGTGCTATCTTCGGTATGGCTATGCAGGATGTATTTAAAGACGTACTGATGGGTATGCATATTATTAACGACAAAGCTTTTAAGGTTGGTGATGTCATTAAGATCGACGATGACGAAGGTATAGTGACGATGTTCACCCTTCAGACTACACAGTATACGAGTATTAATACTGGAGATCACGTTACAGTTTGCAACCGTAACATCTCTAAGGTTGGTGTATCAACAGGTATCTATGATATTGATATCGGGCTCAGATACGACGAAGATCCTGACCATGTTAAGGAAATCTTTACTACTTGTGCCAAGAGAATTAAGGCGATTAAAGGGATCAAGAATGCCGAGTATCTGGCTATTCAGAACTTTGAGGCATCATCTGTAACCTATAGGATTAGATATTGGTGCAAGCCGAAGGATAAATGGGTTATGAGAAGAGCTGCGATGGGAGTTTTACAGAAGTGCATAATCGAATCTGACATTGCGCTTCCTTACAGCCAGCTTGATGTACATGTAATCGATTCTCATGGTAATTAAGACAATAGAAAAAGCACTGCAGCCCGAAAGCTGCAGTGCTTTTTCAGTTGTATCAAGTGGTGCGATCGAGTGGATTCGAACCGCTGTTTTATACCTCAATACACCTTGTTTTTTTAGTTGGTGCGCCCGAGCGGATTCGAACCGCTGACCATTTCATTCGGAGTGAATTACTCTATCCCCTGAGCTACGGGCGCACATAATCCGCAAGAAAGTCTTTGCATAATTCCACCATTTGCACGGCTTCCCCTCTTGTAAATATGTAGAATATTATAGCAGAAAATGATATAATATGCGACAATTGCAGTGTGTGAAAACGCACACATTAAAGCTGTAAAACCGCTAAAAATCAAGATATCCGTATCACTTCGTTGGTGTAACGTATAGGTGGGATAGCTGATTTAAGCTAGATGATATATAAGTAGAGGGCACAGATGGGAAACACGTTATATCTAATCAGACACGGAGATACAGAAGGTACGCTAAAGGACATGTTCTATGGCAGTACTGACTTGCCGTTAGTTGAACAGGGCGTGCAGCAGATTAAGGCGCTGCGTGATAAAGGCGCGTACCCTAAACCAGATGGAGCTAAACTCTATACATCTGGAATGCTCAGAACCGAACAGACCTTTAAACTCATATTTGGAAATAGGGATCACGAGATTATCCACGACCTAAGGGAGGTTGGAGTAGGCATCTTTGAGATGAAGACGATGGAAGAAGTGCTTCAGCATGATGAGGCCAGGGCTTGGCTTGAGGGTAAGAAGGACTTTATGGATTTTCCAGACGGTGAGACCAACGACGGATTTATCGAAAGAGTAGCTCGTGGACTTGACGTACTCAAAGGGGACATTCAACATTCAGATGTCGTAGGTGTACTCCATGGTGCCGTTATTTTTACATGTATGGAGATGATGTTTCCAGCGGTAAAAGAGAAGGCTTGGCACTGGACTCCGAGCCCGGCAAGTGGCTATGCTATTACTTTTACGGATAAAAAACCTATCGAGTATAGGGAAATAGGATAGAAAAGCAGTTCTCTCGTGCTTCGAGAGAGCTTTTTCGTTGTTTCATCACTTATTTACTATTTAATGTAGTATAATTAATCGGATATACACAGATATAGGAGAGTGCATTCAGTTAAATGACACCGTACATTATAAGCATCGTGCTTTTGCTCGTGTTATCGGGCATTTTCTCCGCTACGGAGACAGCGTTCACTTCGGTGAGCAAGATTAAAATGAAGAATATGGCTAGCGACGACAATGAAAGTGCAAAGCTTGTCTTAGAGATAACTGAGAACTTCGATAAGTTTCTTACCACGATTTTAATTGGCAATAACATTGCAAATATCGCAACGACATCTATCGCCACTGTTATGTTCATCAAGTTATACGGCCACTACGGTGCGACGATTTCGACAGTTGTGGTGACTGTGTTGGTTCTAGTGTTTGGAGAGATTTCTCCTAAGAATATAGCCAAGGATAAGGCGGAAGGTCTTTCACTATTCATGGCACCCGCAGTAAAGGGTTTGATGATTCTATTTACTCCCCTTAACTGGATATTTGGAGTGTGGAAGCGCATAGTTGACAAAGTGTTCAAAATTTCAGCAGAACAAGGTTATACAGAGGACGAACTCAAGACGATTATTGAGGAGGCGAAGACCGGCGGAAATATCGGTGAATCACAGAGTGAACTGATCACTAATGCCATTGAGTTCGAAGACCTCGAGGCAATCGATATAATCACGCCGCGAATCGACATCATCGCGATTGAGCTCGGAACGCCTAACGAAGAGATAGCTAAGTTATTTAAGAGCACAGGCCTTTCGAGACTTCCGGTGTTCGAGGATGACCTCGACAATATAATCGGAATTCTCAACCAGAAGGATTTTCATAACTATGTAGTCGGCGAAGGCAAGAGCGTGAACCTCTACATCAAGCCGGTTGCTTACGTAGCCGAATCGATTAAAGCATCGATATTGCTCAAGAAGATGCAGGCAAAGGCAACTCACATGGCGATTATCGTTGATGAATACGGCGGTACAACGGGACTCGTAACGATGGAGGATATCATCGAGGAGCTAGTAGGAAAGATTTACGACGAGCACGATACCGTTGAGATGAGAGAGGTTACGGATCTTATAGACGGTTCTTTTTCAGTTGCTGGAGGCGCTAATGTCGAAAAGTTCTTCGAACTACAAGGCGAAGATATCGATATCGATGCAACTACAGTTAATGGTTGGGCGATGATTGAACTCGACCGCATCCCTAAGGTGGGAGATGTATTCGAATACGAATCGAAGCACAAACTGTTCAAGGTGAGAGTTACAAGGGCAGATGCCAAGAGGGCGCTCAGACTCCACATCCGAATTGAAGACAAACCTGACGAGGACGAGGATGACAACTAATGATAATGATTTAGAAAGTAAATAATTATTAAAATACATATATAAACGTATTAGCAAGAAAGAAGGGAGCCACGTAAATGGGTTTAGTAGAAAAGATATTTGGAGACCTCAACAAGAGAGAGGTCAAGAAGATAGAGAAAATCGTAGACGTAATTGAATCTTACGACGAGCAGATGCAACAGCTTAGTGATGAGGAGCTACGCGCTAAAACAGAAGAATTCAAGAAGCGTCTAGGAACTATCAGAGAAGAGGGTGAAGAAGGTCCGTTTGAGACTGTTGATGATATCCTGCCAGAAGCATTTGCCGTATGCCGTGAGGGTGCGGTTAGAAGCCTTGGAATGAAGCATTTCCGCGTTCAGCTCATTGGAGGTGTAGTTCTTCATCAAGGAAGAATTGCCGAGATGAAGACTGGTGAAGGTAAGACTCTCGTGGCTACACTTGCTGCGTATCTAAATGCGCTTACAGGCAAGGGCGTTCACGTAGTTACAGTTAACGATTACCTCGCAAAGCGAGATGCTGACTGGATGGGCAAGTTATATACATTCCTAGGACTCACAGTTGGCTGCGTTATCAACTCGCTTCAGGGAGATGATCGTAAGGCTGCTTACATGGCAGACATCACATACGGAACGAATAACGAGTTTGGTTTCGATTACCTGCGTGATAACATGGTTACTTATCAGGAAGAGTTGACTCAACGAGAGCTCAATTTCGCTATCGTCGACGAGGTCGACTCGATTCTCGTTGATGAGGCTCGCACACCGCTCATCATCTCTGGTAAAGGTGTTGATTCAAGTGATATGTACCGCACTGCAAATGTATTCGTTAAGACTCTTATCCGAGATACTACTCGTGACGATGAAGAGGGTGAGAACGGAGTACACGGAGATTACACAGTAGATGAGAAAGACAAACAGGTTGCCTTAAACGAAGCCGGCATCAAGGCTGCTGAAGCATACTTTGGTATCGAGAACTTCTCTGATCCGGATAACATGGAGCTCAATCACTACGTAAATCAGGCACTGCATGCGAACTATCTGATGAAGTGCGATGTTGATTATATCGTTAAGGATGGCGAAATCCTTATCGTTGATGAGTTCACCGGACGTCTCATGTATGGAAGACGTTTCTCGAACGGTCTACATCAGGCTATCGAGGCTAAGGAAGGCGTTTCAGTAAGATCGGAGTCCAAGACTCTAGCGACTATCACGCTCCAGAACTACTTCCGTATGTATGAGAAGCTATCCGGTATGACGGGTACTGCCAAGACAGAGGAAGATGAATTTAGAGACATCTATAACATGGATGTAGTTGTCATTCCAACCAATAAGCCGATTGCTAGAATTGACCTGGAGGACTCGGTATACGCTCGTCAGTCTGGAAAATACAAAGCTATCGTCGAGAGAGTTGCTGAAGCGCACGCAGTAGGACAGCCAGTGCTCGTAGGTACTATATCGATCGAGATTTCAGAACTCCTTAGCGAAATGCTCAAGAAGAAGGGTATAAAGCACAACGTCCTCAATGCAAAACATCACGAGAAGGAAGCTGAAATCGTAGCTGAAGCAGGCCGTAAGAGTGCTGTTACAATCGCTACCAACATGGCTGGTCGTGGTACCGACATCATACTCGGTGGTAACCCTGACTTTGAAGCCAGACGAGAGATGAAGAAGCTCGAGTACACTCCTGAACAAATCGCTTTTGCAACAGGCTTCGAGAAGTCGAATGATGAGGAACTCAATGCTGCTAGAAACAAGTATCAGGAGCTCTTAAAGCATTTTTCGTCTGAGAGAAATGACGAGCAGGAAGAAGTTAGAGAGCTCGGTGGACTCTGCATCATCGGTACAGAAAGACACGAATCGAGACGTATCGATAACCAGCTGCGTGGACGTTCCGGACGTCAGGGCGACCCTGGTGTTACACAGTTCTTCATTTCCCTAGAAGACGATTTGATGAGACTCTTTGGTGGAGAGAAGATGCAAAGAATCGTTGAGGGCGTTGGTCTTGGTGATGACGATGCTCTTGAGGCTAAGGTGCTTTCGAGAAGAATTGAAAATGCTCAGAAGAAAATCGAGGGTAAGAACTTCGGTATTCGGAAATACGTTCTTCAGTATGACGATGTAATGAACAGACAACGATCTCAGATTTACGAACAGCGTAAGATGGTTCTCGATGGTGAGAATCTGCGTGACTACATCATGGGTATGGTGGAAGAGCTTGTAAATGGCGTTGTTGCACCGATTACCATGGAAACTCGTTTCTCGGAAGACTGGGATATGGACGAGATCTTCTACGGCTGTGAGCAGATCACACCTGCGTTTAAGGGCAGACTGAGCTACACAGAGGAAGAGCTTAGAGACTTAGATGAGGATAAGTTACGCGAAGATATCGTAAATGTCTTCGAGCAGATTTATAGAGAGAAGGAAGAGGAAGTTGGCATCGAACATATGCGTGAAGTAGAGCGCATGATTATGCTTAGAGTCGTTGATAATCGCTGGATGGATCACATTGATGCGATGGAGCAGCTCAAGAATGGAATCGGACTTCGTGGATACGGACAGCAGGATCCGGCAGTTGCTTATGCAAAGGAAGGCTTCGGCATGTTTGAAGAGATGATTGCAGATATCCGTGAGGAGACTGTAAAATACTGCTTCAATGTAACCGTTGAGACTCGTACGGAGCGCCGTGTTGTTTCAAGGGATGAGGTTGAACGTAAGGAAGAATATTATGATGAAGATATCGCAGCTGCACACGGAGATGGACAACAGTATCATGATAACGGAGAGCATATTCAGGAGCCGGTTCACCGCAATACCCCTAAGATCGGTAGAAATGATCCATGCCCATGCGGATCTGGCAAAAAGTACAAGAATTGCTGCGGCAAGTTTCAATAGGAGTTTCCGTCGTACTAAGCAAGCATGATTGG
>NZ_CP016199.1:60718-62960 GCF_002243385.1 Mogibacterium pumilum | reverse complement strand
GTTCTGTGGTGTTTGCAGGACTATGGAGTTTAGCTCAATAGATGCGCGATGCCGCAAGATGCGGCTACGCGCATCTGTCGTAGATGAGAGGATTTAAGATGATTGAATTTGATGAGATAAAGCAGGCTTTACCAGGTGAGCTTGATAAGCTCCGTGAGGTTGGAGACTATCTTTGACCCGACTGGCTTAAGAGATAAGATTTCGGATATGGAACAAGAGATGCTAAAATCGGGTTTCTGGGATTCACCTGACGATGCACAGAAGCTGATGAAACAGAAGAAACATCTTGAAAATGAACTCGAGCAGTACGAGAGTCTCTGCAAGGGCTTCGATGACATATCCGATATGATTGAGCTCGCCGAAGAGTATGATGATTACTCGGAGGCCAAGAATATCATCAAAGAATATAAGAGACTCAGCGAAGAGATGAAAGACCTTGAGCTGAGCAGACTCCTGACCGGCAAGTATGATGATAAGGATGCTATTCTAAGTATTCATGCTGGAACGGGTGGCGTAGATGCTATGGACTGGGCGGAGATGCTGATGAGAATGTATCTCAGATATACAGATCAGCACGGTTTCAAGACTGATGTCGTTGACATACAGAACGATACGCTCGCAGGTATTAAGAGCTGCACTATAGTTATCAGTGGAATCAATGCATATGGATATCTGCGAAGCGAAACTGGAGTCCATAGACTCGTGCGCATATCACCGTTTAACTCTGCGGGCAAGAGACAGACTTCTTTTGCGGCTGTCGAAGTCGTTCCGGATATAGGAGATAGCATCGAGATTAACATCGACCCTAAAGACCTTAAGATTGACACGTACAGGAGTTCGGGAGCTGGCGGACAGCATGTCAACACAACTGATTCGGCTATCCGTATAACGCACCTTCCAACCAACATAGTTGTAACGTGTCAGAATGAACGTTCACAGCTCTACAACAAGGAGATGGCGATGAAGATTCTGGCATCGAGACTCCAGCAGCTCGCCGAGGCAGAGCACAAGGAGAGCCTCGATGAGCTTAAGGGAGATATGAGCCAAGTGACGTGGGGTGCGCAGATTAGATCCTATGTATTCCAACCATATACGATGGTCAAAGACCATAGGACGAATGTAGAAGTTGGAAACATTAGCGCCGTGATGGACGGGTCGCTTGATGAGTTCATCAAGGCGAAGCTTACGCAAGAAGCGAAGGAGAGTTGTGTACAATGAAGAAGTACATAGTGTTTGATTTCGACGGAACTCTCCTCGATACCGATCAGCTTATCATCGATTCGTGGCAGGCGGTTTTTCGCAGATTTCGAGGCAAAGAAGCTGATGAATCACTGATACTTTCCACGTTCGGTGAGACAGTTGCGAACACAGTTAGGGATTTATTTGCAGATGAAAATCTAGATGATGTTCTGGCGGTGTATCGCGGTTATCAGATGGAACATAGCGAAGGTGCTTACAAATTGTATTCAGGCATAAAGGAGCTCCTCGACGAGCTGATAGAACGTGGCTACTCGCTATCTATAGTGACTTCGAGGCTTGGAAATACTGCTATGCAGTATCTTGGAGAGATGGGCATCAAGGATAAATTCGATGTCATCATCACTGCAAACGACGTGACAGAGCACAAGCCTGAACCTGGTCCGTTGCTGGCGGCGCTCGAGAGGCTTGGGGCAAAGAGAGAAGAAGCCATAATGCTCGGTGATACGAGATTCGATATAGGCTGCTGTCAAAATGCGGGCGTCGATAGCATCATGGTAGGATGGGGCCGCAGGGGTGGGAATGCACCACTCGGCGGACTTGAGCCAACATACAGGATTTATAAACCTGAAGAGCTGTTTGAGATAATCGAGGGATAAAATGCTGAACCTATTTATGGCACGAGAGTGCATGAACAAGGAGAAGTTCATATATGAGAATATAAAGGGCAAGACATATGTCCTGGTACCGAACCAGTATACTCTTGTCGCGGAGGAACAGGCGCTTAAGTATACAGGCAGTGCCTGTCTTCTTGATATTGAGATTCTCTCGCTAAATAGGCTAGGGCAGAGGATTATGGCTGAGCAGGGTGATGAGAATATCGAGATTCTCGACCGATATGGGCGTCACATGCTTCTGTACAAGATTATAAAATCGCACAAAGATGAACTGGAAGTGTTCAAATCAGCGGCTGATCAGAGCGGATTTATCGATATGATCAACGATTTCATCGCTGACTTCAAGCAGCAGGATTGCTCTCTCAATG
>NZ_CP016199.1:11424-60693 GCF_002243385.1 Mogibacterium pumilum | reverse complement strand
AAGATGAACTGGAAGTGTTCAAATCAGCGGTTGATCAGAGCGGATTTATCGATATGATCAACGATTTGATCGCTGACTTCAAGCAGCAGGATTGCTATCTCAATGAACTAGAGTCGATAATCGATGCAGATAGTCACAGCGAACTGCTGGCACATAAACTGCGTGAGCTAAAGCTCATAATCGATGAGTATGAATCTGAACTAGAAGGCAAATACATAGATTCTGAGGACTACATCTCAATGTATGTCTCCTTAATCAGAGAGTCGGAGCTGCTGGATAACCATTCAGCGTGGGTATATGGATTTGACACACTTGCGCCAAAGTCTATGGATGCTCTGATAGAGATGGCAAAGCGTATTGATGTTAATCTTATGGTTAATATCAGCGATTTCGATCTCGATATCAATCTGGTGGCAGCAATGTCCGCCAGGGCGGATTCAGCAGGAGTTAAAATTACAAAGGAGTACGTACCTGATGAATACAGAGCGTACGGACGAGAGACGCTTGACTATCTAGAGGAAAATCTATTTAGAACAGTCTCCAACTCTAGTGAAACTACGCTTAAGATGCCAGATGAGAGCACGGTTAACGATGAAGTTAAACTAATTGAGTGTGCGAACCCGTTCTACGAAGCAGAAAGTGCAGCATCATACATATATGAGCTCATTCGCGACAAGGGATACAAGATGAATGATATCGCAGTAATATGCAATGACGATTCATCTAGGCAGCCGATTATTCGCAGGACTTTTAAAGAGTATGGAATTCCGCTTTTCGTCGATTCGAGAAGGACTATCACCGATTCGATGGCAGCGAGATTTATAGTGAGTCTCCTCGAGTTTGTGCTACACAAATACAGGACTTCGGCTCTATTCGTAATGCTCAAGACCGAACTTACAAGCATTAGTAGAATAGACATAGAGAGGCTCGAGAACTACGCACGCAATTACAAGATTCGCGGCAATATGTGGACTCGCGAGTTTAAGTATGGTCATTTTGATTATGCTGACGAGGAGTTTGAAAAGCTTGAAAGTACGAGAAGCTATATAATGGAGCAGGTTTCAAAACTCGTAGATATAAAAGAACGCTCCGGAACAGTCGCAGAGTTTATCTTCGGTCTTATCAAGATTTTGGAAGAGGAATGGGATCTGCCAGTCAGGCTACAGGCTGTATCTGAAGCCCAGGCTGAAGAAGGATATAACGAAGAAGCGCAGAATACTGCGCAGAGCTACGAGGCTTGCGTTAAGATTCTTGAGCAATTAGCGAATATTCTAGGTGAAGAGACATTCGATAAAGATGGATTTGAAGAACTGCTGCAGCTATATAAAAAAGGACTGGAGTCAGTGGATATTGGAATTATCCCGCCTGCACTTGATGGCATAATTATGGGTTCTATGATTAGAACGAGACCTGGACCGCTCAAGGCTATGGTTGTGCTTGCAGCGAATGAGGGCGTGCTACCCATGGAGCCAAATTCAGAGGGAATATTCTCGGTAGACGAGAAGAAATTCTTTAAGGAACACAATTTTCCAATTGGTCACCTTGATGAACTTAAGATGACGGAAGAGAATGTAGCTATGTACAGGCTTATTTCAAAGCCTTACGAGAGACTATATATTAGTTGGTCGCTGTCTGATTCCGAAGGACAGGACTGTAAGCCGTCTTCTTTAGTTGATGCATTTAGAGCAGCTCTACCGAGTGTGAAAATACACAAAGATCTAATCTCAAGTGGCCTAGGTATGAGTGCTATAAACAATCCAAAGACAGCGATGCGCCATCTACTCAACTACCTGAAGGGTAGAAGGTCTATGGAGCATACTGCTGATGAGAAAAAAACCAAGATGATTACCGACTCGATAATTTCGTGGTATCAGAATAATGAGCCACAAATTCTCGAGACTGCCATGAAGGCAGCTAGAGATGATAACTCTGCAGATCCTATCTCCAGTGAGATGGCAGAGAGACTATTTGCGAAATCGAATGGTGAGTTTTCGTTCTCTCCGACAAGGATTGAGAGCTTCAATCATTGTCCGTTCAAGCATTTTGTATCATATGGACTAAGACCTAGAGAAGACCGGGAATTCAGTGGAGCATCTCGAGAGATAGGGGATATGTATCACGAATGCATCATGAAGGTGTCCAAGAAGCTTGAAGCCGAAGGGCTCTGGGGCAGCATCTCTGATGAAGAGATTGATAATCTAGTGAGAGCTACACTGACAGAAATCGCAGGAGACTATCGAGATGGTCTCTTCACCTCCGATGGTCGCGAGCAGTATAGGCTTGAGAGAGTGGAAAGGGTTTGCTCGCGTGTAGCCGAAAACCTTGCAGAACAGATGAGACTTGGTAAGGTCGAGAAGTCCTACTTTGAAGAGGAATTTAAAAGGGGCAAGCTATTTGCTCCGATTGAGCTCGAGATAGATGGTAAGAAAATTTTTATCGAGGGTAAGATTGACAGAGTCGATGTGTTTGAAGGCGGAGATATCAGAATTATCGACTACAAGACTGGTTCGGATAAGGTGAGCATAGAGCAGATGAGGTGCGGTTATAAAATGCAGCTCATGGTATATATGCAGGGCGCCAAGTCAGAGGATAGGAAGCCTGCGGGCGTTTTCTACTACAACATCAAGGACGTTTCTGTAAGTGTAGAAGGTGCGAAGGATGCGTCGGAAGTGGTAGATAGTGAACTCAAGAAAGGCTTGACACTAAATGGTCTATGCATCGATGAAAAAGATGTCATAGAGGAGATGCCAAGCACGCTGCTCGGTAGCAAGAAGATGATTATAGATCGTGATTTATTCGAACGTATAGAGCAAGATGTGTGCCAGTCGATTCATGATATGAGTGAACAGATTATCGCTGGTGATGTGAGCATATCGCCGACCAAGAAGCGCACTGTTAGTGATAACAAGGGAGAGTGCACATACTGCAATTATAATTCAATCTGCAGATTTGATGTAACGTATAAAGGAAACAAGTATAGGGAAATAGATGGGTAAATTAAAGATTGCATCTATCGGTAGCAGTAGCTCCGGTAATGCGTATATCGTTTCAGATGGTAAGACGAGACTTCTCCTCGATGTAGGGTTGACTGCAAAGCGGATTAAGGAGGGGCTTGCAGAGTGCAAACTCAGCCCTGATAATATCCAGGGAATCTTTGTCACACATGAGCATTTAGACCACGTAAAGAGTATCAGAGCTATTGCCAAGGCTTGTGGCGATGCACAGGTATACACATCGCGAGGAACAGTGAGCAACTGTGAAAAATTTGAATATGTGAAGCCAGAGCGGATTAAATATATGGCTGCACAAGACGTAGTAAGAGTTGGTGATATCTGCGTAAAGGCGTTTTCGCTTTCGCACGATGCCGGTGAGCCGTTAGGATTTAGCTTTATAGCTGATGGAGAACAACTTACGTTGACGACTGATACTGGAATAGTAACAGATGAGATTACTGAAGAAATCTCTAGTGCAGATGCACTAGTATTTGAGGCTAACCACGAGGAGAGCATCTTACAAATGGGTGATTACCCATACTCGTTAAAACGCCGAATCCTCGGAGACTGCGGACATCTATCCAACGTAACGAGCGGGATTGCTCTTGCAAGGGCACTTCTAGCTCGTAAGGAAGTGGGGCAATTAAGCTGTGAGCAGCGAATCATGCTAGCACACTTGAGCTCGCAGAACAACACACCGGATACTGCACTGCTGACGGTCAAGAATATTTTGGACGAAAATGAACTCTGCCAAGGGAGCGATTTCATACTTAAGGTGGCGGCAAAGGACAAGCTGACGATGCTTTAGTCATAGTGAGATAAGCCACAATAATTATAGGGATTTATATGAAGGTAAGGATTATTTGCATAGGAAAACTCAAGGAGAAATACTGGGCGGAGGCTGTAGCTGAGTACAGCAAGCGAATATCAGGATATGCCAATATCGAGATTTTGGAACTCAAAGAGAGCAAGCTTCCAGCAAATCCATCGCCCGCCGATGAGGCTGCCGTGCTGGTTCGTGAGGGTGAGACAATTCTTGGGAAAATTAAGGATAACAGCTATGTTATAGCGATGGAAGTCGAAGGGAAGCAGCTTGATTCTGTAGAGCTATCTAAGATGATCCAGTCTACTTTCGATACCAAATCCTCGACTATAAACTTTATCATTGGTGGCAGTCTCGGACTCTCGGATGAAGTGAAGAAGAGAGCGGACTACGGATTATCATTTTCAAAGCTGACTTTTCCTCATCAGATGGCGAGAGTCATGTTGCTTGAACAGATATACCGTGCCTTCAAGATAAGTAATGGCGAGACTTATCACAAGTAATTTCTCACAGCTTATACGTTGGTTCGTATCACAGATAACATACAAGAATGCCTCCACATTCGTGGAGGCATTCTTGTACTTTTTACTTTATACTTTGCGAACATTATGAGGGTTAGGGATGTCTCGTAATGTCGTAAACGAATTTAATTGCCTATACTAGGCTTCTTTACCATAGGCGCAATCAAAGGTGAGATTGCTGGTATGACGATGCTTGTGAGTATGAGAGCTCCTCCGATTAGACCTGTGGTTCCGAGTCTCTCGTTCAAGAATATGTATCCTAGTATCGCAGTTATGAGCGGATTGAATGCGCAAAACAGTCCTGAAATCGCCGCTGATAATTTACTCTGTGCAACTGGCTGAAGCGTAAAGCCGAAGCAGGTGCACACGATTGCGAGGAATATTATTACGCCCCATGCCGTAGGTGCAGTAGGGAAGCTTGGTTCTTCTACAATCATAGCTACTACAAATGATGAAACGCCTATAAATGCAACCTGTATTATACCGAGCATGAACGGGTCATCGCGCTTTGAAAATCTATCAGTCGCTATTACCGCAAAAGTATATGCCAGTGCGCTAAGTAAGCATATTAATTCTCCTAGAGAAAGTCCTATATGACCGTCCTTGAGAGTTAGAAATCCGACTCCGGCAAGGGCCGCAAGTGCACTGATAATTGCAGATGGCTTTGGGGCCTTTCTAATCAGTATTGCATCCACTAGTGGCACGAAGATAATCGCAGTATTCTCAAGAAACGATGTCGTCGAAGAGTTCGTCATCTTGAGACCAATCAACTCAGTGGTCATCGTCAGCAAGAAGAAAAAACCGATTATCGAACCGTGGATTATAACCTGCTTATTCACATTTTTAATATCCTTTCGGAAGATGAAAAGCAAGATTATAGAGGCAAGTGGGAAGCGGTAGCCGTTCAAAGTGAGCGGCCCCATATATGATAAACCTGTTGTCGCGAATAGGAGCGAGGTTGCACGCAGCGAAATTACTATAAATAGCAGTATCATCGCGCGATTTCTTCTCTTCGTATCCACCTCGGGTCCCCACTTTCTAATGTAAACTGATGTAAGTAAATTATAGTAAAAAAAGTATTTTGATAAAATCGCTAAATAATCAAGCTTATTATGATAAAATGGCAAAGAGTGAATTATGTAAAATTAACTTCGATCATAAGGAGTAAAGACATGGAAGTAGAGAAGGTTAAAGTGCTGCTCAGGGCGCTAGAGCTGGGTAATATGTCTTCTGCAGCCGCAGAGCTAGGATATACGCCATCTGGCATAAGTCGTATGATGGCCTCGCTGGAAGAAGAAACGGGTATACGCCTCGTAAATAGAAATAGAAATGGCATCTCGCCAACTCACGAGTGCAGACAGCTGCTGTCTAGCTTCACTGCACTTGTCAATTCGGCAAATCATCTGGACCAGAATATCGCAGAAATCTGTGGCGTCATCACAGGCGAGGTTCGTGTTGCAACTGCATATTCAACTTATTACAAGTTTCTAACAGATTTAATTAAAGATTTTTGTGCAAAATATCCCGGTATAGCAGTTGATCTTACGGCTGGACGAAGCTCGGCGCTCATGGCGGAGCTTGAACGTGATGAGCTGGACTTTTGCCTTATCAGCCACCGAAATGGTACTTGTGAATGGATTCATCTTCTCGATGACCCATTTTATATATGGGTGCCAAATGATCACCCGGCAGTAGCTGATGGTGTTTACGATATACACAGGATCTATAATGATAGTTACATTGAGCTTTATCCCGGCAGGGAGAGCGATGGGTCAATGATGTTCAAGTCATATGACATCAACCCTCCAATCAGATACAAAACTTCAGATGCTTTTGCCGCATATTCGATGGTTGAGGCAGGTCTAGGTGTAACTACAGTAAATGGAGTCTCTATAAATCAGTGGAATGGTGACGTGACGGCACTGCCGATTTCTCCAAGCTATAATGTACCAATAGGCATTGCGGTTCCTGAAACAGGACGTATTTCACCCGCTGCAAAGAAATTTAGAGATTTCGCACTTGTATTTTTTTCAGAACACAAGCAGCAAATGATGGAAATTATTAATGATAATGATAAAAAATAGTTAAACTTTTATGAGTGCAATTTAGTATTGCCTGATAAGATATGTGGCATAATAATTGTAGATAATGGAGGAAACACATGGATAAGAAACGGAATAAGGATAGAAGTACAGCAGATGAGAAGAATTTAAATCACGTATTTAAGGCGGATAGACCACATAGAAACCGAAGAGATAAAATGGCGAGAATAATGGCGATTTTAATGATTATCCTCATGGTGGGTTTTTCATTCATAACGGCAGGTATATTTCTTTTAGATTAGAATATAATTAAATAGATAAAAATTTGTGTAAAAATTGGTTGGATGATATTCTCTGACAAGGCTTTGACAAGTCAAAGCCTTGTTTTTTTGCCTTTTGCTGGTTTGTAAAGGATTTTAATGAGTGCTATAATTTATATTAAATCACGTCCTATATGATTTTGGGTCTTTTGGCTGATTTTACAGGACAGAAAGGATACGCTTATGTCGATAGCAGGTATTGAAAAGGTTAGAGACGCTGAGACGAAAGCAGCGCGGATTAAGAAATCATCTGAAGAAGCTGCAGCTCAGATCATAGCTGACGGCAAGAAAGAATCTAAGATTCTGCTCGAAGACGCTGACAGAAGAGGTAACGAAGCTTACAAGGCTGCGATTGCATCTGCTGAAGCGAAGGCAGAGGCGCTCTATCAGGAGAAGATAGATGCTGAAACCGCTGTATGTGAGCAACTTAAGGTGGCAGCTAGAGAAAATCTCTCGCAAGCAGCTTCAGCAATCGTCGGAAAGGTAATGGGTACTTATGGCAACGATTAAAATGAAAAAGTTGTCCGTCATAGGTATGAACGATGAGAAGCAGGCGCTGATCAAGGAACTCATGGATCTCGGTGTTGTCGAAGTTACTAAGCCTGAAGACAAGCTTCAAAGCGAAGAGTGGACAAAGCTTGTAGTGAAGGATGGTGACGAAACTGCGGTAGCAGAGTTCGATAAGAAAATCTCCGCTGCTGACTCGGCGCTGTCCCTACTAGATAGGTATGACAGCAGCAAGAAGCCAATGTTCCCAGCTCGTAGAGTTGTTACAGAGGCAGAGTATGGCGAGATTTTAAGTAAAGAGAAAGAGTTTGAGGAGGAAGTTAATCGCTTAAATGAGTACGGCAGTGCAATTGCCGATGCTTATAGCAAGGCGAACTCCGCTGAGGCACTCAAGTTATCACTTGAGCCTTGGAGATCATATGAACTCCCGATTGAGCTCACAGAGACAGGATGTTTAAGTATACGCATCGGACTTATGCCATTGACTACGGACGTTCAGGAGGTTGAGAAGGAACTGGAAGCTGAAGGTCTATCCTCAGTTGTACAGTGCGTTCACAAGGACAAGGAACAGATGTACGTTAGTGCATGGTATTTCAGAGATGATGAAGATGCAGTGCTCGAAATAATCAAGCGCTATGGCTTTACACTCGCTCCGATTGCTGAGCTTGAAGGCACGGCAGAGGAGAACATCGCTAGAGCAGAGCAGGCAATTGCAGATGCTAATAGCGAGAGAGAAGCTCTTGAGCTTAAGGTCAAAGAGATGGAGGGCTCCAGAGTAAACGTCGAGTGTTACCACGATATCATGGTAATTAGCCGCGATAGAGCATTCGTTCGTAGCAGACTTCTCACGACAGAGGAGACGTTCACCTTTGATGGATGGACACCAAAATTCGTTTCCAGCAAGGTTGAGGAATTGCTGGGGAAATACACATGTTGGTACGAACTTACAGAACCCGAGGAGGAAGACGACGTGCCGGTGCGCCTACAGAACAAGAAGTTCTTTGCACCAATCGAATTCATTACGGAAATGTACTCGTTACCTAACTGGAAAGAAATTGATCCGACATCGATTTTCTCAATATTCTATATCATATTCTTCGGAATTATGTTCGGAGATGTGGGATATGGAATCATCTTGTGCGTAATGTCGGTATATGCACTTAAGAAGAACAAGCTGTACGAAGGAGGCGCATATAAACTTCTGAATGTACTATTCTACAGCGGACTATCCAGTATATTCTGGGGCATCATGTTCGGAAGTTTCTTCGGAGACCTCATACCTGTAGTTGCTAAGACGTTCTTCGGCAAGACAGTAGTCATTAATCCGCTATGGCTGGATCCGGCTAAATCGCCGATGATATTCCTCGTATTCTCGTGCGGACTCGGTGTTATACACCTGTTTGTCGGAATGGGAATCAAGGCGTACCAGCAGATAAGGAATGGAAAGTTCCTTGATGCATGTAAAGATGTATTTGCATGGTACCTCATCGTTGCGGGAATCATACTAATACTATTCGGAACCAAGATTGGTCCTGGGGTGCCGGGAATCGGTAAGATTATGGCAATAGTAGGTGTTGTAGCAGCGATTGTCCTTCCGTTCATCACTAATGAGGGAATTACGAAGGGTCTTGGTATCTGGGATATCTACAGTGGATTAACAGGAAATCTGTCCGATATACTCTCGTATTCGAGACTTCTCGGACTTGGTCTAGCTTCTACATCAATTGCACAGGTATTTAACTTCCTGGCTTCGATGGGAGGCAAAAGTGTAGTCGGAGTGGTTATGTTCCTAGTAATTGGAATTTTGGGGCACACACTCAACTTCGGAATCAACGCTCTGGGAGCCTTTGTTCACTCCTGCAGACTTCAGTACGTAGAGTTCTTCGGTAGATTCTACGAAGGTGAAGGCAGGGCATTTGAACCGCTAAACAGGGATACGAAGTATATTAATGTAATTAAGGAGGCAAAATAATGAGTTTAGGTCTAACTTTAGCTGTACTAGGTGCAGCAATTGCGACAATCGCAGGCGTAGGAAGTGCTATTGGTGTTGGTATTGCCGGTGAGGCTGCTGACGGAGTAATGTCTGGTGATAAAGTGAGCTTCGGTTCAACACTTGTACTACAGGCTCTTCCGGGAACACAGGGAATTTACGGAATGGTAATCGCTATCCTGATTCTAACTAAGATTGGAATCCTCGGTGGCAACCTACTAAACGTTTCAACTACACAGGGACTTGCATTCCTATTCGCAGGAGTTCCAATCGGAGTTGTAGGTATCGTATCTGGATACACACAGGGCAGAGCCGCAGCTGCTGGTATGCAGCTCATCTCCAAGAAGGACGGAGCTCTAGGTAATGCTATTATCTACGCTGTAATGGTAGAGACATACGCTATCCTAGCATTCATCATCTCGTTCCTTATGTACAACGGCGTTCAGATTGGTTAATCGCACACAAATCGTTGTAACTAACTTATAGAAAGGGACGGTAAGAATGAGTATAGAGTCTATAACTGAGCGAATCCTAAAAGAGGCTCAGACTTATTCCGACAGTCAGAGAAGAGAGGCGGAAGCAGTTAAAGCAGAAACCCTCAAAGAAGCTCAGGCAGAAGCTGATAAACTACTGCAGAGATTTGAGGCAGAAGCTAAGAATGATGCGGAAGTCCTAGTTAATAGAAGACAGTCGGTTGCAGACCTCGATGCGCGTAAGATGAAGCTCGCTGCTAAGCAGTCTGTTATTGACGAGTGCTACAAAGAAGCAGTTGATATGATTCTTAACCTAGAAACCGGAGAGTATGTCAAGTTCATCTGTAGACAGCTTGGGGCGTACCAGAAGGAAGGTGGAGAGGTTCTGCTCAATCAGTCAGATAGAGACAGAATAGGCGCTGACCTTGTGAACCTGTTCAAAGGCACAGCACTCACACTAAGTGATGAAACCGTTGATATCGAAGGCGGATGTATCCTTAGAAGAGGTAATATCTCATACAATGCTTCTCTAGAGAAGCTATTATCAAATGCAAGAGAAGAGTTGACTGCAGAGGTTGCTGGAATTCTATTCAAGTAATCGCTGTAACCAGAAAGGAGGCGTATTTTGGGAACTGATTTCGTATATGCGAGCTCATATGTGAGAAGCCAAGAAAGCAAACTCCTCTCAAGTGAGCAGCTCCGCAATATGACAGAGTCTAAAAATATCGACGATATATGCAAAGTTCTACAAGATGCTGGTTATGGTTCTGAAGGCAACACTTTAACTGCGGCAAATTATCAGGATGTGCTGAAGCAAGCCGAGGCTTCGTTCTTCGCTGAGGCAAAAGAGCTCAGCAAGAGCAGCGCAGCGCTCAACATATTCTGCTATCCTGCTGACTACCACAATCTAAAGGTTCTACTCAAAGCAGAGGCGCTAGATATTGATAGAGATGAACTCCTCATGGGGAATGGAACTATCAGTGCTAGTGAGATGGTTAAGAGTGTAAAAGAGCGTGAAACAATAGGTCTCACAGAGAACATGGCTAGGGCACTCACTGAAGCGATAGATGTTCATGCGCGTACTAATGATCCACAGATGATTGACTTTGTCTGTGACAAGTATTGTTTTGCAGATATCATCGAAGCAGCTGAACAGTCCAAGAACAGCTATGTAATGGGTTACGTAGCACTATGGATTGATACCATCAATCTCAAGACATTTGCGAGAGTAAAGAAGATGGGGCAGCCTTGGAAATACTTTGAAAATGTATTTATCCCAGGCGGAACGGTAGATGTGCAGGTATTCCTAGGCAGCTATGAAGATGACTTCAAGCAGGCAGCTGAGAAATTCCAGGCTTACGATATCAGAAAGGCGGTAAGCGAGGGAGGAGAGGCAATCGACAATAGCGGTGACTTTACACTTCTAGAGAAGATTTGCGACAACCTTCTTGTGGAATACAGCAGGGAAGCTAAAACCGTGACATTTGGCCTTGAGCCACTTGTTGCTTACCTCATCGCTAGACAGAATGAGATTAAGGCTATCCGCATCGTGCTTGCTGGTAAGCTAGCCAAGATGAGCCCAGAATTAATTAGAGAAAGACTGAGGGAGACTTATGAGTAAGATTGGTATTATTGGTGATGCCGATAGTGTGCTGGGCTTCAAGGTCTTTGGGCTTGATGCATTCGCTTGCAGAAACAAGGAAGAAGCTACAGATATATTGCATAGTATCGTAAAAGATGATTATGGAATCATCTATATCACTGAAAAGTATTACAAAGAAATAGGTAATGAAATCGCAAAATATGAAACCCTTCGTATTCCGGCAATCGTTCCAATTCCTGGAAGCGACGGGAGCTATGGTGCAGGCCTTAACAACGTCAAGAGAGCTGTTGAGAAGGCTGTTGGTGCAGACATACTATTTGGCGATAAATAATGGAGGTAATCATGGAACAAGGCAAAATCGTTAAGATATCCGGACCTCTAGTAGTTGCTTCGGGCATGAGCGACGCAGATATGTATGACGTAGTTAAGGTTGGAAATCAGGGCCTTACTGGAGAAATCATCGAGATGCGTGGCGGAAATGCTTCGATTCAGGTATATGAGGAAACCGCTGGTCTACAGCCGGGCGAGCCAGTTTATTCAACTGGAGCTCCACTATCTGTAGAACTCGGGCCGGGACTTATTGAGACCATTTACGATGGAATTCAGAGACCGCTGTCTGTGCTTCTTGAGAAGACAGGCACCAATATCGCTAGAGGTGTATCGGAGCCAGCGCTTGACCGCGACAAGAAATGGGAGTTCGTTCCAGTTGCAAAGGTTGGAGACGAAGTTTCTGCAGGAGAAGTCCTCGGTACAGTTGAGGAGACAATCGCTGTAACCCAGAGGATTATGGTTCCTTACAAGGTTAGCGGTAAGGTTAAGAGCATTGAGAGCGGTAGTTTTACAGTTGATGAGACTGTTGCGGTAATCGAGGATGTATCGGGAAAAGAAGTCGAAGTTAAAATGATGCAGAGATGGCCGGTGCGAGTTGAACGTCCTTACAAGGAGAAACTATCACCTGACGAACCGCTGATTACCGGACAGAGAGTTATTGATACAATGTTCCCGATTGCTAAGGGTGGTGTATCAGCAGTTCCGGGACCTTTCGGTTCAGGAAAGACTGTAGTACAGCACCAGCTAGCTAAGTGGGCAGATGCGGATATCGTAGTTTATATCGGATGCGGAGAGCGTGGAAACGAGATGACTGATGTACTCAATGAGTTCCCAGAACTCGTTGACCCTAAGACAGGGGAATCTCTGATGAGAAGAACTGTCCTCATCGCGAACACTTCAGACATGCCGGTAGCTGCGAGAGAAGCATCCGTATATACAGGAATTACAATCGCTGAGTACTTCAGAGATATGGGATACTCAGTAGCTCTCATGGCTGACTCAACATCGAGATGGGCTGAGGCTCTTCGTGAGATGTCAGGTCGTCTTGAGGAAATGCCTGGTGAAGAAGGATACCCGGCTTACCTGGCATCCAGACTTGCACAGTTCTATGAGAGAGCTGGAAAGGTTGTATGCCTTGGAAGCGAGGGAAGAGTTGGAGCTCTATCCGCAATCGGAGCTGTATCCCCTCCAGGAGGAGATATTTCCGAGCCAGTATCACAGGCCACACTTCGTATCGTAAAGGTGTTCTGGGGACTAGATGCTAACCTAGCTCACGCTAGACACTTCCCTGCAATCAACTGGCTAAACAGCTATTCGCTATACGCAGATAGACTGAACGTATGGTTTGCAGAGAATGTAAATAAGGAGTTCCCAACTCACAGAGCGAGAGCCCTTAAGCTGCTCCAGGAAGAAGACGAACTGAACGAAATCGTACAGCTAGTCGGAGTAGACGGTCTATCTAAGGAAGACCAGCTCAAGCTTGAAGTCTGCAAGATGATTCGTGAGGACTACCTACACCAGAATGCGTTCCACGAAGTTGATACATTTACATCTACAAACAAGCAGTTTAAGCTTCTAGATCTAATCCTACGTTTCTATGACGAAGGACTTAAGGGCCTTCATGAGCATGCTGACTTTAAGACAATCACTTCTCTACCTTTAAGAGAGGACATCGGAAGATTCAAGTATTTCGAAGAGAAAGACGTTGACGCAGAGTACGCTGCACTTGTTGACAAGCTGGAGGCTTCTATAGAAGAGCTTATTAAGAAGGCAGGTGAACTGAATGATTAGAGAATATAAGACTATTTCTGAAGTAGCCGGCCCTTTGATGGTTGTTAAGGGTGTAGAAGATGTAGGCTACGATGAGCTTGGTGAAATTGAGCTTGCAAATGGTGAGCTAAGACACTGTAAGGTTCTCGAACTTAACGGCACTGACGCTGTTGTACAGCTATTTGAAAACTCCGCAGGAATGAACCTCAAAGAGAGCAAGGTAAGATTCCTCGGTCATGGAAATCAGCTGGGCGTATCTCTAGATATGCTCGGACGAGTATTTGACGGAATGGGCAGACCTATCGATGGTGGAGCTGAAATCATTCCGGAGAGCTACCTAGATATCAACGGACTCGCTATGAATCCGGCTGCAAGAGAGTACCCATCTGAGTTCATTCAGACTGGTGTATCCGCTATAGACGGACTTAACACTCTAGTTAGAGGACAGAAGCTTCCTATCTTCTCAGGATCAGGACTTCCTCACGCTAACCTGGCAGCTCAAATTGCGAGACAGGCTAAGGTTCGTGGAGCTAACAGCAAGTTTGCTGTAGTATTCGCAGCCGTAGGTATCACTTACGAAGAAGCTGAATTCTTCATGACAGACTTCCGTAGGAGTGGAGCTATCGACCGTTCGGTAATGTTCTTAAACCTTGCTAATGACCCTGCTGTAGAGCGTATTGCGACACCTCGTATGGCTCTCACAGCTGCTGAGTATCTGGCATTTGAGCAGAACATGCACGTTCTCGTTATCATCACTGATATTACGAACTACGCTGAATCTCTTCGTGAGGTTTCCGCTGCTCGTAAGGAAGTTCCGGGACGTCGTGGTTACCCGGGATATTTATATACTGACCTTGCTACTATGTACGAGAGAGCTGGTAAGAAGAAGGGAATCGACGGTTCAATCACTATGATTCCAATCGTATCGATGCCTGAGGATGATATCACTCACCCAATTCCTGACCTTACAGGATATATTACAGAGGGACAGATTATCCTATCCAGAGACCTCTATAGAAAGGGTGTTACACCACCAATCGATGTACTTCCATCGCTATCCCGTCTAAAGGATAAGGGTATCGGTGAAGGTAAGACTCGTAAGGATCACGCAGACGTACTCAATCAGCTTTTTGCTATATACGCGAGAGGTAAGGAGTGTAAGGAGCTCATGGCTATCCTCGGAGAAGCTGCGCTCAGCGACGTTGATAAGCTTTACGCACAGTTTGCTGATGAATTTGAGAACAAGTACGTATCTCAGGGATACGAGAAGGACAGATCCATTGAGGAAACACTAGAGGTTGGCTGGGAACTTCTCAGAACAATGCCTAGATCAGAGCTTAAACGTGTTAAGAAAGACTACCTCGATGAATTTTATGAGCAGAAGTAGCTTAGTAAGAAAGGGATGATCTTATGGCAAGACTAAATGTTAACCCAACTAGAATGGTCATGTCTAAGCTTAAAGGGCAACTCAAGGTGGCTATCAAGGGTCACAAGCTCATGAAGGATAAGAGAGATGAGCTTATGCGAATCTTTCTTGATCTCGCTAGAGAGATTAAAGCACTTCGTGAAGAGGTGGAGCCAATGCTCGAAGAGGTATATGGAAGCTTTTCTGTAGCACGTGCCGTAATGACACCGGAGATGCTGGAGGAAGCTCTAATGTATCCTAAGCAGAGTGTAAAGCTCGTTGCGACAGAGAAAAACGTAATGAGTATCGACGTTCCATCCTTTGATTTTGAGCAGGAGAACACACAGACTGGAAACGTATATCCATATGGATTTGCAACCACTTCAGGAGAACTCGACAAGTCTATCGAGAAGCTGTCGATTCTATTCCCTAAGCTACTTCAGCTTGCAGGTATGGAGAAAGAAGCTATGCTCATAGCTGATGAAATCGAAAAGACCAGAAGACGTGTTAATGCTCTTGAGTATGTCAAGATACCGAATTACAAGGAGACCATCAAGTATATCAAGATGAAGCTTGATGAGAACGAAAGAGGTAACCAGACAAGGCTCATGAAAGTTAAGGACATGATGCTGCAAGAGAGTATCGAGCAGCAGCGTGCCAAGGATGCTGAAATTCTCGCCCAGATGGCAGAGTAAGAGCCTAGGCATAACAATCTAATAAGGAATGAGTGAGATGCGGATTATCTGTATCTCACTTTTTTAGTGGCAAGTAATGATTTTAGCTAGCAAAGTATTCAAATACTCCTAGTGAAGAATGTACATTATTTGTACATGAAAATATATTGACATGTGATATTAAAGTGATATCATAATTATATAAATAATATAACAAGTACGACGGGTATAGGGGCTCAGCATATAATCGTTCGTATGGTAAAAGCGATAAATGCGGTGAAAGAGCCCTGTATAAGACTACGTAAATGTGTCTGATATCATAACTCTGAAAGGAGGATGAAATGAAAAAGGTAGTAACTTATGTAAAAGATCATATCCCTCTAAGGCAGGTTATTCCATTAATTCTGCTAACGATAATGTTCCGATTAGCTATAGGGGGGCTATATGCGTTTTCCGTAAAAACTTATATGAATGTTTATAGTAGTGACAATCAAAGTGCATATGTATCCGGCTTAAATATAGTGCTTACGGGATTTGGTGTGTTCATGTGTTTATACTCTATAATTATCTATATTGTTGAGAGGCGCCACCATCTGCCATTTTGGTATGGGAAATGCCAGAGCGCGGGATCTAATGCAAATGCAGTTTTCGAAGCAGCTATTGGAATGTCTTTATTACGTCTGTCGCCAGCTGTAACAGCAGCCCTTGCTATGTTGTTTATTATTATATTTACGGTAGTAAGCAATATTACAGCTAGGAATAGGGAAGATTTAAGTGAAAAATATATTGGGCATGTTGGAAGAACGATAACCGATTTGAAACTCACGGGCAAGGTTGATTTTGGAGACGAGGTTCTACATGCTATCAGTAGAGAGGTTATTCCTATAGATACAAAAGTTAAAGCTATAGATATTGAAGGGTATAATATCGTAGTAGAGGCGTTTGCAAACGAATAACGATAAAAGAGCTCCAAAGTTTATCTCGGAGCTCTTGCTTGTATATTTTATGTATATATTTTGTGCATATTTTTTAAATATATGTTGATTTAACTGGTTAGCTGAGTACGGAAATATCAATTCCTTCTCTTCCAGAAAGAAAGTCTTTGATGAGAGCTAGTACTAGTTTCACTCCTCCCTCACTGCCAGACTCAACATTTAGAGGCATTACTGGGTCGTGAAGAGATTTTCTAAGCAAAAACCAGCCATCGTGACCATCAAGGCTATAATTGATGCGGACTCCTTCATAGTTAGGTAGTTCGAGCGATAAGCCTTCAGTCTGTTCTGCCCAAACTTTCATATCATCGAGGATATTGTCTCCAACCTCACCGAAATTGTCTGTGGTTAAATTAAATCTAATTTCTACTGATTCAGCGGGCTCGGCAAGTGCGGTAATCATGTAATCGATGCCTTTGCCTTCCTTCTTAAGGTTAGCTGCATTGATAATAATCTGAACTGCAAGGAATGCACCGTCATCCAGATAGTAGTTGTCAGAGTAGGCTGCGTGACCCGAAGTCTCGATAGCGAGAAATGCATTTTCTCCATCTTTTGATAGTTCAATAGCTTTGTTTATAACGTTCTTGTAACCCCTCTTGTACCTGAAGTGCTTTAAACCGAGTTTGTCCTTGAGAAATGTGTGCAGTTCGTTGGAAGTGATGCTATCAGTAACGACAGTACCGCCAGGATAATCATCTGCACCGATTGCCGCGGCAAGAGCAACGATTGCATTTCTGCTGATAGGCTTACCTTCAGAAGTTACGGCTGCACTTCTGTCAACGTCCGTGTCAAATATGATTCCGAGGTCAGCGCCAGTCTCACGCACCTGCTTGCAAATCGACTCCATAGCTTCTTTGTTCTCAGGGTTTGGCTGGTGGTTAGGGAAATTGCCATCTGGATCGAGGAACTGGCTACCACTTATATCAGCACCGAGCGGAGCGAGGACGTTATTTGCAAAGAAGCCTCCAGCACCATTTCCCGCATCGACAACGATTTTCAGATTGCTTAAATCACCGCCAACTCCCATGCTAATCATCGAACGGAGGTGAGCAGCATACATCTGCATGAGATTCACACTCTCAGCGTTGTATTCAAAAGGAAGTATATGTGCGCTTGCCGCATACTCGAGGACTTCCTTGATATCTGCTTTGTTGAGGCCGCCTTCTGCGGTGAAGAACTTGAATCCATTTCTGTTAAATGGCAAGTGGCTCGCCGTAACCATTATCGCTCCATCGAACTCGTAGTACGGCATAACCGTCGACATGTACATTGCCGGTGTAGAAGCGAGTCCTGCATCGCTAACCTGTACGCCGAGATAAGCCATACCCGACATGAGTGCATCGGCGAGGTCTGGACCTGTAATACGAGGGTCTCGACCAACACATATCTTGAGATCAAACGAATTCTTTCCCGTCTTGAATCCTAACCAATGCGCAAAAGCTGCGCCTATCGCGAGTGCGTTATATCGCGTCAGATTTACATCTTCCCCCTCAACGCCGTTCATCGCAATTCCACGAATGTCGCTACCGTTTTGGAGCTTTAAAATTTCCTTACCCATGTTAATATTCTCCATATGTTAGTTTTATGAATCAGTATTTAATATGTAGCTGCAGGCTTCAATAGCTACAAACTATATTAATGAATATATAAAATAAATCGAAATAAATTAAATTCTAAATTACTAATATTATACAGAAAAATAGATGTAGTGGGCTATGAACTTAATGATATTATAAATATAAATAACAAGTTTGAAATTAAGGCAAAATATAATTATGATTTACATCTTTATAAATGTAGTGTATTTTCACTATATAAATATATGTATTTTCAGATTATTGTGAATTATGTGCTAGTAATATATAATTCAATGGAATGCACTGTAATCTAAATATATAGATTTAGACATTATCAGTGGCAATATTTTTAATTCAATATTGAATTTTGCTTTTATCGTCGATTATTTATATAAATAATTCTGCGGAATTTGACAACACAATGATGCCTATGATGTACAATGTTTCGTTTGATATAGCTGCAATTTTTATAATACTAATAACTGCTTCTTTCATGACAGTGCGAAATGACATGCAGATACTTGAAAATCGAATATTTTTTTCGGTTTTGATTATGCATCAACTATCAGCGATTTTTGATATTGTTAGTTCAGTTGTTAATTCATATATTGATTCATATTCGCTTCTAACGAGGAGTATTCTAAACTATTTGTACATCATTACCCATGGAAGCGAGCCAATTATATTTACAATATTTATTGTTGTATCTCTTAAGTTGTATATAAATGCAACAAAATTTCAAAAAGTGCTGTTTTTTGCTCCTGCAGTTTTGATAATGGCATCAACACTACTGCTTAATCCTATTACTAATTCCGTTTTTTACTATGATGACAAAAATATTTACCAGCATGGAGTGGGAATGTATATATATAATGCGGGTGCAGTTATGTATATGCTTATGGCCATTATGATAGTAATCAAACATAAGAAGCTCATAGTAAAGGCACAGCGGAGACTACTGCTTATTATGCTTGTTTTTTCAGTGGTTCCTATTGTAATTCAACTATTCTTTATGAAACACCAGCTTATTGAGCTATTTTTTCAGGCGTTGGCACTGATGTGTCTGTCCTCATCTATAGATAGCCTTGACAATATATATGATTATACTACAGGAATTTTTAATAGGTATTCTTTTGTGAAAAATTCTGTGCTATGTTTTGATAGCCAAGTTAGTGCAGATGTGATTCTCATCAAACTCTATAGGAAGGAATTCTTTCGAGCAGCCTCGAGCGGAAATTCGAAATTTAATCTTTTACTATCATTTATTGGCAGCAAACTCAAGACAATTTCACGCAGTTCAAGAGTGTTTTACTGTGAAAGAGGTGTCTTTGCTATTGTAGTTGAACCGGAGGCAAAGAACGAAGAGGATGAAATGATTTCCGATATTAAAATATTCTTTAATCAAAGAATTAAGTATCGCAATCAAGAAGTAGAGTTTCCTGTTCAGATTTGTAAAATTACTCTCATGCACGATGTAAAAACGCTAGCAAACCTTATGGATATTGTGGATGATCCTTATATAAATGCAATTGAAACTATCAATGAAATTTCAGCTGAAGAGGCAATATCATCTCTTGTGAGATCAACTCCATATATGTCGGTAAATGAAATTCCACCAAGTCTTCGTGAGGCGCTTGATGAATTCTTGAAGAATCTGTCTTCGCTTACGCCTCAAGAGAAAAAAATATTCTATGATTATGCATGTGAATGTAATGCTGCAGAAATAGCAGATTTAGAGTTTATTAGCATAAACACCGTAAAAAAGCACACGAAGAACATATATCATAAGCTTGGAATCAAGTCTAAAGAAGAGATTGTCATGTATGTAAAGCTATTTGATAGGTGTGGCATGACAGAGGAATTGAAAGAATTGCTAAATCAAGTCTACTATTAAGTAGTGTCAGTAATATTTAGCGAAAAGTACCCTTAGGGTACTTTTTTAAATTTGGTATAAAAGATAACCTATCATTAATAGGATGGTAATTCGGTGTAATACAAGAAATCAGTTATTGAGAAGATTTATGAACTACCGAACTGCCGTATTTTGTAGAAAGAATAGTTAGAATTATAGGAGGTAACCCATGGGTTTTATTCAAGCAGTCAAGGGCTCTATAGGCGGAACTCTAGCAGATCAGTGGAAGGACTTCTATGGTCCTAAGTCAAATGTATCTGCAACCGCAGGCGTATTCCCTGGTGTTCCGATGGGAACAAATAAGGGGAGAGGCGCTAACTACAAAGGAAGTGAAAACATAATATCTAATGGCAGCAAGGTAGTAGTTCCGGAGGGAACAGCGCTTATTACCATGCAGGATGGTGCAATCACAGGAATTATAACTGAAGCCGGTGGCTATGAATATTCAAGTGATAATCCTAATGCGAAGTCCATATTTGCTGGAGACAGCCCGATGGATGCACTTGTAAAGCAGTCATGGGAGCGGTTTAAGTTTGGCGGTATTCCAGGAGCACAGCAGCTTGTATTTTATGTAAATATGAAGGAGATTCCTAACAATAGATTTGGAACACAGTCTGAAATCTATTGGGATGATGCATATTTCGGAACACAGGTTGGTGCAGTTACAAGAGGAACATATACGCTCAAGATAGTAGATCCTGTACTATTCGTAAAGAACTTTGTTCCTGTGTCATATGTTTCGCCGAATGCACCTGAGTTTGACTTTGCTGATATGGATAATCCTGCAGGAGAGCAGCTGTTTAATGAGGTAGTAGGAAGTCTGTCTGCCGCATTTTCGAATTATACAAATGACCCTTCTAAAGGAAATAGAATGAGTAAGATTCAGGGCGATCAAATTGGTTTTGCACAGGCTCTTTCGAAGGCCGTAGATGATGCATATCAGTGGCGTCAAGATAGAGGGCTTGAAATCGTAAAAACTGCTATTATGTCTATCGAATACGATGAAGATACAAAGCTTATGATGAAGGATGTAAAGCGTGCAGATGCACTCTCTGGTGCTCGTGGAAATTCCTTTATGCAACAGTCTGTTGCTAGAGGAATGCAGGCTGCAGGAGAAAATGGTGGTGGTGCAAATATGGCGTTTATGGGCATGGGAATGGGTGCTGCTGGAAACGTAATGGGAGGAATGCAACAGCCTAATAATCAAGGTACATATCAGCCAGGCTTCGGACAACAGCCACAGCAACCGCAGCAGCCACAGGATCAGATGTATGGACAGCAGCCACAGCAACCGCAACAGTCACAGGATCAGATGTATGGACAACAGCCACAGCAATCACAGCAGTCACAGGATCAGATGTATGGACAACAGCCACAGCAGCCTCAACAACCTGTAGACTCTACTGCAAAGTTGATTGAGATGAAGAAGCTTCTTGATGCAGGTGTAATAACACAAGAAGAATTTGACAGAATTAAGAGGCAGCTTCTCGGATTATAAAGTATATGAATTATGAACAAGAAGTTATTTTGAGGACATAGGAGGAACAGAAAATGGATAAGAATAGAAGAGTACAACTTATTGTAATTGCTGGTTTAGTGTTAACGATTATTTCCTTATTCCTAACACTGTATAAAGCATCTTTTTTAGGTGAAAATGTGAGTGATTCTATCTACAATGCATATAAGAGCCAAGGACGAACGGGAACAGTTTTTCTCTTTCTGATAGCTCCTATTTTGGCAACTTTGTTTGTGCTACTTAAGAAAAGAATTCCTGTAATAATATTCGGACTTCTTCAGTGTGGTCTTTGGGCTTTACTTACATCCACATTTAAGGATGAGTTCAAAGGCTATAAAGTAGAATTTAGCTATGGACCTGGATTTTATGTGGGTCTAATAGGTGCAATTGTTATAGTTGTGGGCGGTATTGTAGCCATAGCGACAAAAGCGTTTAAAAAAGAAGAGAAGTAATATATCGTTTAACTATAATTGATACAATATTTTCCGCTTGTGGTATAGCATTTTTACGACGCATATAGTGTCGTATGAAGTGGTTAAAGCAGTTAACAAAAGGTTAATATATTCATAATTCATATTACTAATACCAATAGGGATAAATTATAGTTTAGCTTTAACCTGCTAATCATAGCATTCTGCTGTGCCACAAGCGGTGTATTTGTTCAATAGATGGGTAGGAAATTTGCTCAAGAAAGTACATTTTCCGATACCTTCTCTATAACCAAGGAGACGGATATGATAGATGATAAAGATTATGTAGAGACGATAATTGAGGGAGAGGGCTCTGTTTACCAAGATAGCCACACTGAAGAACAATTAGGAGACGAACGAAAAGATGGTCAGATTAAGTGTCCTAAATGCGGAGCTACTGATATAGAGCTTAATCCGACTACAGGGAAACTTCGATGCAACTTCTGCAGGCATGTATTTGAGCCTGAAGTTGTTGAGCAGCCTGATAATATAGCTGAACTGGAAGGAATTCATACCTCAAAAGGAGCATCAGATATTATAGCCGATGCAGAGGATGTGTTGACCCTTAAGTGTGAAAGTTGCGGTGCTGAAGTAGTTATAGACACAGCTTCTGCAGGGCAGGCTAGGTGTCACTGGTGCAGAAATATGCTATCAGTTAACTCTGCCGTTCCTAATGGTGCGGTTCCGGATGTCGTACTTCCTTTCAATGTAACTAAAGTCGATGCACAAGCGAAAATTGATGAGTTTGTAGGAAAGCGAAAGTTTTTTGCACATCCGCGGTTCACCAAAGAGTTTACTTCTGAAAATATCTGTGGAGTATACTTCCCTTATATGATTATAGATGTAAATGCTCACTCACATCTCTCGGGTACAGGAGAAAAGCTTGTTAGAAAGTACACTGTAACGAACGGTGATAAAGAAGAGGATCGCTATGATGCTGATGCATATCACGTTGAACGTGATTTTGATATCGTAATAGACGATCTTACGGTTGAGGCAAGTGCCGATAAACTGAATGTTTCTTCAAATGAAAAGACAACAAATATCATAAACTCGATTATGCCCTTTGATACTGATAAATGTGTTGAATACAATGCAAATTATCTCCGTGGGTACACCTCGCAGAAACGTGATGTCAATATCGATCATATAAGGGATTTGGTAAAAACTCAGTCTAACGATATTGCTAGATTTGCTGCGAATGACACTTTGAAAGAATATGATAGAGGTGTTGCTTGGGACGTTGATAAATTCGAGGTAAAGGGCGAGTCTTGGAATGCCGCATATCTACCCGTATGGTTATATAGCTATATGCAGGTTAAAGGCAAAAAGAATTTACTCCACTATGTTGCAGTTAATGCTAGAACGAAGGAGACTATGGGAAGTGTTCCTATCGATATGACTAAACTGTGGATAGTATCAATAATAATTGAGTTATTCGGAGGTGCTTTGGCTATATTACTGGGAAGTGATTTGGTGAAATGGGATTCTGATTATCGCTGGGCGCTTCTTTTGCCGGGAGTAATATTCTTTGCTGCGATGTATTCAAGGTATAGGAATGCAGGTGCACGTCATACATATGAGAAGGAAACAGTCAAGGAGATGAGCAATGTTTCTATGGTAGATGAATTCACTGAGCATAGGCGAGGTCTTAAGGATGAATACATAAAAGGAGTTAACAACAATTCGGTAAAAGGTAGTAATGTCAAAGAGCTATTGCCTGGGATAAAAGCTGATAGCCTCTCGTCGGTAGTCGGGGGAGTGTCTAAAATAAAAGGTATGATTGATGATATTGACGACCTTAATAAGTAGATGCTTTCTAGTTGTTCAATTTGACTAGGAGTAGCACAAATAATCTACATGCTTAGTTAACATTATGTAAATGGACGCTTAAAACATAGTTATTGATAACTGGTGACAAAAGTCACCAGTTTTTTATAATATGACGGGCATGCCGTCAATCTGTGGTGAAAGTCCACAAGGGGTGTAGCCAGCGACGAACCACAAAGCGACTCCTGAGGTTCAAGTCGCGAGGCTTGGGCGAGAAGAAGGGATAGCTAAAGCACAGCCTGACGAACAGGAACCTAATACCAAGGCGCATACGGCGGATAAGTGGACTATAAGTCACGAAGTCCAAAAGGTAGTCGTAACCTGTATGCGTAGATTAGGCAGGTAGATGAGGAAAGAATGACGACTTATCCCGTGAGGTCTCGTGGACGTCACAGCTGTAGTAACAACGAACCACGAGAAGTCAGCGAAGCCATAGTAGTTATGAAGTATCTGTAATGGATATGGAGCGAAGGGCTGAACAACCTAAAGTCAAATAGAACTCTGATGGCAAGAATCCATGTCCAACGAGGAGCAAGTAGCTAAGACATAACAGAACGAACGCTTCATAGGAGGTAGGACAGAGGGCGCAAGAGCAGAGGAAGGAAAGGAGACAATCTAAACGAGGACTCATAAGCTATGTAGATTACTCTTTAGGTTGAACCGCCGTATGCCGAACGGCACGTACGGTGGTGTGAGAGGGGCTACAAGTTAGCCCTACTCGATTGGTGGGTGACTAATCTGTATTTGTTGAGTTTATTTATATGCAATGATATAATTCATTTTCGTAAGGTGTATTCATCAGTAAAGAGAATTAATAGGGATATGTATAAGAAATGACTTACATGAACACGATTAGAATTAGTGTCTTATAGCTAAACCGTTTTGTAGATGCCATAATAGATGAAGAGGCTCGTAAAGACAGAACAAACTATTAATATCAGAAGGAAAAAGTATATAAAATGAGTAAAAGTACTAAGAAAAAAACCAAGAAAAATGGTGTAATTGACTGGGCATTTAGAGTAATAATATTCTGCTTAGTATGCGTTATAGTAATCAGTGGATATAAGGTCGGAATAGCACTTTATAAATATCAACACTCCAGGAGTGGATTTAAACATGTTGCTAAAGAAGCGAAAGTGGATCCTGATCAATTTACAGGAGTTGTTGATTTTGATGCACTTAAGAAACTGAATCCTGATGTAGTTGGATGGATTTATCAGAAGGATACCATAATTAACTACCCAATTATGCGTGGAAGTGATAATGACCTGTATTTACATGCTGACATTAACAAGAAGTATAGTGTTTCAGGTTCTATTTTCATGGATTATCGCAATAGTGCGGATTTCTCTGATTTCAACACTATTGTCTATGGTCATCATATGCATGATGGCAGTATGTTTAAATCGCTCAGAGGTTACACAAAGGAGAATGATTATTATAAGGATCATAAGACCTTAGAGCTTATTACTCCTGACAAAAAGTATCATCTGGAGATAATTTCGTCATATATTACTCCGGCTACGAGCGATGCTTACAAGTACTCGTTCATTAATGAAGCAGAGAAACAGGCATTTATAGATTATACAGTTAAGAATTCCAAAATCAGCACTGGCGTTACTGCTACAACTAATGACAAGATCGTTACACTCAGCACCTGCGCATATGACTATGATGAAGCCAGATATGTGGTAGTGTGTAAGGCTGTACCTTGGACGAAGAAAGAAATCAAGGCAGGAGAGAAACTGCAGGCGAAGATTGATAAGCAAAAATAATGCTTAACTTCCGAGGGAACAAGATAATACATATCCATTTAAAATAATTATAAATTAAAAGACGTTTAACAGAATTGAAATCAATGGTTTTCGAGTTTGCCAATGACACGATTCGCGGTTAGGCGTCTCTTTTATTTATATACTGGTAACTATGTTGATATTTCAATTAAGACTATTCGGTATCCATCTATGAAGTAATTATTTTGAATTTACGCCATATTCAATATAATATAAGTATAAATGATCTTTGTATCTGCTATCACTTTATAATAACTAACAACAAAAACACGAGAGGAGCCAATATGAGTATCGATAAAACAAAGATTCGTGATGAACTTCTACCCGAGATGCGTAGTTATGCAGACAACACTCCGGTAGCTGATGAACATACTTTAGATTGTAGTCTGGGTATAAACCCTTACGGATTTCCTGATGTAGTTGTGGATATTGTCCATAGTTTTGATGTGAACAGGCTTTATCAATACCCTCATAGTGAAGAAGCGCATGAAGCTGTCGTCAAGTACTGGCAAGACTATGCTTTCATTGAGCCGGAAAATGTTGTTATGACCGACGGAAGTGTTTCGGCATTAAACCTTCTCGTAAATGTTTTTGCAAAACCCGATGCTGAAGCGGTCATGTTTATGCCGACATTTACCGACATGATCGAGTACTCGCGTATAATGGGCGTGAAAGTGCGCGGGATAGCTATGAGTGATGAGAATAATTTTAAAGAAGATGTGGATAGATTGGTTGCTGCGATAGATAGCAATACTTCGTTTGTATACATTGATAATCCTAACAATCCGACAGGGCAGTTCCTGTCCAATGCTGAGCTCGAGCGCATAGTTAGCAAGTGCGAGGAGCTGAAGGTGTATGCAATAATAGATGAAGCTTATGCAGACTTTATCCCGCGTGAAGAATCGGCGGTAATGCTCGGACCAAAATATAATCACATGATTAGTGTTCGCACTTTTTCAAAAGGGTTCGGGCTCGCAGGGGCGAGAGCTGGCTATATTATCACAAACAAAGAGCTTGTCAAATACATCAAGAAGATAAGTAATCCCTATATGATGAATGAGATGAGTCGTGCGATAACAGCTGCAATCCTCAATTACGATGTCCAACCTGTTGAGCACGGAACGGACTTTACCATTATCAAGGGTGCACTTCGTGACGCGTGCGGAAATAAAATAATCATGGCTGAAACAGATGACAGAGTGCCTATTTGTCTATTAAGACATATAGATGAAGAGGTGGATTTGCAGAAGCTTCTAATGAAAGAGAATATCTTGACATGTAGTGGCAGCGAGTTCGAGCCGCTCGGTAAGAACTGTGTAAGGTTGCGTGTTCCAACGTTAAAAGATGCAGGTAGGCTAATAAAAGCAATTAGGAATATAGTTAGTTCGTGAAATATGTACTGTGAGCGATGATTAAGAACCGAATGAAACTATGCACACGGAGAGGGACGAAATAATGATTAAGGACTTAATCAAGAAAAACAGAAGTGTAAGAGGTTACGATGTTTCAAGAGAAGTAACTAATGAAGAGCTCCGAGAGATGGTTGACTGTGCCAGACTATCTGCGTCAAGTGTTAATATGCAGCCACTTAAATATGTGACTGTAAACACTCCGGAAGGAAGAGATAAAATCGTCAAGCTGATATCATTCGCTGCAAAATTGTCGGAACTTCATCTACCATTCTCGGGTACTGAACCGATGGCATACATAGTTATCTGTCAGGATGAAAACATCAGTAAGAGTGAGGTAGGGTATCTCACGGATGCAGGAATCGCCGCTCAATCCATAACTTTAGTGGCTGCAGAGAGGGGGCTCGGAGCCTGCATATTAGGATACTTTTCGCCAAAAGAAATGGCTGATGCTCTAAGATTGACTGAAAATCTTAGACCGCTACTTATAATAGCATTAGGCAAATCAATCGAAGATATCAAGATAGTCGAGATTGAAGAAGGTGAATCAACTGACTATTATCGTGATGAAAACGGGATGCACTATGTGCCTAAACGAAAGCTGGATGATGTGATAGTTGAGTGGGAGTAGGAGAAGTAAATATGCTACTGCTATAAAATGCTTGAAAATACAGGAATTGGGCGATTTTGATGAAGTAAAATTCTCTAAATGATACTGTATTGATACCAAAAGAAAGAAAAAAACAGGTCTGAAAGGGAGTTGTTGAATTTAGGTGAATTTTTTAGAAAGCCTTCCATCGTTTTGGGGAGGTTTTTTGGAAATTATAAATTTTAAATATGTGGAGGTGTTGAAGGTGACTATTGAATCTTCAGAAGAGTTTTTGAATTGTTTAAAGCAACTATTTGAATTAACAAGGAATGAGCCAATAAAAGCGATTTTAATTTTGACAGGAATAATAGTTATATTTTTTTGGCTTTACTGATAATTGAAAAATTATTTATGACTTTTTTCACAAGTATAGACCAGAAAAAAGATTATACAAACAAGGATTTTAAGTTATCAAATAGGGAAGATCAATGTAGAAAAGAAAAATATTATGCAATTGATTTTTGGATTTGGCAGAAAAATAAACGGGTTGCTCTAGATCAACATTTTCAATTAGGATATAAACTTAGTGATGGAAGTACTATTGTTGATAAAAAAATCTACACTATAAGCGTTCAAAAAATATTTTCTAGTGGATATAGAGGTTCTAGGTATAAAAGAGAGCTTAGAATTTATACTAAATATATCAATGAGCCATCCGTTTTGTATGGTGGTGATTATGTAGCAGGAGACAAAATAGGACGAGACAAAACAATTAATAATGGGGTGCAAATTAACAATATTCAAAATCACCTTCCTAATGAAGTCTTGGAAACTATTTTAAAATTATCTGAAGATGAAAAAATAAGTTGGAGTGATAGATGTGAAATAAAAGAATCTATAAAAATGATTGAAAAAAACCTGTACTCTAAGCAAGAAAATAATAAATTAATAAAAGTTTTATCTAGTTATATTGGGAGCTGTTCTAATGTAGTAACTGTTATCGATTTTCTAATGAAAATGTTTAACAATCGCTGATTTAAAATTTGGATGCAAAATATTAGGGGGTGCGGACAAAAACCTGGACACATATTAGGGCTCTGAAAGTTCGAGGGCTTCCTGCTTGAATGAATTGCCGTATTGCATAGTCTCACCAATCCTTTCATTGATATAATACCATGAGAATTTGGTGGATTTACAGGCTCTACTTAAATGTTACAACTCCAAACAAGTAATGTATTGAAATTCGAAGAACTGGTGATTAAAAATGTCATCAGTTCTTTAATTTTAGGGATGAAAAAATAAGTGGATATGTTATAATATTCTATGTTACAGAACATAGAACAAAAAAGAAAGGGGGAGCATTTTGAATCGAGCAATAGATAATAAAAAAGAACTGAAAGAAGAGCTTGGACAGTTAATAAAATTTAATCGTAAAGCAAAAGGAGAAAGTCAACGCGGACTTGCAAAAGCTATAGACCTACCAAACTCAAACCTTAAATATATTGAAGATGGAATAAATGCTCCGAGTCCTGAAGTTTATAAAAATATAATCCTAATGTTGAAACCAAGTGATGAAGATCGAGGGGAAATGGATCATTTATATTCGCAAATTCGAGGGACACCACCGCCAGATATATGTGAATTTATAATTGAGAATGATGAAGTCTTTGAATCGATTAGAAAAAATAAATGCAAATTAACGAGAACTCAAACTTATCAGCTTAATAAATTATTAGAAAGTTTTGCTGAAGAGAATCTTGCTTATATGGAGGAAACAGATAATGGCTAAGAAGGAAATAATGACAGATCTTTGGGTATATGACATGCTGAAAGAAATCGGTGTGCAAGATGATTTCTCTGCACAAGGAAGCAATATAAAAGAAATAGACGAAGCATTAGCAACTGCGTCCAAGAAGGGTACAGGAAATGTTGGGTTTCCTGAATATGTTGGTGTAATAAGCGATTTTCTAATTGTAATTGAAGATAAAGCGAGTTTGAATAAACATATCAATAGAAACGAGAAGGATTTGATTGCTGAAGATGTTAAATCAGTTACAGATTATGCTGTTAATGGTGCTTTATTCTACGGAAAACATTTAGCCAAAAATACAACCTATAACAAGATTATCGCAATTGGTGTAAGTGGTAATGAGAAAAACCATAGAATTTCACCCATGTTTGTTGATGAAAGAGGAGGATATAAGGAACTTAATGATGTTGAAACTTTTATATCTTTCAGTGCTGATAACATCAAAGAATATTACGAAAGAGAAATATTAGAAGTCAAAACTAATGATGAACTAAAGACAGAAGAATTGTTAAAAGTTGCTCGTTCCCTTCATGAAGATATAAGAAATTACGGGAATTTAGAGGATAAAAACAAACCGTTGATTGTTTCTGGAATTTTACTTGCATTATCAGAAATTGAACATAAAAATTTTGATATATCTGATTTGATTGGTGACAAAATAAGAACTGATGGTACAAAAATATATAAGGCGATAGAAGATAATTTAAAAAGAGCTAATGTTAGTCCTGAAGTAAAAAGAGACAAGCTTCTTAATCAATTCAATATCATAAAAGATAACACTAGGATTAATGAAAAAAATTCCAATCTTGGGAAAACTCCTCTTAGATACTTTACAGAGGTTCTATATAATGGCATCTTCACAAATATAAGATATAGTTCATCTACAGAAGATTATATAGGAAGATTTTATGGGGAATTCATATCTTATTCTGGAGGCGATGGACAGAGTTTAGGTATTATCTTAACACCGCGACATATTACAGATTTGTTCTGTGAATTACTTGATATACAACCAACAGATAGGGTTTTAGATATAATCATTCAGAAATTGATACAATTTAATTATCCTAAAAGATGCTATGGTTAGGGGTGTGCAAACTCAAAAATGGGTGTGCAGTGGTAGAAGTCGAGGTTGCTCGGCTATTTTTATTTCCTAATAGTTTTATAATTGGTGCAGGGGTATTATTAAATATATAGATTCAAATTTATTTATGTGAAGCTGGATGAGGAGGAAAAGATGATTATGGTTAATATGACTTACGATATTAGAACAACTGAATATGCTCAACAGATATTGATGAATCTCACAGGTGTTCCAATCTCAAAGTGGGAAAAATATCTTGGTCGCCAACACGAGTATAAATATACAGACTATCTTGTGGAAGACGTGATTAGTTCTTATGGGCATTTTCCACGAAGCTACAAAGATTTTGAATTTATCTATTTTCATGTGACAACAAGTGCAAACGGGTGCACTTCCTTTCAGAAACATGGAGTATTAGATCTAAAACAATCATATTTGTGTCAAGACTCTGAGTTAAGACAGTTCTTGGAAAAACACGGTATTGATATCAATCTAGATGAGCGGATACTGATATATCGAGGAAAAAGATTTGATATTACTTTTGGGGCTTGCCCAAGACAAGATACAGAGGCTTATAAATGTTGGTCCATAGGGAGAAAGTTTTACTATGATTATACTACGTGTGGGTTTTTATCAGTGTGGGAGAGAAGTCCTTACGGAGGACAAGTTCATCATAGACCAGAAATATTGATGGATATCGATAATCTTCTTGGATTGAATTTATCCCAAGAGTGGGCGTCTATTAACGATCCTTATGAGATAGTTGCAAAGGTAAGTGGTGAAAAAATCATCTATGACAGTGATGACAATCAAAGTGATAAGGATAAGGTCCTAAACTATTTGACGAAAGCATATTTTACAGCCTTTGGAGAACCGACTGAAGAGGTACTTCTGATTAAGAACCATGTGCAAATACCTCCTATAGATATTCTTGAAATAAAGCCATTGCCACATTGGAAAGATTATTGATGTTTTATGTATTGAAGTGTTTATTTTTGATACGAAAGTAAATTATTGGCTTTAAGAAATTTTTCTATCATGGGATTGTGATTATCTATTCGATAATAAACCCACATATCCACGAATTGTGCTTCTGCAAATGGTTTATTTATTAGGTATGAACGATTCATGTATTTTACACTATATGGAAGTATACATAGACCTTTTGTTTGTTTTAATATTAAGCCGATGATATCTATCTGTTCGCAGCATTCTACAATACTCGGAAATATTAATTTTTGAGCCATACCTTGGAGATATTCCCTTTTCCATCTCTCGAACCCTTTCATATATATGTAGGGCTGATTATTAAAATCATTTAAAGATATAACTTTCTTTTGAGTATAACAGTGTTCATTATCCATAAAGACATGTAATTCCTCTTTTGCAAAGGGTACACCGGATATTAGCGTAGATATGTCTTTCATTTCCATTGATATGAAAATGTCACATTCCCCATTCTCCAACCCCATAAGGCCATCAATTGGTTGGCATGAATTAACTGATACATTACATGAAGGATAATCTTCCACAAACCGGTTTATCAATGGTTCTGTGTAATCTCCAGTCCAATAATATGGGCTGTTTATTATTATGTTTTCTATAGGATTAACTGCAAGAGATTTTGCCTGCCAACGTGTTGTTTCATATAGATTAAGAATAATGCGAAATGCTTCATAAACAACCTCTCCTGATGGTGTCAATTTAACATCTATGGTAGAGCGCTCAAACAATCGGCAATCAAATTCTTCCTCTAGAATAGCAATATGTCGGCTGAGTGCAGGCTGGGTAATATATGATAGCTCTGCTGCCTTTGTAAAACTCAGCGTTTCCGCCAAAGTAACATATTCTTTTATAAAGCTCCATTTAATCATAACTACCTCCACCAAATCTACATTTATATACGATTGTATAATAAAGCGATTTATAACGCAACGTTATAAATCACTATCAAATGTAGCATTTCTCAAAAAATTGAAATTATGGTACGGTAATAGTGAAAGCACATCACAATATTTGAAGGAGGTTTTATTTCTATGTTTAGTATTGATAGTAGTATCAATCAAGGTGCACGGTTGCTTTTCAATTTTGGTAATTCTACATGCGCACCACTTATGTTTACTTCTCCCCAAGATGAACTGCTCGCATGTCGTAATGGAGCCTGGCTTGGGTGTTTCCTCACCCTTTCTCCAGTTTATGATATCTCTGGACCAGATGTCGTAAAATTAATGAACTATGTGAGTGTAAATCGGGATTATGCAAAACTGAAGGTTGGAGGTTCCAGACATACTATTCTGTGTAATGAAAAAGGGCAGATGCTTGCAGATGGTGTCCTGATGAGACTTGAGGAAGATCTATACCGTTCATATTGGCTTGCACCTGTATTGGCTTATTATGTAGAAACACTAGGGTTCAATGTTCAAGGAAAATGGGTGTATGATGAATTCTTTTTACAGATTGATGGACCGCGTTCTCTTGAAATCATGGAGAAGGTTTCTGGAACAAATATTCATGATTTGAAGTTCGCTCAACATAAATTTATTGAAATAAAGGGGATTCCTACATCTATACATCGTCTTGGTATGTCGGGCAGCCTTGCATATGAAATGCATGGTGCAATGAAAGATATCGATACTGTATATAATGCGATTGTAGAAGCAGGCCAAGAATTTGGTATTAAGCGCCTCGGTCTTGTAAATTATTGCAGAAATCATACGCAAGGTGGCTACCCGAACCAGTATATCCATTTTTACTATCCATTCCTTATTAATGGTGAAGGTATGAAACAGTACGTTCTCGATCATATGGGTTATAATGTTCAGTTTGGGCAGTATAAATTCTACGGAAGTGCATCTGATGATATTCAAAATGCTTTTGTTACACCGTTTGATGTAAAATGGGACTATCTGATTAACTACGATCATGACTTTATCGGTAAGGAAGCGCTGTTAAAGTTAAAAGAAAATCCTCCACGTACTGTAGTGACATTAGAGTGGGATGCCGAGGATGTCGCAAAGGTCTTTGCCTCCCAATTTATGGGAAAGGACATTGCCCCTTGTGATGATATCTCTCGTGTCGCAGATGGAGCATTAACTGATCCATTTGTAATTAGCAAAGTTATTAAAGATGGAAGTATGATTGGTGTTGCATCAGGCCGCTTAAAGGATTTTTATCATCAGAAGATGATTTCCCTTGCGTTTATTGACCGGAAATATGCAAATGAAGGTGAAGAACTGAGTGTGCTTTGGGGAACAGATTCTAATACAGCCATGCCAATCAAAGTAACAGTTGCACGTTTTCCTTATTTTAACGAAGAATACAGAAATGAAACTTTTGATGTCGAAAAAATACCACACCCTAATTTTAAAAAATAATTTTGTATGCAGATATATCAAGTTTGTCATAAGAAAATAATACAATTACAAGAAGGGACTATAGGGAAATAGCTCCATAAAAAATCAGTACACTTTTAAGTAAGGTACTGATTTTTTATACCTTGAATTGTCAAGTCAAATGCAACTCTACTGAATGATAAACCTCGTATGGAGTTTTCCAATTTAAGCATTTGCGCGGTCTAAGATTTATTTCTTTCATTTTTGCTTCAACATAGCTATCTGATTGATTAATATCCACAGTTTTCGGGAAATATTCTCTCAACAATCCATTGGTGTTTTCGTTTGTTCCTCTTTGCCAAGGATGATGTGGAAATGGAAAATAAAACTCTACTAAATTCAACTCCTGACTAATTTCTGCATGTTTAGAAAACTCTTTGCCGCTATCCGGAGTTATTGTTTCTAGAGGTTGATTTTCCAAAAGCTCAATCATCGCTTGTTTGACTAAAAATGAATTCTTTTTTGCAATTTTTTTACATAGTAGATACCTACTTTTTCGATCAGTTAATGTTACTAAGCAAGCCTTACCGGTCTGTCCCATAACTGTATCAGCCTCCCAATCACCTAATCGTTCTCGATTATTTGCAGGATCTGGTCTATCTGTAATTAAATTACTAATTTGAATTTTGCCACGTCTTTCTTCATAATTTTTTGTATGACGGCTTTTACCACGATGTCGTAGTTTGCGAATGACTCCTCTATTTCCATGTGATAGTCCTTTTTCATTAAAACGACCATTATATATTTCCCTGTAAATTGTATTGTAGCTAATAGTGAAGCTTGAATTTTCAAATTTCAATCGAGAGGAAATCTGTTCCGGAGACCATTGATGCCTCAAAAATAAATCCTTCACACATTCATATAGACTTGGATTATCTAGCTTTTTTCTTGGTCTACAATTAAAGCTTCTATTTTTATATCTGTCATGGGCTTCACAAGGTATGTACTCGCCATTTTGACTATTTCTTTTAATTTCTCTTGATATAGACGACTTGTTTTTCCCTAGTAAAATTGAAATTTCTGTTTGATTTTTGCCTATATCAATAAAATGTTTTAGCATTTCGCGCTCTTTTAGTGTAAAATGAGTATAATGATTCATGGCTCCTCCTGATTTTTAGATGTCTTTGCAAACACTATTTTATCAGAAAGCTATGAATCTTTTTTAGTTGCACTTAGATTATAAATTCAAGAGAAAAAGAAAAAATAAATAAAGGAAACAGTTTAACAATTTCTATGGTTGGAGAACCTAAATGCTTTTATCAGAAATATAGTTTTACTTGTAGTCAAAATATTTTGGTATTACAAAATAATGAATTTATCAATATAACTAATTCAAAATTCTTAATACCAATAATAGATAATTATTTAAAAGCAAAAGGATATGGTTATGGATACCCAGTTGGGAAAGAAAGAGTTTTAAGGAATAAATTATTACTTCCAGTTGATAAAAATAATCAAATTAATTGGAATTTTATGGAAGAATACATCAAGGAAAGAGAAAATAAGCAAAGGGAAGAATTAAAAGAGTACTACAAGAGTATACTGCTTGATTTGGTTGTTTGTCCTGAAGTTTTAAACGATGTTGATTGGAAAGAAATTTTCATTGAAGAGGTTGCTGAAATTTATTCTGGAAAAGATATATATGAAAGGGAGAGAACAATTGGTAATACTCCATATATCACAGCCACTGCAAATAATAATGGTATAGGATATTTTGTAGGAAACGAAAATAAAACAATGGAATCAGAGTGTATATCAGTAAATCGTAATGGTTCTGTTGGATGTGCATTTTATCACTGCTATGAAGCCTTATATGGTAATGATACAAGGAAATTAAAACCGTTTATAAAAAATAAATATACTGCATTATTTATTACACATGCAATTACTAGCCAAAAAGATAAATATGGTTATGGATATAAAATGGGAACTGGTAGGCTAAAAAGGCAAAAAATAATGCTACCAGTTTCTGATGGTGAAGTGAACTATAAATACATGGAGAATTTCATAAAAAACATAGAACAAAAACAGATAAAAAATATCTTAAAATACCTTGACGAATATATATATAATGTATAACCATTTTGATAAGGTCGAGTGGAAAGAGTTTTTCTTGGACGAAATTTGCAATATTAACTCTGGTGTTAGCCTTACAAAGGCAAACATGAATGAAGGTAAAATGCCATTTATAGGAGCAACAGATTCTAATAACGGTATTACTAACTTTGTAAGTAATACTAATCGAAAATTGCAATAACAAGTTGAACATTTATAAATCTTCCGGAAATAAAGCAGGTGCAGATTGGAATGGATTTTTCGAGAGTTGGGATAGACTTGCTTAATTACATAAAAAATGCCATGTTAGAAAATGAAATTGTGGAGCTATGGTAAACCTGTGTTTAAAATGGTATTCTAACAAGTAGGATATTGTAAGGTCATGTTCGTGGTTGAAAGTCCAAGCCAGCTACGGGCAAAGGGATCCACGTAAGCTGCTGCGGAGACGGCAGTGATCATGGCGTAGCTTAGAAGTAAGTCCTCCGGGAAACTCGGGTTAAGGCAAGTGTGGGGTCAAAAACCAGGTCGAGTGGCCTTGCCTATCCTATATTTTATTACTAATAATTCGAAAAGAGGCCTAAATGGAATACAGGATTGAACACGATACGATGGGCGAAGTAAAGGTGCCGTCAGACAAACTGTGGGGCGCTCAGACACAGCGCAGTTCAATGAACTTCAAGGTTGGAAAGCAGATGCCGATTGAGATTATCCGCGCATTTGCCTATCTCAAAAATGCTGCTGCTTGTGCCAATATGGATCTCGGCAGATTGGCTCCTGAAAAGGCCTCTTACATAATGATGGTTTGTGATCAGATTCTGAGCGGTGAGCTGGATGACAATTTTCCGCTCGTCGTATACCAGACTGGTAGCGGTACGCAGACAAATATGAATGTAAATGAGGTCATTGCTGGACGTGCAAAGGAGATGGCTGGTGTAGCCGTGCTCCATCCAAATGATGATGTCAACATGTCACAGAGCTCTAATGATACATTCCCAACGGCGATGAGTATCGCGTCGGTATTTGCACTAGAAGACAGAGTGTTACCAGCGCTAACTACTATGATAGATACGCTCAAATCGCTTGAAGAAAAATACATGAAAGTCATCAAGACTGGAAGGACTCATTTGCAGGATGCAGTTCCTATGACTTTTGGACAGGAAATCAGCGGATGGAGCTCGATGCTCGAGCATGACTATGACAATATCGAGAAATCGCTAGACGGACTAAGGGAAATCGCGCTCGGTGGAACTGCAGTTGGAACGGGGCTAAATGCACCAGATGGATTTGCTGAGCGAGCTGCCGAAGCACTTTCGAGTCTGACTAAGAAAAAATTTATCACTGCGCCTAATAAGTTCCATTCCTTGAGTTCCAAGGATGCGTACGTATTTGCACACGGTGCACTCAAGGCACTTGCTGCGGATATGATGAAGATGGCGAATGACATTAGGTGGCTTGCTAGTGGTCCGAGATGCGGACTGGGGGAGATTCAGATTCCTGAAAACGAACCGGGAAGCTCGATCATGCCGGGCAAGGTAAACCCAACTCAGACTGAATCTGCGACGATGGTTGCCGCAAGGGTCATGGGCAACGACACAGTAGTTGGAATGGCAGCCTCGCAAGGCAACTTCGAGCTCAACGTGTTCATGCCGGTGCTCATAGATGCATTTATAGAGTCTGCGAACCTGCTAGCTGATTCACTAATTTCGCTCGAAGAAAAGTGTGTAAGAGGCATCACAGTGAATACTGACAAGATGGATGAAAACGCACACCGCTCGCTTATGGTGGTTGCTGCACTCAATATACATATCGGATACGAGAATGCTGCAAAGGTTGCGAAGAAAGCTCATGCGGATAATTCGACGCTGTGCGAAGCTGGGACTTCTCTTGGACTATTTACTGCCGAAGAATACGACGCATGGATAGATCTCATGGCGATGACAGGGGCGGAAAAGTAAGATTTTATGAGTGCTTAAAGGGGAAAAACATTTGAAAGCAATTAAGGACGATTGGCAAAAGCCACGCGACTTACATGCATAGAAAGGTCAACATGGAAAACAACGAACGAGATATATATTATTGCCAGCTACCAATGGTAAAAATGCTCTGCAATAGATGGGCAGAGGCACATCCTACTCGCAAGAAGCAAAACGCTGTTGTTGGTGCGACGCTCCTAATCGGACTCGGAATAATTCTGGCGATGCTGTACTACACGATTAAGCATACGAGTGTACCGCAGTGGTATCTGCATGTGTCAATTTGGGCTGCGGCACTCATAATTTTCATGGCAGGAAGACAGCGCAACATAATCAGCAATCCGCCTTTTAAGGGGCTACTTAATGTCAGGTACGAGATGAGCGATGAGGGAATTTATTATATTTATCAGGAGAAACTGACGGTGTACACATTCTTCATAGCTGACGAGGATATCGAGCAAATCGTTTATGATGATGAATTTCAAGTGCTCCATATAGTAGGAAAAGGCGAAGTGTCTGTTGAAACTCGCAAAGGCGTTACTGAACCGACTCATGTAAATGATTACTACTGCCTGCTTCCATACGATGAATTTGATATCGACGATATACTTAATCCGTATGGCAACATGATAAAGAGAGTACATGGGAATCTGCGAAGAGATTTTCAGTCCAAGCAGATAATAATTCGTGCATAATAAATAAAAAACAGACGGATGAACCTCCTGTTTAAAATGTGGACAAACTTGAATGAATAAAATTCTGAGGATTACATATGAAGGCGTTTGAAAACTTTGATTGGGATGCGTTTTGGTATAACGATAGCGATAAGCTGATATACTTCAACGGTGGCGTGCTAAAAGAACAAGATGTAAAACGTGTTGAGGACGAATTAGGATATAAGCTTCCTGACTCATATATAGAATTATTAAGTATCCAAAATGGAGGTGCACCTTTCTACTCTCTTTTCTACTATGAAGAAGATGAGGAGTTTGTACCTGTTTATCTCACCGCTATTTATGGTGTGGATTCCAAACTGGAGTATTCTATTTGCGGGGATAGTGGCGCAAAGATGATATGTAAGGAGTGGGGTTATCCGGACATTGGACTTCCTATTGCCTTAACCACAAGCGATTGTCATGAGGTGATATTCCTAGACTATAGCGAATGTGGAGCAAAGGGAGAGCCTAAGGTGGTTCTTATAGATCAGGTAAACGACTACAAGAAAACTTTGCTCGCAGAAAACTTTGAGAACTTTATAAAAGGACTTCGCAAATACATAACAATGGTAACGATTGATGAGTTTAAGAGCTTGGACGAAGATGAACAGGTTTTCTTCATAGATAGACTCAATGACGAATTCGAGATAAAACGTGTCATTGAATATCTTAATGCAGTGGGTATAGAGAATCTGAATAGCAGACTTCTTGGAGCCCTGGCACGTGCGTACAACAATGATAGAAAGTTTAAGAAAGCCATTGAAATCATGGATCTTATTCCGGAGTCAGATAGAGATGCAATTTGGTACTATAGATATGGATATACTTATACCTACAGGCGATTCCCAAACATTGAAAAATATATGCTAAAAGCACTTGAAATGTTTGGTAAAGCAGTTGATATCACTAAGGATAAAAAAGTTGTAGATTGGTGTATAGAGCCTATAGAAAGCAGCGGTATCGAAGGTTTTCTTATGGAACATAAAACCGAATTTCCTAGGATTTATAAGGAATACGTAAATTATAAAAAAACAAAGGTTGACAACTATGATGATTTTGATCCTGAGTACGAAAAAAGATGGCAGTATACAACCAGAGTGTCAAAGAAGCTCGCAGGCCACTACGATGTAAACTGGATATTTGATCAGCATAAATATTCTCGATATGCCTTTGCCGTGGAATTTGATGATGCCATGATAGAGAATTTCGGCGAAGACTGGCATGCACAAGATGTTAATGCTCCTATAAATGCAGGGGAACTGCTTGTTGTATATAAGGCGTATATAAAGAGCACTAAGCAGCTTCATGAAAATGAAATTCTTTTTAATGATGCAGAGGTCTTAAAAGAAAAGCAAAATGATGGAATGTGGCAAGTAAAGATAATAGTATACCTTAAATCTGATGATGGAATATGTTTTAGTTTAGAGGAGTTAATGTTCAAAATTCATAACCTCATGGCGAATAAAGAACTTGGTGACTTTGTTAACTTTGAGGGATTTGACAATATAGGATTTTTTGATAAGCAGACAGGAAAAGAGGATAGAGATAATGGACTTCCAACTCTCTATGTGTGCTTAAAGAAGTAGAGCCTAAAAACGATTCATGCGTCGAACCCGAATACGCTCCCTCTTCGATTTTATTGCTTGCGTCTCAGGTTCAATTCCCATTTTGCTATATACAAAAACAGACGGCTAGACCGTCTGTTTTTATCTGGAGCAGGTGAAGGGAATATCCCGCTATCAAGGACGCCTTCGGCGCCGCACTGCGGGCTTCGCTCCTTGACAGCGGTTTTTCGGGTGTGTCTACGCCAGTATACACCCGAAACTGCCCCCTCTTCGATTTTATTGCTTGCGTCTCAGGTTAAATTCCCATTTCGTTATATACAAAAAACAGACGGATGAACCGTCTGTTTTTATCTGGAGCAGGTGAAGGGAATTGAACCCTCGACGCAAGCTTGGGAAGCTCGAATTTTACCATTAAACTACACCTGCAGATGAGTGAGTTTAGTACAAAATGATTATACTGCGAGTGGCAATGATTAGTCAATTTATAATCTTGCAATATCATATAAGTGATAATCATATATTAATCATCTATCACATAAATTAAGAAATTTCGTAAGAAGTTAAGCAAATTATTAATAATCTATTAGCAATATATTAATGAATATAAATGTTGTTGAAAACCTTTTCCAGCCCATTTACAATCTGATTATACGAAAGAGTGTTCTTTAGTTTAAGTTATGAACACAGGAGGAACATATGTCACACATGATTGAGCTACATAAGGTGTCTAAATATTACACCAACAAAGACACTGTTAGCACGGGATTATCTAGAGTAGACCTTACCCTAGATATGGGCGAGTTTGTTGCTATTACAGGAGAAAGTGGAAGCGGTAAATCCACTTTGCTCAACGTAATTTCTGGGCTAGACACTTACGAAGAAGGAGAGATGTTTGTTGGTGGACAGGATACCAGTGCTTTCAAAACCGAGGACTATGAGCGGTATAGAAAGAATTTTATAGGCAATATTTTTCAAGATTTTAATCTGATTAATAGTTATACCGTATATCAGAATATCGAGCTTTCGATGCTTATGTGCGGGATGAAGCACGGCGAGTGCAAAGAACGTGTAAATGAGCTTATTGAACTCGTAGATCTGGGTGAGTACACGAAGACGAAGGCATCTAGACTTTCCGGTGGACAGAAGCAGCGAGTAGCGATTGCACGAGCTCTTGCAAAAGACGCACCTATTATAGTTGCAGATGAACCGACGGGTAATTTGGATACAGTTTCTGCAGCCAAAGTTATGGAAACTTTACACAATATTTCTAAGGAAAAACTGGTAGTAATAGTAACTCATAATTATGAGCAAGTTGAGAATTTGATCACCCGAAAGATAACTGTACACGATGGGAAAATAATCGAAGATAAGAAAATTAGAGAACGCCAAGAGAATAATGATTCTGGTGTTGATGAACAAGATAATTCGGTAAGAAACTGTGATCAAGAATATAGTATTATTGATGAACCGAATCTCATTCTTCCAGGGGTTGAAGATTCTAATTTAGAAGTAATAGATGATGACAATGACTTTGTGAATGATAATTCAGAATACTCGGATGTTGCCGAAAGACTAAGACAAGAAAATGTTGATGGTGATGAGATAAAACCTGTACCTATGCGCAGGGGAAGGGCAGCAAGAATTGCGGACAGAAAAGATTATGAAACAGTTGTTAGTAAAAAGTCAATAAAAGAAGATAAGCCTGATACAGTAGACGTTAATAACTCTAACAGAATTTCGAGAAGACTGAATGATATAGGTTCAACTTCAAGATATGATGAGATGGGTATTGCTAATGAGATTAGACTTGGAACTAGGAATGCTTTTAACCTACCTACTAAGTTTATACTGCTGTTTATAATATATATTTTTGTTGCAACATCAGTGTTGGGTCAGTATGCCACGACAAAAGATGAGCTTCATAGACAGGAAGTTAACGGACTAACCAATCAGTTTTTCAATAACATTAGTGCTGATAGAATTATTGTTAAGAAGAAAGACAATTCTGCGTTTACAGATGAAGATTATAACAAGCTTTCTAAAATCAAACATGTCAAAAATATAGTAAAAGAAGATCTCGTTGTGGACACCACGCTTTCAATAAATTCTAATATATTCGTGACAGGGCCGCTTAATCCAGGGCAGAAAATAAGTGCAAAAGAACTTACATATGGAACACTGCCGGAGAAAGATAATGATATAGTTTTAGTTACAGACAAAACGGCACAGGCGTCTGGTGACCTTAAGAGTAATAAGAATGAAATTATAGGAAAAGAATTTGAACTAATCGACGATGCGAGCGGTGAGACTTTGCAAATTGGCAAAGTCAGAGTAACCGGAATCATCATTTATGACAATCCGGTCAAATCGGGGGTTAATCCTTTAACTGGAAATGTTAAGTACTATTGCTCGAATGTGCTTGCAAGTAAGGTTGTAACTAACACACTTAGTCAGAAGTCAAAAGCTGTAATTGACTTCAACGGACAGAAGATACATAAGTCTAATGCAAGGGACTTTATAGCATCAAATTCTAATGTTCCTAAAGGAGAAGCTTATATATACGAAGATCAGAATAAAAATTATAAGGATGAGAAATGGGAAAATAAGCCTCTTGGAATTTCGATATCTAATATATATTATTCGGCAGATATTTCACTTAAAACGACAAAGAGTGTAACTAAAAACAACGCATCCAAACTGCTAGGATTATCAAAGGATGAATATGATAGCAAGGCCGCAAGGGTTTATATAAATCCGGAGGATGCAGCAGCTCTCTATGATAAGGGGAACTACCAGATAAGTATATTTGCTGACAATGACCTCAACGTAAATGCGATAACCGCAGCAATAGAGAAAAATGCAGCCTATAAGACATTTGCGATGAAGAAAATGAATATGAAGAATCCATCTCCTATAATGTTCATAACTAGATTAACTCAAATTGTATTTACAGGAATTGGATTCGTAGTATTGTTTTTTATAGCATATACAATAATTAGGCTTGTTATGAAATCAAGGAACTCTTACTATGCAACGCTTAGAATACTTGGAGGAACAAGGAAGAACACAAGTGCAATACTTCGCATAGAATTACTGATAATGATGGGACTTGCGCTAGTAGTCGATTTTATGGGTATATACTTGATGTCAAAAGGCATTGTGAATATAAAACCACTCAAATCAGCATTACTGTATCTTGAGATGAAGGATTATGTAATCCTTACTGTGTCATTGATGCTCATGTCACTATTGATTGCAAATAGGTATTCTCGCAAGATATTTAAAAAGTCGGCAATGAATATTTATAGAGAGGAGGACTAGAAATGATTAAATTACATAATGTAAATAAGTATTTCAATAAACGTAGAGCCAATGAAATACACGTAATTAACAATACCTCTCTAGAACTCCCGGAGAGTGGCATAGTAGCGTTACTCGGACCATCCGGTTGTGGTAAAACAACTTTGTTAAATGCGATTGGGGGACTGGATAAGGTTAATTCGGGGCAGATCTTTGTTGATGATGCTTGTATATCTAAGATGAGGTCATCAAAGATAGATTCAATTCGTAATGCCAAAATTGGATATATTTTCCAGAATTTCAATCTGCTCGATAGGATGACTGTATTTGAAAATGTTGCAATTGCATTGCGAATGATTGGCATAAAGGACAGACAGGTGATTAAAGAGCGTGTCAACTATTGTCTGAAGTCAGTAGGAATATACCAATTTAGGAACAAAACGACAGATGCGCTTTCCGGTGGACAAAGACAGCGCGTTGCAATCGCGCGTGCCATTGTCAAGAATCCACGTATAATTATAGCCGATGAACCAACGGGAAACCTCGATAGTGCAAACACAATCGAGGTCATGAACATCATCAAGACAATTTCCAAAGACAGACTGGTTCTTCTCGTTACACATGAGAAGAAAATTGCTGAATTCTACTCTTCCAGAATCATAGATATGAGAGACGGTAAGATAGTGGGGGATCGGGAAAATGATACCGAAAACTATTTGGATTATCAGCTTGAGAACAAGATTTACCTCAAAGACATGCCAAAGCATGATTCATATGGAAATGAAGACGTACAGGTAGATGTGTATAGCGATGGGCTATCGGAAGCAGGTATTAAAATAGTCTTAAGAGCAGGTAATTTGTACGTTAACACAGGAGGCAGGTACAATGTTATCGACGAAAACTCTAATATAGAGCTTATTGATGACCATTATTCTGCTATGGATTCCAGTATTTATGAGGAAAATCGTTTTGAGTACGATAAGTTCCTCCCGAATGGGTACAAGGCAAAATACACATCGTTGTACTCGCCGATCAGGATGTTTACTAATGGGTTTAGGACAATTGCAAAGCTTAACAGGCTCAAGAAACTTCTGCTTGTCGGGTTTGTATTCGCGTCTATATTTACTTTCGTTGCTATAAGTAACGTATTTGGGGTGCTCGATATCAAGGAAAAAGATTTCCTTACCACAAATAGTAATTATATTACTGTAAATAATGCAAAAAAAGATCCAACTTTGGTAGAAAAACTCAGAAGCACTGAAGGAGCAAAAGCTGCATTTGCGGGGAATACCCAGGCAACTTTAGTGATGCCTTTTACCGAATATCTGCAGAGTTCGGATTATGTTTTAAAATTTAATGCATCGGTGACACCTATCAGTTCGCTCAAAAAATCCAATTTATACAAGGGTTCTTTGCCTACAGATGATAAAGGTGTTGTTATCGATAAAATGTTGGTAGACAAGATGTTTAAGGCGAGAGCTATTCAGGAAGTTGGAATGATTAAGAGTTCCGATTTAATTGGACGAAAGCTCAAGGTCAAAAATCTTGGAGAGTTTACAATCACCGGTATCTCAAACGTTAATTCGCCATCGGCTTTCTTTGCTGATAGTAAGTGTCAGGATGTGCTTATGTATAGTGAAAGTGGATCTACACTTGAAGGACCATCTGGCGTGCCTTCCGATGAAGTGGGTGGAGGCAATGAACAAGAGGGTGAAAATCCTATTTCAGATTATGGGTATGCTCCATCTTCTCTCAAAATCAAGAAGGGTAAAGCTCCGGCTAATGACTACGAGGTTTTAGTGCGGGACACTCATGAAGAAGAGATGCCGCTTAACAAGGAAATTAGTGCCAAAGTGAATAATCACAAGCTTAAGGTGGTTGGCTACTATACTACTGATTCACAAGATGATGATGCATACTATACAACTAACCACACCCTACTGCTCGGATATATATCCAAGCAAAGAAGCGTATCTGTATACTCGCAAAATCCAACTGCCATGGCAAAGAAGCTGACAGATGAGGGATATACTGTACAGGTTAATTATGATCGTGATAGAGACAATTATGAAAAGTCCGAGTCTCAAAACTTTAGAAGCACGGTGACGGCGGCTGGATTACTTATACTCATAGCTCTTATAGAGATGTTCCTAATGCTCAGATCCTCGTTCTTGTCAAGAATCAAAGAAATCGGAACGATGAGAGCTATAGGACTCAAAAAGCGTGATGTATATAGAATGTTTGCAGGTGAGATTATTGTAATCACAGTTCTCACTGCAGTTCCCGGTATAGCAGCAGCCTACTATGTGTTGAGTAATACTACGACTTTGTTCGGCTCGAAATTCCTGTTGGCGCCATGGGTCGCAATGTTGACCTTTACATTACTTCTAGTATTTAATCTGGTTTCGGGTTTAATACCGGTGGTTCAGACTATGCGCAAGACACCAGCAGCAATACTAGCGAGAGTGGATATCTAGACATATAATCTACACAGTATTTTTAAAGCGTGAGGACTGCGCTGCCTTTTGAAACCTGCATGATTATGATATAATTTTAAGAAATTCAGTGCATTCGCCAAGTTATGGACGCATCAGTTAGTCGCTAGATGGCTCGCGTTCGTGACTTGGCGAACATGCAGTAAAATAAGCCGAGGAGGGCGAGCGATGGCTATCGATAAAGATAATTCACTAGAAACTACAATGAGAAGTAATTTCATTCACAACATGATAGATGAAGACCTAGCGGGGGGTAAGTACCAAGAGGTGTACACGAGGTTTCCGCCGGAGCCTAACGGATATTTGCATATTGGACACGCAAAGTCTATTTGCCTAAACTTCGGAACGGCTAAGAAATATGGCGGAAAATGCAACCTCAGATATGACGATACCAATCCTGTAAAGGAGGATATGGAATACGTAAAATCCATCGAGGCGGACGTGCGTTGGCTAGGCTTCGAGTGGGATGAGAAGAGATGGGCATCTGACTACTTCGATACTATGTATGATGCAGCGATTGAGCTGATCAAGAAGGGCAAGGCTTATGTCTGTGAGCTCACAGCTGAGCAGATGAAGGAGTACAGAGGAACGCTCACTGAGCCTGGTAAGGAGAGTCCATATAGAAACCGAACAGCTCAGGAGAACCTAGCTCTCTTTGAAGATATGAAAGCTGGAAAGTATGGTGACGGAGAAGCGGTGCTTCGTGCCAAGATTGACATGAGCTCACCTAACATCAACATGAGAGACCCTATTATCTATAGAGTCGCTCACGCTACTCACCATAACACAGGTGACAAATGGTGCATCTATCCGATGTACGATTTCGCACATCCAATTGAGGATGCGATTGAGGGAATTTCGCATTCTATCTGTACACTTGAGTTCGAGGATCACAGACCACTATACGATTGGGTACTCAATGAAGTTGACTTTTGGAACCCACAGCCAAGACAGATTGAGTTTGCAAGGCTTAATATCACCAACATGATGATGAGTAAGAGATATCTCAAGAAGCTTGTTGATGAGGGCACTGTTTCAGGATGGGATGATCCACGCATGCCTACAATCGCAGGCATAAGAAGACGCGGATACACACCGGAGGCAATCAGAAACTTCTGTGACGATATCGGTGTAGCTAAGTCCAACTCGACAGTCGACTTTGCGCAGCTCGAGACTAGCGTGAGGGATGATCTTCAGTTCAAGGTTGCTGCTCGTAATGTCGTAACGGATCCGATCAAGGTAGTGATTACAAACTATCCAGAAGGCCAAATCGAGACTTGTGCAGTTGAGAACAATAGAAATGCTCCAGAGCTTGGAGAGAGAGAACTCCCGTTTGGCCGTGAACTGTGGATAGACGGAGAAGATTTCATGGAAGAACCTGTTAAGAAGTATTTCAGACTATTCCCTGGCAACGAGGTTAGACTCAAGGGTGGTTATTTCATCACTTGCAACGAGGTTGTTAAGAACGAAGATGGCTCAATCAAGGAGCTGCTCTGCGCTTACGATCCGGAGACCAAGAGTGGAACCGAAGGTGGAAATCGCAAGGTAAAGGGTACAATTCATTTCGTAGAAGCTTCGACAGCAGTGAAGATCAAGATTCGCGAGTATCAGACCCTCATGCTTGAAAATGAGGAGGGGAGCCTAGAGCTCAATCCTGATTCGCTGCGTGAGACTTGGGGCTATGCGGAACCGGCAGTTGCCGATGTCAAGGCTGGCGAGAGATTTCAGTTCTTCCGCAAAGGATATTATATTGCGGATAGCGAACTAACGACTGATGACGAGAAGGTGTTTAACAGCATTGTAAGCCTCAAGAGCTCCTGGAAGAAATAGAGATTACTGTAAATGGGGTGGTAACCATAGATAGTTTATTTGCATCCGTACTTACTTTTGTCGAGAATAATCCTATTTTCGCAAAATACATAACGACAGTGTCGAGATGGGCCTTCGTAATTTTGGCAGTTTACATTCTTATGAAGTCCATCATGTCGCTGCTCTCAACAAGGGTGACTCCAGAGGTTTGGGGATACCTTTCAGTTGAGGACGGCGTTGCTCTGCCGATTACACATTGGGAGAATATAATCGGCAGATCATCATCTGTTGACCTACGTATTGAGCTCGATACGATTTCAAATACGCAGGCGCTTTTAATTCGCCGCAAAGACGGGAAATGGATGTTCAAGGATTTGAATTCCAAGAATGGAACTGTAATCAATGGTATCCAGCTAATTCCGCGTAAGAAATACATAATAAATCCTGGCGACGAAATTATCATGGGAGGTGCAAAGTGCACTCTCGCTGCAATAAGTGTCGAAGAGGAGAAGAATAACGATGCTATGCGCTCGATGGATAAGAAACCCGTTTCGCCATGGCCGCTTATGGTTGCTATCACTGCATTTCAGTTTCTAACGATGATACAGCTGATAATTGGCATGGGGACGAATCTGACTCCAGGGGCGCTTCTTTCAATTCCGCTGCTTTCTGCAACGATGTGGGTTTATGTAATACTGTTCAGAGCTATGGGTAGCAAGGGCTTCGAGATGGAGATGATAGCCTTCTTTATGTCGACGATAGGATTGGCGGTCACGACTTCTGCAAATCCGACACTCACTATGAAGCAATATATCGCGACACTAGTCGGTATATTTATCTTCATATTCATGTGCATTTATATGCGCGACCTCAAGAGGACGGAGAAAATCAAACCGGTGCTCGCAGCACTGGCGATAGGACTACTGCTTTTCAACGTAATATTCGGTACGACCAAATTCGGAGCTGCAAACTGGGTTACAATAGGCGGCATCTCGATTCAGCCGTCTGAAATCGTCAAGCTTGCATTCATCTGTATTGGAGCAGCCACTATGGAGAATCTCTTCAACAAGAAGAATCTCTACGGTTTCATGCTATTCTCTTTGTTCTGCCTGGCTTGCCTAGCCAAGATGGGAGACTTCGGAGGAGCGTTAATATTCTTCGTGACTTATCTGGTAATATCATTTCTGCGAAGTGGTGACTTCTCTAGACTTATACTTACTATCGGTGCTGCGGGTATCATGGGCATAATGGTACTCAGGTTTAAGCCGTATATACTCAGCAGATTCAAAGCGTGGGGACACGTCTGGGAGCCGGATTTCATCAATGGTATGGGATATCAGCAAACGAGAACTATGTCATATGCATCTGGGGGCGGAATGCTTGGGCTCGGAGCTGGAAATGGCTCACTCAAAACGGTTGCAGCCTCCAACACAGACCTTGTATTCGGATTTGTGACTGAAGAGTGGGGCTTAATAATAGCTATTCTGCTTGTTTTATGCATCATAACGCTGTCTCTCTTTGCGGTGAACTC
>NZ_CP016199.1:4731-11277 GCF_002243385.1 Mogibacterium pumilum | reverse complement strand
GTAGCCGGAAGATCCGCGTTCTACACGATAGCAGCGTGCGGAGCAGCGACGATGATGATTTTTCAGACTATGCTAAATATATTTGGCGCGGTAGACCTATTCCCACTGACGGGAGTTACATTCCCGTTCGTTTCAACAGGAGGTACGAGCGCGATGTGCTCGTGGGCGATGCTTGCCTACTTCAAAGCTGCTGACATGCGTAAGGATGCCAGTCTCGCGATTAAGAGGAGGCCTTGATGCGTATTAAGACAAAAGGAGGTAGCACATGCGGAAACTAGAGCGAAGAGCGAATATCTGCCTGCTGCTTGCCGCGTCGCTATTCATAGGAATATTGATTTTTACATGGAGATTCGTGACCAAGGGGCAAGATTGGGCGAGCTTCTATGGCAACAGACAAATATATACAAACGGTGAAATTAATCGCGGTACTATCTATGACCGAAATGGTGTAATGCTGCTTAACTGCACAAAAGATGGACTCGTCTATCCGTCCGATGCATCGCTTAGAAGGGCGACTGTTCATGCGGTTGGAGATCCAAAGGGTAATATCGCTACGGGAGCCATCAACGTGTTTAGACCGCAGCTCATCGGATACGATTTGCTCAACGGTACTTATGACACGACTAAAGACGGAAGTAAAATTAACCTGACCATAGATTCCAAGGCTAACCTTGCCGCATACAAGGCGCTCGGAAACCGACAGGGAATGGTGGCAGTTTATAATTACAAGACAGGTGAGATAATGGCTATGGTGTGCACACCGACGGTGGATCCACAGGGAACACTACCGACAAACTCAAACTCATCTGAATATTTCAATACCTTCCTCTCGGGAAGGCTCACGCCGGGTTCGACATTTAAGACTGTAACGGCAGCAGCTGCAATCGACAACGTTGACGATATCGATAGCTTCGAGTTCAACTGCTCTGGTGTTACGTATGTAAACGGTTCACCAATAAAGTGCACGCAGGCGCACGGACATGTTGACTTCGAGATGGCGCTTGCCAAGTCTTGTAACGGTGCATTTGGCGAGATTACTCGCAAGGTTGGTGCAAGTACCATGAGGGATTACGTCAAGAAGGTTGGGCTTACCAACTCACTCGATATAAACGGAATCAAGACCGCGAAGGGTACATTTAACTTCCCAAAGGACGATCCTGTCAAGCTAAGCTGGGCAGGAATCGGGCAGGCGGAGGATCTCGTAAATCCTGCGTCGATGATGGTTTACATTGGAGCTATTGCAAATGACGGCAAGGCTATAAATCCTTACATCATCGGTTCATCGAACTTCCTCAAGAAGGTAACAGGTGGCGACTCGCTCGGTAAATATCTGAGCAGTGGAACAGCCGAAAAGATGAAGAATATGATGAAAAATGATGTCAAGGTCACCTATGGAGAAAGCAATTTTCGAGGACTAGATATCTATGCAAAATCTGGAACAGCCGAGACTGGTAGTGGAACGCCAGATGCGTGGTTCGTTGGGTTCATAGATGATGCGAACCATCCGTATGCATTTGTGGCATGGGTTAGAAATGGTGGTACAGGCTATAAAGTTGCAGGACCGGTGGCTTACAAGACATTGCTTGCGCTAGTAGAGAATAACTAGGGTTACTAATGGTAACAGATGAGATGATGTATTTTATAGCTCTTATAATGATATTAATAGGTTGGATGTTTATATCTGTAGGACGACTCTCTTCAGGCAAGGAGAAGGACATTAATAATCTAGTGGTAGATGGCACAAATGTACTTGAAACGAAAGGCTTCCTAAAGGTAATCGAGATTAGAAGCACGAGATATAGCTTCGAGTGTGACTGCGAGATTTTCTTCAAGAGTCAAAGTGGTAAAAGCCTCAGATATAGCAAAACGTTCTTTGGCTCAGATAGCAAGGCTTCATTTTTGAGAAAATGTGAGCACAAGGATGAGATTCCCATCACTATAATTTACGACAAACATTCGCCTACAAGATTTTATATAAAGGAGTTAAATCCGCAAGGTGTAAATAGTAATAGCAAGAAGGCGTTCTGCCTTATCGGAAGCATGTTCATCCTACTAGGGTTATTTATCGTAGCGGCTGCACTGCATATAATCCCGTTTATGTAACTCTGATTGATATATACAGAAAGGAGCCAACACACAGCAGTGATGGCTCCTTCTTCTTATTATATTAAAGTCAATCTAACAACATGTACAAAGCGTAGGTATGTTTATTTATCTCGCTTTAGCCCTGAGCAGTTGCAGCCTCAATAGTCTGAACTTCGTCTACCACGTACGAACCTTCTCTTTTCTTGAAGAAGCGCAGAATTACGTATAGGAGTACGAGACCTACAGCAAGTGCAACCCATGGCGATTCCATGATGCCAGCAATTACGTAGCAAATCGCTGATACGGAGAGAACCGTTACAGCATAAGGTAGTTGAGTCTCAACGTGGCTAAGGTGTCTAACAGCTGCACCAGCAGATGACATGATAGTAGTATCAGAGATTGGTGAGCAGTGGTCACCGCAAACTCCACCAGCCATGCAGGATGAGATTAGGACAATCATCATATCAGGTCTGTTTGCAGTTACCGCTAATGCAATAGGGATGAGGATTCCGAATGTTCCCCATGATGTACCGGATGCGAAACCTAGTGCGCATGATACGAGGAAGAACAGAGCTGGGATTACCATAACGAATCCGCCAGGAACCTTATCCATCATATTTGCAACGAACTGTGCAAGACCGAGTGAGTCAGTCATAGTTTTGAGAGTCCAAGCCATCGTCAGAACAAGTATTGGCGAAACCATTGATTTAAAACCTTCTGGTACACACTCCATAAGCTCCGAGAAAGGAACGACTCTTCTGATCGTGTAATAAACTATTGTAATAACTAGTGCAACAACGCTTCCAAGAACGAGGGAAGTCGATGCATCGCAGCCCGCAAATGCAGTTACGAACGATTCCCCCTTCCAATATCCACCAGTGTAAAGCATGCCGGTGATGCACGAGATGATCAGAACGATTACAGGGAACATAAGGTCAATAACTATGCCCTGGTGAACAGTATCAGCATCACCATCGTTCTTTAGAACAGCAGTATCTTGTATTGTAAAAATATCTCCGTTTTCCACAGCATTTCTCTCGTAAGTCGCCATTTTCCCATAATCGAAGCTCATAGTGATGATCATGAACATCATAGCGATGGTGAGTAGCGCATAGAAGTTGTAAGGGATAGCCTGTATGAAGATGCTTAGACCATTTTTGCCTTCTACGAATCCGCTGACAGCTGCAGCCCAAGATGAGATTGGCGCGAGAATGCAGACAGGAGCAGCAGTTGCGTCGATTAAGTAAGCGAGCTTTGCTCTTGATATGCTGTATTTATCAGTCAGTGGTTTCATAACGCTGCCAACTGTGAGACAGTTGAAGTAGTCGTCGACGAAGATGAGCAGGCCGAGAGCAACAGTCGAATACTGAGCGCCACGGCGAGTTCTGATTTTATGAGCAGCCCAGTTTCCAAAAGCTGCAGAACCACCTGATAGGTTCATCATCGCTACCAGCATGCCGAGGACAACTAGGAATACGAGTATTCCGACATTTCCAGCCGAAGATAGCGAAGTAACGAATCCGTCAATCATTACATGGTTCATGAATTTCGGGAAATTCATCCCTGAATAAATTAGTCCACCGGCAAGGATTCCGATGAATAGTGAGCTGTACACTTCTTTTGTGATGAGTGCGAGCCCGATAGCAACAATAGGCGGCAGAACTGCCCATGCTGTTGCATACACAGCTGGCTTGCTGTCAGCAGCCATAGCCACAAGTGGCATAGCGGCGATAAATAGTGCTGCAAGTCCAAACACGTACATAACTCTACTTCTGTTAATGCGTATCATTTGTAAAACCTCCGTATAAATAAAATAGCCATGAATAACGTCTGAAACGTATCCATGGTTCGTACGTAAGTAATGCAAATAAGCATTAGCTATATACCATTGATAGCGCTCCACATTTTACGATGTGACAGTTCGGCGCATATTCTGCACCGTCCCAGAAAATATCGTTGGGGCGATATTCCCTTCGGCGGATTTCCCTTTCCTTGGTAGCAGCTTCCCACGCTGTAGCTACCAAGTACTATTGAGTTCCGCAACCTCTATCGAGTCAGTCTTATTCAAAAGCTACTCTTATATTAATCTCAACTTTAGTTAAATGTCAAGTAAAAAACTAAAAAATATTAATTTCTTTGTGAAAATTCACAACAGGTATAAAAGTCAATGTACAAAAATGTGAAAATTAGATTGTAGACAAACCGTCGGTCCGTTCTAATTAGAGGGATTAATGATATAATATGAATATAAAAAGTGTTATACTATATATGTGTTAGATGCACGCAATTTGTTTATATTTAAACTCCGCGGAACTAAGAAGCTGATGACGAATGCTTTAGAACTTTTTAGAGCGAGACAAATACATGATGATTAAAACCTTGTTGTATAAACAAAGCGAGGTGAAGACTTGTGAATAAGGAATTTACTTCAGATGAGATTATAAATCTAGTAGCAGGTAGAGATAAATCTGAACGACTTACTATAGAAGAGAGCGCCATCAAGGACACGGACCTCGAAGGCTGCGATCTAACAAATATTACATTCAAGCTCTGCAGCTTCGAGAACTGCAACCTCGCTGGCGCCGACTTCAGCGGCTCCAGTATATCGGGCACACTCTTCCGAGAGTGCCCGATGCATGCATGCCGTTTCGTCAATACCGATATGACCGAAGCCATCTTCCGCGATATCGACCTCTCGGACAGCGACATTTCCGGAGCAAATCTGTATGCCGCAGTCCTCGAGGACGCTAACCTCGATGGCATCATCGTAGACGAAAATACTAAGTGGTATAAGCAGGTACCACCAGAGACAGGAGCCTTTATAGCGTGGAAATGCTGCTCTGAACTCAGAGTGGTTCAGCTCCTCGTTCCAAGAGAGGCAAGGCGAGTTTCTGCGACAAGGGAAACGTGCAGATGCGACAAGGCCAAGGTGCTGTCAATCAAGAGCATAGACGAGACGGTTAGCTATGACTGGGCGCAGTCGACAGTGGATCCGGATTTCTATTACGAGCGAGGGAAATGGGTAGAGCCGGCTAACGGATTTGAAACAGATCGATGGAAAGATTCATCTCGAGGGATACACTTTTTTATGGAAAGAGAACAGTGTATAGCATACCAAACAGTCTAGTCTGTAAACGAATATTATGCGCTAAATTATTTTCAAATAAAATATAAAATCTTTACAATAATAAAGTGAAAGTTACACAAATAAAGGCAAAACAAACAAATATTCTCTTTTAAGCGCAGGATATTTTGTCAAAAAGTACAAAATAGCAAAAAAATAGAGAAAATACATTGTTTGACGATTATTATGTTCATTTGTATAATTCAAGTATATTTATGACAAGTTTAATACGGTTAAACTTAAGGAGGTAAGTAGATGAAAGTAATTATGTCGGGCAACGAAGCTATTGCACGCGGCGCGTACGAAGGCGGCTGCCAGTTTGCTTCGGCCTATCCCGGTACTCCAAGCACCGAGATTCTCGAGAATATGCCTCAGTACAAGGATGATGTGTACTCAGAGTGGGCTCCTAATGAGAAAGTAGCTGCAGAAGCTGCTATCGGTGCATCCATTGCAGGTGTTAGATCATTCTGTGCTATGAAGCACGTAGGTGTTAACGTAGCAGCAGACCCTATCTTCACAGTCGCATACACTGGAGTTACAGGTGGATTTGTTATCGTATCCGCTGACGACCCGGGTCAGCACAGCTCCCAGAACGAGCAGGACAACAGAAACTATGCAAAGGCAGCAAGACTGCTCATGCTAGAACCATCCAACTCTCAGGAGTGTAAGGATTACATGAAGATGGCATTCGGTCTCTCTGAAAGATTTGATGCTCCGGTTCTTTTCCATGTAACAACTAGAGTCTGTCACTCAAAGGGAATCGTAGAACTCGGCGACAGAGAAGAGCACGAGTACGTTCCTTACAAGAAGCAGATTGAGAAGTACGTTTCCGCACCAGCTAATGCTAAGAAGATGAGAGTTAATCTCGAAACTAAGCTAGCTGATATGGAAGCTTATGCAAATGAAACAGAAATCAACCAGCCTGAGTGGCACTCGACTAAGATTGGTGTTGTTACATCTGGTATTTCTTATCAGTATGCTAAGGAAACATTTGGTGAGGACGCTTCATACCTCAAGCTAGGAATGACATTCCCACTACCTACAGATCTAATCAAGGATTTCTGCAGCAAGGTAGACAAGGTATACGTAATCGAAGAAATGGATCCATATCTACAGGAGTTCCTAGAGATTCACGGAATTGAGTGCATTGGAAATCAGCAGATTCCAAAGTTTGACGAGCTCAACACAGATATCGTTAGAGAGGCACTTACAGGAGTTAAGCCGGAGTCTTATGATTCAGAACTTCAGTATGTTGTACGTCCTCCAACGCTCTGCGCAGGCAGCCCTTACAGAGGATTCTTCCAGGCAATCAAGAAGAAGAAAGGTCTCATGATTAA
>NZ_CP016199.1:0-4350 GCF_002243385.1 Mogibacterium pumilum | reverse complement strand
GATTTAAGCCGGAGTCTTATGATTCAGAGCTTCAGTCTGTTGTACGTCCTCCAACGCTCTGCGCAGGATGCCCTCACAGAGGATTCTTCCAGGCAATCAAGAAGAAGAAAGGTCTCATGATTAACGGAGACATCGGCTGCTATACACTCGGAGCAAACGCTCCTCTTAGCGCACTTGATACAGCTATTTGTATGGGAGCTTCCCTATCAATGGCTCATGGTGCTGCACAGGCATACAAGGTTGCAGGTGCAAAGACTAAGGCCGTAGGTGTACTCGGAGATTCCACATTCTTCCACAGCGGTATCACAAGCTTGATGGACGCTGTATACAACCAGAGTGATAGCATCAGCGTTATCCTCGACAACAGAATCACTGGTATGACTGGTCACCAGCAGAACCCTGGAACAGGATTCACACTCATGGGCAAGCCAGCGCCAGAGGTTGATATTCCTTCTCTAATTAAGGCAATAGGAATCAAGGAAGAGAACATTTACACAGTAAATCCTCTACACCTTGACGAAGTTGATAAGGTTCTCGACGCTTGCATTGCTAGCGAAGAGCCAACAGTTATCATTACAAGATGGCCATGCGTACTTAAGAAGTTTAGCCAGCAGGATCTTGATGAGTTCAAGGGACTACACAAGACTCAGTGCCACATCATTCAGGACAAGTGTAAGAACTGTAAAGCTTGCGTAAGAACAGGCTGCCCGGCTCTCATGTCTTCAAAGGATGATGTTGTTATCGATGTTAATAGCTGCGTAGGCTGTACAGTCTGCAAGCAGGTATGCCCATTTGACGCTATTGAGGAGGTGCAGAGATAATGAGTGAAGTAAAAAATATTCTCCTCGTAGGAGTAGGTGGACAGGGAACAATCCTTGCAAGTAAGATTCTTACGAGCGGTCTAATGGAAGCTGGTTACGATGTTAAGATGAGTGAGATTCACGGAATGTCACAGCGTGGCGGAAGTGTAAGCACTCAGGTTAGATACGGAAAAGAAGTTCTTTCCCCAATCGTTGGAAAGGGTTCTGCAGACGTAATCGTAGCATTTGAGAGAATGGAAGCTTTAAGATGGCTCGAGTACCTTAAGATTGGTGGCAAAATGGTTGTTAACAACTTCAAGATCAACCCTGCTCCAGTTAACCTAGGTAAGGCAGAGTACCCAGAAGCAATCCTGGAAGATCTCAAGTCAAAGTGCTCTGTAACTGACGTTAAGGCAGGCGAGATCGCTACAGAGCTTGGAAATGCTAAGGCTATGAACGTTGTACTCCTCGGAGCTCTCGTTAAGGCTATCGGCACACTTGACGATGTAGATTGGGATGCTCAGATTGAGAAGAACGTAAAGCCTAAGTTCGTTGAACTCAACAAGAAGGCATTCAAGGCAGGATACGACCTATAAGTTATTCATAACTAGGCGTGTCAGCAAATGTTGAATCAAACTATTAAGGAGAGGGGAAGCCCTCTCCTTTTTGGTAGTGTGCCGGGCATGCAGTCAGTCTGTGGTGAAAGTCTACAAGGGGCGTAGTTGCCGATGAACTCCAAAGCGACTCACAAGGTTCAAGTCGCGAGGCTTGGGCGAGAATAAGGGATAGCGAAATCGTAGCCTGACGAACAGAAACCTAATAAAAAGGCTTGCATAGCGGGTAAGCGGATCAAAAGTCGTGAAGCCCAAAAGGCAAACGTAACCTATGCAAATAGATTAGGCAGGTAGACGAGGAAAGACTGAAGACTTATCCCGTGAGGTCTCGTGGACGGCACAGCTGTAGTAACAACGAACCACGAGAAGTCAGCCGAAACCACAGAACTGCATCTCATCAGCAAAGAAATCCTCGCAAAGCGAGGACTCATAAGCTGTTTTGATTACTATTTAGGTTGAACCGCCGTATGCTGAATGGCACGTATAAGGATAAACTGTAATGAGTAGAAGCCTGGTAATGAACCGCCGTATGCCGAATGGCACGTACGGTGGTGTGAGAGGGGCTACAAGTTAGCCACTGTTCGATCAAGTTAAACAAGTCTAAAAAGTATGTGAACTATAGCATTAATAACGCACATATATAATGTAATAAGCTTCCTTTGTGCTATAATAATAGGGCTTAAGGAAATAACCAATCCACGGCAGACATACAAAGGAATTGTTATGTTATTTAAGGAGGTAATGTATGTTGAAAAATTTTGCAGAAATGGCAGAAATGGTTAGAAGTAATCCTGTCAAGAAGAGAATTGTGCTAGCTTGCGCTCACGATGAACACTCCCTTGAGGCTGTAAATGGTGCAGTTAAGGAAGGTATTGTTGAAGCAGTTCTTGTTGGTAAGGAAGAGGAAATAAAGGCTCTTATCAAGGGAAATGGGTTTGCTCTAGAGGATGCAGCAATCTATAACGAAACCGATGATGTTGAGGCAGCAAAGACAGCAGTAAGACTCATTAACGAAGGCAAGGGCGACTTCCTAATGAAGGGTAAGATGCAGACATCCGATCTTCTCAAGCAGGTTGTAAATAAAGAAACTGGTCTCAATATGGGTAAGGTAATGTCTCATGTAGGACTATTTGAAGTTCCAAACTACCACAAGCTGGTAGCTCTGACAGATGGAGGAATGCTTCTTCACCCAACACTAGAACAGAAGGTGCAGATTGTTGAAAATGCAGTTGATTCTCTACGCAACATGGGATATGTGACTCCAAAGGTTGCAGCACTTTGTGCAGCTGAAAAACTTAACGAGAAGGCTCCTGAGTCAGTTGACGCAGCAGCTCTTAAGGAGATGAACGAGAATGGTGAGCTCAAGGATTGCGTAGTAGAGGGACCAATCTCTTATGATATCGCACTAAGCAAGGAAATTGCTGACTTCAAGGGATTCGAAAGCCCGGTAGCAGGAGATGCAGACGTTCTGCTTGTTCCAAACATGGCTGCTGGTAACTTTATCGGAAAGTCTTGGGTAATCCAGGGCGGCGGCAGAATGACTGGTCTTGTAGTTGGCGCAAAGGCTCCAATCGTACTCACATCACGTGGTTCCGGTGCAGACGAGAAGTTCTACTCAATCGTATTTGCAGCGGCAGTATCAAAATAAGGTTTTATTTGATGTTCGAACAGTTTAATGACAAGTTAATCTGTAATTATAGCACGAGAAATGGCGGAGTGAGCACTGGCTGCTATGACTCGATGAACCTAAGTCTGATGACTGATGATGCTCTTGCAAATATCCTCGAAAACTACAAGCTTTGGTGCGCCTCGCTCGGAATTGATCCGAAGCAGCTTGTCATGCTTCATCAGACACATGACAAAGAGGTTATTCGTGTAGATGAGGAGAACTGCGGTGAAGGGCTCTATAAACCGAGACGAATAGGTATCGACGGCATGGTAACTAATGCGAGAGGCGTTGCGCTCATAACTTCACATGCAGACTGCACACCGATATATATCTATGACCCTGTCAATGAAGCAATTGGTCTAAGTCATGCAGGATGGAGAGGCACTACGCTAGAAATCGCGCGCGCCACAGTAGAGAAAATGAAGGCTGAGTTCAATTCAAATTCTTCTGATTTATATGCTGCCATTGGACCGTGTATATCCATAGAGCATTTTGAGTGCAATGAAGATGTAATCGATGCGATCTCAAATATGAGCGTAAAAGACATTCCTGGTGCATACACATACAATGCGGAGCGAGGTAAGTTTAATGTGTCGCTGTCGGCAGTGAACAAGGCTGTTCTTATGAGCGCGGGTATCCCTGAATCGCAAATAGAGATTGACGGTGCCTGCACGTTCGCCGAGAAAGACAAGTATTTCTCTCACAGGAGAGATGGTCTCAAGCGAGGCGGTCAGATAGCGGTGTTGATGCTGAAGTAATGATAGCTATTATTAGCCAATACAAACTAATAATGTTCAGTGCCAACAAAGGCCAATATATTATTTAGCATCAGCGATAACGCATCCAGTTCGCGCATCTTACATTGTTGCGATCCGTATATTCGCTTCCAATCTATTATTTGATTGAAATAGAGGCGGTGTAAAATAGAGAGCAGCAAGAATACAAATTGGCAACAAGATTGTCAGTAGGATAGAAAAAAGCTTGGGGCATGCCCAAGCTTTTTTGGTAGTGTGCCGGGCATGGCACAGTTCTTACTGGTGAGAGTCCAGTCACGGGTATTTACCGCCAAGTGTAGCGAACCGCAAGCGGAAAGCAGTAATGCTCAAGTGAAGGAAGCGGTGTAGCAAAGCCATCGAGCCTACGAACAGAAACCGGATACAAGGCTAAACGGTGGGTGAGGTTGCTACACAAACCGAAGCCCAAAAGGTAAACGTATCACCGAGACAGTAAATCCGGAGGTTGTGTGGCGAAAGAACTATGTCTTACC